>NZ_JBIRFV010000002.1:0-989644 GCF_044327655.1 Streptomyces sp. NPDC018029 | reverse complement strand
CTGGTCAAGGGCGACAACGTCTTCTTCGTCGCCACCGGCATCACCGACGGCGAACTGCTCCAGGGCGTCCGCTACCGCGCCGCCACCGCCTCCACGTCCTCGCTCGTCATGCGCTCCAAGTCGGGCACCATCCGCAAGATCGACTCCGACCACCGCCTCTCCAAGCTGCGCGCCTACAGCGCCATCGACTTCGACCAGGCGAGCTGAGAGCCCGGGCCGACGGCCCCGGCGGCCCGGCCTCCCGCGATGAGCCGGTGGTACGCGTACGCGGCGGAAGCCAGCGTCATGTGGTGGTGCCAGCCGGGATACGAACGCCCCTCGAAGTCACGCAGGCCGTAGTTCTCCGTGAGGTCCGCGAGGGCGGCGACCGTGCCGGACTGCGCCTGCACCAGGGGCAGCAGGTCGTGCAGCGGCGGGCGCACCAGGCTGGTGAGCCAGACGCGCCCGACCCCCTGGGCCCCGGGGCGCCGCCGGGCGAAGAGGCGGTAGACGCCGGGGGAGACACCGCGCCGTCCCGGCAGGCGCACCAGGGCGGAGACCAGGCGGTCGCCGCGCTGCGGGCCGTGCCGGAGTCCGGCCGCGGTGGCCACCGCCCCCTTGGGGGCGAGGAGTTGGAGGAGCCTGCCGGCGGTGAGCACCCCGTCGGGTGAGCCCGGTGCGACCACGCGCTGGCCCTCCGGTACGACCCGGAGGCCGTGCGGCACGGCGATCACGCAGTCGCGCCCGCGCGCGGTCAGTTCCGTGGCCAGGTGCGCCCCGGACGTCGGGTGGTGGCTCGTGTCGGCGACGACCGGCACCGGTTCACGGCGGCTGAAGGGGGCGAGCGAGTCGACGAGGTCCAGGGCGTGCTCCGCGGCGGAACAGTGCCGCACGGTCTCCGGGATGCGCGTCCGCGCACGCAGCTCCTCGTCCTCGTGCCACTCCTTGGAGAGCCGCAGCCGCCAGTCCACGGGGACGTGCGCTGTGTCCGACGAAAGGAACAGGCCTATTCCCATCTGGCAGTTGACCGTACGGCCGGTGGATCGCTCGAAGCGCTGGTGCACCCCGCAGGAGTGGCTGCCGCGCTTGGGCAGCACCGCGACGCCGATGGTCCAGGCACGCACCTGCAGGCGGCTCTCGGTCAGGCGCAGCAGCTCACGGCGGGCCGGCTCCCAGTCCCAGGGGCTCGCGTTGGCGAACTGGTGCAGGGACTGGGCGGCCGTCGGGCCCGCGTGCAGCTGGGCCGCGAGCCGCCTGACCGACTTCCTGCCGGGCGTGGTGAGCAGTCCCAGCACATAGGCGGCGGCCCAGCGCCGCTGATCGGCGCGGCGCAGGTGCCCGAAGACGGTCTCCGCGTACGAGCTGATCGACGTGTCCGCGATCAGCTCGGGCAGCCGGTGGTCCTGGAGCTCTGTCATGGCTTTCCCTCCCCGTGATGGCGCCTGACTCCGGCAATAATAGAGAACGTTCGTTTTCTTTTGAAGTCCCGGGGGCAGGTGGTCGCTACTTGGCCAACTTCAGTGCCCCCCGACAACCGGAGGGGCGACTTTCGGAAGTCGGCGTTGTCGGCGCTCCGCCCAGTGCCCACAGTGGCTGTGGCGTGCAGGACCGGAGCGGGATCTGGGACTCCGGGGAACAGGGAAGGGCGCGATGGTGAAGCAGGAACGGGCCGCGAGGACCAGGGAGGCCCTGGTCCGCGCGGCGGCCCGCGAGTTCGAGCACACGGGGTACGAGGGCACATCCCTGGGCCGCGTCGCCCGGTCCGCCGGCATCTCGGTCGGCGCCCTCACCTTCCACTTCGCCTCCAAGGCAGGTCTCGCCCAGGCGGTGCGGACGCGCGGGGACGCCGCCGTCCGCGCGTGTGTGGCACAAGCGAGCACGGCCACGACACCGCCGCTCGACACCGTGGTCGCGCTGACGCTCGATCTGGCGCGGCTGCTCGAACGGGACGAGGTGGTGCGGGCGGCGACCCGGCTGTGGCGCGAGCTCCCCGACGAGGACGGCACGTGGTCCGCGCTCTGGCTGCCCACGGTGGCCGAGACCCTGGCCCGCGCGGACCGGGGTGGACTCGGCCCCGCCGTCAACGAGGACGACGTGGTCCTCCTCGCCGAATACCTCCTGGCCGGCGCGGAGTCCCGCCTCTCGGGGCGGCTGCACGGTGTGCCGGGCGGCGGCGAGGACGCGGGTGCGGGTGCCGGTGAGGGGGAGAGCGGCGGCAGCGTGGAGCGGCACCTCTCCCGCCTCTGGGCGCTCGTCCTCCCGGGGCTCTCCGCCTCGTCGTAGTACGGCGGACGCGCGCAACGGCCGCCGTGAGCAAGGCTGTTGACCCGAGCGGTCGACGCGCGGGCGGCGACGCGCAAGCGAAGAGATCCAAGACCCGGCGGGCCGACATGGCGCCGCCACCGTGCGGCCGCGGCGCGCACGGCAGTTGGTCCGGCACGTATCTGGAAGGTGGGTCGGTGAGCAGACGGAGTGAACCCGCTGTCCTCGCACGCGAGTCGGCTGTCCCCTGGGGCGGACCCGGCGGCGGACCGGCATGGGGGAGGGGCGGCGGGCAGCCGCGACGGGCGTCCGGCGGCCTGCTGCGGGCGACGGGGCACGGGGTGCCGCACGAGCGCCCGGGCGGACGCGACCGCGACGTGCTCGCCGTGGACGACCTCCTGGAACGGCTGCGGGAGGACGGTGACACGGACGCCGTCGGACTGCGCTTCCTGCCGGCGCTCGACCGGCTCCTGCGCTCCCTCGACACCGAGGCCGACCTGCACGCCGAGGGCCGCAGGGCCGCCCGCTCCGAGCTGCTGTCGGCCCTCCAGAAGCAGCAGCAGATGATCCGGCTGCTGCGGGACCGGCCCGAGATCGCGCTGAACGACATCCGGGCCCCGCTCTTCGTCACCGGGCTCCCGGGCAGCGGCGCCGCGATGCTGCACAACGCCCTCGCGGAGCACCCCTGCCTAGACGCCCCGACCCTGGCCGAACTGCACGACCCGGCAGGCCGCCCCGCCACCCTCCGGCAGCGCCGCGCCGCACTGGACCGCGCCGGGAGCATTGCGCGGAACCTGACGCGCGCCACCGCTGGACGGGGCTCCGGGCTCCTCGTCGGCGCCACCCGGCCCGGCGGCTGCCACCGGCTTCTCGGCAACGCGTTCCACGGCATGGCGGCGACACTCTCCTGGCGCGTGCCCGGCTACGCCGCATGGCTGGAGACCGCGGACCCGACAGAGGCGTACGCGTTCCACCGTGCCCAGATCCAGGCGGTCACGTGGCGGATCCCGGCCTCCAGGCTCGTCCTGCGCGACTCCTTCCACGCCCGCGGTCTGAAGCAGCTGCTGCGGGTCTACCCCGACGCCAAGGTGGTCCAGGTGCACCGTGATCCGGCGGACACCGTCGCCGCGTGCGCCGGCATCGCCACGGCCCTGCGCGGACGGACGGCCCGTCAAGTGCGGCCCGCCGGGCAGGAGTGGGCCGACCGTGTCGAGCGCCATCTCGTGGCGGCCGAGCGGGCGCGGCTCGACGTGCCCCGGGGGCGGCTGCTGGACATTCGCTTCGACGACCTGGTGGCGGACCCGGCCGGGCAGGTGCGTGCCGTGCTCGCCTTCGCCGGCGTCACCGCGACGCCGATGTTCGACCGGGTGGCGTCGACGTTCATCGACGGAACGGCCCGCGAGGCACGCCGTGCCCGCCCCTTCCAGCCCGCCGAATTCGGTCTCTCCCGCCGGGAGTTGACCAGCCGCTTCGCCCTGTACCGGGCGAGGTACGGGGTCTGAGCCCCCCTGAAGCCCCTACACGTACGCAGACACACGTACGCAGATACACATACGCAGACTCGAGAAAGCGAGTGCCGTCGGTGACCGTGGAAATTGACCGGGCGACGACCCTGGACTTCGACCAGGCGACGCGACCGCCCCTGCGGGCGGCGCCCGAAAGCGCCGAACCGGCCGTCCCGACCTGGCGGCTGGCGCTCACCGTGGGCGTCGTCGCCCTGGGCGGGCTGCTCTTCGGCTTCGACACGGGCGTCATCTCGGGCGCCCTGCTGTTCCTCAAGGAGGACTTCCACCTCACGTCGTTCCAGGAGGGCGCGGTCATCTCTTCCTTGCTCCTCGGCGCGGCGGCCGGCGCACTCTGGAGCGGTGCCCCCGCCGACCGCTGGGGGCGCCGCAAGACACTGATCGCCGTCGCCGCCACCTTCACCCTAGGCCTCGCCCTCGCCACCCTGGCCGCCGGCTTCTGGACCCTGGTGGCCGCGCGGGTGATCCTCGGCGTCGCCGTGGGCTCCGCGTCCTCGCTCGTCCCGCTGTACCTGGCCGAGGTGGCGCCGCCCAGGCTGCGCGGCCGCCTCATCACGGTGAACCAGATCCTGCTCACCGCGGGCATCCTCGTCTCGTACCTGATCAACCTCTGGTTCGCCGGGGACGCCAACTGGCGTGCGATGTTCGGCGTGGGCCTGGTCCCGTCCGTCCTGATGCTGGCCGGCCTCTTCTTCGTGCCCGAGAGCCCCGTGTGGAGCGAGCGGAGGCGACGCGCCGGGCTCCGGGACCAGGGGGCGAGCCGGGGTGACGGGCCCGCCGCGTCGGGCGCAGGCCCCGCCGCCCCGCGCGGGATGCTGGCCGAGCCCGTCGTGCGGCGCGCGCTGCTGATCGGCGTCACGATCGGGGCGGTGCAGCAGTTCGCCGGGATCAACACGATCATCTACTACGCCCCCAGCATCATGCAGCGGGCCGGCCTGCCGGCCACCAACTCGATCATGTACTCCGTCGCCATCGGCGTGGCCAACCTGCTCATGACGGTCGCCGCGATCCCGCTGGTCGACCGGGCGGGCCGCAAGCCGCTCCTCGTCTTCTCCCTGATCGGCATGGCGGCGGCGCTCGTACCGCTCGGCTGCGCCCTGAACGGGGCGTTCGGCGGGGCCTCGCACGGGGTCAGCCTGGTCTCCATGGGGCTCTACGTGTCCGCCTTCGCGGTCGGCATCGGCCCGGTCTTCTGGATCCTCGCCGCGGAGATCTTCCCGCCGGCCGTGCGCGCCAGGGGCGTGGCGCTGTGCGTCCTCGTCAACTGGTCCGCCAACTTCGTCGTGGGCCAGCTCTTCCTGCCCGCGGCCGACCTGTTCGGCGAGGCCGCCGTCTTCTGGTGCTTCGCCGCGGTCTGCGCCGGTGCCCTGGTCTTCGTGGTGCGCGTGGTCCCCGAGACGAAGAACCGCTCCTTCGCCACGATCCAACGGGACCTGACGGCACGCGCAAAGCAGCTTTAACCCTTGCATCAGCATGCATTGACCCATGCATTGACCCTTCGGAGGTTTCCATGGCGACGAACGTCGCACCCCTGGGCAGTACGCCCCTCGGCAGCAAGCTCCCCGGCCCACCCACCGACCCCAAGGGCTTCGCCCGGCTGCCGTCCCTGACCGGTCTGCGCTTCATCGCCGCCATGATGGTCTTCCTCTTCCACGCGTCCCTGACGACGGAGCCGCCCCTGAACCCCTTCAGCGGTGGCGTCTCCGACTTCTTCCACGCGGCCGCGAGCAAGACGGGGTGGATGGGCGTCACCTTCTTCTTCCTGCTCAGCGGCTTCATCCTCACCTACTCCGCACGCCCGGACGACACGCCCCGCAGATTCTGGCGCCGCCGTCTCGTCAAGCTCTACCCCAGCCACGTGGCCGGCTGGATCGGGGCGATGGTGCTGTTCGCCGGGGCGACCGCGACCTGGCAGCAGTGGCTGCCCAACCTGCTCCTGCTGCAGACGTGGATCCCGGACTACCACACGTACCTGAGCATCAACCCGCCGAGCTGGTCGCTGTCCTGCGAGGTCTTCTTCTACCTCTGCTTCCCCCTGCTGCACCGGTGGATCGCGCGGATCCGCCCCGAGCGGCTGTGGGCGTGGGCCGGCGGCCTCGTCGTCACCATCACCGCGATCCCGGCCCTCGGCTACCTCCTGCTGCCCGACGGCACCATGTCCAACGGCTTCCCGGTCTCCGAGGTCCAGTACTGGGCCGTCTACATGCTGCCGCCGGTGCGCACCCTCGACTTCGTCCTCGGCATCGTCATGGCGCGCATCCTCATGACCGGCCGCTGGATCGGCCTGGGGCTGCTGCCCGCCTGCGGTCTCGTCGTCGTGGGCTACGCGATCGCCAACGCCACGCCCTGGCTCTTCGGGCTCAACGCGGCGGCACTCGTCCCGTTCGCGCTGCTCATCCCCGCCGTCGCCGCCACCGACCTGCGCGGCGACCGCTCGCCCTTCCGGGGCCGCGTCATGGTGTGGCTGGGCGAGGTGTCGTTCGCCTTCTACATCGTGCACAACGTCCTGCTCGTGTACGTCCGTTCGCTGATCGGCGAGACGCGCCAGTTCGGGCCCGCCGGCGGCCTGGGCGTCATGGCCCTGTACTTCGTGGTGTGCCTCGGCTTCGCGTGGCTGCTGCACAAGGGCGTCGAGATGCCGCTGATGCGCAGATTCGCCAAGCCCCGCGCCGAGCGGCGGTCCCGCGCCGTCCCGCAGTAGGCGCGTCTCCCGGCGAGCGAGCCGGCGCACCCCGCTCAGGGGAGCGCCGGCTCGCTCGTTTTCCGCGCGCCCTGGCCCTTGCCGCCCCGCTGTCCTATGCTTGCAAAGGCAAGTATTCACTGCTGTGACGACACCGTGGGGCGCGGAATCGCCTCAAGGGGGCCGGGGTCCGGGCGCAGGCGGAGGACAGGACGGTGAGGGACGGCATGGCGACTGCCGCACGCGGACGACTCGGTGGCGAACTCGAGCTGTGGAGGCAGCTGCTGCTTCTGGTGAACGGGGTGAGTACGACCCTCGACAAGAAGCTGCAGCGGCAACACGGCGTCACCGCTTCGGAGTTCACGGCCCTGTCGGTCCTGGCCCGTGGCGCGCTGCGCATGCAGGAGCTGGCCGACTCGGTGGGCTCCAGCCAGTCCACGATGAGCCGCCTCGTCAGCCGCCTGGAGAACGAGGGCCTCGTCGCCCGTACGGTCGGCGAGGAGGACCGGCGCGTGATGTTCGCGCACCTCACGGCGGAGGGCCGCAGACTCGTCGGCCAGGCGCAGGGCACGTTCACCAAGGAGCTGGCGCTCGCGCTCGACATGGCCGCCTTCGAGCCGGAGACGGCGTCGTTGGTCAACCGGCTCCGGCACACCCCGACGCCTCCCGCGTCCTAGGAATTAGGACCAGGTACTAGGACCAGGTACTAGGACCAGGACACGACAGAGCCCGGTGGGGGCGGCCCGAGCCGCCCCCACCGGGCTCTGTGCGAACGTGCGAGCTACCCGCCGGGTCAGGCCGCGGCGGTCGCGGCGGCCTCGCCCTCGGTGCCGTCCGTGCCCGCGGTGTCGTCCGCCTCCAGGAACTCCTGGACCAGCTCGGCCAGTTCGGCGGGCTTCTCGAAGACCGCGAAGTGACCCGCCTCCAGCTCGGCGTACCGGCTGCCCTTGATCGCCGCGTGCAGCGCGCGGGAGTGCTCGACCGGAATCATGTTGTCGTGCGTGGCACCGATCACCAGGGTCGGCGCGGTGATCCTGGGCAGGTACTCGGTGATGTCGAGCTCCAGGTTGAGCGCGATCTGCCGGCCGATGCCCGCGGGGACGCCACCCGACACCATCTCCTCGACGCCCGCGACGCCGAAGGAGTTCACCTGCTGCGTGGTCCAGCCGTTCAGCTGCAGGAACCGGCCGAAGGTCTCGTGGTCGAGCTGGTCGAGGCGGTGCCACAGGTCGAAGTAGAGCTGCTGGCGCGCGTCGTTCTTGATCCACCCCGTGAGCAGCACCAGACGCCGCACCTTCTCCGGGTGCACGGCGGTGTAGGCGGCGACGGCCAGCGCGCCCTGCGACCAGCCGAGCAGGTCCACCGGGCCCTCGGCGCTGCTGTCCTCGATCGCGGCGTCGATCTGGGCGATGAGCAGGTCCAGGGTCAGCGGGCCGCCCTCGTCCTCGGTGGCGCCGCTGCCCGAGTAGTTGGGGACGACGACGGTGCGGCGGTCGCTGAAGGTGTCGCGCAGCTGGTCGTACGTTCCCGCGTCGCCGCCGGTGCCGTGCACCAGGACGAGGCCGGGGCCGGTGCCGGTCTCGAAGTACTCCACCTTGGAACCGTGCGTGGAAGCGAAAGGCATCGCTTTCTCCTTGCTGTCGTGTCGCTGTCGTGCGGGAGGGGAGGCCGCGCCGGTGACCCCGGCGCGGCACCGCGGCCCGGTGAGGGACCGCGGAAGTCAGGGGGGCGGTCAGCCCGCGGAGGGCTCGACGGACTGGGCGTGGCGCAGGATGCCGCGCGGGTCCCAGTCGGCCTTCACCCGTTGCAGGCGGGGGTAGTTGCCCTTGTAGTAGAGGGAGTGCCAGGGCGTCTTCGAGGTGTTGTGCGCCGGGTCGCCGAGGTCGACGTCGGCGTAGTTGACGAAGCAGCCGTCGTTCACCCGGCCGGGCACGGGGACTCCGCCGGAGGCCCCGTAGACGTCCCGGTAGAACTCGCGCACCCACGACAGGTGGCGCTCGTCCTCCGCGGCGTCCTGCCAGAACGCGAGGTACTGCAGCTTCATCACCGAGTCCCGCTGGGCCACGGCGGTCGCGTCCGGCGCGACGGCGTTGACGCGGCCGCCGTACCCCGCGATCAGCAGCAGCGCCGCCGGGTTGCTGTAGTCGGTGCGGGTCAGGTGGTGGTACGCGGCCGAGAGCTGGTCGTCGGGGAAGCCCGCCCGCATGTACGCGGACTTGTCCTCGAAGCGCAGCGTGGGGTCACCGCCCGCGAACCCCGGCCACTTGGTGGCGTGCAGGAACGGCAGCCGCTGGGTGCTGACCCGCGGGGTGCCGGGCACCCCGGCGCCGACCGCGGCGACGAACGCGTCCAGGTCGGCTGCGGCCCCGGAGCGGGTGGCGTCGAGCTGCGTCACCATCGTGATCGCGCCCGCCGACCGGTGTGCCGCCTTGAGCTGGCTGAACAGGTCGAGGTGTGCGGCGTCGGGTCCGCCGTGGGCGACGAACCAGTCGCCGTAGTTCTTCACCAGACGCTTGAAGCCCGTCTGCGTCAGGCCGTCCCAGGACCAGGTGGCGGTGCTGGTCAGCAGCTCCGCCGGCGGGCGGGGGAGGAGCCCGGCCGGGTCGGAGCCGGTGGCGCCCGGCGTGCGCAGCAGGTACTTGGTGACGATGCCGAAGTTGCCGCCGCCGCCTCCGGTGTGCGCCCACCACAGGTCGCGCAGGCGGGCGTCGGCGGCGTCGCGGGTCGCGACGACCTTGCGCACGGTCCCGTCCTTGTCCACCGTCACGACCTCGACGCCGTACAAGTGGTCGACGGTGAGCCCGAACAGCCGGGACAGCGCGCCGTAGCCGCCGCCGACGATGTGGCCGCCGGCCGCCACCGACGGGCACGAGCCGCCGGGCAGGGTGACGCCCCAGCGCTTGAACAGGGTGCTGTAGACGTCGGAGAGCCAGGCGCCGGGCTCCACCACGAAGACCCGCCGGTCGGCGTCGTAGTCCACCGTCGTCAGCTGCGACAGGTCGATGAGGACCTTGATGTCGGAGCTGGTGGTGAAGTTCTCGTAGCAGTGACCGCCGCTGCGCACCGCCACACGCTTGCCCGCGGCGACGGCCTCCTTGACGGCGTCGACCACCTGGTCGGCGGAGGAGACGAGGCGTACGTACTCGGGCTTGCCGACCCAGCGCTGGTTGGTGCCGCGGATCAGCTCCGGGTAACGGGCGTCGTCGGGGCGCACGGTGACCGCCGAAGCCGCGGCGGACGCGGTGCGCGCGGCCGTGACCCGGACGGGCGCGGCCTGCGCGGGACCCGTGACGGGCAGTGTCGCGCCCAGGGCCGCGCCGCCTGCCACGGCGGACCGCCGCAGGACCTTGCGCCGGGTGAGCTCACTCATCAGTGCTACTCCAGAAGAAGTCGGGTGCCGCAGCTGGTTGCTGCAGCGGGGATGGCCGGGTCGTCGGCCTCAGTCGGTCGAGGCGTCGGCCGCGGCGGGAACGCGGGAAGTCGGAACGGGGGCCGGGGCGGCCGGGGCGGGCGCGGCGGCACCGCGCGCGGCGCGCCGGTCCTTCCTGAGCTCGCCGACCGCGACGGCCGTCGCGAGCCAGGAGAGGAGGGCCGAGGCGGCGATGACCACACGCAGCCCGAGGTCCAGGCCGAGGAGCTGGCCGCCGAACCAGGCGCCGAAGGCGATGCCGATGTTGAAGGCGCCGATGTTGATGGCGATGGCGAGCGTGGGCGCCCCGTCCCCGGCCCCGGTCAGGATGCGTGCCTGCAGCCCCGGCATGACGGCGAAGTAGGCGGCGCCGAAGACGACGAGCAGGACGAGCAGGAGCCAGGGCACGCTGCCGCCGAGCGCCATCAGGGCGAGGTCGGCGCCGAGCACCGCGAGGACGCCGACGAGGGAGGGCATCAGCGCCCGGTCGGCCAGCTTGCCGCCGATGAGGTTGCCGACGAGGGAGCCGCAGCCGACGAGCAGCAGCAGCCAGCTGACGGTCGAGTCGGCGAACCCGCCCATCGAGGTGAGGATGGGGTTCACGAAGGTGTACGCGGTGAAGACGCCCGCCATCGCCAGCGCGGTGAGCAGGATGGCCGTCTGGACCGTGCGGCTTCGCAGCACCCGCAGTTCGGCACCGACGCCACCGGACCCGCCGGCGACCGGCACGGGCGCGGCGGGCGGCCGCCAGGCGACCAGGGCGAGGGCGAACAGGCTCAGCCCGGCGATGCTCCAGAACGCCGACCGCCAGCCGAAGTGCTCCTCGAGGAGGACGCCGAGCGGCACACCGAGCACGGTGGCGAGGTTGAGGCCGACGGCGACCCGCGACACGGCCGAGGCCTCCTTGCCCTTCTCCGCCAGCGATCCCGCGACGACGATGCAGACCGCGAACAGGGTGCAGTGGGTGATCGCCGAGAGGACGCGGGCGGTCATCAGGACCGCATAGGTGGGGGCCAGGGCGGCGAGCACGTTGCTCGCCGTGAACAGGCCCATCAGGCCGAGGAGCAGGGGAGTGCGGGGCACCCGGCTGGTGGCGAGGGTGACGAGCGGGCCGAGGACCACGACGCCGAGCGCGTACGCCGTCACGAGCAGGCCCGCGTCGGACAGGGAGACGTCCAGGTCACCGGCGATGGCGGGCAGCACACCGGCGACGACCAGCTCCGCGCTGCCGACGCTGAAGACGCAGAGCATCAAGGGGAAGAGGGCAAACGGCATGGCTGTTCCAAGTCACGGGGTCGGGGTCGGGATCAGGTCACGTCACGACAGGCGCCTGGCTCGGAGCCGGGGCCCTGGCACGGGCGCTCAGTCCCAGGGCGAGATCAGCAGCTTGCCGCGGGAGCCGCCCGCCGCCAGGCGCCGGTGCGCCTCGCCCACCTCCGCCAGCGGGAACGTCGCGGCCACCCGCAGGGTGAGCACGCCCTCGTCCACCAGGGCGGAGAGCTCTTCGAGGCGCCGGCCGTCCTGCTCCACGAACGACATGCGTACGTCGATGCCGCGTTCCGCGACGGGCGGGGCCGTCGGCACGATCGAGACGGCGCGGCCGCCGTCGCGCACCCCGGCGATGGAGGCGGGCAGTCCCGCGGTCTCCAGGAGGGCGTCGGCGGCGCCGGGCGGCACGGGGTGCTCGTCGGAGTACGTCTCGTGGGCGCCCAGCGCGCGCAGCCGGTCGGTGTCGTCGGGCCGTCCGAAGGCGAGCACCTTCAGGCCGCGGGAGACGGCCAGTTGGACGGCGAAACCGCCGACGGCCCCGGTCGCGCCGGTGACGAGCACGGTGCCGCCCGCCGGCGGGGCGAGGGCTTCGAGCGCCTGGTGGGCGGTGAGCCCGGCGAGCGGCAGCGCGGCGGCGTGCGGGAGTTCGGCGGTGCTCGGGGCGGGCGCGGCGAGTGCGGCGTCGAGCGCGACGTACTGCGCGTGGGTGCCCACCCCGGTGGCCATCTGGGCCGACATGGCGACGACCCGGTCGCCCGCGGTGAAGCGGTCCACCTCGGGGCCGCACTCCTCCACGACGCCGGAGAGGTCCCAGCCGAGGATCATCGGGAAGCCGTGGCGGATGTTGCCGGCCGCCGCCCCCGAACGCACTTCGAGGTCGACCGGGTTCACCGCCGACGCCGCGACGCGGACCAGGATCTGTCCCGGCGCGGGCGTGGGGCGGGGCAGCTCGGCCACGGTCAGCAGTTCGGGGCCCCCGTAGCGGGGAAGGGAGCTGGCACGCACGTGTGTCCTCCTGCAGATATGTGATTACGGGAGAACGTAGCAGTCGTTCTGTTCTTCTCTCGCGCCCTGGCGGGCCATGCGTTGCTACTTCGCCAAGTCCAGGAAATGGCCGATCGGCCTTGCGAGTGATTGCTTGAGAATGCATAGATTAAGTCGCTCTCCAGCACCGAGAGCCTCTCTTCGCATCGCTTACCGCACCGCTTACCGAACCACTCTCCGAACCAGTTGAGGTGATCCGTGTCCGGCAACATTTCGGCGCTTCTGGGCCGACCCAGCGAGCGCGCCAACGCCACCGAGTACGGGGCGGCCGGCTCCGCCGGTGACGCAGTCGTCGCGGCGCAGCCCGGCGCGGGGCTGTACGCCTACAGCGAGCGCATCGACGCGTGGGTGGTCCGCACCGCCAAGCCGGTCAGCTACGAAGTGCGCGTCGCCGACGGCCTGTTCGACTTCGAGCGCACGGACCTGCTCGAACCGGCGGCCGCTCCCGGCAAGCGCCTGCGCCGGTTCGTGGTGCTCGACTCCGACGTCGACCTGCTGCACGGCAACCGTATCCGAGCCTACTTCGACTACCACGACGTCGAGCACGTCATCTGTGTCGTCCCCGCCGACGAGACCGTCAAGAGCTTCGAGACCGCGGCCCGCATCGTCGAGGAGCTCGACGCCTTCGGCGTGGACCGGCGCAGGGAGCCCCTCATCGTCATCGGCGGCGGCGTCCTCATGGACATCGTCGGCCTGGCGAGCAGCCTCTACCGCCGCGGCACCCCCTTCATCCGCGTCCCCACCACCCTGATCGGCCTGGTGGACGCGGGCGTGGGCGCCAAGACCGGGGTCAACTTCAACGGGCACAAGAACCGGCTCGGCACCTACTTCCCTGCCGACCTCACCCTCCTGGACCGCACCTTCCTCGCCACGCTCGACCGCCGGCACATCGGCAACGGCCTCGCCGAGATCCTCAAGATCGCCCTGATCAAGGACGCGCGGCTCTTCGACGTCCTGGAGCGCTACGGCCCGCTGCTGCTGAACGAGAAGTTCCAGGGCGAGAGCGAAGCGGGCGAGGACGCCGCGCGCGAGGTCGTGCGCCGCGCCATCCAGGGCATGCTCGAAGAGCTGCAGCCCAACCTGTGGGAAGCCAAGCTGGAGCGCTCGGTCGACTACGGGCACACCTTCAGCCCGACCGTCGAGATGCGCGCCCTGCCCGCGCTGCTGCACGGCGAGGCCGTCTGCGTCGACATGGCCCTCACCACGGCCCTCGCCCGGCGGCGCGGCCTGATCGACGACGTGGACGCACAGCGCGTCTACGACGTGATGCACGCACTGGAACTGCCCGCCTGGGACGACCTCCTCGACCAGCCGGAGCTCCTCACCGCCGCGCTGCGCGACACCGTCCGCCACCGCGACGGCCGGCAGCGCCTCCCGCTCCCGGTGGGCATCGGCGACGTCACCTTCGTCAACGACCTCACCGAACAGGAACTGCTCGACGGCGTCGCGGAACTGCGCACAGTGGGCCGCCGCGTGGGAGGTCCGCAGCATGTCTGAGACCGCCTACGCGCCGGCCCCGGTTCGGGGAGTGACCTCCGGTGCCGCGAGAGCGATCTCCGGTGCCGCGGTGATCGTCGGCGATGTCAGCGGCCCCGCCGAGATCCATGGCGTGCACGGCACCACGGGGGTGACCCGCTGGAAGGCCCTCGCGTCCGGAGCGGATCTGCGCGGCGGCTGGGAAGCCGTCGAATGGGCGTGCGTCCCGCCGGGCGGCGTCAGCGGTGAGCACCTGCACACCCGGACCGAGGAGGTCTACTTCATCCTCTCCGGGACCGGCGAGATCTACCTCAACGGCACCGCCCACCCCATCGCCCCCGGCTCGCTGATCCTCACCGGCCTCGGCACCGTCCACGGCCTGCGCAACACGGGCGACAGCGATCTGGCCTGGCTGGTCATCGAGATGCGTTCGCCCCACTTCAGCGCGGCACTCGGCGCCGACGGCCCGGACACGCCCGCCGCCCCCACCCCTGTCTCTGTCTCTGCCCCCGCCCCCGCCAAGGAGGAGCGCCCGGTGCGCACCGCACGCCTTCACGACCTGCGAGCCGAGCGCTCCGTCTCCCCGTCCGGCGTCTTCACCGGCCCCATGCGGTCCGTCGCCCTGGAGACGGTCGACGCCTCGGGCACCGTCGAGCTGACCGCGGACGGGCGCGAGCACATGGTGTTCGTGGTCTCCGGCACGGGCTGGGTCGAGAACGGCAGCGGCACCGCCGAACTCCACCCGGGCACGGCCGTGACGCTGCCGCTGGGCACGCGGGCCCGCATCGGCGCGGACCGCGAGGGCGGCCTCGAGCTGTTCCACGCCGAGGTCGCCGTCGCGTCGTCGGAGGCCGCCCGGTGATCGTCAGCACACCCGCCCCGCCCTCCTTCCGCCTGCGCCCGGCCGCCCCGGACTCCGGTGGTACGGGCGGCACCTGGCGCTGCCTCGCCCGCCGGGGCATGTTGCACAGCGAGTGCGAGGCCTTCGAGCAGCTGTGGCTGGCCCCCGGCGCCACCTGGACGCACGAGCCGGCCCACGGCACCGAGGCCGCCCTCTACGCGGTCGCCGGATCGGCGTCGGTGCACACCGAGGCCGCGACCGGGCCCGGGGCCGATGACGGCGGCGGTGCGGCGGAAGAGCGCACGCTCGACGCCGGTGGCGCGCTGCTCGTCGGAGCCCGTGCCGCGGTGCGGGTCACCGCGGGAGCCGAGGGGCTCGACCTCCTCGCCGTACGCGTGCTGCCGGCCGACGTCGTCTCGCGACTGCCGGCCAGGGTGCCGGAGTTGCCGGCGCGTGAGCAGACCCCGATTTTCCGCCCGCCGATCGACGGCGGGCACTGACCGAGGAGCGGATACGTTGGCTGAACACCACGAAAAGGTGCTGCCTCCCACGGACGACCTGCTGTGCGGGCGCTGGCCGCACGGTTCCATGAGCGCTGCCGCGATCATGGACGCCAACAAGGTCGGCCAGGTGGAGGTGGAGATACCGGGCCCCGAGCTCGGGTACGTCCTGGTGGCCCCCACGACGGTCGGCATCTGCGGCACCGACCTCGAACTCCTGCACGGCACGGCCAGTTATGTGCGGGACGGCCGGGCCACGATGCCCCACGTGTTCGGCCACGAGTGGGTCGGACGTGTGGTGGCGATCGCCGGGAACTGCCAGTACTCACGGCAGCTGGAGATCGGCGACCGGGTCGTCGGGCAGACCATGCTCTCCTGCGGGGGCTGCCGCGCCTGCCAGCGGGGCCACCGCAACGAGTGCTCGCAACTGAAGGAAGTCGGCCTCTACGGACAGCAGGGCGCGGCGGCGGAGTTCATCCGGCTCCCCGCCCAGTCCCTGACGAAGGTCCCGCCGGGCGTCGACGACTTCGCGGCGGCGCTCGCGGAGCCGGCGGTCACGGTGCTCGCGGCGCTGGACAAGGTCGGGGTCTTCCCCGGCGAGCGCGTCCTCGTCTTCGGCACCGGCACCATGGGCCTGCTCGCCGTCCAGATGGCCCGCCGCGTGGCCGGCACGGTCGACGTGGTCGGCATCGACGACGCGGGCATCGGCGCGGCGCTGCGGATGGGGGCGGAACATGCCTTCCTGCCCGGTGAGGCGCGCGACGGCGAGTACGACGTCGTCATCGAGGCGTCCGGCGCGGTGCCTGCCCTCCTGGAGGCGCTGCGGGTGGCGGACGTCGGAGGCCGCATCGCGGCGGTCGGCGTGCCCAATGACCCGCTGCCGGCCGTCGACGCCTCCGAGCTGGTGCTGCGCGGCGTCACCATGACCGGCGTGCGGCACGGGCTCGACTACTACGAGCGCGCGCTGCGGCTCTTCGCCGAGGGCGTTCTCTCGGCGAAGGGCATGATCGCCGACGTCTTCGAACTCGCCGACGTCGACAAGGCGTTCGAGCTCCTGGAGAGGGGGCGCCGGGCCGCACCCAAGGTGGCCCTCTCACTGACGCCCCGCCCCTGAAGGGGCATGGCCGGCGACCGCCCCTGACGCACCTCCCCCGGCGGCGTCAGGGGCTCCCCGGCCCACCCCCTCCACCTCACCCCACTTCACCCCACCCACCACACCAGAAAGGGCACCCCATGAATCGCCCCATCGCCGTCGTCACCGGCGCCAGTTCGGGTATCGGCGCGGCCGTTGCCGAGGCGCTCGCCGCGGCCGGCTTCGACCTCGTCATCGGTTACGGACGGCAGGCGGCCGCGGCCAAGGAGATCGCCGACGGGCTCGCCGTACGGCACGGCGTACGGGCCGAGACCCTCGGGCTCGACCTCACCGACCCGGCAGCGGCGGGGGAGACCCTGCGGGCCTGCGTCGAGACGCTCGGCGGCATCGACGTACTGGTGAACAACGCGGGCCTGAACCGACGCGCGACCGTCGTCGAGGAGACCCTCGAGGACTGGCAGCGCATCCTCGACGTCAATCTGACCAGCCCGTTCCGGCTGAGTCAGATCGCGGCCGCGCGCATGATCGAGCAGGGCCGCGGCGGGCGCATCATCAACATCACCAGCATCCACGAGCACATCCCGATCGGGGAGGGCAGCACCTACTGCGCCGCCAAGGGCGGCCTGGGCGCGCTGACCAAGGCGATGGCGCTGGACCTGGCCGAGCACGGCATCACCGTGAACGCCGTGGCGCCGGGCGAGACCGCCACCCCGATGAACAACGTCCCGGCCGGCATGGACGCCGCCGAGATCGCCCGTCCTGCCATCCCCGCGGGCCGCCCCGGCCGCCCGGACGAGGTCGCCGCCCTCGTCGCCTACCTGGCGTCGCCCGCGGCCGCCTACACCACGGGCACGTCGACCCTGATCGACGGCGGCATGGCGCTCTCCGCGGCGGTCGCCAACGCGGCCCACGCCGGCACCGTCTGACCCCCGCCGCCGCCCCTCCCCGCGTGCACCCCGGGTGCACCCCGCAACCCTGGAGCAGAGTCATGTCACCCACCGCCACGACGGCGCCCACCATGGAGACCACGGACACCCCGGCCGCCACGTCCATCCCCACTGCCCGCAACGTCGACCACTACGCCTACACCGTCGCGGACCTGGACGCGGCCGTGGAGTTCTGCACCACGGTGCTCGGCGCCGACGTCCTCTACCGGCTCGGCCCGGTCGAGGAGCCGGACAGCGACTGGATGGCCCGCCAGCTCGGCGTCCACCCGCGCGCGAGCGCGCACATCGCGATGCTGCGCCTCGGACCGGACAGCAACCTGGAGCTGTTCGAGTACACCGCGCCCGGACAGCGGCGCTCGGCACCGGAGTTCACCGACGTGGGCGGGCACCACATCGGTATCCACGTGCGCGACCTGGACGAGGCGCTCGCCGCGGCCACGCGGTCCCCGCAGGTCCAGGCCGTCGGCGAGCCCTGGACGGACGAGAGCGGCCCGGCGGCCGGCAACCGCCGCGTCCACCTGCTCACCGACTGGGGCATGCGCATCGAACTGCGCCAAACGGCGGCCGTGCTGCCTTACGAGCGGGAGACCGAGGCGCGCGTGTACCGGCCCGCGGGCGACTGGGCGCGCGGGCTGCCCGGCGCCCTCGGCATCGGCCACGTCGGCTACTCGGTGGCCGACCTCGACGAGGCCGTCGCCTTCTTCACCGGCCCGATGGGCGGCGAACTCGTCCACCGCACCGCCGAGTCGGTGGACGCCGACACGGCGCGGCGCCGGTACGCCGTGGCCGGGCCGTTCCGCAAGGACACCGCGGCGATCCGGCTCGGCCCGGTCACCACCGTCGAGCTCAGCGGCTTCGAGGCCGAGGGCCGCCGCACCGAGCGGCCACGCAACAGCGACGTGGGCGGCCACCACCTCGCGTTCTTCGTCGACGACGTCGAGCGCGCCGCCGCGTGGCTCGCCCGGACGGACGGCGCCGAGGTGCTCGGCGACCCCCAGCTGATCGAGGACGGCGGCCCGATCCACGGTGACCGCTGGGTCTACTTCCGCGGTGTGGGCGGTTTTCAGCTGGAGGTGCTCAACATGCCGCCCGGCATGCCGTACGAGCGCCACACGCAGGCACGCAGGTTCGGCCCGAGCCCGCGGTGGAGCAACCGCTGAGCCGCACGGGCCGAGGACGAGGACCGGATCAGGAAGGGGTGGGCGAGTGCGCTGGGACGACATCTACGTGGAGGGCGCGGCCGCCGAGTTCGGGGAGCTGCAGACCGGCCGTGAGGCGGTGGCCGCCGGCCTGCTGCCCGCAGAGGAGATCGAGCGGAGCGCACAGCGTTCCGTGTCGGTGAGCGTCGGGCGGAGCGGGCCCGAGCTCGCCGTCGCCGCGGGCCGTGCGGCGCTCGCCCGCAGCGGCCGGGACGCGCAGGACGTGGGGCTGCTGATCCACGCGGACTGCTGGTACCAGGGCTTGGAGTTCTGGAACACGGCTGCGTACATCCAGGACCGGGTGCTCGGCCACGGCGACTGCGTGGCGTACGAGCTGCGGCAGATGTCCAACGGGGGGATGAGCGCGCTGGAGAACGCGGCCGCGCGCCTCACGGCGGTCCCCGCCACACGGGCGGCCCTGGTCACCACGGGCGACCGGTTCGCCGACCCGGCCTTCCCCCGCTGGAGCACCGACCGGGGCCTCGCGTTCGGCGACGCGGGGACGGGCGTCGTCCTCTCCCGCACGCCGGGGACGCTGCGCCTCGTCGCCACGTCGTCTTACTCACAGCCGATGCTGGAAGGGCTGCACCGCGGTGACGAGCCGTTCCTGCCGAGCGGAAGCCAGGCGGGGCCGCTCGACCTGGTCGCGCGCAAGAAGGGGTTCCTGCGCGGGCGTTCCCAGGAAGAGGTCACGACGCGCAACGAGACGGGCATGATGTCCGCCGTCAAGAACTGCCTCGCCGAGGCCGGCGCCGACATCCACGAGATGGCGGCCGTGGTCGTCCCCTTCTTCGGCGCCCGGCTCTCCCAACTGCAGTGCCTGGCCCCGCTCGGCATACAGCCCGAGGTGACGCTCCAGGAATACGGCCTGACAGTGGGCCACTTGGGCGCCGGGGACCAGGCGGCCGGCCTGGCGAAGCTCCTGGCGGACGACGCGCTGGCCAGCGGCGACAGGGTGCTGCTCGTGGGAGTGGGCGCGGGCTTCAGCTGGACCTGCGCGGTCCTGGAAAAGAGCTGACGGAACGTCACGGCCCGGCGGTTGCGCGGGCATCGACGTGACGGGATTCGACGTGGGGAATACGAGGAGAGGGACGGGGCGATGAATCACGCCTGGAAGCGGTTGAGGGCCGAGGGCGTCGACGTATGGATCGACGTGTCGGCCACCACCGAGGGCGCGGCGCGCGAGGTCCGCCGCGCGCTCGCACAGGGTGACGTGGCGGGGGCCCGCATGGGCGCCCCACAAGCCGGTTCCGCGGCCGGGGCCGACCCCGCCGACGAGATCAGGAGGGCCTGCGACCACCTGCTGCCGCGGCACCGGGCGAGCGGCGGAGCCAGGGGCCTGGTCTCCGTCCCGCTGCCCGCACAGCCGGCGGCCGGAGCCTCCGCCTGGGTCGCTCGGGCCCGTGCCGTGCGCGACGAGATCGGCCGCCCCAATGTGGTCGTCCGCCTCCCCGCCGAGGCGGCCGACACGGCGACCCTGAGGGCGCTGTGCGCGCTGGGCATCGCCGTGGAGGTGTCCGGGGTGCGCTCGCCGCGCCAGTACGGGCGGGCGGCCGCCGCCCTGTTGGCCGCACTGGACGGGTCGACCCGCTCGCCCTCCTTCATCTCCTTCGACGTGACCGGCGTCGACGCGGACATCGACGCCCGCCTGGACCTCATCGGCTCCGACGAGGCCAAGGCGCTCAGGGGCCGGGCGGGCCTGGCGTGCGCCCGCCTCGCGCACCGTACGCACGAGATGACGTTCTCCTCGGCGCGCTGGGGAGCGCTGGCGGCCGCCGGCACCCCCGAGCCGAAGCCGATGTGGGTGACCGGCACGGCTTCCCCGTCCCGCGCGGCCCACGCCGTGCAGGAACTGGTGACGAGGAGGACGGCCGCGGCGATGACCCCGGCCGCGGCGCACACCCTCGCGGAGTCCGGCACGGTGAGCGGCGACCGGGTGTGGCGGCACTACGCCGACGCCGAGCGGACGCTGGCGTACCTGGACTGGTTCGGCGTCTCGGTGGAGTCCTTGGCCACGAAGGCCCCTCAGGTCCCTGAGGCCCCTGAGGCCTCGAAGGCCACGGAAGTCCGGGCGGCCCGCGGCGTCGGCGCACTCCTCCCGACCGCCCCGGCCCCCCGGGCGACCCCCGCGGGTGCGACGACGTTCCGCTCCGAGGCACACCGGTCGCTGGCACCGGCCTGACAGGAGGTGCGGGGCGACGGTCGATAGCCTGCTGGGGGAAGTCTGTCCCCGGGCGTCCAACTCCCGTCCCGACACCAAGAATCAGCGAGGCAAGAGGTCCTGTGTTCACGACCCGACCGACCCTCCAGGGCACCTTCGGCATGGTGTCGTCCACCCACTGGCTCGCCTCCCAGTCCGCGATGGCCGTACTGGAGGACGGCGGCAACGCCTTCGATGCCGCCGTCGCCGCGGGGTTCGTGCTGCATGTGGTCGAACCGCACCTGAACGGTCCCGCGGGCGAGGTCCCGATCATCCTCGCGCCCGCCGGGGGTGAGGTGCGCGTGCTCTGCGGGCAGGGCTGCGCGCCCGCGGGCGCCACCGTGGCCGACTACCGCTCGCTCGGGCTCGACCTGGTGCCCGGCACCGGACCCCTCGCCGCTGCCGTGCCCGGGGCCTTCGACGCGTGGATGCTGCTCCTGCGGGACCACGGCACGAAATCGCTCGCGGACGTCCTCAAGTACGCCATCGGATACGCGGAGGACGGGCACGCGCCCGTGGAGCGGGTCGGCGAGACCGTGGCGACGGTACGGGAGCTCTTCGAGCGCGAGTGGCCCACGTCGGCCGAGGTCTACCTCCCCGGCGGCAAGCCCCCGCGCCCCGGCGAGCTGTTCCGCAACCCCGCGCTCGCGGCGACCTGGCGGCGGCTGCTGGCGGAGGCGGAGGCCGCGGCCGGTGCGGCCGGCGGATCGCGGGTGGCGCAGATCGAGGCCGCGCGTGAGGTGTGGCGCGGTGGGTTCATCGCCGAGGCGCTCGTGCGGCAGGCCGGGCGACCCACCATGGACACGAGTGGTGAGCGGCACGTGGGCACGCTCTCGGCGGAGGACCTGCGGGCGTGGAGCGCCTCCTACGAGGAGCCCGTCACCTACGACTGGAACGGCTGGACCCTGTGCAAGGCCGGCGGCTGGAGCCAAGGCCCCGCGTTCCTGCAGCAGTTCGCGCTGCTGCCCCGGACCGTCGACGAGCTTCCGGCGTACGGCTCCGCCGAGTACGTCCATCTCCTCGTCGAAGGCTGCAAGTTGGCCATGGCGGACCGGGAGGCCTGGTATGGCGACGCCGGGGAAGAGGGCGTGCCGGTGTGGGAGTTGCTTTCCGCCGAGTACAACGCGGTGCGGCGGCGGCTCATCGAGGACAAGGCGTCGTACCGGTTGCGGCCCGGAGCGCCGGGCGGGCGCGAGCCGCGGCTCTCCGCGCACGCGTACGCGGTGGCATCGGGAGAGGTGGCGGACCTCGAGAGATGGGGCGGTACCGCGGCCGCCGGGGCGGGGGAGCCGACGGTGGCCGGCGACGGGGGCACGCGCGGCGACACCTGCCATGTCGACATCGTCGACCGCTGGGGAAACATGCTGTCCGCCACGCCCAGCGGTGGATGGCTCCAGTCCAACCCCGTCGTGCCCGAGCTGGGCTTCCCGCTGGGGACGCGGTTGCAGATGGCGTGGCTGGAGGAGGGGCTGCCCAACTCCCTCACACCGGGGAGGCGCCCTCGGACGACTCTCTCGCCGTCGCTGGCGCTGAAGGAGGGAGTGCCGGTCCTCGCCTTCGGCACGCCGGGAGGCGATCAGCAGGACCAGTGGCAGGTGCACTTCTTCCTGGGGGTGGTGCTGCGGGACGCCGTGCGGGGCGGACTCGACCTCCAGGGCGCGATCGACGCGCCCAACTGGCACACGGAGTCGTTCCCCGGGTCCTTCCATCCGCGGGGCATGCGGCCCGGCAGCCTCACGGTCGAATCACGCACGGCTCCGGAAGTGGTGGAGGAACTGCGGCGGAGGGGGCATGACGTGACGGTGGGCGGTTCTTGGTCGGAGGGGCGGCTGTGCGCGGTGGCGCGGGACGCGGGGAGCGGGGTGTTGTACGGGGCGGCCAACGCGCGGGGGATGCAGGGGTACGCGGTGGGGCGCTAGCCGGGGTTCCAGGGGCGGTTCTAGGAGCGGGTGGCGGTCGCGCAGTCGTTGTCCGCGGGTGTCGATTCGATCGGCTTGCTGCGGTCGTACGGGTCGATCCGGCGGGACTCGTCGGCCGCTCGTCCGTCGGCCTTGTCGAAGGGCGGCTCGAAGTAGCCGGTCGGGGCGGAGCAGCCGCCGTTGGTCATGTCGAGCGTGTACGAGACGAGGGACATGGTGCCCGGTTCGGTGATGACCTCGGCCGGGTCGTCCCAGCTCATCACCACCTCGCGCCGCACGATCGTACGGAGGACCTCCGCGTCGTCGCCCGCCGGCGTGACCGGGTACACGAAGGTGACGTCCGCCGTCACCTCGACCGCACCCCGCTTCCCTTCCCGGTACGTGAGCCCGCCGCGGGTCTTCACGACATCACCGACCAGGCGGGTCTCCTCGGGCCGGAAACGGCTGAACAGGAGGAGAGGGTTGTTCTTGGACGTGGGTGCCTTCGCTGTCAGGGCGGTGCGGAGGTACTTCTGGACGTCCTTCTGGTGCGGGTTCACCACCGCGAGCGCCTTCTTGGGCCGCTCGCCGCGGAGTACGCGGGGGTCGAGCCCCGCGTCGACCATGAAATCCCGGCTCCGCTGAAGCGCTCGTTCCACCTCGGCGGCGTCCATCCAGCCGGTCGCCTTGGCCGTCGGCATCCTGATGCCGGCCGCCCCGTCGGCCCAGCGGGCGGCGGGCGAGCCCCGGAAGGGGGCGGTCCGGGTGGGCAGGTCCGTGTCGGCGGCCGACGTCGTCCTGTCATGGCCGGCGTCGTCGCCGTCGAACCAGCCGAGGATCTGCCGGGGGAAGAGTGCCGCGACCAGCAGGGCCACGGCCACCAGGAGTCCCGTCACGTACCGGCCCGTTCTGCGCCGGGGCCGGGGCGGTGAGTAGGTGCGCCAGCCCTCCGGCCGCTCGGAGCGCAGCCGGCGCTCCACCTCACGGGCGCGTGCCGACGGCTCCACCGGAGCCCCGGCCCCGCCCGCCTCCGATTCCCGGAGGAACCGCTCCCACTCCTCGTCGGACACGGACGACCCGTCCTGCCCCCCGGCTCCGCTCACGCCGCACTCCCCATCTCGCGTGCCCCCTGATCGGTCGAACGCATGATCCCATGGGCTGTCGGGGTGAGGCGCCAGGGGTTCACGCGGGGTTAAGGGCGCGTTTGCCGGAGGCGTACGGGATGTCAGTGGGGCGTGCTCTCATGGGGGCATGATCGAAGAGTTCTTGGCGCACGGGGTGCGCGACGTGGAAGAGGCGCTCCGCAAGGCCGCCGCAGCGGAGGTCACCCCTCGTTTCCGGCAGCTCGCCGCGGGTGACGTCGTGGAGAAGAGCGGCCCGCACGACATGGTGACGGTCGCCGACCGCCGCGCGGAGGAGCAGCTGACCGTCGACCTCGCCGCCCTCCTTCCGGGGTCGGTCGTCGTGGGTGAGGAAGCGGTCCACGCCGACCCGTCGACGTACGAGGCGATACGCGGAGACGCGCCCGTATGGATCGTCGACCCGGTCGACGGGACGCGCCAGTTCGTCAACGGCGACCCGGGTTTCTGCATGCTCGTCGCCCTCGCGGTGCGCGGTGAGGTGTATGCCTCCTGGACGTACGCGCCCATGCTCGACCAGTTCGCCGTGGCGGTCCGCGGCCGGGGCGCCTGGCTGAACGGGCAGCGGCTGACGGCCGGCTCGCCGGAGGCGGGAGCGGACGTGCAGGTCGCCACCTCCCACCCGGACTACACCACGGAGGAGCAGAAGCGGGCCCTGCTGGGGCTGGGGGTCGACGGCGTGCGGCCGCGGCCGTGCGGCTCGGCCGGGCTGGAGTATCTCGCCATAGCCAAGGGGGAGCTGGACGCCATCGCGTTCTCGTGGGAGCTGGACTGGGACCACGCCGCGGGACTGCTGCTCGTGTCCGAGGCGGGCGGCACCGACCTGACGCTGACGGGGGAGCCGTTCCGTATCGGCGGGGGCAATGCCCTGCCCTTCACCGCGGCCCGTGACGCCGCCACGGCCCGCCGGGTCGCCGGCCTCCTCGCGGGCGCCGCCTGACCTGGCAGGGGCCCGGGAAGTGGGGCGGGTGCCCCGTCCTATCCTGGGCGGCACAGGCCATCGGCTGACGAAGGAGTCCGAAGGTGCCGTCGATGCTTGACGCCGTCATCGTGGGAGCGGGACCGAACGGGCTGACCGCTGCCGTCGAGCTGGCCCGCCGCGGCTTCTCCGTCGCCGTCTTCGAGGCGAAGAGCACGGTGGGAGGCGGTGCGCGGACGCAGGAGCTGACGCTGCCCGGCTTCCGCCACGACCCCTGTTCCGCCGCACATCCACTGGGCGTCAACTCCCCGGCGTTCCGCGCCATGCCCCTCGACCGGTACGGCCTCGAGTGGCTCCAGCCCCCGCTGCCCATGGCGCACCCCTTCCCGGACGGCACGGCCGCCGTCCTGTCCCGTTCCGTCGCCGAGACCGCCGCCTCCTTCGGGCCGCGCGACGCGGGGGCGTACCGAAGGCTGGTGGAGCCCTTCCTGCCCCACTGGGACGTGCTGCTGCGGGACTTCATGTCCCTGCCGATGAGCTCGCTGCCGCGGGACCCGGTGACCCTCGCCCGGTTCGGCCTCGCCGGGCTGCCGCCGTCGACATGGCTGATGCGCCGCTTCCGCGACGACCGGGCGCGCGCCCTGTTCGCGGGCCTCGTCGCGCACGTCATCGCGCCGCTCGACGGCATCGTCACCGGCGGCGTGGGCCTGGTCTTCGCGCTCGCCGCGCACGCCCGCGGCTGGCCCGTCGCCCGTGGCGGCTCGCAGTCCATCTCCGACGCCCTCACCGCGTATCTGAAGGACCTCGGCGGCTCCGTCCACACGGACTTCGAGGTCAAGCGGCTCGACGACCTGCCGCCCGCCCGTGCCTACGTCTTCGACACCTCGCCGACCGCGCTCGCGAGGATCGCCGGGCTCGGCCGGGCCTATGAGGGCTACCGGTACGGAGCGAGCGTCTTCAAGATCGACTACGCGCTCGACGGGCCCGTCCCCTGGACCGCCGAGGAGCCGCGGACCGCCGGAACGGTGCAGATCGGCCCGGGCAGCAAGGACATCGGCGCCGCCCTGCACGCCGCCTCGCGCACGCGGCGGGCGCCGGAGACCCCCTTCCTGATCACCGTGCAGCCCAGCGTCGTCGACCCCTCCCGGGCCCCGGAGGGCAAACACGTCTTCTGGACGTACGGCCACGTCCCGAACGGCTGGGACGGCGACCTCACCGACGCGATCGAGCGCCAGCTGGAGCGCTTCGCCCCCGGCTTCCGCGACCGCGTCCTCGCCCGCGCCACCGCAGGCCCACGCGAACTCGCCGCGCACAACCCCAATTACGTCGGCGGCGACATCGCCTGCGGCGCCGCGAGCGGACTGCAACTGCTGCTGCGGCCCAAGCTCTCCCTCTTCCCGTACACCACCCGCCATCCGGCCGTCTTCCTCTGCTCGTCCGCGACACCGCCGGGCCCCGGCGTGCACGGCATGTCCGGGCACAACGCCGCGAAGGCCGTGTGGAAGACGCTCAGGAGACAGCAGTGACCGTCCGGATCACCCTCGTCCAGGGGGACATCACCCAGCAGCGCGCCGACGCCATCGTGAACGCCGCCAACTCCTCGCTGCTCGGCGGCGGAGGCGTCGACGGCGCCATCCACCGGCGCGGCGGCCCCGACATCCTCGCCGACTGCCGACGCCTGCGCGCCGCCCACCTCGGCAAGGGACTGCCCACCGGCCACGCCGTCGCCACCACCGCGGGACGGCTCGACGCCGACCATGTCATCCACACCGTCGGCCCGGTCTGGTCCGCCACCGAGGACCGCTCCGAGCTGCTCGCCTCCTGCCACCGCGAGTCCCTGCGCATCGCCGCCGAGCTCGGCGCGCGTACGGTCGCCTTCCCCGCCATCTCCACCGGCGTCTACCGCTGGCCGCTCGACGACGCGGCCCGCACCGCGGTCCGGACGGTCCGGGAGGCCGCCGACACCGCGCTCTTCGACGAGGTGCGGTTCGTGCTCTTCGACCGGGCCGCCCACGACGCGTTCGCGGCGGCGCTCGCGGAGGCAGAGCGGGGGTAGGCGGCGAGCGGAGACGCCCCTGGCAGTGCGAGGTCGATGTCGGATTCTCGCCAGCCACACGGGCCGGGACCCGCGATCCTTGACGGCATGCACACCGACACAGAGCGCTGTGTACGCGCCGTTCAGTCGAAGGACGCCCGCTTCGACGGCTGGTTCTTCACGGCTGTCGTCACCACCCGGATCTACTGCCGCCCCAGCTGCCCCGTCGTACCGCCCAAGGCCGAGAACATGACGTTCTACCCGAGCGCCGCCGCCTGCCAGCAGGCCGGCTTCCGGGCCTGCAAGCGGTGCCGCCCGGACAGCAGCCCCGGCTCTCCGGAGTGGAACCAGCGGGCCGACCTCGTGGCCCGCGCCATGCGCCTCATCGGTGACGGAGTCGTCGACCGCGACGGCGTCCCCGGCCTCGCGGCCCGCCTCGGCTACAGCACCCGGCAGGTCGAACGGCAGCTGCTCGCCGAACTCGGCGCCGGACCGCTCGCGCTCGCCCGCGCCCAGCGCGCGCAGACCGCCCGGCTGCTCATCGAGACCACCGAACTGCCCATGGCGGAGATCGCCTTCGCCGCCGGCTTCTCCTCCATCCGCACCTTCAACGACACGGTCCGCGAGGTCTTCGCCCTCGCCCCCGGCGAGCTCCGCGCCCGCGCGCCCAAGCGGACCGGCGCCGCACCGGCCGGGACGCCGGGCGGGGTCCTCTCGCTGCGGCTGCCGTTCCGCGCGCCCCTCAACCCCGACAACCTCTTCGGGCACCTCGTCGCCACCGCCGTGCCCGGCGTCGAGGAGTGGCGGAACGGGGCGTACCGCAGGACCCTGAACCTCCCCTACGGACACGGCGTCGTCGCCCTCACCCCGCACCCCGAGCACATCGGCTGCCGGCTGAGCCTCACCGACCCGCGCGACCTGACCATCGCCATCAGCCGCTGCCGCCGCATGCTCGACCTGGACGCCGACCCGGCCGCCGTCGACGGCCGGCTGCGGACCGACCCGCTGCTCGCGCCGCTCGTCGACAAGGCGCCGGGGCGGCGCGTGCCGCGCACCGTCGACGAGGCCGAGTTCGCCGTGCGCGCCGTCCTAGGCCAGCAGGTCTCCACGGCCGCCGCCCGCACCCACGCCGCCCGCCTGGTCACCGCGCACGGCCGTCCTGTCGAGGATCCCGAGGGCGGCCTCACCCACCTCTTCCCCACCCCGGACGACCTCGCCGCACTGGACCCCGACACCCTCGCCCTGCCCCGCAGCCGCCGCTCCACCCTGACGACGCTGGTACGCCACCTCGCCGACGGCAGAATCGGCCTCGGCGTGGCGAGCGACTGGGACGAGGCCCGCGCCCGGCTCACCGAGCTCCCCGGCTTCGGCCCCTGGACGGTCGAGGTCATCGCGATGCGGGCGCTCGGCGACCCCGACGCGTTCCTCCCCTCCGACCTCGGCATCCGCCGTGCGGCGAAGGAGCTCGGCCTGCCGCACACTCCTGCCGCGCTCACCGCACGCGCCGCCGCCTGGCGGCCCTGGCGGGCGTACGCGGTCCAGTACCTGTGGGCCACCGACGACCACCCGATCAACTCGATCCCCGCGTAAGGGACTTCACGCATGGAACGAAGGGAACGCACGGAGCGCATGGAACGTCTGCACACACTCATCGACAGCCCCTACGGGCCGCTCACCCTCGTCGCCACCGACGGCGTGCTCAGCGGCCTCTACATGACCGAGCAGCGCCACCGCCCGCCCGAGGAGACCTTCGGCGACCGGGACCCGGCACCGTTCGGTGCGGCGATCAGCCAGCTGGAGGCCTACTTCGCGGGGGAGCTGACGGAGTTCGACGTGCCGCTGCGGCTCGACGGCACGCCGTTCCAGCGCACGGTCTGGCGCGAGCTCCAGCGGATCCCCTACGGCGAGACCCGTACGTACGGCGAACTCGCCGAAGCCCTCGGCAAGCCCAACGCCTCACGCGCGGTCGGCCTCGCCAACGGGAAGAACCCGATCGGCGTCATCGTGCCCTGCCACCGCGTCATCGGCGCCAACGGCAGCCTGACGGGGTACGGCGGCGGGCTCGACCGCAAGCAGCGGCTGCTGGCCTTCGAGGGCGGCTCGGCGAGGGTCCCCGAGGACGCGCTGTTCTGACGGTGCCGATGGCCCACCGCGCGCGCGTGCGCGGGTGCCGGGTCAGCGGCCGACCCGGTGCCCGTCCTCCAGCTCCGCCGGGCCCTCGCCCCGCGCCAGCACGTCGAGCGCGACGGCGACCCGGCGCCCGAGCTCGTCGGGCAGGTGCGCCGCGAGGTCCTCGGGGGCCACCAGCCGCCAGGAGAGCAGCTCCTCCTCCTGCAGGCGGATCGACTTCAGCTGCTCGGTGCCGAGCACGCCACCGTCGTACAGGTAGGCGATCAGCGGCGGCCGCGGCCGCAGGGGGCCCGGCGGCACCCAGTCGACCACGAGCAGCGGCCCCGGCTCCACATCGAGCCCTATCTCCTCGAGGGTCTCCCGGCGTGCCCCCTGTCGCGGCGTCTCCCCGTCGTCCGACTCGACGGTCCCGCCGGGCAGCGCCCAGCCCTCGCGGTAGTTGGGCTCGACGAGCAGGACCCGGCCCTCCGCGTCCCGGAAGAGCGCGGCGGCTCCCACGAGGACGCGGGGGAGTCCTGCGATGTACGTGGCGTAGTCCTGCGCGTCATGAGTGGTCATCGGGAAAGGGTAGCCAGCGTGGGCCCGGGCTGATCGATCATTTCCCTGCTCGTGACGCACCGCTATGGGGCGAAATCAGGTGATTTTTCCCCGGGGTGCGTCGTCTCGCGTCCCGGGCGGCCATGGGCAGCGGGCCCTGTCTGCGGTTATGGTCGCAGCGGCGCGACTGCCTTGACGCGAGCAAGGCCCGGAAAGCAAGGGGAATGCAAGGTGGCGGACGCTGCAGGAACGACGGGACACGGGCAGCGTGTCCTCATCGCCGCGGACAAGTTCAAGGGTTCGCTCACGGCCGTGCAGGTCGCCGAGCGGGTGACGGCCGGGCTCCGCCGCGTCGCCCCCGGCACGGAGGTCGAGGCGCTGCCCGTCGCCGACGGCGGCGACGGCACGGTCGCCGCGGCCGTCGCGGGCGGTTTCGAGCGCCGCGAGGTGCGCGTCACGGGACCGCTCGGCAACGCGGTGACGGCGGCGTACGCCCTGAAGGACGGCACCGCCGTGGTGGAGATGGCCGAGGCCTCGGGCCTCCAGCTGCTCCCCGACGGCGTCTTCGCGCCGCTCACGGCCACCACGTACGGCTCCGGGGAGCTGATCCGCGCCGCGCTCGACGCAGGGGCCCGCACCATCGTCTTCGGCGTCGGCGGCAGCGCCACGACCGACGGCGGCGCGGGCATGCTGGCCGCGCTCGGCGCGCGTTTCCTGGACGCGGAGGGTGAGCCCGTCGCGCCGGGCGGCGGTCCGCTGAAGGACCTGGCCACCGCGGATCTGACGGGCCTCGACCCGCGGCTCGAGGATGTCGAGATCGTGCTCGCCAGCGATGTGGACAACCCGCTGACCGGGCCGAAGGGCGCGCCCGCGGTGTACGGGCCGCAGAAGGGTGCCTGCCCGGAGGACGTCGCCGCGCTGGACGCCGCGCTCGCCCACTTCGCCACGGTTCTGGAGAAGTCCATCGGCCCCAAGGCCGCCGAGTACGCGCAGTCGCCGGGGGCCGGCGCCGCGGGCGGCATCGGGTACGGCGCGCTGGTCGGGCTCGGGGCGGGCTTCCGGCCCGGCATCGAGGTCATGCTCGACGTGCTCGGCTTCGCGCCCGCGCTGGAGCGGGCCACGCTCGTCATCACCGGCGAGGGCTCCCTCGACGAGCAGACCCTGCACGGCAAGGCCCCCGCCGGGGTGGCCGCCGCCGCGCGGGCCGCCGGGGTCGAGGTCGTCGCGGTCTGCGGCCGCCTCGCGCTCGCCCCGGAGGTGCTCGGCAAGGCGGGGATCCGCCGTGCGTACGCCCTGACCGACGTCGAGCCGGATGTGGCGCGGTGCATTGCCGAAGCGGGGCCGATCCTGGAGACGCTTGCGGAGCGGTTGGGCCGGGATTACTTGGTGTAGGCCTGGGCGGGTTCCGGGGGCGTCTGCCTGGTTCGGGGTCTTTGTCGGGGTGCGGGTGGTGTGGGGTTGCTCGCGCAGTTCCCCGCGCCCCTTGAGGGGCGCTCGTCCTGCGTGGTCCGGGGGCTTTGCCGGGTGCGGGTCGTGGGGGTTGCTCGCGCAGTTCCCCGCGCCCCTGAGCCCGCCCCCGCGGCCTGCACCCCTAGCCCCGCCCCCGTGGCCTGCGCCCCTGACCCGCGCCCCCTGGGCCTGCGCCCCTAGGCCCGGGCTCCTTGGCCTGCGCCCCTGACCCGCGCCCCCTGGGCCTGCGCCGCTAGGCCCGCGCCCCCTGACCCGCGCCGCTAGGCCTGCGCCCCCTGGGCCTGCGCCGCTAGGCACGCGCCCCCTGGGCCGCGCTAGGCCCGCGCCCCCAGGCCCGCGCCCCTTGAGGGGCGCAGCTCCCCGCGCCCCCCTCAAGGGGCGCCCGTCCCGCCCGGGGACAGGCGGTGGGCCTCTATCGCCAGTGCCACCTCCACCAGGTCGCGGGGGCGGGCCAGGGAGCGGGTGGTCAGTTGTTCCAGGCGGCGGAGGCGGTTGAACACCGTGTTGCGGTGGCAGTAGAGACGGCCGGCCGCCCGGCCGGCCGAGCCCTCGCAGGCCAGCCACGCGTCCAGCGTCTCCAACAGCACCGCACGGTCCGCCGGTTCGAGGGCGAGGACCTCGCCGAGCACGTCCTTCACCAGGCGCCCCGCCAGCTCGGGCTGGCTCACCACCAGGGCCGTCGGCATCCGCCGGTCCAGGCGCACGATGTCCGTCGCGCCGGGCGGGCAGGTGCGCAGCGCGAGTTCCGCGAGCCGCCGGGCGTGGCCAAGCTCCGCGAGCCCGCCGACCACGGGGCTGATCCCGCCGGGCCCCGGACAGCGTCCGTCGAGGAGCCGGGCGAGCCCGTCCAGACCGCTCTCCTCGCCGTCACCGGCCGCCGCGCCGAGCGCCACCACGCCGACCTCGCAGTCCGTCCGCATCCGCCAGATGAAGCGGAACCCCGTCCGCTGGATCTGCCGGTGGAACGCCTCACGGCCGTCGCGCCGGTCCACGCGGAGCACCACCACCGCGTACGGGCCGTGCTCGGGCAGGTCGAGCCCGGCCGCCGCACGCGCCGCGAGCCCCGGCGCCGAACGGCCCTCCAGGAGCGCGTCGAGCAGCGCCTGCAACTGCTCGTCCGTGCGCCGCCGCAACTCCAGCTCCGTCGCACGGTACGCGTCGGACGCCACCGCGGCCTGCGCGTCCACCGCCGACCACACCATCGTCGCCGAGCGCATCAGGACCGCCAGCTTCTCCGGGTCCTTGCCCGCCGTCCCCTCCAGGAGCGAGTCCCACACCAGATAGCCCGCGTTGCGGTACGAGTGCACCACCAGGTCGAGCGGCAGGCCCTGCTGGGCCCGGCGCCGCCCGGCCTCCTCCGCGTACTCCAGGTCGCGGCGCGGCGAGGCCCGCGGGGCGGAGATCGCCTCGATGCCGATCCGCATCGCCTCCTCGGCCTCCCGCCACTGCACGTCGTACGGCAGCACGCGCCCGTACACCGGCGAGTGCTCGCCGAGCTGCCGCAGATGTTCGTCGACCAGCTCGGGCAGGCGCGGCAGGAGAGCCGTGCACGCCTCCTTGAGGAGTTTCCAGTCGTGTCCGGTCCGAGGCCTGCGTCCGCTCTTTGTGGGTCCGGTCATCGTTCCCCCGTCGCCGCGCTCCAAGACGTCGTCGTCCGGAGGATGCCACTCGTCGGGCCACTCCGGCAGGCCCCTGACACGCGGTGTTGTGCGCGTGCACAACCGGGGGACGCCGCCACTGGTCCCCCGCAGCGTTTCGCCCGCTGCCCGTGGACGGGCCGCTCCCGCGGTGCTGGGGTGAGCGCCACGCGACGGCGGACGGCCGGGCGGGACGAGAGGGCGATATGGCTGGATCCGATGTGAAGGGCGCCGGGAAGGCCGGGCCCGGCGCCCGCGGCGGGGGGCTCGTCGTGCGGGACGTGTCGGTGGGCTACGGGCCCGTGCGGGCCCTGCGCCGCGTCTCGCTCGACCTGCCCGACGGCGCCGTCGTCGCCGTGCTCGGCGGCAACGGCGCGGGCAAGTCGACGCTGTTGCGCGCGATCTCGCGCACCCTCTCCTTCCAGGGCGGGACGCTGACCTCGGGCGACATCCACTTCGACGGGCGGCGCGTCGACGGCCTCGCGCCGGACCGGGTGGTGGCCGCCGGGATCTCCCACGTGCCCGAGGGGCGCCAGGTGTTCGCCAGGATGTCCGTCACCGACAACCTGCGGGCCGGGGCGCTCGGCTCCACCGGTTCGCGCGCCGCCAAGGCGGCCGCCCTGCGGCGCGTCCACGACCTCTTCCCCGTCCTCGCCGAGCGCGGCGCCCAGCGCGCCGGTCTCCTCTCCGGCGGCGAGCAGCAGATGCTCGCCGTGGGCAGGGCGCTGATGGCGTCCCCGCGCCTGCTCCTCCTGGACGAACCGTCCCTCGGCCTCGCACCGCTGATGGCCGCCCGCATCGCCGACACCGTCCAGGAGATCAACGCACAGGGCATCTCGGTGCTCCTCGTCGAGCAGAACGCCGCCCTCGCGCTGCGGCTCGCCTCCATGGCGTACGTCCTCGACGTCGGCGAGGTCGCCCTCGCGGGACCCGCGGACGAGCTCGCCGCCTCCGACGAGGTGCGCCGCCGCTATCTCGGCGTGGTCGACGAGGACGCGGCGGCCGACGCCACCCGCGGTCTCGGCGCACTGCCGACGCTGCCGCGCTGGGAGGACGCACGGTGACCGGGACGACCGTACCGCCCCTGGAAGTACGGGACCTGACGGTCCGCTTCGCCGGGCTCACCGCCCTCGACGCCGTCAGCTTCACCGTCCGCCCCGGCACCGTGCACGCCGTCATCGGACCGAACGGCGCGGGCAAGTCGACCTGCTTCAACGTCCTGTCCGGCGTCTACCGCGCGAGCGGCGGCAGCGTCCGCTTCGGAGAGCACGAGCTCACCGGCATGCGGCCGCACCAGATCGCCGGGCTCGGCGTCGCCCGGATCTTCCAGAACCTCGCCCTGCCGCCGCGCGCCACCGTCGCCGACAGCCTGCTCCTCGGCCGCCACCGCCTGACCCGCACCGGCTTCGTGGCCGCCGGGCTCCGGCTGCCATCGGCCGCCCGCGAGGAGCGCAGGCACCGCGAACGCGTGCGCGAGATCGCCGCGTTCGTCGGCCTGGAACACCAACTCGACTTGCCCGCGGGCGCCCTGCCCTACGGACAGCAGAAACTCGCCGAGCTGGCCCGCGCCCTGTGCATGGAGCCGCGCCTGCTGCTCCTCGACGAGCCCGTCGCCGGCATGACCGCCGACGAACGGCGCCGCACCGCGGCCGTCATCGCGGGCGTCCGCGACAGCCTCGGCATCTCGATCGTCCTGGTGGAACACGACATGGGGGTGGTGATGCGGCTCGCGGACGCGGTGACCGTACTCGACTTCGGGCGCCGGATCGCCGACGGCGCTCCCGGCGACGTACAGAACGATCCGGCGGTCGTACGCGCCTATCTGGGCGAGGGCGGCCGGACCGGTGAAGGGGAGGAGCGACCGTGACCACCTTCACCGAACTCCTCCTCAACGGGGTCTCGATGGGCTCCGTCTACGCCCTCATCGCCCTCGGCTTCGTCGTCATCTTCCGCGCCACCGAGGTGGTCAACTTCGCCCATGCCTCGCTGCTCCTCGCGGGCGGCTACGTCACCGCCTCGCTCCACGACGACCTCGGCTTCTGGGCGGCGCTGCTCGTCGGCATCGCGGGCGCCGCGGTGGTCGGGGCGGCCGTCGAGTTCCTCGTCATGCGCCGCTACCGCGGCTCCGACCACAGCGTCCTCGCCATCGTCACCATCGGCGTCGACATCCTGCTCACCACCGAACTGACCCGCCGCCTCGGCACCGACGTCCTGCCGCTCGGCGACCCGTGGGGCGACGACGTGCTGACCGTCGGCCAGGTCTCCCTCGCGCACACCCGCATCGCGGCGTTCGTCGCGGCGGCGCTGCTCATCACCGTCTTCCTCCTCGCCTTCCGCTACACCTCGTGGGGCGTGGCGATGCGGGCCGCCGCCGAGAGCCCGGAGACCGCCGCGCTGATGGGCGTACGGCTCGGCAGGGTGTCGCTCGGCGCGTGGGCGGTGGCGGGCGCGCTCGCCGCCGTGGCCGCGCTGTTCCTCACCGTCTTCCCGACGCCCGGACTCGAACGCGCCACGTCCCTCGCGGCGCTGAAGGCGTTCCCCGCCGCGATCCTCGGCGGCCTCGACTCCACGACGGGCGCCCTGGTCGGCGGCCTCGTCGTGGGCGTCACGGAGTCCCTCGCCACCGGCTACCAGAGCGAGCTCAGCTTCCTCGGCCGCGGGCTCGGCGACCTGGCGCCCTACCTCGTCATGACCGTCATCCTGCTGCTGCGACCCGCCGGGCTGTTCGGCACGAAGGAGCTCTCCCGTGTCTGAGGTCTCCGAGGCCCCCGCCACCCGCCCGGCCCGCCCCGCCCCCACCGCGGCCCGTACGCGGCTCGGCCGCCCCCGCGCCTACGTGTGGGCCGTCGCCGCGGTCCTCCTGCTCGCCGTGCCGTTCTACCTGGACCGCTTCTGGCTCCAGGCGGGCCTCTTCGCGATGGCCGCCGCGATCGGCGCGATCGGCCTCAACCTCCTCACCGGCGCGACGGGCCAGCTCTCCATGGGCCACGCCTTCTTCCTCGCCATCGGGGCGTACGGCTACTGCGTCCTCGCAGGCGACGGCGGCGAAGGCCTGACGGGGCTCGGCCTGCCCACCTGGCTCGCCGCGACCCTCGCGGTGGCCGTCGCCGGGCTCGCGGGCGGCCTCTTCAGCCCCATCGCGGGCCGCCTGAGCGGCGCCTACCTCGGCATCGCGACCCTCGCGCTGATCTTCATCGGGCAGCACGTGCTCTTCAACGCCCACGACCTGACGGGCGGCTCCAACGGACGTGACGTACCACCCCTGAACCTCTTCGGCATCACGTTCGACGAGAGCGAGGTCGTGATCGCGGCCGTGCCGTTCGGCGCCGCCGAGAAGCTCTGGTACGTCGGACTCGTCCTGCTCCTCGGCTGCGGCCTCTTCGCCCGCGGCGTGCTGCGCGGACGCCCGGGGCGCGCCATGAACGCGATCCGCGACCACCGGGTCGCCGCGGGCGTGATCGGCGTCCCGGTGGCCCGCTACCGCGCCGGCGTCTTCGTCCTGTCGTCGATGTACGCGGGCCTCGCCGGGGTCCTGCTCGCCCTGGTCTTCCAGCGCACCGTGCCGGACTACTTCGGCATGACGCTCTCCCTGGAGTACCTCGCGATGATCGTCATCGGCGGCCTCGGCTCGGTCGCCGGAGCGGTCGCGGGCGCCGCACTCGTCTCGCTGCTGCCGCAGTTGCTCACCCGGTACAGCGACGCGCTGCCCCTCGTCTCGGCGCCCGGCACCGGCGGGATCTCACCGGGTGAGGCGTCCCGGTATCTGTACGGCGCCGCCGTCGTGGCGGTGGTGCTCTTCCTGCCCGGCGGCCTGGCGAGGATCGCCGCCCGGCGCAGCAAGCCAAGACCAGGCACTCCAGGGGAGGAAGCATGAGAACACCGAGAATCGCGCTGACGAGGGCCACGGCGGCCGCCACAGCCGTCGCCGCGCTGCTCGCGCTCACCGCGTGCAGTTCCAAGGCGAAGGACGACGACAAGGGCGACGAGGGCGCGGGAGGGGTGAAGTCCGGCGACGGCGTGACGAGCGAGACCATCGAGCTCGGCGTGCTCACCGACATGACCGGCGTCTACGCCACCCTCGGCAAGAGCGTCACCCAGGCCCAGCAGCTCTACGTCGACCAGACCAACGCGGACGGCGGCATCTGCGGCCGCAAGCTGAAGCTGACCGTCCGCGACCACGGCTACGACCCGCAGAAGGCCGTCGCCGCCTACACCGAGCTGGAGCCGAAGGTCCTCGGCTTCGCGCAGTTCATCGGCTCCCCGTTCGTCGCCGCAGTCAAGCAGCGCATCGACGGCGACAAGGCCCTCGTCCTGCCGCAGGCCTGGTCGGCGAACCTGCTGGGCAGCCCCTACGTGCGCGTGATCGGCTCCACGTACGACCTGGAGACGATCAACGCGATCGACTTCCTGATGAAGGAGAAGGGCCTCAAGAAGGGCGACAAGCTCGGCCACGTCTACTTCGAGGGCGACTACGGAGAGAGCGCCCTCAAGGGTTCGAAGCACATGGCGGAGGAGGCGGGCCTCACCGTCGTCGAACAGAAGATCAAGCCCACGGACAACGACATGACCGCCCAGGTCTCCGCCCTGAAGAAGGCCGGCGTCAAGGCCGTCGTCATCAGCGCGGGCCCCCGCCAGGCCGCGTCCCTGGTCGGCGTCGCGGCGGCGGGCCGCTTCGACGTCCCCGTCATCGGCAACAACTCGGCGTTCGCCCCGCAGCTGCTCGCCACGCAGTCCGGCCCGGCCCTCATGAAGAACTACTACGTGGCCTCGCCCACCCTGCCCATCGGCGCGGACACGACGGCGGCGAAGAAGCTCGTCGCCGACTACAAGAAGGCCCACCCCAAGGACTCCCTGGACAACGGCGTCGTGGCGGGCTGGACGGCCGCGTCCGTCTTCGGCCAGGCCCTGAAGAAGGCGTGCGAGGACAAGGACCTCACGCGCGAGGGCGTGGACAAGGCCCTCCTCACGCTGGACGACTTCGACTCCGGCTTCGGCGTCACCCAGAACTTCACCGACCCGAAGGCACCCTCCTCCAAGGAGAGCGTCATCCTCCAGCCGGACAAGAAGGCGACGGGCGGCATGAAGGTGGTCCGCCAACCGGCAGCGGCGGACGCGGCGCAGGATTTCAGCCCGTCCGGCGATTGAGGACGAGCCCGAAGGGCGATCAACGGCAAGCAAAGGGGGCCTGAACCATACGGTTCAGGCCCCCTTTGCTACGTACGAAAAGCTACGGCAACTGCGCCGCCCGCGCTTCCCTGCGGTTGCCCCGGAAGTTGTTCACCCTCCGAGCCGTGGCGAAGAGGGGAATCACCGCTCCGAGGACGAGCTGCAGAGCACACCCGGTCTGCAGGAGCAGCTGGCCGCCCGGCGCGTCGAACGCCCAGGCCGCGAGGAGCCCCATGGCCGCGACGATCCACGAGAGCATGGCCACCGCGAGGGGGCCCCGCGGCTTCGGGTACTCGACGCGGCTGACCATGAGCCAGGCCGTGCCGATGATCGCGAGGAGCGTCGCCACGAAGGGCAGCTCCAGGAGCACGATCGAGACGACCGTGAGCGCCCCGAAGGGGGACGGCATGCCCTGGAAGGTGCCGTCCTTCACGGTCACGCACGAGAACCGCGCAAGCCGCAGCACCACCGCCAACAGCACGACGATCGCGCCGACCGCCGCCACCCGCTGGTGGGCGTCGTCGGCGACCATGCCGTAGACGAGGACGAAGTACGCCGGCGCCAGACCGAAGCTGATCAGGTCCGACAGGTTGTCCAGCTCCGCGCCCATCGGCGAGGACCGCAGCTTCCGGGCCACGAGCCCGTCGAACAGGTCGAAGACGGCCGCGCAGAGCATCAGGATCACGGCGGTCGCGGCGGAGTGCCGCGCCATGCCGCTCTCGGTGCTGCCCTGCACGTACGGGATGAGGATGCCCGTGGTGGTGAAGTACACCGCCATGAAGCCGCACGTGGCGTTGCCGAGGGTGAGGGTGTCCGCTATCGACAGGCGCAGTGAGAGAGGCATCTCCTCGTCGGCCTCGTCCTGCACCGCCTCGGGCACCCAGCCCGCTTGTGTCTCGGGATCAACCACGGTCAATGCGAGTCACCCCAGCCACGGTCTTCTGACCGACCTCGACGTCCACCTCGACACCCTCGGGGAGGTAGATGTCGACGCGCGAGCCGAAGCGGATCAGGCCGATCCGCTCGCCCTGCTCCACCTTCGACCCCTGCGGCACGTACGGCACGATGCGCCGGGCGACCGCGCCCGCGATCTGGATCATCTCGATGTCGCCGAGCTCGGTGTCGAAGTGCCAGACAACGCGCTCGTTGTTCTCGCTCTCCTTGTTGAACGCCGGGACGAACCCGCCGGGGATGTGCTCCACGGACGTCACCGTGCCAGCCAGCGGCGCGCGGTTGACGTGGACGTTCAGGGGGCTCATGAAGATGGCGACGCGGGTACGCCCGTCCTTCCACGGCATGATGCTCTGCACCACGCCGTCGGCGGGGGAGATGACCCGGCCCTGAGCGATCTCGCGCTCGGGGTCGCGGAAGAACCACAGCATGCCCGCCGCGAGAGCGGTGGCGGGTACGGCCACGGCCGCGGCGCTCTTGGAGCGGCGCGCGCGGGCGAGGCTGAGTGCGGCGGTGGCGACGGTCGGCAGGAGCCACGGCGATGCTCCGCGAGCAAGGCGTCCCTGAAGAATGCCGTCGCGTGGTGCAGAGGTTTGGCTGTGGGGCATGGATGACCTTCGTAGCGGATGATGCCGCGCAGTGAACGGGGGACGGCGGCTTTTTCCGGATGTTATCGGTTGCGAGCCACAACTGGGCAAGCCAGGAAGCCGAGTCAGCGGCCGAAGAGTGTTGACAGGGTGTGATCTTCTTCTCGGCGAAAGTGGCCCAAACCGGGCATCTAGCCCTGGAATCGATACTCTTCGAGTAGCCGTCGGCCAATGATCATTTTCTGGATCTCGGCGGTACCTTCACCGATCAGCAGCATGGGAGCCTCCCGGTAGAGACGCTCGATCTCGTACTCCTTCGAGAAGCCGTAGCCGCCGTGAATCCGGAACGCGTCCTCCACGACTTCCTTGCAGTACTCGGAGGCGAGGTACTTCGCCATCCCTGCTTCGAGGTCGTTTCGCTCCCCTGAGTCCTTTTTGCGTGCTGCATTCACCATCATCGCATGGGCGGCCTCGACCTTGGTAGCCATCTCGGCCAGCTTGAACTGAATCGCCTGGTGCTGGGCGATGGCCTTGCCGAAAGTGTGACGTTGCTGGGCATACGAGACGCCGAGCTCGAACGCACGCTGAGCGACGCCACAGCCACGCGCCGCGACATTGACGCGGCCGACCTCGACACCGTCCATCATTTGGTAAAACCCTCGGCCGGTGACCCCGCCGAGCACGCGATTGGCCGGAATTCGCAGGCCATCCATGATGAGTTCGGTGGTGTCGACACCCTTATAGCCCATTTTGTCGATCTTGCCCGGGATGGTGAGGCCGGGGCGGACCTCGCCGAAACCGGGCTCCTTCTCCACGAGGAACGTCGTCATGGACTTGTGGGGTGCCGTCCCCTCGGGGTGTCCTTCGTCACTCCGGCACAGGACGGCCACCAGAGTGGACGTGCCGCCGTTGGTCAGCCACATCTTCTGGCCGTTGAGAACGTACTCGTCGCCCTCCTTCACGCCCTTCGACGTGATGGCCGACACATCGGAGCCGAGCCCCGGCTCCGACATGGAGAACGCGCCCCGCACCTCGCCGGCCGCCATGCGCGGCAGGAAGGTCTCCTTCTGCTCCTGCGTGCCGTGCTGCTTGAGCATGTAGGCGACGATGAAGTGGGTGTTGATGATGCCGGAGACCGACATCCAGCCGCGCGCGATCTCCTCGACGCACAGCGCGTACGTGAGCAGCGACTCGCCCAGGCCGCCGTACTCCTCCGGGATCATGAGGCCGAAGAGCCCCAACTCCTTGAGGCCGTCGACGATCTGCTGCGGGTACTCGTCGCGGTGCTCCAGTTCGGTCGCGACAGGAATGATCTCTTTGTCGACGAAGTCCCGGACGGTGGACAGGATCTCCCGCTGGATGTCGGTGAGACCGGCGGTCTGCGCGAGTCGGCTCATGGGTTCACTTCTCCTGGGACTTGAGCTCCGGGCGGCCGGGCTGCTCGCCGCCGCGCTCCTTGGTGTACGTCTCGGTGGGCACCATCACCTTGCGGCGGAACACGCAGACGAGCGTGCCGTCCTGCTTGTAGCCCTTGGTCTCCACGTAGACGATCCCGCGGTCCGACTTGGACTTCGATGGCGTCTTGTCGAGGACGGTCGTCTCGCCGTAGATCGTGTCGCCGTGGAAGGTCGGCGCCACGTGCTTGAGCGACTCGACCTCCAGGTTGGCGATCGCCTTGCCGGAGACGTCCGGCACGGACATGCCGAGGAGCAGCGAGTAGATGTAGTTGCCCACGACGACGTTCTTCCCGAAGTCCGTCGTCTTCTCCGCATAGTTCGCGTCCATGTGGAGGGGGTGGTGGTTCATGGTGAGCAGACAGAAGAGGTGGTCGTCGTACTCGGTGACCGTCTTTCCGGGCCAGTGCTTGTACACGGCGCCGACTTCGAACTCTTCGTAGGTGCGGCCGAACTGCATGATGTCCTACGCCTCCGGGGCCTCGAACTTGGACGTGCGCCGCATCCCGGCCGCACGCCCCTTCCCGGAGATGACCAGCGCCATCTTCCGGCTGGCCTCGTCGATCATCTCGTCGCCGAGCATCGCCGAGCCCTTCTTGCCGCCCGCCTCGGACGTGTAGTACTCGTACGCGTCCAGGATCAGCTCGGCGTGGTCGAAGTCCTCCTGGGAGGGCGAGAAGACCTCGTTGGCGGCCTCCACCTGGCCGGGGTGCAGGACCCACTTGCCGTCGAAGCCGAGCGCGGCGGCGCGGTTCGCGACCTCGCGGTAGCCGTCCACGTTCTTGATCTGGAGGTAGGGGCCATCGATCGCCTGGAGGTTGTTGGCGCGGGCGGCCATCAGGATCTTCATCAGGATGAAGTGGTAGGCGTCCGCCGGGTAGCCGGGCGGCTGCTCGCCGACGACCAGGGACTTCATGTTGATCGACGCCATGAAGTCGGCCGGGCCGAAGATGATCGTCTCGACGCGCGGGGAGGCCTCGGCGATCGCGTTGACGTTGTTCAGGCCGCGCGCGTTCTCGATCTGCGCCTCGATGCCGATCTTGCCGACCTCGAAGCCCATGGTCTTCTCGATCTGGGTGAGGAGCAGGTCGAGCGCGACGATCTGGTCGGCCGTCTGGACCTTCGGCAGCATGATGCAGTCGAGGTTCTGGCCCGCGCCCTCGACGACCGTGACGACGTCGCGGTACGTCCACTCGGTCGTCCAGTCGTTGACGCGCACGACCCGCGTCTTGCCCGTCCAGTCGCCCTCGTTGAGGAACTTCACGATGGTGTGCCGGGCCTCCGGCTTGGCGAGCGGCGCGCAGGCGTCCTCCAGGTCGAGGAAGACCTGGTCGGCGGGGAGGCCCTGGGCCTTCTCCAGGAAGCGCGGGTTCGAGCCCGGCACCGCGAGGCAGGAGCGCCGCGGACGAAGGCGGTTGATGGGGGCGGTCATGCGGGGACCTCCAGAGGGTCGAGGTGGTTCGCTTTCCGGATCTCGTCGACGATACGGCCGATGATCTCGGTGATGCCGAAGTCCTTGGGGGTGAAGACGGCGGCCACACCCGCCGCCTTCAGGTCCTCGGCGTCGCTGTTGGGGATGATGCCGCCGGCGATGACGGGGATGTCGGTGGCGCCGGCCTCGCGGAGCCGGACGAGCACGTCCGGCACGAGCTCCGCGTGGGAGCCGGAGAGGATCGAGAGGCCGACCGCGTGCACGTCCTCGGCGAGCGCCGCGTCGACGATCTGCTCGGGGGTGAGGCGGATGCCCTGGTAGACCACTTCGAAGCCGGCGTCCCGCGCGCGCACCGCGATCTGCTCGGCGCCGTTGGAGTGCCCGTCGAGGCCCGGCTTGCCGACCAGGAAGCGGAGCCGGCCGCCACCGAGGTCCTCGGCCGTCCGTGCGACCTTCTCGCGGACGAGGGCGAGCGGCGTGCCCTCTTCCGCGGTGACCGCCACAGGAGCGCTGGAGACGCCCGTGGGGGCCCGGAACTCCCCGAAGACCTCCCGCAGGGCCCCCGCCCACTCCCCGGTCGTCACACCGGCGCGTGCGCACTCCAGGGTGGCCTCCATGAGGTTGCCCGTCCCGGCGGCCACCTCCTTGAGCCGCTGCAGGGCCTTGCAGGGGCGCGGGTGGTTGAACGGCGGCTGGTAGCGGGTGTCGCGCCAGTGCTTGAGTGCGTTCACGACACGCGCCTCGACCGCCGGGTCGACCGTCATGATCGCCGCGTCCAGGTCCGAGGTGAGGGGGCTCGGCTCCGTGGACTCGTACGAATTCACGCCGACGATCTTCTCCTGGCCCGACTCGATGCGGGCCCTGCGCTCCGCGTGCGAGGAGACGAGCTGCGACTTCAGGTAGCCGGACTCGACGGCGGCCATCGCGCCGCCCATCTTCTCGATGCGGTCCATCTCGGCGAGGGACTCGTCGACGAGCGAGGCCACCTTCGCCTCGACGACGTGCGAGCCGTCGAAGATGTCCTCGTACTCCAGGAGGTCGCTCTCGTGCGCGAGGACCTGCTGGATGCGCAGCGACCACTGCTGGTCCCAGGGCCGGGGGAGCCCGAGCGCCTCGTTCCAGGCGGGCAGCTGCACGGCACGCGCGCGTGCGTCCTTCGAGAGCGTCACGGCCAGCATCTCCAGGACGATGCGCTGGACGTTGTTCTCCGGCTGGGCCTCGGTCAGGCCCAGGGAGTTGACCTGCACGCCGTAGCGGAACCGGCGGTGTTTCGGGTTCTCGATGCCGTACCGCTCGCGCGTGACCTGATCCCAGATCCGCCCGAACGCCCGCATCTTGCACATCTCCTCGATGAAGCGGACACCCGCGTTCACGAAGAAGGAGATGCGGGCCACGACGTCCCCGAACTTCTCCTCGGGGACCTGCCCCGAGTCGCGTACGGCATCGAGAACCGCGATGGCGGTGGACATCGCGTACGCGATCTCCTGGACCGGTGTGGCCCCCGCCTCCTGGAGGTGGTAGCTACAGATGTTGATCGGGTTCCACTTGGGGATGTGCGCCACCGTGTACGTGATCATGTCGGTGGTCAGCCGCAGGGAGGGACCCGGCGGGAAGACGTGCGTCCCGCGCGAGAGGTACTCCTTGACGATGTCGTTCTGCGTCGTCCCCTGGAGCTTGGTGATGTCGGCACCCTGCTCCTCGGCGACCACCTGGTAGAGCGCCAGGAGCCACATGGCGGTGGCGTTGATCGTCATCGAGGTGTTCATCTGCTCCAGGGGGATGTCCTGGAACAGCCGTCGCATGTCGCCGAGGTGCGAGACCGGCACGCCGACCCGGCCGACCTCGCCGCGGGCGAGGATGTGGTCGGGGTCGTAGCCGGTCTGCGTGGGCAGGTCGAAGGCGACCGAGAGGCCCGTCTGCCCCTTGGCGAGGTTGCGGCGGTACAACTCGTTGGACGCCTCCGCCGTGGAGTGACCGGCGTAGGTCCGCATCAGCCACGGCCGGTCCTTCTGACGCTCTGTCATGTTCCGCTGCTCCTCAGTGCGTTCAGATCAGTGCGTTCAGACGTTGCGGAAACGGTTGATCGCGTCGATGTGCTGGGCCCGCTTCTCCGGGTCGCGCACGCCCAGGCCCTCCTCGGGCGCGAGGGCGAGGACGCCGACCTTGCCCTGGTGGAGGTTGCGGTGGACGTCGTAGGCGGCCTGGCCGGTGTCCTCCAGGCGGTACGTCTTGGAGAGCGTCGGGTGGATCTTGCCCTTGGCGATCAGGCGGTTGGCCTCCCACGCCTCGCGGTAGTTGGCGAAGTGCGAGCCGATGATGCGCTTCAGGGACATCCACAGGTAGCGGTTGTCGTACTCGTGCATATAGCCCGAGGTCGAGGCGCAGGTGGTGATGGTGCCGCCCTTGCGCGTGACGTAGACCGAGGCGCCGAAGGTCTCGCGGCCGGGGTGCTCGAAGACGATGTCGATGTCCTCGCCGCCGGTGAGCTCGCGGATGCGCTTGCCGAAGCGCTTCCACTCCTTGGGGTCCTGGGTCTGCTCGTCCTTCCAGAACTTGTAGCCCTCGGCGTTGCGGTCGATGATCGCGTCGGCGCCCATCGCGCGGCAGATCTCCGCCTTCTGGGGGCTGGAGACGACACAGATGGGGTTGGCGCCGCCGGCGAGCGCGAACTGCGTGGCGTACGACCCGAGTCCGCCGCTCGCGCCCCAGATCAGGACGTTGTCGCCCTGCTTCATGCCGGCGCCGTTGCGGGACACCAGCTGGCGGTACGCGGTGGAGTTCACCAGGCCGGGCGAGGCGGCCTCCTCCCAGCTCAGGTGGTCCGGCTTCGGCATGAGCTGGTTGGACTTGACGAGCGCGATCTCGGCGAGGCCGCCGAAGTTGGTCTCGAAGCCCCAGATGCGCTGCTCGGGGTCGAGCATCGTGTCGTTGTGGCCGTCGGAGGACTCCAGCTCGACGCTGAGGCAGTGCGCGACGACCTCGTCGCCCGGGTTCCAGGCGTTCACGCCGGGGCCGGTGCGCAGCACGACGCCCGCCAGGTCGGAGCCGATGATGTGGTACGGCAGGTCGTGGCGCTTGCTCAGGTCGCTGAGCCGGCCGTACCGCTCCAGGAAGCTGAAGGTGGAGACGGGCTCGAAGATCGAGGTCCACACGGAGTTGTAGTTGACCGAGGAGGCCATGACGGCCACCAGGGCCTCACCGGGGCCGAGTTCGGGGATCGGCACGTCGTCCAGGTGGAGCGACTTGCGGGGATCCTTGTCACGGGACTCGAGGCCCGCGAACATCTCCGTCTCGTCCTTGTGCACGGTGATCGCGCGGTACGAGTCGGGCAGGGGGAGAGCGGCGAAGTCGGCGGACGTGACCGCGGCGGTGCCGCTCGCGGTCGCGGTCTGGGCCTGAATCGCGTCCAGGATTTCCTTCACGGTTTTGCCTCCGGCGAAGAAGCGTCTGAGGGGAACGCTCTTGAGGGTTGCGTCGGGTGCTGAAGTTGCGGTGGAGGTGTGCCGTCGGTTCGGCGAAGGGTGCTGCTCGGCGACGCCCTGGTGGGGCGTGGGAGGTGCCTGTGACGCAGGCGTCCGGGCGCACAGACCGAGGCCTGAGGGGACAGCCGACGTACGGATGATCTCTGCACGCCGGCCGCCCGGACAACATCAACGTATGGCACCGCGTGCCAGTCGGCAAGACACTGGGTGCCAGAAGTTTTTGACCGATGATCGATCAGTGCAGGTCAGAGGGGGTGGCGGCATGGCTGAGGGGGCGCTACCGACCGGTAGCGCCCCCTCAAAAGACAAGGACGAAATAGCTCAAATGGTGCCTATGAGCGCTCGCGCAGCGCCTTCTCGATGGTGCGCATGACCTCGTCCAACGGCGCGTCCGTGCGGGCCACCGTGACGAGGACCTCACCCTGTGCGGACACCGTCGCCGGGCCCGCGGCGGGCAGGGTGTCGCGGCCCGCGCCGATCCCCGTGCCGAAGGTGCGGCGGACGATCGCGAAGGCGTGGTCCAGCTGGGTCTCCACGTCGCCCTGACCGCCGGCCCGCAGCCAGCGCCGGAGGACGTGGTTGTGGGCGGTGACCACCGCGGAGGCGGCGACCTCGGCGAGCAGCGGGTCGTCGTTGCCGTCGTGGTGCGCGTGCTCGTCGAAGTGGCCGAGGAGATAGCGCGTGAAAAGCCGTTCGTAACGGGCCACCGAGGCGATCTCGCGCTCCCGGAGCGTGGGGACCTCACGGGTGAGGCGGTAGCGCTCCACGGAGACCGCGGGCGACGCCGCGTACATCTTCATGACTTCCTTGATGCCCCGGCACACCGTGTCCAGCGGGTGCTCGTGCGGCGGTGCCGCGTTGAGCACGGCCTCCGCGCGGATCAGGGTGTCGTCGTGGTCCGGGAAGATCGCCTCTTCCTTGGAGCGGAAGTGCCGGAAGAAGGTCCGGCGGGCGACGCCCGCGGCGGCGGCGATCTCGTCGACCGTCGTCGCCTCGTACCCCTTGGACGCGAAGAGCTCCATGGCCGCGGCCGCCAGCTCCCTGCGCATCTTGAGCCGCTGGGCTGCGGCACGGTTGCCCGCGGCGCTCTCGGGGGCGTCGGGGCTGGTGTTGCGTGAGGACTTGGCGGCCTTGGACATGCCACGAACGTACTGCATATGCGCGCCGCGGTGCTCCTGAGGGACGGGGCTGTGCTTCTGGGGGAGAGGGCTGCCCGAGGGTTCGAGCAGCCCGCCCCAGTCCGTCCGTTCGCCCGGACGACCCTCCGCCGGCTCAGCGCCGGGCATGTTCGCGGAAGCCACGGCCCGTCTTGCGGCCGAGGCAGCCCGCGGCCACCAGGTGTTCGAGCAGCGGCGCCGGGGCCAGGCCCGGGTCGCGGAACTCACGGTGCAGGACCTTCTCGATGGCCAGCGAGACGTCCAGGCCGACGACGTCCAGGAGCTCGAAGGGGCCCATGGGGTAGCCGCCGCCGAGCTTCATCGCCGCGTCGATGTCGTCCAGCGAGGCGTAGTGCTGCTCGACCATCTTGATCGCGTTGTTGAGGTACGGGAACAGCAGCGCGTTCACGATGAAACCGGCGCGGTCGCCGCAGTCCACCGGGTGCTTGCGGATCTTCGTGCAGACCTCGCGGACCGTGGCGTGCACGTCGTCCGCGGTCACCACCGTGCGGACCACCTCGACCAGCTTCATCGCCGGCGCCGGGTTGAAGAAGTGCATGCCGATCACGTCGCGCGGCCGCGACGTGGCACGGGCGCAGGCGACGACCGGCAGGGACGACGTCGTGGTGGCCAGGATCGCGCCCGGCTTGCACACCTTGTCGAGCGTCGCGAAGAGCTGCCGCTTGATGTCCAGGTCCTCGGCGACGGCCTCCAGGGCCAGATCGACGTCGGCGAACGCCTCGTACGACCCGGCGGGTGTGATCCGCTTCAGCGCCTGCGCGGCGGCCTCGGCCGTCATCCTGCCCTTGTCGACGGAGCGCGCGAGGGACTTGCCGATCCGGGCCTTGGCGGTCTCGGCCTTCTCGTCCGTGCGCGCGGCGAGCACCACGTCGAAGCCGGCCTTGGCGAAGACCTCCGCGATACCGGAAGCCATCGTCCCCGAGCCTGCGACACCGACCGAGCGGACCGTGCGTCCCCGCGCGATCTCCTCGCCCGCCGCCGGGGTCAGCGCGTCGTCCACCACCTCGTCGCTGCCGGGCTCGGCGTACGTGTAGAAGCCGCGGCCCGCCTTGCGCCCGGTCAGCCCCGCCTCGCTGAGCTGCTTCAGGATCGGCGCGGGGGCGTGCAGCCGGTCCTGCGACTCGGCGTACATGGCGTCGAGGACCGTGCGGGCGGTGTCCACGCCGATCAGGTCGAGCAGCGCGAGCGGCCCCATCGGCAGGCCGCAGCCGAGCCGCATCGCGGCGTCGATGTCCTCGCGGGACGCGTACTTCGCCTCGTACATCGCGGCGGCCTGGTTGAGGTAGCCGAAGAGCAGCCCGTCGGCGACGAACCCGGGCCGGTCGCCGACCGCGACGGGCTCCTTGCCGAGGGCGTGCGCAAGATCGGTGACCGCGGTGACGGCGGCGGGCGAGGTCAGCACGGACGAGACGACCTCGACGAGCTTCATCGCGGGCGCCGGGTTGAAGAAGTGGAGGCCCAACACCCGCTCGGGACGCGCCGATTCGGCGGCGAGACGGGTCACGGACAGCGCGTTCGTGCCGGTGGCGACGATCGTCTCGGGGCGCACGACGGCGTCCAGCTCGCGGAAGACCTGCTGCTTGATCTCGTACGACTCCGGGACGACCTCGATGACCAGGTCGGCGTCGGCGGCGGCCCGCAGGTCGGTGAAGGTGCGGAAGCGGGTGAGGACGCCGCGGCGCTCCTCCTCGGTGAGGCGTCCCCGGTGCACGGCACGCGCGGTCGAGGCCTCCAGCGACTCGACGGCCCGGGTGGCCGCCGCCTGGCTGATGTCGATGCCGATGACCTCGCGGCCCGCCCGGGCCAGGACCTCGGTGATGCCGGTGCCCATCGTGCCGAGACCGATGACGGCGACGGTGTTCAAGGGAGCGTCCATGCGTGGACTCCAGGAAGAGAGTGACGACTGAGGGGCGCGCGGGTGCGGCGAGCGCACGGCGAGCGGGGAGTGGTGCCTGGTGTGTCCGGGCGGCGCGCGAAGGGCACGCCCGGTGAGAGAAGCCGACCGGCTCTGTCCCGGAGCCGCGTCGTACTGAGGTACGTGAAGTACCGAACCGACTTGCACTCGCCTTGGCTGCGTCACCAGGCCACGGCGAGGAAAGGAACTGCTACGAGGAGTGTGCCCCGCTCACATGAGACTAACCGGCGAGTAACGAGCGCGCCAGCCCGCGATGTTCTCCGATGTCTGTGATCTACATCGCGACCGCTGGGTAAGGCTTAGGCTCGCGACCATGGATGAGGAGTTGCGGACAGTGACGGAACGCTTACGGGCCGAGGCGGGTGGTTCGAAGGAGTACGAGAGGCTGGTCGCCACGGACGACCTCGACGAACTCGCCGAGGCACTCGTCGCCCCGGGGCAGCCCCTGTGGGCCAGGGAGTTGGTGGCGGTCAGGCTCGGCGTCGCCGGGGACCGCAGGGCCTTCGAGTCGCTCGTCCTCCTCCTCAACCACCGGGACCCGCCGCGGTGCGCCGCCGCGGCCCACGCCCTGGCCCGCCTCGGCGACCCGCGCACGGCACGCGCGGCGGCCGCCCTCGCGACCAACGAACTCCGCGTCGCGTACGCCCTGTACCCGGTGCGCCTCCTCACGGAGCTGCGCGCCCCGGAGTCGGCGCCCGCGCTGATCACCACGCTGCAGCGCAGACTCGCGCCGCACGATCCGTACGGCAAGATCGCCCTCGCGTGCGTGGAAGGGCTCGGGGCGCTCGGCGACGCGCGGGCCAGACCGGTCCTGATGGCCGCCCGCGCCCACCCCCGCCTCGCGGCGGCGGCCTCGGCGGCACTCGCGCGGCTGCCGGAGTGAGGACGCAGGGAGCCGGTGTGCGGCCTCGAAGACGGGCTGTCAGGGAAGAGGGCGGCTGCAGCGGATCTCCGGCACGGGCATGCCGTCCATCTCCTGGGGGTCGCGGGCGCCGTCCGGTGTGAACCCGGCGCGTTCGTAGAAACGGCGGGCGCGGGTGTTGGCCTCCAGGACCCAGAGGCGCATCCGGCCGTGACCGGCCGCGGTACAGCGAGCGAGGCACTCCAGGAGCAGCGCGCGGCCCACACCCGTGGAGTACTGCTCGGGGTGCGCGTACAGCGCGTACAACTCGCTCTCGCCCGGCGGGAGATCGTCGTCGCGGGCCGGGCCGAAGCAGGCCCAGCCGACGATCCGCCCGGCGCGCACGGCGACCAGGTCCACCGAGCCCGCCTCGCCCCGCGCCGGCAGCCGCTCGCGGAGCTGCGCCGCGCTCTCCTCGATGCTGAGCGCGTCCAGGTGCGGCTGGGGCATCAGTCCGGCGTACGCCTTCTGCCAGCCGCGGACGCGGAGTTCGGCGACGGCGGCGCAGTCGGCCTCGCTCATCTCCCGTATCCGCACGGCCACGTCTCGTATCCGCATGTCCGCGTCTCGTATCGGCACGGCCGCCACCTACTCCGGCACCACCGCGAACGCCTCTATCTCCATCAGGAACTCGGGACGGACCAGCGACACCACCTGCATCGCCGAGGACGCGGGGAGGCGCTCGGGGTCGAGGAACGCGTCCCGCGCGGAGCGCACGGCGGGCATGTGCGCCATGTCCGTCACGAAATACGTCAGCTTCACGACGTCGTCGAAGGTCGCGCCCGCCGCCGCGAGGCAGCGCCGCAGGTTCTCGAAGACCTGCCGGGCCTGCGCCGCCGCGTCGCCCTCGCCGACCGGCTTGCCGTCCTCGTCCAGGGGCAACTGGCCGGATATCGCCACGAAGCGGCCGGATCCCATGACGACGTGGGTGTACGCGGTGGCGGGGGCGACGCCCTCGGGGGCGCTGATGTGGGTCAGTCGGCTCATGACCCCATCGTGGACCACGGGTGTGACAACGCCCTGCGCGCGGTGGTGCTCCGCGGCTTCGGCTCGGGCGGCGCCGCGCACACCGCGTCGGCCTCGCCGCCGCCGGTCGGCACCTCCCCGCTCGTCAGGTAGGCGGCCAAGTGCCGGTCGAGGCAGGGGTTTCCGCGCAGGGTGACGCCGTGGTTGCCGCCGCCCCGCTCGACCACCAGGCGGGAACCGCGCAGCTCGCGGTGCAGGCTGACGGCGCCGTCGTACGGGGTGGCGGGGTCGTCGGTCGCCTGGAACAGCAGCACGGGCGGCAGCGCGGAGCCGGCGACGTCCGGCGGGGTCAGGTGAGGCGTCGGCCAGAACGCGCACGGCGCGTTGTACCAGGCGTTGTTCCAGGTGGAGAACGGCGCCTTCGCGTGCACCCGCGCGTTGTCGGCGCGCCACGTCCGCCAGTCGCGCGGCCACGGCGCGTCCCGGCACTGCACGGCCGCGTAGACGCTGTAGCTGTTGTCGCCCGCGGCGTCGACCGCGCCGATGCTCTCGTACGCCGCGACGAGCGGTGCGGCGTCCGCGTCGTTCACGTACGCCGCGAACGCCGTCGCGAGGCGGGGCCAGTAGCCGTTGAAGTAGCCGCCGGGGATGAAGGTGTCCTCCAGCTCGGCGGCGCCCACCTTCTTGCCCGCGGGCCGCACGGCGACCGCGTCCCGCATCGCGTGCCACGCGGCCTCGACCTTCTCGGGGGCCTTGCCGAGGCCGTACGTCGCGTCGTGCCGGGCGATCCAGGCCATGAGCGCCTTGTGGCGGGCGTCGAAGGCGAGGTCCTGGCGGAGGTTGTTGCCGTACCAGACGCCCGTCGGGTCGACGAGGGAGTCGAGCGCCATGCGGCGCACCCGGTGCGGATGGAGCTTTCCGTAGAGCGCGCCCAGATAGCTGCCGTACGAGTAACCGAAGAAGTTGATGTGCTCCGCGCCGAGGGCCGCGCGGATGGCGTCCATGTCCTGGACCGTGCTCACCGAGTCGATGAAGGGCAGGATGTCCGCGTACTTCGAAGCGCACGCCCGCGCGAACGCCTCCGCCCGCCGGAGATTGGCCCGCTCCAGTCCGGGCGTGGCCGGGACGGCGGCGGGCCGCACGGGGGCGAAGTGCCCGGGGCGGCAGTTCAGCGCGGGCCTGCTCCGGCCGACGCCGCGCGGGTCGAAGCCGATGACGTCGTACTGGGCGGCCACCTCGTCGGGCAGCGCCTCGGCGACGAACGCCGCCATGGTCAGTCCGCTGCCGCCAGGACCGCCGGGGTTCACCAGGAGGGGCCCCTGGGAGGTCTTCGCGGTGTGCGGGACGCGGGACAGGGCGAGGGTGATCTGCCGGCCGTCCGGCCGTCGGTGGTCGAGCGGGACCTGCAACGACGCGCACTGGAGCGTCGGGTGCTCCTTGATGTCACACGGCTTCCACGCGAGAGGGGCGTGCTGGCGGACGTGCTGCCGGTGCTGGGCGGCGTACGGGGTGCCGGGGCCGGTCGGGGCGCCCGACGCGGGCGGGACCGCGATGACCATTCCGGCCACCGCCACCGAGGCGGCGACTGAACCGAGTACGACGGCACGCTTCTTCATCCGGCCTCCCGGGGCGGCGACTCAGGGCCCCGCAGGCCGTGACCCTCGGCGCATCTTCCCGGAAAGCCCTCGCGGCCGGAGCCGCCCTGCCGAGAAGCAACCCGAAAGGGGCACGGGGCTCACAGCAGGGTGAGCTGAGTGGGCCCCGCCGCGGGCTCGGGCTCGGGTCCCTCGGGGAGCCGGATGCGCCGCGGGGTGCCCGCGCGCGTGGGGCCGATGCCGAACTCCTCGGCCAGCTCGTGCACGTGACGGGTGATGCGGCGCTGGTACCACTTCGGGGCGTAGGCGCCCTCCGCGTACAACCGCTCGTACCGCCGCACCAGATGCGGGTGGTGCCGCCCGAGCCACGCCATGAACCATTCGCGCGCCCCCGGCCGCAGATGCAGCACCAGGGGCGTCACGGACGTCGCGCCCGACGCGGCGATGGCCCGCACGGTGGCACGCAGCTGGTCGGGGTGGTCCCCCAGGAAGGGGATGACGGGCGCCATCAGGACCCCGCAGCCGATGCCGTGCCCGGTCAGCGTGCGGACGACGTCGAGGCGCCGCTCCGGAGCGGGCGTGCCCGGCTCGACGGTGCGCCACAGCTCTTGGTCGGTGAAGCCCACGGACACGGAGATCCCGACCTCCGTCACCGCGGCGGCCTGCCGCAGCAGATCGAGGTCGCGCAGGATCAGGGTGCCCTTCGTGAGGATCGAGAAGGGGTTGCCGCGGTCGCGCAGCGCCTCGATGATCCCCGGCATCAGGCGGTAGCGGCCCTCCGCGCGCTGGTAGCAGTCCACGTTCGTGCCCATGGCGATGTGGTCGCCGTGCCAGCGCGGCGAGGCGAGCTGGCGCCGCAGCAGCTCGGCGGCGTTGACCTTGACGACGATCTGGCTGTCGAACCCGAGGCCGGTGTCCAGGTCGAGGTAGCTGTGCGTCTTGCGCGCGAAACAGTAGACGCACGCGTGCGTGCACCCCCGATAAGGATTGACCGTCCATTCGAACGGCATGCGGGACGCACCCGGCACCCGGTTCACGATCGACCGGGCCCGGATCTCGTGGAAGGTGATTCCGGCGAATTCAGGGGTGTCGAAGGTCCGCGTGGTCACCGCGTCCGCGCCGAACAGCGCGGCATCCGCGGTGCCCCGGCGCGGCCCGTCGGAAAGGTTCTCCCAGCGCATGACGCCTCCTCGGTAGCACTGGCCACACAATAGAACACTTGTTCCCTTGATCGTGCGAGCGGAACATCTGCGAGCGGAACATCGCGGTCTCTTCGGCCGGTCTCTGCTGCCGATGTCTCCGGAGACGTGCTTGGTAGGGTCATGACACGCGCGCCACGCGCGACACACGCGATCACAGCGCGACGAGGGAGGTTGATGAATATGGCCCGCCGGACGCCTCATCAGCATGCCCTTGTCCGAACGACCTGGAGTGTCGCGTGTCTTCTCTTCCTGTTCTCTCCCTCGCCGGTACCGACCTGATCACCGAGCGCCTCGTCCTGCGGGACTGGTCCGCCGACGAGATCGCCGCCGTCGTCCGCGACGAGCGGCTCGCCCACTGGACGGCGGACTTCCCCGCCGACGGCGACCGCGTCATCGCGGGCTTCGTCGCCGAGCAGACCGGCCCGTCCGGCGCGCCTGGCGCGTACGGCCACCGGCTGATCGTCGAACGCACGAGCGGTGCCGTCGTCGGCTCCATCAGCCTGCTCTGGCCGCCCGCCGAGGGCTCCGTCGAGCTCGGGTACGGCGTGGTGCCCTCCCGGCGCGGGCGCGGTTACGCCCCCGAGGCCGCCCGCGCCCTTGTGACGGCCGCCCTGGCCCTGCCGGAGGTCACCACGGTCCACGCCGACGTCGACCTGTCCAACCCGGCCTCCGTCCGCGTCCTGGAGAAGGCCGGGTTGCGCCGCTGGAGCGACGACGGGACGGTGGCCCGCTTCAGCGCCACCGCGCCCGAGCCGGCCGGCGGCAAGCGGTAGGAACCCGACCCCGCCGGGGCGGCGACCGAAGAGGACCGCGGGCGATGCATGATCGAAGACATGCTCGTCGAGTCCCTGTCCGTCGCCGCCCTGGCCGTGGTCCTTGTCTGCGCCGTCGTCCGTCCCTTCCGCTGGCCCGAAGCCGCCTTCGCCGTGCCCGCCGCCGGCGTCGTCGTCGCGGCCGGGGCGATCCCGCTCGACGACGTGCGGGACGAGGCCGCGCGGCTCGGCCCCGTGATCGGCTTCCTCGCGGGCGTCCTCGTGCTCGCCAAGCTCTGCGCCGACGAAGGGCTCTTCCACGCCTGCGGCACCTGGATGGCGCGCCGGGCCGCCGGCCGGCCCCGCACGCTGCTCGCCGCCGTCTTCGGGCTCGCCTCCGTGATCACCGCGACCCTGAGCCTGGACGCCACCGTGGTCCTGCTGACCCCGGTGGTCTTCGCCACCGCGGCCCGCATGGGCGCCCGCCCCGCGCCGCACGTCTACGCCAGCGCCCACCTGTCCAACACGGCGTCCCTCCTGCTGCCCGTCTCGAACCTGACGAACCTCCTCGCCTTCACCGCGACGGGCCTGAGCTTCACGCGGTTCGCCCTGCTCATGACGTTGCCCTGGCTGGTCGCCATCGCGGTCGAGTACGCCGTCTTCCGGCGGTTCTTCGCCGCAGACCTCGACGCCCCCGTCGACGGCACCGACGTCACGGAGCCGCCCCGGATGCCGCGGTTCGCCCTGGTGACCGTCGCGGCCACGCTCGCCGGGTTCGCCGTGGCCTCCGGCGCCGGCGTCGACCCCGCCTGGTCGGCGGCGGCCGGGGCGGCCGTCCTCGGCGTGCGGGCCCTCGCACGCCGTCGTACGACACCGGTGGCGATCCTGCGCTCGGTCCAGCTGCCGTTCCTGGCCTTCGTCCTGGCCCTCGGCGTCGTCGTCAGAGCCGTCGTCGACAACGGACTCGGCGACGCCCTCGGCCGGGTCGTCCCCGACGGCACCTCGCTGCCCGCGCTGCTCGGCACCGCCGCCGTCGCCGCGCTGCTCGCCAACCTGATCAACAACCTGCCGGCCGTCCTCGCCCTGGTCCCGCTCGCCGCGCCGGCCGGGCCCGGCGCCGTCCTCGCCGTGCTCATCGGCGTGAACGTCGGACCCAACCTCACCTACGCCGGATCCCTCGCCACCCTCCTCTGGCGCCGCATCGCCCACCAGCACGAACACGACGTCAGCCTCGGCCGGTTCACCCGCCTCGGGCTGCTCACCACCCCGGCCGCCCTGGCCCTTTCGACCCTCGCGCTGTGGCTCTCGCTCCGGCTCCTGCCGGGCTGAGCGCGCCCTCCACGGGGGCCCCGATTTGGGGGGCCGGTGGCCAGGGTGGTTGGCTTTCCGCGAAGTCCCCCGAGAAACAAGTGCTGGAGGAAGTGCAATGGCGCAGGTCGAGGCGGTCACGGAGCGGATCATCACGGCAAAGCCGGACGACGTCTTCGACGCGCTGGCCGACTACAGCGGCACGCGGCAGAAGCTCCTTTCGGAGCACTTCAGCGAGTACGAGGTGCGCGAGGGCGGCGACGGCGAGGGCACCCTCGTCCACTGGAAGCTGCAGGCCACCAGCAAGCGGATCCGCGACTGCCTCCTGGAGGTCAGCGAGCCGACCGACGGCGAACTGGTCGAGAAGGACCGCAACTCCTCGATGGTCACGACCTGGACGGTGACCCCGGCGGGCGAGGGCAAGTCCCGCGTGGTCGTCTCCACGGTGTGGAACGGCGCGGGCGGCATCGGCGGCTTCTTCGAGAAGACCTTCGCCCCCAAGGGCCTCGGCCGGATCTACGACGCCGTGCTCGCCAACCTCGCCACCGAGGTCGAGAAGTAGTCAACTCCCGTGTAGCCCATCAGGGTTGTCGTTACGCTCACCGTTTCGAGTGGTTTTCCGCTCGGCCCCGTTGTACGCCGTAGGGCTCCGACCGGCGCTTACGTCCGCCGGGCCCCACGCGAGGGCGACTCGTCGCGCTTGCTCGCAGTTGTCGCGTAATGCGAGAAATGCGTCGCAGGCGCGACGAGGGGAGCAGGACGTGGGCGGGACGACGCTGGTGAAGGTCGCCGAGCGGGACGAGCGGAACGGGCAGCACCGCGACGAAGGGGCCAACGGCCCCTCGACGCCCGGCGATCAGGACCCGGGGCAGGCGCAGGCGCCACCCGTGGCCCCCGGTCCGGCCGCGCACGGGCTCAGCCCCGCCCGCGTCCGCATGGTCTTCGTCGGGCTCATGCTCGCGCTGCTGCTCGCCGCGCTGGAGCAGATGATCGTCGCCACCGCGCTCCCGAAGATCGTCGGAGAGCTGCACGGCCTCGACAGGATGTCCTGGGCGATCACCGCCTACCTGCTCACCTCCACGGTCGGCCTGCCGATCTACGGCAAGCTCGGTGACCTCTTCGGACGCAAGGGCGTCTTCCAGTTCGCGATCGTGATCTTCGTCATCGGCTCGGCGCTCGCCGGCTGGTCGCGGACGATGGACCAGCTGATCGCCTTCCGCGCGCTCCAGGGCGTCGGCGCGGGCGGCCTGATGATCGGCGTACAGGCGATCATCGCGGACATCGTGCCGCCCCGGCAGCGCGGCCGCTACATGGGCCTGATCGGCGCCGCGTTCGGCCTCGCCTCGGTCGCGGGCCCGCTGCTCGGCGGCTTCTTCACCGACCACGCCTCCTGGCGCTGGTGCTTCTACTTCAACGTGCCCTTCGGCCTCGTCACCCTCCTGGTCGTCTCGCTCGTCCTGAAGCTGCCCAAGCCCACCGGCAGGGCCCGGCTCGACGTGCTCGGCGCGCTCCTGCTCGCCGCCGCGTCCACCTGCCTCGTGCTGCTGACCAGTTGGGGCGGGACCGAGTACGCGTGGGGCGACCGGATGATCCTCGGGCTCGGCGCCGGAGCCGTCGTGGCGAGCGTGCTCTTCCTCGTCGCCGAGAAGTTCGCGGCAGAACCGATCATTCCGTTGCGCCTGTTCCGCGATCCGGTCTTCAACATCACCGGTCTTGTGGGCATGGTCGTCGGAATCGCCCTCTTCGGAGCGGCCAGTTACCTGCCGACCTTCCTGCAGATGGTCGACGGCGCGAGCGCCACCGAGTCCGGCCTCCTGATGCTGCCGATGATGGGCGGCATCGTCGGCGCGTCGATCGTCTCCGGCCAGCTCATCAGCCACACCGGGCGCTACAAGGTGTACCCGGTCGTCGGAGGCGTCCTCTCCGTAGTGGGCATGTGGCTGCTCTCGCGGCTCGAAGCGGACACCTCGCGGCTGGAGTACAGCGCCTGGATGGCCGTGCTCGGCGCGGGCATCGGCCTGGTCATGCCGGTGCTCGTCCTCGCCGTGCAGAACGCGGTCCGCCCCGCCGACCTGGGCACCGCCACCAGCGCCAACAACTACTTCCGGCAGATCGGCGGCAGCGTGGGAGCCGCCGTCTTCGGCACGCTCTTCGCCGACCGGCTCGCCGACGCGCTCCGGGACCGGCTCCCCGCCGGTTCGGACGAGGCCGTGCCCGACGCCGAGTCCATCACCCCGCAGCTCGTCCACGCGCTGCCCGCGCCGCTCCGCGAGGGCTACATCCAGGCCTACGCCGACGCGATGCCGCGGATCTTCCTCTACCTGGTGCCGGTGCTCGTCCTCGGCATGCTGCTCGCCTTCTTCCTCAAGGAGACCCCCCTGTTGTCCAGCACCGCCTCCCACAACGCACCCGCCGCCGAGCCGATGGCCGTGCCCCGGGCCCGTACGACGACGTACGCCGCCGGAGTCCCGGTCTGCGGCACCGTGCAGCACCCCGACGGCACCGTCGTGCCCCGCGCCGCCCTCACCCTCATCGATGTCGCGGGACAGCAGATCGGTCGCGGCGCGAGCGGCGAGGACGGGCGGTACGCGCTCGCCACCCCGGGCTCGGGTTCGTTCGTGCTGATCGCGGCCGCCGGCGGGCACCAGCCGCAGGCCGTGACCGTCACCGTGGGGGAGCGGCCCGTCGAGCTCGATGTCGTCCTCGGCGGGGCGGGCCGGCTCGCCGGGGCCGTGGTGACCGCCGACGGAACGCCCGTCAGGGACGCGGCCGTCACCCTCACCGACGTCCGCGGAGAGGTCGTCGCCACCACGCGCAGCGGTCGCGAGGGCGGCTATGTCATCACGGAGCTGGTGGCGGGCGAATACACCCTCGCGGCCAGCGCGCCCGCGTTCCGTCCCGCAGCGCTGCCCGTCTCCGTGCAGGCCTCGCGCGAGACCCGGCAGGACGTGGAACTCGCGGGCGGGGCCGTGCTGCGGGGCACCGTGCGGGCCGGCGGCGGGCGGCCCGTCGAGGACGCGCGCGTGACGCTGCTCGACGCGGCGGGGAACGTCGTCGACACCCTGACCACGGGACCGGACGGCTCCTTCCGCTTCGTCGACCTGTCGTCGGGCGAGTACACCGTGATCGCGGCGGGTTACCCGCCGGTCGCCACGGTCCTCCAGGTCGCGGGCGGCGGCCGCACCGAGCGGGACCTGCAGCTCGGTCACGAGGACTGAGAGCTCGTGCCATGACCCCGGCCGGGCGGGCCGGACGGCGCCCGGCGAAGGGGGCGTGCGCCGGTGGCCCGGCCCGCCCGGCCAATTCCCGTATTGCCCCGCACGGCAACCTCCGTCGGCCGTACGGTGGTTGGTGGCGGCGCAGAATCTTGCGCTGCCGCGGGAAGGAGCATGAGCCATGGAACGAGGCACTCCGGGCGAGCCACCGGCGCAGAGTGCCGCGTCCGGCCGCATTCCGCTGGCCGTGGTCGTCGTCGACGGCGCCGGCCTCGTCTCGCACTGGAGCGTCGGCGCGCGCCGCCTCTTCGGGTACGGCAAGGAGGAGGCCGTCGGCCGTCCCGTGGGCGATCTGCTCCCGGTGCACGGCGCGATCCCGGAGGACCGCGGGTCCTACGGAGCCTTCGACGGACTCGGCCCCGACCTGGAGACCTCCCTCGACGGACGCATCTCCTACCCGGCCGCCGGGCGCGCCCGTCTCACCGGCTCGGCGAGCGGGGCGGGCGGCGCCCGCGCCCGGGTCGACGTGCTGTGGTGGGCGTACCCCCTGGTGGGCCCCGGCCCCGAGCGGCTCCTCGTGCTCGCCGCCGACGCCGCGCGGCTGACCGCGGCCGACGGGCCGGACGGCGAGCGGGGCGGACGGAGCGAGAGGGACGAGCGCGACGAGAGGGACGAGCAGGTCGAGCGGATCGCGCCGGGCTTCGCGCTGCACACCGACTTCCCCGGCGCGGACGAGCTCGCCGCCCGGCTCCCCGAGATCCTGCCCAGCATGAGCGTGGAGGAAAGCGCCCGCATCGTCGCCCAAGTCCTCGAACTGGGCTATCCCGTCCTGGAGTTCAGCAGGCACGACCGGGTGCCCGTCACCCCGGACTGGGGCGTCGCCCGCCGGATCGAGCGCAAGGAGCGCAGGGAGCGCGCCGCGCGGGCCGCCGCCCGCGGAGTGCCGGTGGCCCCGGAGGCGGTGGACGACGAGGGCGAGGACCTCGAGTACGCCGCGGTCCGCGAACGCCTCGAATTCCTCAACGAGGTCAGCGGGCGGATCGGCTCATCCCTCGACCTGTCGCGGACGATCATCGAGGTCAGCAGGGCCGTCGTGCCGCGCTTCACGGACGTGGCGGGCACCTACCTCCGCGAGCAGGTCGTCGCGGGCGAGGGCTTCCCCGAAGGCGCGCCGGACGAGACCACGATGTGGCACCGGGTCGCGGTCGAGCACACCGACGAGCCGGGCCGCTGGGACGACGTGGTGCCGGTCGGCGAGTCCATGCCGTTCCCCGCGCACACGCCGTTCTTCCAGTGCATGACCTCCGGCGACCCGGTGCTCGTGCCCCGCATCACCGAGGAGATGGGCAACGCCATCGCCTCCCAGTTCGAGAAGCGCGACATCCGCCCGCTGATCAACCACCGCTCGATGCTCGTCGTACCGCTCAAGGCGCGCAATGTGGTGCTCGGCTTCATGATCCTGCTCCGCCACCAGGAGCGGCCCGTCTTCAACGACATGGACCGCGTCACCGGCGCCGAACTGGCCGCCCGCGCGGGCCTCGTGCTCGACAACGCCCGCATGTACACGTACCAGGAGAGTGTCGCCGACACCCTCCAGGACAGCATGCTGCCGCACATCCAGCCCCGGATGCCCGGCTGCGACATCGCCACCCGCTATCTGCCCGGCACCCTCCTCGGCCGGGTCGGCGGCGACTGGTTCGACTCCGTCAAGCTGCCCGGCTCCAGGACCGCGTTCGTCGTCGGCGACGTGATGGGCCACGGCCTCAACTCCGCCGCGATGATGGGCCAGTTGCGCACGGCCGTGCAGACCATGGCCGCCCTGGACCTGCCGCCCGAGCAGCTTCTGCGCAACCTCGACGACCTCGCGCAGCGCCTCGGCGAGCACTATCTCGCGACGTGCCTGTACGCGGTCTACGACCCGATCGCGGGCGAGCTGCACCTCGCCAACGCCGGCCACATCCCGCCCGTCCTGGTCCGCGCCGCGGACGGCCGCAGCGAACTCCTCGACCTGCCCACCGGAGCGCCCATCGGCGTCGGCGGTGTGCCCTTCGAATCGGTCCTGGTGCGCGTGGCGCCCGGCGACCGGCTGCTGATGTGCACCGACGGCCTCGTCGAGATCCGCGGCGAGGACATCGGCGTCGGACTCGCCACGCTCACCGAATCGGCCGCGCACCCCGCCGCCTCCATGGACGACGCCTGCGACACGATCATCCGAGCCCTCAACCCGCGCGGCGGCCGCAAGGACGACGTGGCGCTCCTGATGGCCCGGCTGAACGGCATCCCGATGGAGAACGTCGCGCACTGGCGGCTCGCCGTCGACCCCGCCGAGGTGGGCAGGGCCCGCGAGATGGTCCGCGCCCAGCTGCGGGCCTGGTCCCTCCAACCCCTGTCCGACACGGCCGAGTTGCTCGTCAGCGAGCTCGTCACCAATGTCGTGCGCCACTCCCGCAGCAGCAGGATCGACCTGCGGCTCGTCCGCTCGGGGGCGCTGGTGTGCGAGGTCGAGGACGACGACCAGACACTGCCGACGCTGCTCAGCGCGGGCCCTGGCGACGAGTTCGGGCGCGGCCTGCGCGTCGTCAGCTCACTGGCGGCGGAGTGGGGCACGAGCCGCACGCGCGCGGGCAAGACGGTCTGGTGCGAACTGCCGCTCCCGCGCCGCTAGTCGGCCGCCCGGTCACTCTCGTACGCGGGAAGCGCCGTGCCTCGCGGGCGTGCGCCCCGCGACAACGCACCGATTAAGCGGTGAAGGAGTGCGCGGGTGGTTGTCCGTGCGCCCCCGGGCGCGATAGACCGATCTCGTCGTCGGCTTCGGCGGCTCTCGTCGCACCCCGGGGAGTACGGACATGAGCGTCACGAGCCGGTACAGAGAGGCGTGGGAGGGGTTCTGGCGGGAGGCGCCCGGCGAACCGGGCGCAGTCTTCTGGGACGCCGAGCCCGCCCTCACCGCGGGCCTCCACCTCGCGCTCTTCGAACCGCACATGGCCGCCGCGGGCCTGCCCGTCGTCGACATCGGCTGCGGCAACGGCACCCAGACGCGCTTCCTCGCCGACCGCTTCCCGCGCGTCCTCGGCGTCGACCTGTCGGCGGCCGCCCTCGACCACGCCCGGCGCGCCGACGCGGCCGGGCAGGTCGACTTCCGGCAGCTCGACGCGGGCGAGAGGAGCGAGACGGAGCAGCTGCACGCCGAGGTCGGCGACATGAACGTGTACATGCGGGGCGTCCTGCACCAGTGCGAGCCCGCGGACCGGCAGCCGCTGCTCGACGGCATCGCCACCCTGCTCGGCGAGCGCGGGCGCGCCTTCGTCGTCGAGCTCTCGGAGGCGGCGCGCCCCGTGCTGATGGGGCTCGCGCGGAGCCCCGCGGGGCCGCCGCCGAAGCTGGCGCCGGTCTTCGCCCACGGGATCGCGCCCGCGGAGGTCGTCGACGCGGCGGTGGACGCGTACGTCGCGTCGGCCGGGCTCGCGATCGTCGCCGCGGGCGAGCTGCCCCTGACGACGACGGAGTTCGCCGCGGACGGCACGCGCATCGAGCTGCCGTCGCGGTGGCTGGTGCTCGCGGCCGCCTGACGCGACGGGCGGGTGACAGGTACGTGAGGCGGGTGACAGGTACGCGGCAGGGGTGCAGGGCGGACATTTGATAGGCAAGTCGTTCCTTGCCCATGGTCCGGTCATGGAAGAGGATGCTTTAAAGGCGCCGGCACGACGGCTCAGCCCCGACGCACCGGAGAGCACCCCGTGAGAATCAACCTGACCAGCGTATTCGTCGACGACCAGCTCAAGGCCCTGGCCTTCTACACCGACGTCCTCGGCTTCGTGGAGAAGTCCAAGGTCGCGATCGGCGACGACTGGTGGCTGACTGTGGTCTCGCCGGAGGACCCCGAAGGGACGGAGCTGCTCCTCGAGCCCGACGGGCACCCCGCAGTGAAGCCGTACAAGGACGCGCTGGTCGCGGACGGCATTCCGGCGGCGGCCTTCGCCGTGGACGACGTCACGGCGGAGTTCGAACGGCTGCGCGGACTCGGGGTCCGCTTCACCCAGGAGCCGGTGCGGATGGACAAGGTCACCGTCGCGGTCCTGGACGACACCTGCGGCAACCTGATCCAGATCATGCACACCGAGTAGGGCCGGGCAGGGAGCAGGGTCAGATCGTTTGGGGCAGTGTTCGCGGGCAACCCTGGAGGCTGAGCGCGACCATGAGAGGGCGAGCGCGACAACCCCCGAGACCCCGAAGCGCGAGGTAGTCATGAGCGACCAGAACATGGCGGACGACGCCTACCAGCCCACCGGCGACAACGAGGAGCAGGAGGACGCGGCGCCGCTGGACCTCCAGGACGCGGTGGACGAGCGTACGTACGACGACATGCTCGACGAGGGCTACTCGCCGCCGGAGAAGCCGCTGGGCGTCACCAAGACCGGCACCACGGCGGCGGAGCAGCACGAGGGCGAGACGCTCGACGAGCGGCTGCGGCAGGAGGTGCCCGACACCGAGGTGCCCGACCCGGAGCAGCCCGTCGGTGACACCATCGGCGACCTGCCGGACGGCGAGGGCGAGCCGATGGACCCGGAGGCCGGACGGGACCGCGCGGGCCGCCTGGTGGCCCCGGACGAGGGAGCCCACCCGGACACCACCAAACAGGTGGTCGCCAGGGACGAGGGCATCGACGGCGGCGCTGCGGGCGCGGAGGAGGCGGCGGTCCACATCGTCCCGGACGAGGACCTGCCACCGGCCTCCTAGGCCCTGGCCGGACGAGGAGCCGCCGCCAGCTCCCGGGGCGTCACCAGCTCCCGGGGCGCCATCGGCTCCCGGGTCACGGTCGGGGATTGATCCGGCGCCACGGCGGCCGGGCGCCGGCCCCCGAGCGTCCCGCCACGGAGGCGCACCGGTGGCACAGCCGCTGCACGCGGTCCGCCGAGCCGCCGGACTCCGGAATGGCGTCCGTCCACGGCACGTGCGGGAAACGGGTGAGGCGGGAGCGGCTCAGGGAGAGCCCGCAGACGGTCTCGTTCCTGCCCGGCTGCCACGCGTGGGCCTCACCGGCGGGCAGCCGCTGCCGGCCGTCCTCCTCGTCGACCCACTGGCCCGAGGCCGCCACCGCGTACTTCTTCGACCGGACCATCGGGACCACCTCCGGCCTCCCAGCGTACGAGCGGCGCAGGGGCGGCGTACGAGCGCGCGATGCGCGCGAAGCGCGTGGCTGCCCGAAGCTGGACAGAGGGCGATGAGTGATCCGACGAGTGATCCGTTCGACGAACAGGAGGACCCATGACCGTCCCCACCGCCTCCGGCACCGGAGTGGCCGTCGTCACGGGCGCGGACTCCGGCATCGGCCGGGCCACGGCCGTCCGGCTCGCGGCGGCCGGAATGGATGTCGGGATCACCTGGCACTCCGACGAGGAGGGCGCCGAGCGGACGGCCGAGGAAGTGGGCCGGCACGGCCGGCGCGCGGCCGTCGCCCGGATGGACCTGACCCGGCTGCCCGATGCCGCGCAGGTCGTCGACGACCTCGCCGAGCGCCTCGGCCGCATCGACGTCCTCGTCAACAACGCCGGGACGGGCACCGCCACCCCCTTCCTCGACCTCGAACACGCCGATGTCAGGCGCGTCGTCGACGTCGACCTGATCGGCCCCTTCCTGTGCGGCCAGCACGCCGCGCGCCGCATGATCCGGCAGGGCGACGGCGGCCGCATCGTCAACGTGACGTCGGTGCACGAGCACCAGCCCCGGGTCGGCGCGGCCCCCTACTGCGCCGCCAAGGGCGGCCTCGGACTGCTGACCCAGGTCATGGCCCTGGAGCTCGCGGAGCACGGCATCACCGTCAACGCCGTCGCGCCCGGCGAGATCGCCACGCCCATGACCGGGCAGGAGGACACCGACGTGCACAGCGAACACCGCCCGGGCATTCCGCTCGGCAGGCCCGGTGACGCCCGGGAGATCGCCGCCGTCATCGCCTTCCTCGCCGGGCCCGACGCCTCGTACGTGACGGGCGCGTCCTGGGTCGCCGACGGCGGCATGGTGCGCATGGGCCCGCAGGCGGGATCGCACCTCCGCAGCGACGAGTGGCGGCGCCCCTGAGGCGGACCCGCGGGCCCGCCGTGACCGCGGCGCCCCGCACCACATGCCCCCGGGCCCGTGTCGAACCCGGCGGCCCGGGTACCGGTGCTGCCTGGGAAAGGGATCGTCGGAGACGACGGGACCGCACGAACGGTGCGGAGGCCCGTCTCCGGAAACGGAGCAGAAGGTGACGTCGAACGCAGAAGACACCACGCCCGACGCGCGGCGCCGGGCCACCGCGCCGTGCCCGGCGGGACCACCGGCCGGGGGATCCACGCACGAGGCGCCCGCGGAGGAGCTGCCGCCCGACCTCCACCAGGCGATCCTGGAGGCGGCCAAGCAGGTCGCCGCCATCCTCAAGAGGCGCGACCACGACTTCGCCCTCGCCGGCAGCGTCGCCGTGTACGCGCACGGCGGGACCGGCAACCTCCAGCACGACGCCGACTTCTGCATCAGGCCGGAGGACGCCGAAGCGGTCGCGGCCTCACTGGAGGAGGCGGGCCTCACCGTGTACGCGCCGCCCGAGGACTGGCTGCTCAAGGCCAAGTGCCTGGGCCAGGACATCGACCTCATCTTCGAACTGGCCGCCCAGCCGGTCACCACGGAGCTCCTCGACCGCGCCGTGCAACTGCCGATGGACTCGGTGCACATGCCGGTCCTCTCGCCGACCGACCTGGTGCGGGCCCTGCTCGCCGCCTTCTCCGAGCACCACTGCGACTTCGGCGCCGTCCTGCCGATCGCACGGCAGCTGCGGGAGAAGGTCGACTGGGAGGCGCTCCGCGACGAGTACGGGGACGTGCCGATGCCGGCCGCCTTCCTCTTCCTGCTGGAACGCCTGGAAGTCATCGCACCGCGAGGAGCAGACCGATGAACGACCACGCCCACGTCGAGTACCGCATCGCCCACCTGAAGGAACGGCTCGCCGCGGAGGAACTCGGCGAACTGGGCATCCGCGTCGAGTCCCGCGGCTCCTCCGTCGCGGTCGTCGGGACCGTGCCCACGACACACTGCCGCGAAGAGCTGCTGCGTACCGTCAACGAGGAACTGGCAGGCCAGACCGTCCACTTCGACGTCGTGGTGGCCGAGTCTGCAGCACCGGACCACCCGGAGGAAGTGTCATGATCCGCATCGCCGCCGTCGGGGACATCCACATGGGCCTGGACAGCCAGGGAGTGCTCAGGCCCGCCTTCGAGACGCTGCACAACTGCGCGGACCTGCTGCTCCTGGCCGGGGACCTCACCCGCCACGGCACTCCGGAGGAGGCGCGGATCGTCGCCCAGGAGGTCAGCGGACTGCCGGTGCCCGTCGTCGCCGTGCTCGGCAACCACGACCACCACGACGAGCAGCCGGAGAAGGTCACCGCCATCCTGCGCGACGCGGGCGTACGGGTGCTCGAAGGAGAGGGCACGGTCGTCGAGGTCGACGGGGCGCGGGTGGGCGTCGCAGGCACCAAGGGGTTCGGCGGCGGATTCGTCGGCCGCAGCGGCAGCGAGTTCGGCGAACCCCTGATGAAGGAGTTCATCCGGTACACCCGGCGCTGCGCCGACGGCCTGCGGACCTCGCTGGAGGAGCTGGCCGAGCAGGGCTGCGGCACACGGGTGGCGCTCACGCACTTCGCACCCGTGCCGGACACCCTCGCGGGCGAACCCCTGGAGATCTTCCCCTTCCTCGGCAGCTATCTGCTGGCGGAGGCGGTCGACGAGGCGGGCGCCGACCTGGCCGTCCACGGCCACGCGCACGCGGGCACCGAGCACGGCATGACCAACGGCGGCGTACCGGTGCGCAACGTCGCCCAGCCCGTCATCCGCAAGGCGTTCAACGTCTACCACCTGCAGGACCACCGCAGCGCGGAACCCGCGACGGCCGCCCGCAACGGCTAGGCGGCCGGACAGGCCCCTGGGGCCGGGGCCCGCCCGGGGCGGGTCTCCCGCGACCCCGGGATCCCACCGCTCCTCCCGCTGCCGCGCCCACCAGCGCCACAGTGCCTCCCCGTTCGATTTCCGTTGCCGCACGGTACCCACTCGGGGGTAATCACGCTCCGTGCGGGACCGTTATGCGCGAAGGCACCTCCCGGCGGGTGGAGAGGAGTAGATTCCGACTACGGAACGTGGCCGTCTTCCAGAGCCGGTTCGCCTTTCGGCGTGGAAGGCTCAGTGATGGGGCACCAGGTGTCTGTGCAGGAGCTGATTGTCGGTCTGGAGCGGGCCGCCGAAGCCGGGGAGCACCGCATGTGGGCGGTGCGGTGCGCGCATGCGCTGGGGTTGGAGGGGATCGCGGTCTCCTTGCGGTGGGGGGCGGAACTGGTGTGGTTCAGCGACGACACCAGCGCGCGGCTGTTGGACGCGCAGTTCACCCTCGGGCAGGGGCCGGGGATAACAGGGGACTTGAGTCAAGGGCCGTGCCAGGTCGCCGACTTGGGCGCGGACGCCGACGCGGCGGGGCGGTGGCCGCAGTTCGCCGCCGAGGCCCAGGCCCTGGGCGTGCGTGCCGTGTTCGTATGGCCCGTCAGAACAGGGGCGGCCTTGTTCGGCACGCTGACCGGATACCGCCGCACGCCGGGGCCGCTGACCGTGCGGGAGGCGGCGGACGGGCTGCGGGTGGCCGACGCGCTGACCGGCCGGCTGCTGGCCTGGGAGCCGGGTGCCGAGGCCCCCAGGAACGGGCCGGGGCGGGCGGGCGCCGTCGACCTGCACTGGGCGGAGGTGCACCAGGCCACCGGCGTGCTCAGCTACCGGCTCGGTGTGCCGCTGGAGGAGGCGCTGATCCGGCTGCGTGCCCGGGCCTACGCCTCCGGCCGGCCCCTGACCGAGGCGGCCCGCGAGATCCTGCGGGAGCTGCCGTCGTGAACCCGCCGTCCGGTGCGGGCCGCCGAAAGGCGCCCGTATACCGAGGAGCCAAGGCATGAGCCGAGAACGAAAGATCGCCGAAACCTTCGTCGAACTCGCCGATACCTTCGTCGCCGACTTCGACGTCATCGACTTTCTGCAGCAACTGACCGTCCGCTGCTGTGACATCTTCGCCGTCACCGACGTCGCGGTCCTGCTGGCCTACCCAGGGCCTCAGTTGTACAGCCCCGCCCCGTGCGACCCCAGCCCCGCCCTGGCGGGGCTGCTGGAGCTGGCCATGCGCGAGGGCCCGGCCCTGGACGCCTACCAAACGTCGGACACCGTCGCTCCCGGGAGCCTGTCCAGCGCCCCCGCCGCCTGGCACGACTTCACCGCGCTGGCCCGCGAGTCCGGCTACACGTACGCCAGCGCGGTCCCCCTGCGGCTGCGCCGGGACACCCTCGGCAGCCTGCTCCTCCTGCGTGCCACCGACAGCCCGCTGCCGACCGACGACCTCGCCATGGCCCAGGCGTTCGCCGACGCGGCCACCATCGGTCTGCTCCACGCCCGCACCCTGCAGCAGGCCGACAACCTCAACGGACAGCTCCACACCGCTCTGCACAGCCGCATCATCATCGAGCAGGCCAAGGGCTACCTCGCCGCCCGTCGCGCCATCTCACCCGACGAGGCCTTCAACCTCATGCGCCGCCACGCCCGACACCACCGCCTCCTCCTCACCGCCGTCGCCCGGCACGTGGTCGACACGGGAGAGCTCCCCAGTCATGCGACCGACGGAGCGTCGAGCGGATAGCGGGAGGGCCCGCTCACAGGTGGTGGGATGAATCGATTCACCTCGTGCCCGCCACGGCTCACGGACCGTCGGCCGACGGGTGAGGGCGGGCGGATGAGGGAGGGGTAGCGCTCTGGGGTGTAGCGCACGGGGTGGGCACCCTGGGCGTGCCGCACTTGGCGGGCGTCTCGCCGCAGGCGCGTCCGGGCCGCGATGCGCTCCCTCGGCCGCCTCCACACCGCGCCCGCGCGCCAGTTGCGGGCAGCCCGCAGCAGGATCATCCGGCTGTCCCTCTTGGACACGCGCAAGCCGCCCTTCGCGGACCTGGTCGCGGCCGCCGAACGCGCGGCCCGTGAAGCGGGGCTCGGCGTGGCGCGCTGCGGCGGCGCGCAGGGCGCGGGGGAGGAGGCCGCCCACCTGGGCCTCTTCGCCGAACGGCAGCTGCGATCCCACCTGATGAGGCCTGCGGAGCCGGAGTCTGCGACGCCGCGTGCGTCCGGCGGCGCAGCATTCCGTACATCGCCGTCGACCGCGCGGTGAAGGACCGCGGTACCCGTCACTGCCGAGCGCCGGGTATCGCGCTCTCGTCCTCGTCGCCGGTGCGGCGCACGTATCGCGGCGCAGGGGGCTAGGGGGCTGGGCCGGCGCGCTCCGCGCGTCTTCGTGTGCTCTCCGCGCGCCGGGCGGGACGCAGGTACTCGCCTGCTCGGCATCGGAGCCCCGGCCCGCCGCCGGCGTCTCCGTGCGGCGGCATCGCGTTGGTCGGGTGCGACGACCTGGGCGCGTCGCCCCGCGGGCCGGGTGCGCACCCCGTGGGGTCCGGCCCGGCGCGACGGGCCAACGCCCCGGCGAAGCGCTTCGACGAATTTCCTGTCCGAACCGTTGACGTACGAACGCCCTCTCCCTACGTTGGCCCGGAAAGCGCTTGCCTAAAACGATTCAACTCCCGTCTCGAGGGGCTAACTGTGCCTGTACATGGGGAACTTGACCGACGCGGCCTGCTCAAGTTCGCGGGCGGCTCACTGGCCGCCGTCGGCCTGACGGCGGCGGGCTGCGGTTCCGGTGACGGGTCCGGGAACGGCACGGTCACGCTCCGGTACGCGTGGTGGGGGTCGGACGACCGGGCCCGGCGGATCAACAAGACGATCGCGCTCTTCGAGAAGAAGCACCCGAAAATCAAGATCAAGACGGACTTCCAGCCCTACCTCGACTTCTGGAAGAAGTTCAACACCCAGGCGGCGGGCGGCAATCCGCCCGACGTCTTCCAGAACGCGATCGGTTTCCTGCGCAAGTACGACGAGCGCAATGTGCTGCTCGACCTGAACGCACAGGCCGAGGCGGGCAATCTGCGGCTCGACGGCTTCCGCGCCGGCCTGGAGAAGTTCGGCGAGGTGGACGGCAAGCTGCTCGGTGTGCCCGTCGGCAGCAACTCCATGGCCCTGGTGATCGACAAGCCGCTCTTCGCGAAGGCGGGCGTCACCCCCGAGATGGGCTGGACCTGGGACGACTTCCACACCGCGATGAAGAAGATCCGCGACAGGGGCGGGCGGCCGGGTGACAGCGGGCTCTACGGCGTCATGTACCTCTACGACCTCTACCTCCGCCAGCACGGCAAGGCCTTCTTCACCGAGGACGGCCTGGGCTTCACCGAGGCCGACCTGAAGGAGTGGTGGGCGAAGGGGTACGAGGGCGTCAAGTCCGGCATCTACGCCGACCCGAAGAAGGTCGCCCAGGTCAAGCCCAAGTCGGCGGTCGCGGCCGAGCTCGCGGCCGCCGAGTTCACCTGGGACAACTTCACCGTCCGCTACTCCGCCGAGGGCAAGAGCAGCTACGGCCTCGCCCCCATCCCGACGACCGACGGCAAGAAGACCGGCCAGTACCTCGGTTCCCTGATGCTCAGCGGCGCAAGGCGCACCAGGCACCCCAAGGAGGTCGCGCGGTTCATCGACTTCATGGTGCACGACCCGGAGGTCGCCAGGATCATGGGGTACGACCGCGGGGTGCCGACGACGACAGCGCAGTACGAGGCGTACAAGCCGGCGCAGGAGAGCGACAGGACGATCGCGTCGGTGAACAAGGAGATCGCCGCGTACGAGGAGAGCCTCGTCGACGCCGGTGTCCTGGAGACCATCACCCCGCATCCGGCGGGCGCCGACGTCTGCGAGGCGGGCTTCCTGCGCATCGCCGAGGAACTCGCCCTCGGGAAGCGGTCGGTCGGCGAAGCGGTGGAGCAGTACTTCACCGAGTGCAAGACGGCCCTCGGTTCCCGATGAGCGCCGCCATGACCCCTGTGGACGCCGCGGCGGCACCGCGGTCCGGGGCGAAGGGGGCGGCCTCCCAGAGCGGCTCCGGCTCCGGCGGCCGGCTCGGTGGGGCGCCCCGGCATGGCCGACGCGGACGACGCGGCCGGCGCGGCGAGAATCTCGCGGGCTACCTCTTCATGTCGCCCTGGATCGCTGGATTCCTGCTGCTCACGGCGGGCCCGATGGTCGCCTCGCTCTACTTCGCGTTCACCGACTACAACCTCTTCGACGCGCCCACATGGGTCGGCCTGGACAACTTCACCGAGATGTTCGGCGACCCGCGCTGGCGCACGTCGGTCGAGGTGACGCTCTGGTACGTCGTCATCGGCACCCCGCTGAAGCTGGCCGCCGCACTCGGTGTGGCGCTGCTCCTCAGCCAGAAGCGGCGCGGCCAGGGCTTCTACCGGGCCGCGTTCTACGCCCCCTCGCTGATCGGCGCGAGCGTCTCGGTCGCCGTCGTCTGGAAGGCGATCTTCTCGGACGACGCGATCGTCGACCGCACCCAGCGTGCCCTGTTCGGCGTGGACGTCGGCGGCTGGACCGGCGACCCCGACTGGATCATCTACAGCCTGGTGGCGCTCACCGTCTGGCAGTTCGGCGCGCCGATGGTCATCTTCCTGGCCGGCCTCAAACAGGTGCCGCGCGAACTGTACGAGGCGGCGGCGATGGACGGCGCGGGCAGCTGGCGCCGGTTCTGGAACATCACCCTGCCGATGATTTCCCCGGTGCTCTTCTTCAACGTCCTCCTGGAGACCATCCACTCCTTCCAGATCTTCGCCTCCGCGTACATCGTCGGCGGCGGCGCGGGCGGCAACGCCTGTGGCCCGGCGGACGGTTCGCTCGTCTACACCTGCTACCTCTACGTCCAGGGCTTCGAGAACAGCCGGATGGGCTTCGCCTCGGCCATGGCCTGGATGCTGCTGCTCGCCGTCGGCCTGGTGACGGCGGTCCTGTTCTGGTCCCAGAAGCGCTGGGTGCACTATGAGGAGGGCGCCCGATGAGTACGTCGCGTGTGACGGCCGGAGTCCGTGAGGGCCGTGCCGGTTCCCTCGCCTGGCACATCGGGGCGCTCGCCGTGCTCGCCGTGGTCCTCTACCCCGTGGTGTGGCTGATCGGCGGCTCCTTCAAGCCCAATGACAAGATCGTCGGCAGTCTGGACCTGCTCCCGACGGACCCGGTCGTCTCCAACTACACCGGCCTCGCCGACGGCCTCGCCGACATCTCCATCACCACCTTCTTCACCAACTCCCTCTTTCTGGCCGGGGGTTCGGTGGTGGGCGTGCTGGTCTCCTGCTCGCTCGCGGCCTACGCCTTCGCCCGGATCAGGTTCGCGGGCCGCAACCTGCTCTTCGCGCTGATGATCGGCACGCTGCTCCTGCCGTACCACGTGCTCCTCATCCCGCAGTACGTGCTGTTCCAGAAGCTCGGCCTGATCAACACCTACACGCCGCTGCTGCTCGGCAAGTACCTCGCCGTCGACGCCTTCTTCGTCTTCCTGATGGTGCAGTTCATGCGGAGCCTGCCGCGCGAGCTCGACGAGGCGGCGCGGCTCGACGGCTGCGGCCATCTGCGGATCTACTGGTCGATCGTGCTGCCGCTGTGCCGGCCCGCGCTGATCACCAGCGCGATCTTCACGTTCATCAACGCGTGGAACGACTTCATGGGCCCACTGATCTACCTCAACGACCCCTCCAAGTACACGGTCTCACTCGGCCTGAAGATGTTCGTCGACCAGGAGGGCCTCGCCAACTACGGCGGCATGATCGCGATGTCGCTGGTGGCGCTGCTGCCGGTGCTCGCCTTCTTCCTGGCCTTCCAGCGGTATCTGATCGACGGCATGGCCACGTCGGGGCTGAAGTGACCGGCGCACGCGGCAGACGGTTCGGGGTATTCGCCGAGTGCCTGCTCACCGGGGTGTGGATCGCGGTCGCCGCGCTGCCGCTGGTGACGGTGCCCGCCGCCCTGGCCGCGGGCGCCGCCCACCTGCGGCGGCACCTCGCCCACGAGGGGGGCGGGTGGCGGGAGTTCGTGACCGACTGGCGGGCCGCAGCCCGGCGCGGGTGGCTGGTGGGGCTCACCGGGTGGGCCGCGCTCGCCCTGCTCTGGGCGGACCTCGTGGTGGTGCGGTCAGGGACGCTGCCCGGCGGGGCGGCCGTCGGGGTGGTGGGCGTCCTGACCATGGTGCTTCTGGTCGTCGCGGGGGTGCGGGGTGCCGTGGCCTGGCGGCCCGGGGCCTCCTGGCGGGAGCTGCTGGCCGGTGCGGTGCGCCGTACGGTCCGTGACCCCGCCGGGTCGCTGGCGCTGGTCTGCGGGCTCGCCGTGGTGGCGGTGTCCGGGTGGTTCGTGGCGCCGCTCGCCGCTCCGGCGGTGGGGGTCCTCGCGGCTGCGGGGGTGGCAGTGGAGCGGCGCGGCTGAGTTGTTCCTGGCTGCTGGCCGCGTGTGGCTGGTCGCGCCCCGCGGCGGAGCCGCACATGTCGGAGTCCCGCGCCCCTGGAGGGGCGCCCATGTCCTGTCAGCGCATTGGTACCGGTACGGAAGTCGAGGGATCGTATGCCGCCCGTAACCCGTAGATCTCTGCTCAAGGCCGCCGCCACGGCCGGCGTGGCCGCGCAGTTCAGCTGGGCGCTCGGGCGTGGTGAAGCCCGCGCCGACGCGCCCGGGGCGCCGGCGGCCGACGCCCCCGCCGACATCCGCTGGCTGGAGGACGGCGGGCTCGGTGCCGCGCCCGGATCCACCTTCGGGGTGCCCTGGCCCAAGGGTGTGCACGACGCCGGCACCACGTTCGCCCTCGTCGCGGGCGACGGCACCGGCGTACCGGTGCAGAGCTGGCCCACCGCGTACTGGCCCGACGGATCGCTGAAGTGGACGGCGCACGCGGTGGGCTTCTGGGGCGCCGACGCCGAACGGTTCACGCTCGCGGCCGGGACCCCGGCGACGTACGAGAAGAAGCTCACCGTCGCCCGGACCGGCCGCGAGGTCACCGTGGACACCGGCGTCATCACGGCGGTGATCGGCAAGGGCGGCGAGCGGCTCGTGCGGTCGGTGACGCGCGGGGGCAGGGAGATCGCCACCGACGGGCGTCTCGTCCTGCTGCGGCAGGGCGATGTCGACGACGGGGACTCCGGCAGCGCGAAGTGGGAGCGGTTCGACGGCGAGATCGCCGACGTGCGGGTCGAGCAGGACGGGCCGGTGCGCGCGGTCGTCCGCGTCGACGGCAAGCACCGCAGGGGCAGGCGCAGTTGGCTGCCCTTCAGCGTCCGCCTCTACTTCTACGCGGGCGCCGAATCCTTCCGCATGGTGCACACCATCACCTACGACGGGGACCAGGAGAAGGACTTCGTCCGCGGGCTCGGTGTGCGTTTCACCGTGCCGATGCGCGACGCGGCGTACGACCGGCACATCCGGATCGCGGGTGAGGGGAAGGGGTTCCTCACCGAGGCCGTGAAGGGCATCACCGGGCTGCGCCGCGACCCGGGCGCCGCCGTGCGCGCCGCGCAGGTCAAGGGCGAGAAGCTGCCGGACCCGGCCACCTGGGACCAGCGGGTCACCAGCAGACTCCAATACATTCCGACCTGGGGCGACTACACGCTCGCGCAGCTCTCCGCCGACGGGTTCACGCTCCGCAAGCGCACCGAAAAGGGCCGGGGCTGGATCGCCGCGGGCGGCGGCGGACGGGCGGGCGGCTTCGGGTACGTCGGCGGGGTGAGCGGCGGACTCTCCTTCGGGCTGCGGGACTTCTGGGAGAAGCACCCCGCCCAGCTCGACATCCGGGGAGCCGCGAGCGACGCCGCAGAGGTCACCCTCTGGCTCTGGTCCCCCGAAGCACCCCCGATGGACCTGCGCTTCTACCACGACGGCCTCGGCCAGGACACCTACCCGGAACAGCTCGAAGGCCTCAACATCACCTACGAGGATCACGAACCCGGCTTCGGCACGCCCTACGGCATCGCCCGCACCAGCGAACTGATGTTCTGGGCCAACGCCGCGACCCCGTCCGCCGCCGCGCTCGTCGCCCAGTCCGCCGCCGTCCGCACCCCGCCCCAGCTCGTCGCCGCCCCCGAGCACCTGAGCAGGGCCAAGGTCTTCGGCGGGCTCTTCGCACCCGTCGACCGCTCCACGCCCGCGAAGGCCGAGATCGAGGACCACCTCGACTTCCTCTTCACGTACTACAAGGGCCAGGCCGAGCAGCGCCGCTGGTACGGCTTCTGGGACTACGGCGACATCATGCACACCTACGACGAGGACCGGCACCAGTGGCGGTACGACGTCGGGGGATACGCCTGGGACAACTCCGAGCTCTCGCCCGACCTCTGGCTCTGGTACGCCTACCTGCGCTCGGGCCGCGCGGACATCTTCCGCTTCGCCGAGGCCATGACCCGGCACACCGGCGAGGTCGACGCCTACCACCTCGGCGAGTGGGCCGGGCTCGGCACCCGGCACGGCGTGCAGCACTTCGCGGACAGCGCCAAGCAGCAGCGCATCTCGACCGCCGTCTACCGCCGCCCCTACTACTTCCTCACCGCCGACGAACGCGTCGGCGACCTGATGCACGCCCTCGTCGACTCCGACGAGACGTTCCTCGCCCTCGACCCGCTCCGCAAGATCCGCACCGAACCGTACGAGCCGGACCGGCACGCCCTGTCCATCGGCTTCGGCACCGACTGGAGCGGCCTCGCGGGCGCGTGGCTCACGGAGTGGGAGCGCCGGGGCCCGAAGGCGAGGAAGGCGGAGGCGCGGCTGCGCTCCACGATGCGGACCATCGCCGCGCAGCCCAACGGCTTCGTGCAGGGCAGCGGCCTCTACGACCTGGACACGGGCGAGTTCGCCGTCGCGGCCGAGCCCGCGGTGAACGTCTCGCACCTCTCCGCGATGTTCGGCCTCGTCGAGATGTGCGCCGAGCTGATCGACCTCGTCGACCTGCCCGGCTTCAAGGCGGTCTGGCTCGACTACTGCCGCTACTTCAACGCGACCAAGGCCGAACAGAAGGAGCGGTACGGCAAGGACTTCGGCAGCCTGCTGCTGTTCCAGGGCCACTCCCGCCAGGACGCGTACGCGGCGGCGCAGCTGCGGGACGACGAGCTGGCCGCGCGCGCCTGGAAGAAGTTCCACGACAGCGACGGCTACACCCGCGCCATGAAGTGGGAACGGACGAGGATCGAGGGCCCCGCCGCACTGGAGCCGGGCCACGAGCACCCGCGTGTCAGCACCAACGAGACGGCCCTGTTCGGCCTCGCCGCCATCCAGAACCTCGCCCTCATCGGCGACAAGCTGCCCGGCTAGCCGGCCGGCCGACCAGGCGGTTGCCGAGGCGGGGACTCATGTCACGGGCTTGCCTTGTCCCTGCATGAGCGGGCCTCGATGGAATCCATGCTGGGCTTGAGTCGGCTGGCCCAGTTCGGATCGGTCTTGGGGACCTCCGGCAGGGAGACCTGGATGTCCTGGATCCAGTCGTTGCTCTCGACGTACTTCTTGATGAAATCGCGCAGGCGGCGGCAGTCCGAACGGTGTCCCTTGGGCATGCCGACGCCGTAATACTGCGGGGCTCCCACGGTGAGGTCGGGAATCACCTTCAGACGGTCCTTGGCGTGCTGGTGCGCGAAGCCGTACAGGATCAGCTGGTCGGTGGAGAAGGCGTCGACTCCACCGCTGACGAGGGCCTTGAGGCAGGCCTTGGCGCTCGGCATCTCGACGACCTCGAATCCGAGGCCCTGAAGGGGGCCGATATTGGTGGTGCCGGACCAAGCGCAGACCCGCTTGCCGCGCAGGTCGTTCATCGAGCGGATGGCCGCCCCCTTCTTGCCCACCAGGAATCCCTGGTAGTTGGTCAGATAAGGGCCCGCGAAATCTATCTGCTTCATCCGCTCGGGGGTGATCGAGAACGCCGCGATGACCAGGTCGGCATTGTCGCTGGTGAGGGAAGTGACGCGGTCTTTGGTCGCGACATCCGCGGGGGCCACTTTGACGCCGAACTCGTTCTTGAACTTCTGCGCGAAGAGATGGTCGTAACCCGACCAGGTGTAGCCGTCCAGGAAGGAGACGCCCGGAAGGTCGTTGTGCATGGCGACCGTGAGCCTGGTCTTGCCCATGAAAGAGCGGGGCGCGTCATCGGAGGAACAGCTCACCGTCGCCAGACCCACCATCGCCGCGGCGGACACCACCAGCGCCTTCCACGCCTTCGACTCTCGCGGACTCATGATGTCCCCTCATTCATGGAGTACGGCCTCGGCCGCCGAAACGTTCATGCTGCATCCTTTGGGCGTGTGGACGGTGATGTTCAGCATGATGTCCGTGCGTGAACCGCCCAGCGGAATGTCCACGGGCTCCATGGACCGGACCTGTTCGAACCGGTGCGTGTCCCCGCCCACCAGCACGAGGGTGAACCGGGTCTCCGGGGTGCAGCTCTGATCACCGGGCCGGGCGTCCTCGGCCCGCAGGGTCAGGCGAAGGTTGCTTCGATGGGGTACGCCGGACAGGTTCAGCGTGCGCTGGGAGTTCTCGGCGGTCGGCCGGATCTCCACCTGCCCGGTGACGTCCACTTCGCCGTCGCGGCGCAGGAGATCGGCCCGCACCGCTCCGGCCACGGCGCAGACCAGGAAGACCGCGAAGACACAGGCGCGCAACGCCAGGGCGGTCGCGGGCGGCTTCTGTGCCCGGTCGCGCTTGGGCCAGCGGACATCGAGTCCGAGGAGGCGCATGAAGGAGGCGATGAACGACAGGCCCAACAGGACGATGACCGGCACGAACTGGCCGATCGGGCCCTCCGGGGCGCGCAGCCACGCGGTGGCGGCGGCCGCCACGAAGAGGCAGAAGGGCAGGGAGTTCCAGAAGTTCTTCCACTGGCCCTCGCCGCCGATCACGAGATGGACGATCAGGTCGCCGACGACCTGGCCCACGGCCACGGCCCAGTTACGGCCCTCTGCCCGCGCGGTGTTCGACCGCCTGGGCGCCGTGTCCTCCGCCTGCCGCGGTGCCGCCTTGCCCGGCCCGGGGCTCATGGGCCGTCGGGCGAGCCGTGGTTGATGGTCAGGTCGCCCTCGAGCTTGCCGATGCCCATGGCGTACCTCCCATGGCCCGTCCCCGAGTTGTGCTCACCCACTCGTGCCGTCGCCACCGCCGCGACGTGCCGACGAAGGGAGCCCGCGCTCAGGTCCCCTGCGGAGAGCCAGGCGTCGATCGCGTCGGCGAGCTCTTCCAGGGCCGGCCGGGAGAGGCTCCGCAGCGCCGCGGCCTGCTCCAGATTCCCGGGCGGCACGTCACCTTCTTCGCGCTGCAACAGGGCGCGCACCAGCCTCTTCCCCCGGTCGAGCACGTTCTGTGCGAAGTCGGCCTGAGCGGCCGTGATCACGGCGACTCCGGCCGAGGCCACATAGGGCACGATCTGATCAGCGGCAGCAAGCAGCTCGGACATTGGGTCCCCCGTCCCATCCGCACGTTCCCCGTCGCGGGCGAGCGCTTCGCTGCGCGCCTGACACCCCTCGGGGGAGAGTCAGATACCCATTCGGCGGCGATGTATGCGCGGGGCGGCCGGCGGCGTCCGGTCCGCCGCAAGCCCCGGGGTCGGGGCCGGGGCTAAGCGGAGCCCCGTCGCACCAGCTCCGTCGGCAGGATCACCGCCGCCGGGTCATCGCCCGCGATCTGGGCGAGCAGGACGCGGACCATCTCCGTGCTGATCCGGTCCCAGGGCCGGGATGTCCGGGGCACGGGCCAGGAGTTCGGTCGCTCCCCGCTCGCCGCCGGCGCGGCTGTAGTCGCCGTGGACGCCCAGCCGGTCGTCGGCCTCGATGCCCGCCTCCGCGAGGACCTCGCGGTGTTCGGCGAGGCGCTCGGTACGTACGCCACCTTGGAGGCCTGCCCGAGCGGCTTTCCGCAGGCCACGAGGGGGACGCCTGCCTCGCGCAGCCGGACGGCGGTCGACGGCAGCGGCTGGGACCCCGCCGACCCGTCCTCCGGCAACGCCTGGGAGAACCAGGCGCTGTTCGGCTACGACCGCCAACTACTCCCGGCAGCACGCTGGTTGGCACCGCTGACGCCGCAGGGAAGGTCGTCCGTGCTTCTTTTGTCAGAAGCGTTGACGAAGACCCCGCCCCCTCTTAGCTTCTACGCGTCGTACTTCGTACGTCATATATGAGACGTGATACGCGATACGTGAGATCTGAGGGTGCCCATGACGTCCGTGCCGACCCCGATCCCCTCGCGCACGCAGTTCGTGCTCGAAGCGATCAAACACCGCATCCTCACCGGCGAGTTGAGACCGGGCCAGCCCCTGGTCGAGACGGAGCTCGCCGGTGAGTTCGGGGTCTCCAAGACGCCCGTCCGCGAGGCCCTCAAGACGCTGGCGGGCACCGGGCTCGTCGCGATGAGCCAGTACAAGGGCGCCGCCGTACGCACCGTGGACGCGGCCATGGCGCGCGAGGTGTACGACGTGCGGCTGCTCCTGGAACCCGAGGCGCTGCGCCGCACCGTCCGGCGCGGTGCGGCGCTCGACTCCGCCCGCGAGGCCCTGGCGCGGGCCGACGTCGCCGAGGACGCGGCCGAACGCTCCCTGGCCAACCGGGAGTTCCACCGCACGCTGTACTCCGCCTGCGGCAACCCGCTCCTCGGCCGCCTCCTCGACGAGGTGCGGGACCAGGCCGCCCTCGTCTCGGCCGTCGCCTGGGCGGCCGACCCCTCGTGGGCCCGCGAGGCCACTGAGCACCAGGAGATCCTGCGGCTCGCCCTCGCCGGGGACGCCGACGGCGCCGCCGAGGCGCTGCACCGCCACATCGCGTCGTTCGTGCAGCGCGCCTTTCCCTCGGAAGGGGACCTCCAGTGACCCACGTGACGCCGCGGACCTTCGCGGACCGGCGTGCCGCGCTCGCCGACGTCGTGGCGATCCCGGTGACGCCCTTCGCCGAGGACGGCACGATCGACCACGGCGCCCACCGCAAGCTGCTGCGCCGGCAGCTCGACGCCGGGGTGCGGACCCTCACGCCGAACGGCAACACGGGCGAGTTCTACGCCCTCACTCCCGACGAGCGCCGCGCCGTCGTCGAGTCGACCGTCGAAGAAGCGGCGGGGCGGGCCGCGATCCTCGTCGGGGTCGGCCACGACGTGCCCACCGCGGTGGCTGCCGCCCGGCACGCCGAGGCGGCCGGCGCCCACATGGTGATGGTGCATCAGCCCGTGCACCCCTACGTCTCCGACGGCGGCTGGGTCGACTATCACCGGGCGATCGCCGAAGCAGTGCCAGGGCTCGGCGTCGTCCCCTATCTGCGCGACGCCGCCCTGCCCGGCTCCCGCCTCGCGGAACTCGCCGACGCCTGCCCCAACGTGATCGGCGTCAAGTACGCCGTGCCGGACGCGGTCCGCTTCGCCGGGTTCGCGCGCGACGCCGGGCTCGAACGGTTCGTGTGGGTCGCCGGACTCGCGGAGCCGTACGCCCCCTCGTACTTCTCGGCGGGCGCCACCGGGTTCACCTCCGGGCTCGTGAACGTCGCCCCGAGCCTTTCGCTGCACATGATCGAAGCGCTTCGATCCGGTGACTACCCGGCAGCCATGGCGGTCTGGGCCCGGATCCGCCGCTTCGAGGAGCTGCGCGCCGCCCACGGCTCCGCGAACAACGTCACCGTCGTCAAGGAGGCCCTCGCCGGGCTGGGTCTCTGCCGCCGGGACGTGCGCGCCCCGAGCAGCCTCCTGCCGGAGGCGGAGCGGGCCGAGGTCGCCGCCATCGTCGCGGGGTGGTCCATATGACCGGCACGGGCGGGCAGCCGCCCCGGGAGCTGCGCAGCAGCCAGTGGTACGGCGACAGCGTCTCCGCCGGGCTGCGGTCCTTCAGCCACCGGGCGCGCACCCGGCAGCTCGGATATCTCCCCGAGGAACACCTGGGCAAGCCCGTCATCGCGGTGCTCAACACCTGGTCCGACATCAACCCCTGCCACTCCCACCTGCGCGACCGCGCCCAGGCCGTCAAGCGGGGCGTGTGGCAGGCGGGCGGCTTCCCCCTGGAGTTCCCGGTCGCCACGCTCAGCGAGACCTTCCAGAAGCCGACCCCCATGCTCTACCGGAACCTCCTCGCCATGGAGACCGAGGAGCTGCTCCGCTCCTATCCGGTCGACGGCGCCGTGCTGCTCGGCGGCTGCGACAAGACGACGCCCGCGCTGCTCATGGGCGCCGCGAGCGCCGATCTGCCGGCCGTCTTCGTGCCCGCGGGGCCCATGCTGCCGGGGCACTGGCGGGGCGAGACCCTCGGCTCCGGCACGGACATGTGGAAGTACTGGGACGACCACCGCGCCGGACTCGTCGGCGACTGCGAGCTGACCGAACTGGAGAGCGGGCTCGCCCGTTCCCCGGGGCACTGCATGACCATGGGCACCGCATCGACGCTCACCGCCGCGGCCGAGGCGCTCGGGGTGACCGTGCCCGGCGCCTCGTCCATCCCCGCCGTCGACTCCGGGCACGACAGGATGGCGGCCGCCTCGGGGCTGCGGATCGTCGAACTCGTCCGCCGCGACCTGCGGCTGTCGCACATCCTGACCCCGGACGCCTTCGCGGACGCCGTCACCACCGTCCTCGGGCTCGGCGGCTCCACCAACGCCGTCATCCACCTCATCGCCCTCGCCGGCCGCGCCGGGGTGCGGCTCACTCTCGACGACTTCGACCGGATCGCCCGCACCGTGCCGGTCCTCGCCAACGTCAGGCCGGGCGGCGAGAAGTACCTGATGGAGGACTTCCATTTCGCGGGCGGGCTGCCCGGTTTCCTCTCCCGGATCACGGACCTGCTGCACCTGGACCGCCCCACCGTCGCGCACGACACCCTGCGCGAGCAGCTCGCGGGCGCCCGCGTCCACAACGACGACGTGATCCGCCCGCGCGACAACCCCGTCGCCCGGGAAGGCGGCGTCGCCGTCCTGCGCGGCAACCTCTGCCCGGACGGCGCCGTCATCAAGCACATCGCCGCCGACCCGCGGCTGCTGCGGCACACCGGCCCGGCCGTCGTGTTCGACGACTACCGCACGATGCAGCGCACCATCCACGACCCGGCGCTCGGCATCACCCCCGACCACGTGCTCGTCCTGCGCGGCGCCGGCCCCAAGGGCGGCCCCGGCATGCCCGAGTACGGCATGCTGCCCATCCCGGACCACCTGCTGAAGCAGGGCGTACGCGACATGGTGCGGATCTCCGACGCGCGGATGAGCGGCACCTCGTACGGCACGTGCGTCCTGCACATCGCGCCCGAGTCGCACGTCGGCGGACCGCTCGCCCTGGTGCGCACAGGCGACCTCATCACCCTTGATGTCGAGGCGCGCAGCCTGCAACTAGAGGTGTCAGATGCGGAGATGGCGCAGCGGCGGGCCGAGTGGACCGCGCCGCCCGAGCGCTACGAGCGCGGCTACGGCGCGCTCTACAACGAGCAGATCACCCAGGCCGACACCGGATGCGACTTCGCGTTCCTGGCCAGGCCGGGCGCGGTGCCGGACCCGTACGCGGGCTGACCGCCCCCCCTTTTTCTGTTCGACATCTCGAACGACGTACGCGAAGCGCTTCACTCGTACCTCCACGATCGGAGAAGTGTCATGGCCCACGCCGCAGCCGTGGCGAAGCCACCGCCCAGCACCGCCGGGGCGCCGCCACCCCCGCAGAAGAAGCGGCGCAGGACCGGGACGACCCCGCGCCGCCTGCCCTACCTGCTGATCGCCCCCGCCGCCCTGCTGATGCTCGGCTTCATCGCCTATCCGGTGATCAGCGTCTTCTACTACAGCCTGCGCCACCACAACCCCACCAAGCCGTGGCGCAACGGCTACGCGGGCTTCGAGAACTTCGTGACGGCGTTCACCGACGACCCGGACTTCTGGCGCACCCTCGGCTTCAGCTTCCAGTGGGTGGCCGTCGAGGTCGTCCTGCAACTGCTTCTCGGGCTCGCGCTCGCCCTGCTCGTCAACCAGACCTTCGTCGGCCGTGCCATGGCCCGCGCCCTCGTCTTCTCACCGTGGGCCGTCTCCGGCGTGCTCACCTCCACGATCTGGCTGCTGATCTTCAACTCCCAGACCGGGATCACCCGTTACCTCGCGGACGCCGGCATCGGTTCCTACGGCACCTCCTGGCTCTCCGACACCGGCACCGTCTTCCCCGCCGTCGTCGTCGCCGAACTCTGGCGCGGCGTCCCCTTCTTCGCGATCCTCATCCTCGCCGACCTCCAGTCCGTCTCGAAGGACCTGTACGAGGCGGCCGAGGTGGACGGCGCGAGCCGCGTCCGGCAGTTCTTCCACATCACGCTGCCGCACCTGAAGGACGCGATCATCCTGTCCACGCTGCTCCGCGCGGTCTGGGAGTTCAACAACGTCGACCTGCTCTACACCCTCACCGGCGGCGGCCCCGCGGGCGAGACCACGACCCTCCCGCTGCGCATCGCGTCCATCGCCGTGGACTCCCACGACTTCGGCTACGCCTCCGCGCTGACCGCCATCGCCTTCGTGATTCTTCTCTTCTGCTCGCTGCTCTATCTGCGGCTCAGCAAGTTCGGGGGGCAGGACAAGTGACCGCAGCCATCACCGCCACCACCACCGCGGCCGAGGACACCCGGCGGGGCAGGAAGCGCGCCTGGGACGAGGCGCCCCGCTGGCAGATCTACCTGCCCCTCGGCCTCTACCTCCTCTTCACCCTCATCCCCTTCTACTGGATCCTCCTCTTCGCCCTGCGGCCCAGCGGCTCCACCTCCCTCGTGCCGTGGCCCGTCACCTTCGAGCACTTCGACAAGGTGTGGACCGAGCGCAGCTTCGCCACCTTCTTCCAGAACAGCCTGCTCGTCGGCGTGGCCTCCATGGCGATGACCACGCTCGTCGCCCTCGCCGGCGGCTACGCCCTGGCCCGCTTCGACTTCCGGATCAAGCGCGGCTTCATGCTGGCGCTGCTGTGCTCGCAGTTCATCCCCGGCGCCCTGATGCTCGTGCCGCTCTTCCAGATCTTCGCCGAGCTCCAGATGATCAACTCGCTCGGCAGCGTGATCATCGCGGAGACCGTCTTCCAGCTCCCGCTCTCCATGATCCTGATCAGCGGCTTCATCAAGAACGTGCCGTACTCCCTGGAAGAGGCCGCCTGGGTCGACGGCTGCGGGCGCTTCCGTGCCTTCTGCGCCATCGTCCTGCCGATGCTGCGGCCCGGCCTCATCGCCGTCGGGTCCTTCGCCTTCGTGCACAGCTGGAACCACTTCCTGTTCGCCCTGATGTTCCTCAGCGACCAGGGCAAGCAGACGATCCCGGTCGGCCTCGCCACCCTCATGGGCGCCGACAGCGTCGACCTGGGCGCGCTCGCCGCGGGCGGCGTCGTCGCCGCCGTGCCCGTGGTCATCGTCTTCGCCTTCATCCAGAAGTGGCTGGTCACCGGGTTCAGCGCCGGGGCGGTTAAGGGATGAGGGACCTTCGGCTTCCGCTGCCCGTCGTCCTGGCCGGGGCGCGCGGCCACGGCGCCTGGCATCTGGAGAACATCCGCCGCCTCCAGCACGCCGGTCTCGTACGCCTCGTCGGCGTCTGCGAGCTGCGGCCGCTCGACGGGGCGGAACTCGCCGGGTTCGGAGCGGTGGAGCAGTCCGAGGACTTCGCCGGGCTGCTCGACTCCACCGGCGCCGCCGTCGCCGTCGTCTGCACCCCCATCCCCACCCACACCACCCTGGCCCTCGCCGCCGCGGCCCGCGGCGTCCACCTGCTCCTGGAGAAGCCGCCCGCCCCCTCCTACGAGGAGTTCCGGCGGATGGCCGACGGCGCGGCCGCTGCGGACACCACGGTTCAGATCGGCTTCCAGTCGCTCGGTTCCCACGCGATCCCCGCGATCCGCCGGCTGATCGCCGAAGGGGCGGTCGGTGAGGTCATCGGGGTCGGCGGGGCGGGGGCCTGGGTGCGGGACGAGGCGTACTTCCGCCGCGCGCCGTGGGCGGGGCGCCGCCGCCTCGACGGGGTGGACGTCGTCGACGGCGTCCTGACGAACCCCCTCGCGCACGCCGTCGCCACCGCCCTCGCCCTGGCGGACGCCGGCGCCGCGGAGGACGTCACCTCGGTGGAGACCGAACTGTTCCGGGCCCACGCCATCGAGTCCGACGACACCTCGTGCGTACGCGTCCACACCGCCGACGGGGGCCGGATCACCGTGGCGGCGACGCTCTGCGCGGAGACAAGCGAGGAACCGTACGTCGTCGTGCACGGCACCCGGGGGCGCATCACCTTCTGGTACCGGCAGGACCGCGTGGAGGTGCGCCGCGAGGGCACGGGACCGGTCCCGGCGCACGCCACCCTGTACGACAGGACCGACCTCCTGGAGAACCTGGTCGAACACCTCACCGGCCGCGCCCGGCTCCTCGTCCCGCCCGCCGCGACGGGCGCCTTCATGCGCGTCGTCGAGGCCGTCAGGACCGCCCCCGACCCGGTCGAACTGCCCGCGACGGTCTGGAGCACGGCCCCGGGCGAGCGCGCGGACCGCCGCATCGTCCACGGCATCGACGGCCTCGTCACGGTCGCCGCCGACACCCTCTGCCTCTACTCCGAGCTCGGCACCGACTGGGCCCGGCCCGCTCCGACGACATTCACAACGAGGTGAGTACGTCATGAACCACGCCCTCGTCCTGCGCTGCGCGGGACGGCCCGTCGGCCGCTACGCCTACCGGCCCGAGCTGGACCCGCACCTGTCCCCGCGCCCCTACCTGCACCCCGTCACCACCCTCGCGGGCACCCCGGTCAGCGAACTACGCCCCGCCGACCACCCGCACCACCTCGGCGTCGGCGTGGCCGTCCCCGACGTGGCGGGCCGTAACTTCTGGGGCGGCCGCACCTTCGTACGGGACCGGGGCCCCGTCGACCTCGACAACCACGGGGTGCAGCGCCACCAGGGATTCAAGCTCCAGGACCCCGACGGCTTCGTGGAGGACCTGACCTGGACGGCCGGGGGAGAGGTGCTGCTGAGCGAGCGCCGCACCGTCGCCGCCGTCGAACTGACCGCCACGGCCTGGGCGCTGGACTTCACGTTCTCCCTCACCAACGCCACCGGCGAGGAGCTGTCCCTCGGCAGCCCCGCCACCAACGGCCGCCCCGGCGCCGGATACGGCGGCTTCTTCTGGCGCGCCCCGAAGGAGCCCGCGCCTCCGCGCGTGTTCACCGCGGACACCGACGGCGAGGCGTCGGGCCACGCCGCCCGCGCGGACTGGCTCGCCCTCTCCGGCGACGGCTGGACCCTGGTGTTCGCCGGAGCCACCGCGACGACCCGCCACGACCCGTGGTTCGTGCGCGCCGCCGAGTACCCCGGCGTCGGCTCCTCCCTCGCCGCCGACGCCCGGCTCCCGGTCGCGCCGGGCGACACCGTCGTACGCCGCGTGGTGACCGTCGTCGCCGACGGCACCCTGGAGCGCGACGAGGCGGCGGCGCTGGTGCGCAAGGCGGTGACGGCGTGAGCGCGCCAGGACCGGGCCCGCTCACCGGTGACCTCGGCGACGGCACCTACCGCAACCCCGTGCTCGCCGCGGACTGGTCCGACCCCGACGTGCTGCGGGTCGGCGACGACTTCTACCTCACCGCGTCCAGCTTCGGCCGGGTCCCCGGACTGCCGCTGCTGCACTCGCGCGACCTGGTCAACTGGACGCTGATCGGGCACGCCGTCGAGCGCCTGGAACCCGCGGAGGCCTTCGCCGTGCCCCGGCACGACTGCGGGATCTGGGCGCCGGCCCTGCGGCACCACGGCGGACGGTTCTGGATCTTCTGGGGCGACCCCGACCACGGTGTCTTCCAGGTCAGCGCCCCCGAGATCCGCGGCCCCTGGACCCGCCCGCACCTCCTCAAACCCGGCAAGGGCCTCATCGACGCCTGCCCCCTGTGGGACGAGGAGACCGGCGCCGCCTACCTCGTGCACGCCTGGGCCAAGTCGCGGTCCGGCGTGAAGAACCGCATCACGGGGCACCTCATGAGCGCCGACGGACGCGAACTCCTCGACGAGGGCCGAGTGTTGATCGACGGCGACCGGATCCCCGGCTGGTTCACCCTCGAAGGGCCCAAGATCTACCGGCGCGACGGGTGGTTCTGGATTTTCGCCCCGGCCGGCGGAGTCGCGACCGGCTGGCAGGGCGCCTTCCGCGCCCGCCGCTTCCACGGCCCCTACGAGGAACGGACCGTCCTCCAGCAGGGCGGCACCGACGTCAACGGGCCCCACCAGGGCGGCTGGGTGCGCACCGCGCGCGGCGAGGACTGGTTCCTGCACTTCCAGCAGCGCGGCGCGTACGGCCGCGTCGTCCACCTTCAGCCGATGCGCTGGGACGCCGAAGGCTGGCCGGTGCTCGGCGCCGACGGCGTGCCCGTCGACGTACACAGAAAGCCCCGGCTCCCGGAACAGCCCCGGTCCGCGCCCGCCACCGACGACGACTTCCCCGGCGGACGGCACGGACGGCAGTGGCAGTGGACCGCCAACCCCCGTGACGGATGGGCGACTTCGCACTCCGGGGACGGGCTGCAACTGGCGTGTGTGCGCACCCCGCAAGTGGACGACCCGCGCACCCTGCCGCACGTGCTCACGCAGCGCCTCCCGCTCGCGCCGTGCGTCGCGGAGACCCGGCTGAGCCTCACCGCACGGGCGCCGGGCGCGCGGGCCGGCTTCGCGGTGCTCGGCGACGCGTACTCCTGGATCGGCCTGGAGCGGGACACCGACGGCACGGTCCGGCTCGTGCACCGGTTCGCCGAGCGGGGCGGCCCGGAGCGCGACGCCGAGCGCCCGCGAGCGGCGCCGGACGGCACGGCCCGGCTCCGCGTCGAGGTCACCGAGGGCGCCCGCTGCCGCTTCCACGCCGACACCGGCGACGGCTTCCGCCCCTCGGGGCCCGTATTCGCCGCCACCCCCTGGAACTGGGTCGGCGCCCTGCTCGGACTGTTCGCGGCGGCGCCCGACGGCACGGGGCCCGCCGGCACGGCCCTGTTCACGCACTTCCGGATCACCCACTGAAGAAGAGAGCCGAAGATGAACACGAGAACGAGCACGACCGCCCTCGCCCTGACCGCCGTCCTCGCCCTGACCGCCACCGCCTGCGGCGACGACGGGAGCGGCGCGGCGGGGGACAGCGGCGGTGAGGGGTCCGGCAAGGGCGAGATCACCTTCTGGGACAACAACACGGCCGTCCGGCACGACATCTGGAAGGAGATCATCAAGGACTTCGAGAAGGCGAACCCCGACATCGACGTCAAGTACGTCGGGGTGCCCGCGGAGAGCGTCCAGTCCAAGTACGACACCGCCATCCAGGGCGGCGGCCTGCCCGACGTCGGCGGCGTCGGCGCCGCCATGCTCGCAGGGATCGCCGCACAGGACGCCCTGGAGCCGCTGGACAAGCGCCTCGACGGCAGCGCGCTGAACGGCAAGCTGAACACGGGCATGGTGGACAGCGTGCGCGCGGCCGGCGGCGGCAGCCGGCTGTACACGGTGCCGACCTCCGCCAGCAACGGCGTCCTCTACTACCGCACCGACCTGTTCGAGGCGGCCGGCCTCGACGCGCCCACCACCTGGTCCAAGTTCTACGAGGCGGCGGAGAAACTCACCGACCAGAAGGCCAACCGCTTCGGCTACACCATCCGCGGCGGCGAGGGTTCCATCGCGCAGGCGCTCGACGCGATGTACGGCCAGTCGGGCATCGGCTCCTTCTGGGACGGCGACGAGACCACCGTCAACCACCCCAAGAACGTCGCCGCGTTGAAGAAGTACGCCGCCCTGTACAAGAAGGCCACGCCCTCCGCCGACCTCAACAACGACTTCACCAAGATGAACGCGCAGTGGGACAACGGGCAGATCGGCATGCTCAGCCACAACCTCGGCTCCTACGCCGACCACGTGAAGGCGCTCGGCAAGGACAAGTTCCGCGGCCTGCCCAACCCGACGACCGACGCGGGCGTCCGCGTCCAGGTCTCCAACCCGGTCGACGGCCTCGGCCTCTTCAAGTCGAGCAAGAACAAGAAGGCCGCCTGGAAGTTCATCGAGTTCGCCGCCTCGCACGCCTCCAACAGCAAGTGGAACGAGTCGGCCGGCGCCATCCCCGCCAACACCGAAGCAGCCAAGGACAGTTGGGTGAAGAAGGCGGAACCCACCAAGCTGGCGGCCGCCGCGCTGAACGACGGCTCCACGAAGATCGTGCAACTGCCGTACCACCTGCCAGACTGGAACACCATCAGCAAGGCGGAGAACGAGCCCGACTTCCAGAAGGTGCTGCTCGGCAAGATGTCCGCGAAGGACTTCCTCGACAGCCTCGCCGAGCAGCTCAACAAGGCGCAGGCCGAGTGGCAGGAGCAGGACCGGTGACGGCGGCGGGTCCGGGTGTGCGCACCCTGTATGTGGCAGGGGACTCCACCGCCGCCCAGAAGTACGCGTCCGCCGCCCCCGAGACCGGGTGGGGCATGGCCCTGCGCTTCTTCCTGCGCGACTGGCTGCCGGTCGCCAACCACGCCATGAACGGCCGCAGTTCGAAGAGCTTCGTCGACGAGGGCCGCCTCGACGCGATCCTCGACGTGATCACCCCCGGCGACTTCCTCCTCGTCCAGTTCGGGCACAACGACCAGAAGAAGGACGACCCGGCCCGCCACACCGAGCCCTGGACGACCTACCGGGACCACCTGCGGCGGTACGTCGACGGGGCACGGGCGCGCGGGGCCCGGCCGGTGCTCCTCACCCCGGTGGAGCGCCGGAGATTCGACTCGGCGGGCAACGCCCTGCCCACCCACGGCGACTACCCGGCGGCGATGCGCGCCCTCGCCGGGGAGGCGGACGTCGCGCTCCTCGACATCCAGGAGCTGTCGCGGGCGCTGTGGCGGAAGCTCGGCGCCGAGGAGACGAAGAAGTACTTCAACTGGACGGCGACCGAGCAGGACAACACCCACTTCAACCCGCCCGGCGCGATCGCCGTGGCCCGCCTCGTCGCCGCCGAGCTGCTGCACCGCAGGGTGCTCGCCCCCGGCGACGTGCGCCGCCTCGACGACGAGATCCCCGAGTCCTGGATCACCTGGCCACAAGGAGCCTGACCATGCGTATGTCCTACGCGGTCCTCGCGGGCTGCACAGCGCTCGTCCTCGGCGCCACAGCCACAGCCACAGCTACGACTAAGGCTAAGGTCACCGCCACCACGGCTCAGGCCGTACCGGGGCAGGCGCGCCACGTCCTGCCCCCGCACGACGGCTGGGCGTCCACCGGTGGCGGCACCACCGGCGGCGCGGGCGCCGACGCCGCGCACACCTTCACGGTCACCACCTGGGAGGAGTTCCGCGCGGCGCTGGCCGCGGGCGGCGACGCCCCCAGAGTCATCAAGGTCAAGGGCGTCCTGCGCGCCGACGCCGCGGGCTGCGGGGCGTTCGAGGCCGAGGGGTACGACTTCGCGAAGTACCTCGCCGCCTACGACCCCGCCGTGTGGGGCAGGGACCGGCCGGTCAGCGGCGAACAGGAGGACCTGCGCGCCGCGTCGGCCACCCGGCAGGCCGCGGCCGTCAAGGCGTACATCCCCTCCGACACGACTATCGTCGGCGTCGGCCGGAACGCGGGGATCACCGGCGGCAGCCTCCAGATCAAGGACGCCGACAACGTCGTCGTCCGCAACCTCACCCTGGAGAGCCCGCTGGACTGCTTCCCGCAGTGGGACCCCACGGACGGCGCCACCGGGGCATGGAACTCCGAGTACGACAGCGCGGTCGTGCACGGCTCGACACACGTGTGGCTTGACCACAACACGTTCACCGACGGCGCCCACCCCGACAGCACGCTGCCGTCCTACTACGGAGAGCTGTACCAGCGGCACGACGGCGAACTCGACATCGTGCGCGGCGCCGACCTCGTGACCGTCTCCTGGAACGTCTTCGCCGACCACGACAAGACCCTCATGATCGGCAACAGTGACAGCGCGGGCGCCACCGACCGCGGCAGGCTCCGCGTCACCCTGCACCACAACCTCTTCCGGCACGTCATCGAGCGGGCTCCGCGCGTCCGCTTCGGCAAGGTCGACGCCTACAACAACCACTTCGTGGCCCCGGCGAGCGGCTACCAGTACAGCTTCGGCATCGGAGCGGAGTCCCAACTCGTGGCCGAGGCCAACGCGTTCACGCTGCCCGCCGGGGTCGGCGCGGGACGCGTCCTCAAGAAGTGGAAGGAGGCACCGGTCACCGCAACCGGCAACCGTGTCAACGGCAGGACCGTCGACCTGATCGCCGCCCACAACGCGGAGTACCCGACAGAACCCCTGCGGTCCGGCGCGGGCTGGACCCCGACCCTGCGGACCGGCGTGGACGACGCGCGGCAGGTGCCGCCCGTCGTCGGCCGGCACGCGGGCGCGGGCCGGATCCGCTGACGCCCTGTCCCCGTCAGAGGGGCTGGATCCGGGCGTGCAGCAGGCAGAACTCGTTGCCCTCCGGGTCGGTCAGGACGTGCCAGCTCTCGGCACCGGTCTGGCCGACGTCGGCGGGCTTGGCGCCGAGCGCGAGCAGCCGCTCCAACTCGGCGTGCTGGTCGCGGTCGGTGGCGCTGACGTCGATGTGCAGCGGCAGCTTCCCGGCTCGCGGGGCGCTGCTGGGGCTGAGGACGAGGGTGGGCTGCGGTCCGCCGAAGCCGGTGCCGGGCGGTCCGATCTCGATGCTTCCGTCGTCCTCCCGGCCGAGTTCGACGTATCCGAGGACCTCGCTCCAGAACACGGCGAGACGCTCGGGGTCGGCGGCGTCGAGGACGAGTTCACTGATGCGGCATGCCATGCGCGTCAGTGTACGGAGATCACCCGCAACTCCGCACTCAGGCCGAGGCGTTGTACGTGACCGCACAGCGGGCGTCAGCGCTCCGGGTCTGGCGCGGGTCTCTCAACCGGTGTGCAGGACCCGGAAGCGCTCCGGTCGGGCCGGGTCGCGGTCGGCGATCTGGACCGGCGGGCGGTCCCACTGCCAGACGTGGCTGCCCGGCGTGCGGGTGAACCGGATCGTCCCGCGGGTTCCTTCGACCGCGACGCGGGGCCAGGCAGCGGCGGTGCGGGCGCGGTCCACGCCGTGGGAGCGCAACACGTCCGCGAGGACGGCGACCGTGTCGTAGCCCTCGAAGGCGACGAAGGAGGGCGCTTCGGCCAGCCGCTCACGGAGGGCCACCGCGACACGCGCGCCGAGCGGTGTGAGGCGCTCGGGCAAATAGCGCAGGAAGGGGACGGCGGCACCGTCGGTGCCCAGCGCCGTCGCCCATTCGGCGAACTCCGGCTGCCCGGCCGGAGCGCCGATCGTGAGGTCGGTGAGGCGCGGATCGCGGCGGACGGCGCGGACGACCGACATCGCCGGTTCCGGGTGGCCGAGGAGAAGGAGGAGGGCGGTCGCCCGCTCGGCGGCGAGTGCGTCGCACACGTCGGCGGGGGTGAGCGTGGTCAGGTCCAGTTCGCCGACGGAGCCGCCGTGCGGCGCGAGGCGGTCGCGCAGGACGCGGGTCCCGGCCGCCCAGTAGACGCTCGGCTGGGCCGCCACGGCGATACGGCGGTGGCCCGCGCCGAGGAGGAAGTCCGCGTAGACCTGCCAGCCGCGGGACTGCGGCGGGGGGAGGCGCGCGACCCACTCCGTCGGCCGGTCGGTGAGCGCGTCGAGCACCGCGGACGAGCAGAGGTACGGCAGGCCTATGGCGTCGGCGGCGGTGGCGGCGGCGCGGGCGACGACGCTGTGGTACTCCCCGGCCAGTGCGGCGACGCCCAGGCCGGCCAGTTCCGCCACGGCCGCCTCGGCCCGCCGCGGATCGGCCGCGGTGTCCCTGACCACCAGTTCGAGTGGCCTGCCGGTGATCCCGCCGGTGTCGTTGACGTCGCGGACGGCCAGTTCGAGCCCGGCCAGCAGATGCCGGCCCGCCGCGGTCCAGCCGGGCCGGGTCAGCGGCACGAGAGCGCCGATCCGGACGGCCGACGCGTCGGTCCGCCCCCCTCCGGGCGGCGGTGGCGGCTGCGTACTCATGTGGGGCGTCTCCCGGGTGCCGACGCGATCGCGGTGCGGCCCCGGATCGCGGAGTGAACGTCAGAGGCGCCGAGAGTAACCGAGTCGAAGTCGGCCGGACTCGGCGCCCCGTCCACGTCATCCGCGGGCCACCCGTCTCCGCGCCACCTATCGCGAGCGTCGCGCCGCCGTGTCGCCGTAGATCACGCCGCGCCCGTTCGTCGCCACGTAGACCCGGCCGAAGACCTTGGGGTCGCCGGTGATCGCCGCGCCGGTCCAACCCCACTGGTGGCGGTCGTCGTTGACCCGCACCCAGGTCGTGCCCGTGTCCGTGGAGCGGAAGATGCCGCGTACCCCGCCGATCTTCGCGCTGGTGTAGAGGGCCTGGTACGAGGCGCCGGGTGCCGCCTTGCCGAAGCCGATGGTGTCGGCCTCCTGGACCCCCTCGACCTTCTTGAACGTGGCGCCGCCGTCGGTGGAGCGCCACAGGCCGTACGTCGCCCCCGCCTTGCCGCCCGCCAGCCAGATGTCGCCCTTCTTGCCGGGCACGGCCTGGAACTTCACGGGTCCCTCGGCGGGCAGCCCGGCCGAAGCCTTCGCGGTGAAGGTCGCCCCGCCGTCCGAACTCACATAGAAGGTGCCCGACTTGAATCCGTAGAACGTCTTCGGGTCGGAGCGGTCCGCCTCGACGACGGCTCCCTGCGGGATGCCCTTCGACGCCGTCCACGACGAGCCGAACCCGGCCGTCGTGTGCACGCCCGCGCCGTCCGGGCTCCACACGAAGCGGCTGCCGTCGGCCGCCGTGGCGACCGTGCCGCCGCCCGTGACACCGGCGGGCTCCTGCCCGGCGAACCAGTTGGCGCCGTTGTCCGTGGAGAAGCCGATGCGCGGTGCCGCGTCCGCGTTGCCGACCCGCACCACCGTGTTCGGGTTCGACGCGGCGTAGTCGAGGCTGGTCGTGGTGGAGAGATTCGGCTGGGTGTACATCAGGGACGGCACCTTGGTCACGTCCGTGTGGCGGAAGCCGCCGATGTCGCCGAGCGCGCTGAACAGCGGCGCGCCGGACGGGGGAGCGGCGAGGTCGTTGACCGCGGTCTCCTCCAGGCCCTTCACCATCGGCCTGATGGTGAACTTGCCGCCGCCGTCGTCCCATTCGGTGAGGTCGTCCGTGCCGTAGACGGTGGCCCCGGTGCCGTACATCATCCGGTCCGAGTCGAACGGGTCGATCTCCAGGGCCTCCGTCATCCAGCCGAGCTTGGGCGTCTGCTCGGGCGGCGTGGGGTGCGCGCCCCAGGAGAGCCACGGCACGGACGAGACGTCCATCGTGTAGCGGTTCTCGCGGTTCGGATACGACGAGTAGCTCCACGCCGACGTCCAGTTGGCGCCGCTGTCCGTGGTGCGGAAGATCTGTGTGTCCGGCCACCAAGAGCTGTAGCCGGTGACCATGACCGTGCCCGGGCGCTGCCGGTCGACGGTCAGTCCGCTGTAGCCGTAGGACGTGTCGGCCTCGGCCACCGGGCTGATGTTCTTCCACTCCCCGCTCTTCGTCGCGTACCGCCACACCTGGCCCTTCCCTCCGTCGTAAGGGCCGCCCTTGTCGCTGTACGCGAGATAGAGGTATCCGTTCTCGGCGTCGAGGACACCCTTGTGCGGCAGGTAGCCGGTCGGCTGCCCGCCGACCCGCGTCCAACTGCCGCCGCCGTCTGTGGACTTGTACACGGCGTTCTGCTTGTCGGCGACCCCGACGTAGATGGTCTGCGTCCTGCCGCCGCCCTTCCCCGTCGACTCGTCGAAGGTCACCCAGACGACGCCCTGGTTGTCGGAGGCGTAGCCGCTGGTGTCGGCCGGGTTCTCCGCGTAGTTGCCCGGGTTGGGGAAGCTCGTGACCTGCCGCCAGGTGGCGCCCGAGTCCGTGGAGCGCCACAGGCCCTTGCCGCTCGGCGCGCCCAGGTACAGCACCCTGTTGTCGTGCGGGTCGACGGCGAGGCGCTCGCCCATGCCGCGTCCCGGCATGTTGCCGCCCAGCTTGAAGGGCAGGCCAGCCTTGCGCCAGGTCTCGCCCTGGTCCGTGGAGCGCAGCACGGCGCCGTTGCCGGGGTCCCAGTCGTTCGTGTACGTGCCGACGGCCGCGTACACCTTGTCGGGGTCGACGGAGTCGGAGGCGAGGCTCGCGACGCCGGTGTGCCCCCAGTCGTCCCAGCCGACCGAGTCGAGCAGCGGCTTCCAGGACCGGGTGGACTCCTGCCAGCGGTAGGCGCCGCCGATGTCGGTGCGGGCGTAGGCGAGGCCGGGCTCGGAGCGGTTGAAGACGATGCCGGGGACGAAGCCGCCCCCGTCGACGCGCACGTTCTTCCAGTCGTACGGCACGGTGGCGGGGGCGGCCGCCGTGGCGGCGGAGGCGTCCGCGTCCGCGGATGTCACGGGGCCGCCGGCGAGGAAGCCGACCAGCAGGCCGAAGAGGGCGGGGAGCGTGCGTGCCCGCCGGGCACGGACACCGGGGGACACGCGGGGGCCGGGGGACATGGGGGTTCCCTTCACGAGGAGGACGGGGAGGGGCCGGCCGGCGCCCCCGGCGGGGGATTCCGGCCGGCCCGTACACGGAGCGGCAGGGCTAGACGAGGAGCTCCGCGTACGCCCCGAGCGCAAGCGCGATGTCCGCCTGCGCCCAGAACCGGTGGTACGTGAAGGTGGGCACCGCGCCGCCCGCCAGATACGCCTCGACCTTCGGCCAGTCGGGGTCCTTCTTGTAGAAGGAGCGGATGGAGAGGAACGTCGACGACGCGTTGATCGGGTCGCCGTTCGGCATCGTGCCGCTCCAGCCGCTCGGCACGTACACGGCGTCCTTGAAGCGGCTGAAGTCGGCCCGCTGCTCCGGCACCGCGATGCCCCGCGCGTCCTGGTGGTGCGTCCACATGCCGTCGAGCAGCGCCTTGGCGGTCCTCTTCGCCGCCGCGTGCCCGGACTTGGCGGCGTAGTAGACGAGCGTGCGCGCATAGGCCCCGGCCACGCCGACGTCATTGGTGCGGTCCACGACCGACACGTGGAGCCCGCTGTTGCGGCCGGGATTTGCGGGGTTCCAGGTGTCGGGCGCGCCGCTCCACCGCAGGGTGGAGGGGAACGAGTACGTGCCGTCGGCGGCGACCCGCGTCTCGGACAGCGCCCAGGTGACCCACTTGTCGAGGACGGCCTTGGCGTCGGCCGCGCCCGTCTGGTGGTAGTACTCGGCGACCCGCTCCATCGACCAGGCCTGGAAGCCGAACCACTGGTTGGACGGCGGGTCGTGGTAGACGGGCTTCTCGTCGTAGTACATGCCGTAGAAGGTGGGCGTGCCCGCGGGCGGCTGCGCGTACCTGCCCTGCCAGCTGTTGGTCGCGCCGCCCGCGATGGCGCCCTCGGCGGACTGCAGCCAGCGGTAGAACTCCAGCTGCCGGGTGAGGCTCTGGCGCCAGTCCGCCCTGCCGGTCGCCGACCTGGGCGCGAGCGCCGCGTACGAGCTCAGGGCGTAGGCGGCCAGGGGGTTCTGGTAGCCGCCGTGGCTGTGGCTGCAGCCGATGCGCCAGGCCCAGCCCGCCGAGGTGTCGAGCGCGCCGCCCCACGCGTAGTACCAGGACAGCAGGTAGTGCGAGCTGTTCTTGCCGCTGCCCGGGGCGCAGCCGGACGGGCTCGTGCAGTCGCCGACCTTCTTGAAGTACTTGTCGAACAGGGCGTACCGGAGGTAGTCGCCCATCTTGGCGGCCTTGGCGACGGTCGCCGCCACCTGGCCGGCCTTGCCCTGCGCGGAGGCCCACTTGTGCGCCCAGTAGGCGGCCTGGACGGCGCGCGCGTCGGCGTCGGGGGCGTTGGTGAACTTCCACTGCTTCGCGTACGAGGAGTCACCGGTGAAGAGGTCCAGATAGCCGTTCCTGCCGCCGTAGGTGAAGGCGTCGCGGCAGGGCTGCGTGACCGTCTCCCACACGGACTCCTGCGAGCCGCGCTGGAAGGTGTTGATGTACGTCGGCGGAGTGCCGGAGCCGCCCAGGCCGTACGTGTTGTCGACGTCCTGGAGCCAGTGCATGCCGTAGACGTCGTCGGTGCCGTACGCGCTCCTCAGCTCGGCCGCGAGCGGGTCGGCGCCGACGGCGACCGACGGATCGAGGCGGGCCGGATACTGGGAGGGCTGATCCCATTCGGGAGCATAGGTGGCCGGTTTCGAGGGATTGTAGAAACTGTTCGTCGGCTGGTCCGCGCGGGTCGGGATCATGAATTTCTCCATGGTTTCCCACGCCGCGTTGAAACGGCTCCAATCGCCCGTGACCTTGCCGTACATGGCCTGCAGCCAGATCAGATAGCTGTACGCCTCGGACGTCGTCTCGTGGCCGTGGTCGGGGGCCTCGACGATGAGTGTCTCGACGGAGTGGTAGGGAATGCCCTCCGGCGAGAAATAGCCGTTCGCCGGGTTGGTGATCTTCGCGTAGAGGTCGAGGAAGCGCTGCTCGTACTCGTTCGCGGCGGCCCGCGCCTCGCCCGCGTGGGCCGTCTGACCTGCGGACGTCAGGGAGGCCGTGGCGGGGACGGCGACGGCGGCGGCGCCGATCGCGAGCAGGCGGCGTCGGCTGAGCGGGGGTCTGGACTCGTCGGGTTCCGGTGATCCGGGGAAGGCGCGCATGCGCTGGTCCCTCCTGTCGGTGCGTCGGGGGGTGAGTTCCAAGAGGTGGGAGCGGGGAACCAGTGGGAGCGCTCCCAAAGTCAACGTGTTACAAGAACATGTCAAGGGAGTGGGCGAGCATTGGGCCGTCGAATTCATTCGACGCCCGGCCTGTCGAATGAATTCGACAAGTAAATCTCCGGAGAATGCGCGAACCCATCTGGCCCCCGCGGCAACTCACTGATAGCTTCCGCGTTCAACAGTGGGAGCGATTCCGTTCAGTTGACCTCGAAATCGGCTGTGCCGACGTCGAGTTGACCTCGAAGGAGTCGCTCATGCGACATCCCTCACGCCTGTCACACCCGTTCCGTCTCTCCGGTCTGTCACGCCTGCTCGTCGCGCTGGCCGGCGCCCTGCTCGCCGCCGGTGGCCTCACCGCGCCGTCCGCCCTGTCCACGGCGAGCGCGGCCGAACCCGCCGCGGCCCAGCCTGCCGCGACCGCGCCTCCGCCCGTCCTGCGCGCCGAGGGCAACAAGCTCGTCGACGCGCAGGGCGCCACCCGCCGCCTCCTCGGCGTCAACCGCTCCGGCGGCGAGTTCGCCTGCGTCCAGGGCTGGGGCGTCTTCGACGGCCCCGTCGACGACGCCTCCGTCCGGGCCATCGCGGACTGGAAGGCCAACACCGTCCGCATCCCCCTCAACGAAGAGTGCTGGCTCGGCACCGACAACATCGACCCCCGGTACGGCGGTGCCAACTACCGTTCTGCCATCGATCAGCTGGTCCAGCGCGTCCAGCGGCACGGCATGACACCGGTCGTCGAACTGCACTGGTCCCACGGCCAGTACACCGGCAACTCGGCCGGCTGCCACGACGTCCACGCCAGCTGTCAGAAGCCGATGCCGAACGCCCGGTACACCCCGGCGTTCTGGACCTCGGTCGCCCGCGCGTACAAGAACGACCCGGAAGTCGTCTTCGACCTCTTCAACGAGCCCTACCCCGACCGCGCGACCCCCACCACCGCCGAGGCCTGGACCTGCTGGCGCGACGGCGGCCACTGCCCCGGCATCGGTTACGAAGTCGCGGGAATGCAGGACCTGTTGGACGCCGTCCGCGCCACGGGCGCCAAGAACCTCGTCCTCGCGGCCGGCATCGCGTACGCCAACGACCTGAGCGGCTGGCTGCGGCACGCGCCCCACGACCCGGCCGGCAATCTCGCCGCGGCCTGGCACGTCTACAACTTCAACACCTGCGCCGACGAGGGCTGCTGGGACCGCACCCTCGCCCCCGTCGCCGCCCGCGTCCCGCTCGTCGCGGGCGAGATCGGCGAGAACACCTGCTCCCACGGGTTCATCGACCGCGTCATGAAGTGGTTCGACGACCGCGGGCTCTCGTACCTCGGCTGGACCTGGAACGCCTGGGACTGCTCATCGGGTCCGGCCCTGATCAGCTCCTACGACGGCACTCCCACCCCGTTCGGCATCGGGCTGCGCGACCATTTGCGCGCCCTCGCCCCCTGACCCGACACCCGATGGGGCACCGCCCCCGACACCCGAGAGGCACCGAACTCATCATGAGCCGCACACACCGCACGTACCGCAGATCACGCACCCTCCTCCTCGCACTCGCCACAACGCTCGCCGTGACCGGCGGCACCGCCGTCGCGCTCACCGGCGGCACCGCCGCCGAGGCCGCCGCAGCCGCACGCGTCGACAACCCGTACGCGGGCGTCAAGGGCTATGTGAACCCCGAGTGGAAGGCGAAGGCCGACGCCGAGCCGGGCGGCAGCCGGATCTCGAACCAGCCCACCGGCGTCTGGCTCGACCGGATCGCCGCGATCGAGGGCGCGGACGGCAAGATGGGCCTGCGCGCCCACCTCGACACGGCCCTCCGGCAGGGCGCCGGCGTCATCCAGCTGGTCATCTACAACCTGCCGGGCCGGGACTGCTCCGCACTCGCCTCCAACGGCGAGCTCGGCCCCACCGAGATCGACAAGTACAAGACGGCCTACATCGACCCGATCGCGCGGATCCTCGCCGACCCGAAGTACGCGAACCTCCGCATCGTCACGACCGTCGAGATCGACTCCCTGCCCAACCTCGTCACCAACACCGGCGGCCGCCCCACCGCGACCCCCCAGTGCGACGTGATGAAGGCCAACGGCAACTACGTGAAGGGCGTCGGCTACGCCCTGAACAAGCTCGGCGCCGTCCCGAACGTCTACAACTACGTGGACGCGGGCCACCACGGCTGGATCGGCTGGGACGACAACTTCGCCCCCTCCGCGCAGATCTTCCGCGAGGCGGCCACCGCCGAGGGCAGCACGGTCGACAAGGTGCACGGCTTCATCACCAACACCGCCAACTACAGCGCGCTGAAGGAGGAGAACTTCAGGATCGGCGACTCGGTCAACGGCAGGTCGGTCCGCGAGTCCAAGTGGGTCGACTGGAACCGCTACACCGACGAGCTCTCCTTCGCCCAGGCCTTCCGCAACCAGCTGGTGTCCACCGGCTTCCGGTCCGACATCGGCATGCTGATCGACACCTCCCGCAACGGCTGGGGCGGGGCGGCACGGCCCATCCAGCCGGGCCCGACCACCGACGTGGACTCCTACGTCAACGGCGGCCGCTACGACCGCCGCATCCACATCGGCAACTGGTGCAACCAGTCGGGCGCGGGCCTCGGAGAGCGCCCGAGGACCGCACCCGCGGCCGGCATCGACGCCTACGTGTGGATGAAGCCGCCGGGCGAGTCCGACGGATCCAGCAAGGAGATCCCGAACGACGAGGGCAAGGGCTTCGACCGGATGTGTGACCCCACGTACGACGGGAACGCGCGCAACGGCTACAACAAGTCCGGTGCGCTGCCCGACGCGCCGGTCTCCGGGCACTGGTTCTCGGCACAGTTCCAGGAGCTCATGAGGAACGCCCACCCGAAGCTGTAGGGAGCGGCCGTCACAGGTGAACCACCGAGGGGTGGGCCGGACTCCCTCCGGCCCACCCTGTCGAAGCGCTTCGACAGGCCTCTGGACAGGTCATGCCCGCCCCCATAGGGTCGGTGGGCGATCCGCATCGAAGCGGTTCACCGCCCAGGCCGCTCAAGCAGCTCAGGCAGCTCAGTGGGAGGAGCGCTCCATGGTCACCCTAGCCGAGGTAGCCAAGCACGCCGGGGTCTCGGCCAGCACGGTCAGCTATGTGCTCAGCGGCAAGCGTTCGATCTCCCGGGGCACCCGCGAGCGCGTGGAGCGCAGCATCGAGCAACTCGGCTACCACCCGAACGCGGGCGCCCGCGCCCTGGCCAGCGCCAAGTCGAACGTCATCGCGCTGATGATGCCGCTGCGCACCGACATGTACGTGCCGGTGATGATGGAGATCGCCCTCGCGGTCACCACGACGGCCCGGACCTACGGCTACGACGTCCTGCTCCTCACCGGCGCCGAGGGCCCGGCCGCCGTCCGCCGCGTCACCGGCAGCGGCATCGCCGACGCCATGATCCTCATGGACGTCGAACTCGACGACGAGCGCCTGCCGTTGCTGCGCGCCAGCGACCGGCCCGCCGTCCTCATCGGCCTGCCCGCCGACCCCGAGGGGCTGACCTGTGTGGACCTCGACTTCGCGGCGACGGGCGCGCTCTGCGTCGAGCACCTGGCCGGGCTCGGCCACCGCGACATCGCCGTCATCGGCGAGGCGCCGGCCGTGTACGAACGCCACACCGGCTTCGCCGAGCGCACCCTCGACGGACTCCGCGCCCGCGCCCGCGAGCTGGACGTGCGGCTCCTGCACCGCCCCAGCGACGGCGGCTACGACGCGATGGCGACGACGCTCTCCCGCGTCTTCGACGAACGCCCCGGCACCACGGGCTTCGTCGTCCAGAACGAATCGGCCGTGGAACCCCTGCTCGCCCTGCTGCGCCAGCAGGGCCGCGCGGTCCCGGAGGACGTCTCGGTGGTGGCGATCTGCCCCGACCAGGTCGCGGTCGGGGCATCCGTCCGGCTCACCTCGGTCTCCATCCCCGCACAGGAGATGGGCCGCAGAGCGGTGGACCGGACCATCGCCAAACTGGAGGCCCGCGGCACGGACGGCGTGGAACTCCTCGCCCCCGCACTCACGGTACGGGCGAGCACGGGCCCCGTCGCTCACTTCGTGCCGAGGTAGTAACTCACCTGCGCCGGCTGGTTGTATCCGGTGTTCTGCCAGGCGACGCCGAGGCGGTACACCGGGTCGTGCATCAGGGTCTGGAGGCGGTGGTCGGTGGGGTGGGGGGTGGTGTACAGGCGTAGCTTCGTCGAGTCCGCGGTGCGCCAGATCATTTCCTCGCGCCAGTCGCCGAGCAGGTCGGCGGCCAGGACCGGGTTGCCCTTGGTCCAGTTGTTGGAGCGGGCCTCTGTGTCGGACCAGATGCGGGTGAGTTCGCTGTCGCCGTCGTATTTGAGAATCTGGCCGTAGCCGGTTCCGGCGGTGCCCGACCAGCGGTGGTCGAGGAGTTCACGGTGGGCGTCGCCGTCCCACCAGATCGCCGCGTTGTACGAGGCTGCGCCGCCGAAGGACGGCACACTGTCGCTGATCTTCGTGCCGTTGGCGGCGTACAGGCCGCCGCCGCTCGACCAGCACTCCGCGCCCGCGTGCGCGCGTGTGAGGTCGGCGCAGAGGCCGCGGCCCACGTCGGTGCCGGTCCTGGCGCCCCACAGGATGCGGCCGGTCCGCGCGTCGTGCATCTCGTAGCCGTACGCCGCGTCCTTGTGTTCGTGCACGTTGAAGGATTCGAGGCCGGGGCGCGCCGGGTCGAGGTCGCCGACGTGCAGGGCGTCGCCGTGGCCGAGCTTCGTGGTCCACAGGCCGCTGCCGTCGTCGTCCACGGCCATCGCGCCGTAGATGATCTCGTCCTTTCCGTCGCCGTCCACGTCGGCGACCGCGAGGTTGTGGTTGCCCTGCTGGTCGTAGCCCTTGCCGAGGTTGGTGGAGCTGTGGCTGTCGAACTTCCAGCGGCGGGTCAGGTCGGTGCCGTTCCAGTCGTACGCGGCGAGCGCGACGCGTTCGTAGATGCCCCGGCTGAAGATCATGCTGGGCCGGGAGCCGCTGACGTACGCGGTCGCGGAGAGCAGTCTGCCCTCCCGGTTGCCCCAGGTGTCGCCCCAGTCGGAGACCCTGCCGCGGGCCGGCTCGAAGGGCACGGAGTCCAGCACCCTGCCGGTCCGCCCGTCGAAGACGGACAGGAACTCCGGGCCGGACAGCACGCCGCAGTTGTCGGCCAGGTGCGAGGCGTTCGCGTCGCCGATGACCGTGCCCGCGGAGTCCTTCGAGCCGTCGGAGGTCCGCACGGCCATCTCGGCCCTGCCGTCGCCGTCGTAGTCGTACACCTGGAAGGAGTCGTAGTGCGAACCGCTGCGCACGTTCGTGCCGAGGTTCACGCGCCAGAGCCGCCTGCCGGTCAGCTCGTACGCGTCGTAGACCGTCGGGCCCGTGCACGTACCGGAGTTGGCGGAGTCCGTGGCGTTCGACGGCGCCCACTTGAGGACCAGTTCGTACTGTCCGTCGCCGTCCAGGTCGGCGGCCGACGCGTCGTTGGCGGAGTAGGTGTAGGCGACGCCGTCGCGGGTGGTGCCGCCCGGGGGCTTGTCGAGCGGGATGTCGTGGCGGCCCGCGGCCCACACCGACGCCTTCTCGCCGGGCCGCTCGGTACCGTCGACGACGGCTCGGATCTCGTACGTGGACGAGGCGCCGCCGCCGCTGTCCAGGAAGTTGGTCTTCGTCGTCTCCTCGATCAGGGTGCCGCCCCGGTAGAGCCGGAAGGAGATGCCCGCGGGGTCGTCGCCGGTCAGCCGCCAGGTGACCAGGACTCCGCCGCTCGCGGGGACGGCCACCAGGCCGCGGTCGAGCCGCTCGGCCACACGGCTCGCGGCACGCGCGTCGGCTTCACCACTGGACGGGGCGGCGGGTGGGGTGGTGGCCGCACCGCCCGTCAGGAGCGCGGCCAGCGCCACCGCAATGATTAGCCTGGGCATGACAATCAGCTGCCCGAGACGGTCAGCGAGTTCGTCCGGAAGTCCAGGCCGCCGGCCGAACCGCTGATCTCGTAGCCGAACTGCACGTCACCGATGGTCTCGTTGCCCATCCAGCCCTTGGTTTCCTTGATCCACCTGAGGATCGGGAGGATGTCGACGGTGCCGGCCGACGAGTCGGAGGTGCGCAGGAACGAGAAGACCTCGTTGTGGCCGTTGCTGCCCTTGTAGACGTTCCAGGTGTGGCCGCCGCGCGTGACGGTGCCCTGCGGGGTGCCGAGCGGCCCGACGTCGCCGTGGTGGTTGACCCACAGCATTATCTCGTAGTCGTAGTCGGTGTCCCAGATGTCGTACGAGGAGTTGTAGTGGCCCGCCGACGGGACCGTGACGTCGTAGGAGCTCTTCAGCGACGACAGCGAGTCGACCGGCTTGCCGATCACCTTCTTGGAGTTGGGGTAGGACTTGATGCCGCTGGTGTTCGGGTGGTCGGCGCGCACGCTCCACTTGGTGCCGGAGTCGGCGGAGACGCACTGGCTGCCCGCGCCCGAGCCCCAGATGTTGTTGTAGAGGGTGTAGCCGTTCAGGGTCGTGTTGCCCCACTGCTCGCAGCTGCTCCACACGGCTGCCTGAGCGGGCGCGGAGGTGAGCCCGACGGCCACGCCCGCGGCCAGGGCGGGCGCGAGGAGCAGACGGAGCGCGGTGGTGCGGCGGGTCTGTCGTCCCATGGTGTTCTCTCCAGGGTGGGGGGATGGCTCCGCGGGCTCAGGACGAGCCCGCGGGTCGTGCGTCCTCGCGCAGTACGGCCACGCCGTGCCGGCCGAGCGTGACCGTGCCGTCGACCGGTTCGCCGGTCAGCAGGTCGCGGTGGCGGCCCGGCACGGTCACGGTCACCTCGGCGCGGCCGTGGTGCAGGAGGAAGAGCAGGTCACCGCGGCGTACGGCCTCGACTCCGTGGGGGAGGCCGGGGAGCGGAGGCCGTACGCCCGCTTCGGTGGCGGCGCGGACCAGCAGGCCGCGCAGGCCATCGGGGGCGGGGAGCGTGGACACGTACCAGGCGCGGCCGTGGCGCAGCACCGCGGGCAGTCCGTCGAGCTCGCCGCCCCGGTGGGCGGCGACCGTCTCGGCCGCGTCGTCGGCCGTCAGCTCCTCGGACCACAGGGTGCCGGTGAACTCCCCGCAGTCCACGCTCTCGCCGGCGTCCAGCGGCCACCACTCGTGGAGGGTGCGGACGCCCAGCAGGGCGCGCAGCCGCGCGTCCATTCCGCCGGGCCGCACCCGGTCGTCCGCGTCGGCCACGCCCGTGAAGAAGCCGCAGACGAGCGTGCCTCCCTCGCGGACGTAGGTGACGAGGCCGTCGAGCGCGGTGTCGGTGAGGAGGTAGAGGTGCGGCACGACGACCAGGCGGTACGCCGACAGGTCGTGCTCCGGGTGGGCGAAGTCGGCCGGGAGGTTCGCCTCCCACAGGGCGCGGTGCCAGGCGCGGAGGAGTTCCGCGTGGTCGAGCAGGGCAGAGGGGCGGCCGTCCTGCTGTCCCGCCCACCACGCGTCCCAGTCGTGCAGGACCGCCACCTCGGCGGTCGTCCGGGTGCCCGCCACCTCCGGTCCGAGCGCGCGCAGTTCGGCGCCGATCCGGCAGACCTCCCGGAAGGTGCGGCCCTCCTCGCCCGCGTGGCTCAGCATGCCCGAGTGGAACTTCTCCGCGCCCTGCCGGGACTGCCGCCACTGGAAGTAGCAGACGGCGTCGGCGCCGCGCGCCACGGCCTGCCAGGTCCAGAGCCGGTTGAGCCCTGCGGGCTTGGGATGGTTCACGCCGCGCCAGTTCACTGGTCCCGCGGCCTGCTCCATCAGCATCCAGGGCCCGCCGCCCGCCTGCGAGCGCGTCAGGTCCTGGACCAGCGCCCCGTACTGGCCGCCGAGCGGGTCCCTCGGGTCGGGGTACAGATCCACGGACACCACGTCCTCCTCCACCGCCCACTTCCAGCCGTCCTGGCCCTGCCACAGCGGCATGAAGTTGGTGGTGACCGGCAGGTGCGGGGTGTGCGCGCGGACGATGTCGCGCTCGGCGGCGTAGCACTCCAGCAGGGCGTCGGAGGTGAAGCGCTTGAAGTCGAGGACCTGCGTCGGGGTCTTCATGTAGTGGGCGCGGCGGGGCGGCAGGATCTCCTCCCAGGCGTCGTAGCTCTGCCCCCAGAACGCCGACCCCCAGGCGGTGTTGAGCGCGGTCAGCGTGCCGTACCGCTCCCGGAGCCAGCGGCGGAAGGCGGTCGCGGTCTCGTCGCCCCAGTCGTAGGTGCAGTATTCGTTGTTGATGTGCCACATGGTGAGCGCGGGGTGATGCGCGTACCGGGCGGCGAGGTCCTCGGTGATGGCGGCCGCATGGCGTCGGTAGGCGGCGCTAGAGTGCGCGAAGTGCTGGCGCGAGCCCCACCACTCGACGTTGCCGTCCTCGTCGCGCGGCAGCGTCTCGGGGTGCAGCCGGCCGAGCCAGGGCGGGGGAGCGGAGGTCGGCGTGGCGAGGACGACGCCGATGCCGTGCTCGTGCATGAGGTCCATCAGTCGGTCGAGCCAGCCGAACTCCCGGGCGCCGGGGCGCGGTTCGAGCTTCGCCCAGGAGAAGACGCCGAGGGTGACGGTGGTGACTCCGGCCTCCTTCATCAGCCGGACGTCGTCGTGCCAGACCTCCTCGGGCCACTGCTCGGGGTTGTAGTCGCCGCCGAAGAGGATCCGGCCGCGGGTGACGTTCTGGAGGGAAGGCATCGGTGTGGTCAGCCCTTCACTGCGCCGGTGAGCATGCCCTGCTTGAAATGCCGCTGCACGAACGGCGAGAGAACGGCCACGGGGATCAGCGCGAGCACCATCACGGCCATCTGGATGGCGAGCGGCGACAGGTGGCCCGTGTTGATGGCCTGGCTCAGACCAGTCGGCTTCTGCTGCTTGAGGACCAGCTGCTGCATGACGTTCTGCAACGGCATCATGTCCGGGTCGCTGAGGTAGATCGACGCGTTGAACCACGCGCTCCAGTAGCCCACCGCGTAGAAGAGGGTGATCACCGCGAGCACCGCGCGCGAGAGGGGCATGACGATCCGCCACAGGATGCGCAGGTCACCGGCCCCGTCGATGCGGGCGCTCTCGACCAGCTCCTGCGCCGTGCCCATGAAGAAGGCGCGCAGTACGAGGATGTTGAACACGTTCACGGCGCTCGGCAGGATCAGGGAGAGATACGTGTCGGTGAGGCCGAGACCCTGCACCACCAGATAGGTGGGGATCAGCCCGGCGCCGAAGAACATGGTCGCGACGATCACGAGCAGGATCGGGCGGTGCAGCACGGACCCGGGCCGCGACAGGCCGTACGCGCAGAGGACCGACACGGCCATGCTGAACAGCGTCCCGACGACCGTGACGCCCACGCTGACCAGCGCGGCCCGTGACACCTGACCGCCGCTGAGCAGCTCCTGGTAGTGGATGAACGTGACGCCCCGGGGGATCACCACGAGGCCGCCCGTCTCGGTGATCGTCCGCACCGAGGAGAGGCTGGTGACGACCACCACCCACACCGGGAAGAGCACGGCCAGGCAGACCAGTGCCAGGGTCACGCCCTTGGTGGCGAGCCCGGCCCGGGTCGGCGGCTCCTCCCACACGGGGCGCAGACCGGTCCTGCTGCCCGGCTTGACGCCGAAGTTCAGTACGTCGAGAGAGCTCACCGCTTGTACACCCCCTGCTCGCCCATGAGGTGGGCGGCCTTGTTGGCGCCGAGCACGAGCAGCAGGCCGAAGACGCCCTTCACGATGCCGATCGCGGCGCCGTAGCCGAAGTTGCCGTTGTCCAGGCCGGTGTTCCACACGTACGTGTCCAGGACCTCGGAGGCCGCGGCGCCGACCGCCGCGCGCTGCAGGAGGATCTGCTCGAAGCCGACCGTGAGCGCGTTGCCGACCTGGAGGACCAGGAGCAGGGCGACGACCGGGCGCAGCGCCGGGAGCTGGATGTGCCACATGCGGCGCCAGCGGTTCGCGCCGTCCATCGCCGCGGCCTCGTACAGATCGGGGCTGACGGCGGCGAGCGCGGCGAGGAAGACGATGACGCCCCAGCCCGCGTCCTTCCAGATCATCTCGAAGGTCAGCAGGAACTTGAACAGGCCCGGGTCGGTCATCAGGTCGAAGCCGTCGTGGCCGTGGTCCCGAAGGACCTGCGCGACGAGGCCCGCCCCGCCGAACATCTGCTGGAAGACCGTGATGACGAGGACCCAGGAGAAGAAGTGCGGCAGGTACAGGATCGCCTGCGCCACCGCCCGCACGCGCGGCCGCACGAAGCTGTTGATGAACAGCGCGAGCGCGATCGGCACCGGGAAGAACAGCGCCAGCTGGATCGCGAAGATGGCGAGGGTGTTCCTGACGGCCTGCCAGAACAGCCGGTCGTCCACCATGTGCCGGAAGTGCTCGAAGCCGATCCACGGACTCTGCGACATCGCCTGGAACGCGTTGTCCGCGATGTACGGGTCGTAGTCCTGGAACGCGACGACGTTGCCGATCAGCGGGACGTAGTTGAAGACGAGGAGCAGCAGCAGCGCGGGCAGCACCATCAGGAGCAGGACGCGGTCGCGGCGCAGCCGGTGCCGGAGCGGGACGCGCGCCGGGGGCGCCTTCGCCGGCCGGGCCTTGGAGGTCTCGGGTGGCGGCGCGGCCTCTCCGGGGGCGGGGGCGGGGGTGGCGGCGCGCGCGTCGGTCGTACCGTGCGCCATGTCAGGACGCCGATCCGCCGGACTCGTCGAGCAGCTTCTTGTACCAGTCGCGCAGCTTGTCGCCGCCGCCCGACTTCCAGTCCGATGCCGCCCGCTGCATGTCGGAGACCTTCTTGCGGCCGCGCACGACGTCCTTCTCCAGGTCCTCGAACTCGGCGTTCAGCTCGGTGTACCGGGTCGGCTCAATGATCATCATGCCGTGGAAGAGCGGCTTCTTCGCGTGCGCGCCCTGGCGCTGCTGCCAGCCGACCATGCCCTCGGTGACGTCCGGCAGGTCGGGATAGGCGACGAAGGGCGCGGGCGACGCCAGATACTCGTACGTCGAGAAGACCTCGTTGTTGCCCTTGCCGTTCTTGGTGAGGACACCGTCGTCGAACGTGTGGTGGACGCCCTCGACGCCGTACATGCGCAGCCGCTGCTCCTTGGTTCCGTAGGGCGCGGCGGTGAAGTTGGCGAGGGCGAGGATGTCGCGGACGGTCTTCTCGTCGGCCTTCTCGCTGATGAACGTCCAGATGTCGGCGGGCGGGCGCTGGTAGAGGGTGGGTGCTCCGCCGTCGGGGGCGAAGTAGTCGAACGCCTCCATCCGGAACTTCTTGTTGTCGACGCGCTGCACGGCGGCCTTGCCGTACCAGTCGGAGAGGTCCTGGCAGTACATCCAGACCTTGCCTGCGGCGCACAGGTCGCCGACGTTGCCGGTCTCGGCCTTCGCGTCGGGGTGCACGAAGCCCGCCGAGTAGAGCTTGCGCGACCACTCCAGTGCTTCGAGGTACTCGTCGGTCTCGTAGCGGTTGACCAGCTTCCCGTCGACGAGCTTCCAGTAGTACGGCTTCTCGGGCAGTACGCCGAAGATGTGCCAGGCCGCCCACGTCATGTCGCCGCACGCCCACACCCTGCTCCGCGGGGAGTTGAGCTGCTTGCACAGGTCGTAGAACTCCTGGGCGCTGGTCGGCGCCTTGATCCCCTCCTTCGCGAAGAGGTCCGTGCGGTAGAACGGGGCGATGTTCGGGGTGGTCGCCGAGGGCATCGGCAGGCCGCGGAGCTTGCCGCCGAAGACCGAGCGCTGCCAGGCACCGGTCGGGATCGCCGCGAGGTTCGGGTACCGCTCGACCTTGTCGCCGCTCAGATAGGGGCCGAGGTCGGCGAACTTGTTGGCGATGGCGCTCGGTATCTTGCCGGTCAGCTCCCAGCCGGGCACGACCACGGCGTCCGGCACGCGGCTGGAGGCGAGGACCGCTCCCAGCTTCTGGCCGTACGTGTCGCCCTGCTGGTTCTGCCAGGTGACGCGGACGCCCGCGGCCCTGTCCATCGCCGTCCAGTAGGGGTTCCCCTGCTTGGGGACGTTGCCCCAGATGGGGGCCATGACGGTGAACCGGCCGCCCTTGCCGAGCCGCTCCGGCACCGACACCTTCAGCTCGGCCGCGGGCAGGGCCTTGGTGAAACCCGCGGCCGAGCCGTTCTTGGCCGGGATGTCCGGCGTGGCGACGTCCGACGCGACGTACGCGGGCAGCAGGTCCTTGAGCTTCTTCCCCGTCGTGGTGCCCTCGTTCTTCGAACCGCTGCCGCCGCACGCCGCGAGCAGCGGGGCACCGCCCGTCAGGGCGAGCGCGGCGAGCCCGGAGGAGGCGAGGAAGCTCCTGCGGGAGGGGGAGTTCGGCGTCATTGCGTCAACCCTTCGTGGCGCGCACTCGAAACCCATGTCGAAGCGCTTCGATTTCGGAGCGAGATTAGGTGACGGGGAGGGGAGGGACAAGGCTTCGGTACCGAATTCGTCGCTCGCACACACCAGTTGACAGCCCCAGTCGTCACAAGGGTGCCGGGCCCTTCGAGCCGGGCGCCCCGGTCATTCCCTTGACATGGACGCCATCCAGCACGGAGCATCGAAGCGCTTCGAAGGAGCCCGTCGCCCGCCCGGAGGACCCTTACGTGACCGAGAACCCGCCGCCGTTCCGCGACCCCGGCCTGCCGCCGGACAAGCGGGTGGACGACCTCCTCGCGCGGCTCACGACCGACGAACGCGTCGCGCTCCTGCACCAGTTCACGCCCCCGGTCGAGCGGCTCGGCATCGCCGCGTTCCGCACCGGGCAGGAAGCCCTGCACGGCGTCGCCTGGATGGGGCCAGCGACCGTCTTCCCGCAGGCCGTCGGGCTCGGCGCGACCTGGCACGACGACCTGCTGCGGCGCGTCGGCGAGGCCGTCGGCACCGAGGCGCGGGCCATGCGCGCGCGGGACGACCGCGTCGGCCTCAACCTCTGGGCGCCCACCGTCAACCTCCTGCGCCACCCGCTGTGGGGCAGGAACGAGGAGGGGTACGCCGAGGACCCCCACCTCACCTCGGCACTCGCCGTCGCCTACACGCACGGCCTGCGCGGCGACCACCCCACGCGCTGGCGCACCGCCCCCGTCCTCAAGCACTGGCTCGCCCACAACAACGAGACGCACCGGGACACGTCGAACTCCTCCGTGCGCCCGCGCGTCCTGCACGAGTACGACCTGCGCGCCTTCCGCGCCGCCGTCGAGGCGGGCGCGGTCGCGGGCGTGATGCCCGCCTACAACCTGGTCAACGGCCGCCCCAACCACGTATCGCCCTACCTGCGCGAGCAGTTGCGCCGCTGGACCGACGAGGAGCTGCTCGTCTGCTCCGACGCGGGCGCGCCCAGCAACCTCGTCGACTCCGAGAAGTACTTCGACTCCCACGAAGAGGCCGTCGCCGCCGCCCTCGTCGCGGGTGTGGACAGCTTCACCGACCACGGCACCGACCCGACGGTCATCGTCGGGCGTATCCAACGGGCCTTGCGAGCAGGGCTGTTGACGGAGGCCGACATCGACGCCGCCGTGCGCAGGCAGCTGTCCGTGCGGCTGCGGCTCGGCGAGTTCGACCCGGACGGCGGGCCGTACGGGGCCGTCTCCCCGGACGACATCGACGCACCCGCCCACCGTGAACTCGCCCTGGAGGCGGCCGAACAGGCCGTCGTCCTGCTCAAGAACGACGACGCCCTGCTCCCGCTCGCCGAAGGCACCCGGATCGCGGTCGTCGGACTGCTCGCCGACGAGTGCAAGACCGACTGGTACAGCGGCACCCTGATCCACCGCAGCACCCCGCTCGACGGACTCCGCGACCGCTTCGGCGCCGACCGCGTCGTCTTCGCCGAGGGCGCGGACCGGGTGCGGCTGAAGTGCGCGGCGGGGTGGCTGCGGGTGCCCGCTCCTTCGGGCCCGGCCGGCCGGGCGCCGGGCGCCGTCGGCGCCCTCGACCCCGCGCTGCTCGCGGGCCGCACCGACCTGCCGCCGCTGACCGTCTGCGAAGACCCGGCCGACGCCACCGAGTTCGCCCTCGTCGACTGGGGCGAAGGGGCGTGGACCCTGCGGGCGGCGGACGGGCGCTACCTCTCGGTCGCCGACGACGGCTTCGTGCGCGCCTCGGCGGACCGGCCGGGCGGCTGGGTCGTGCAGGAGACGTTCGGTCTTGTCGAGCACGGGAAGGGCTGCCTCATCAAGCACGCGGGGACGGGTGGATACGTCTCTGTCGCCGCCGGTGCCGTGAAGGTTGCCGCGGAGAAGGAACTCTTCACCGTCGAGGTCCTCGAGCGCGGCGAGGACGCCGTGGCCCGGGCCGCCGCCGACGCGGACGCCGTGGTGGTCGTCGCCGGGAACGACCCGCACATCAACGGCCGCGAGACCGAGGACCGCACGACCCTCGCCCTGCCGCCCCACCAGGAGCGGCTGTGGCGCGCGGCCCGCGCCGCCAACCCGCGCACCGCGCTGGTGCTCACCTCCTCCTACCCCTACGCGGTCGCCGACGCCCACGCGGAGCTGCCCGCGCTGCTGTGGACCGCGCACGGCGGACAGGCCGCAGGCACCGCGCTCGCCCGCGTCCTCGCCGGCGACGTCTCCCCGGCCGGACGCCTCCCGCAGACCTGGTACGCCGCCGACGCCGACCTGCCGGACCTGCTCGACTACGACATCATCGGCTCGCGCCAGACGTACCTGTACGCGGACCCGCACGCGGCGGACCGCCGCCCGCTGTACCCCTTCGGGCACGGGCTGAGCTACTCCTCCTTCGCGTACGAAGACCTCACGGCCGCACGCGAGGGTGACGTGCTGCGAGCCGCGTTCACCGTCACCAACACCGGGTCCTCCGCCGCGGACGAGGTGGCGCAGCTCTACGTACGCCCACCCCGGAACGCCGCGGCGGGCCTCACCCTGCCGGACAGGCAACTGGTCGCCCACCGCCGCGTGCACCTCGCCACCAGGGAATCGTGCCGCCTGGAGTTCGAACTGCCGCTAAGCAAACTGGAGTTCTGGGACGTGCGGCACGACCGCTGGGCCCTGGCGCCCGGCACGTACGACCTGCTCGCCGGGGCCTCCAGCCACGACATCCGCCTCACCGCGCCCATCGGTCTCGGCGGCGCTCCGATCGCCGTCAGGCCGACGCGGAGGGACGGCCTGGCGGCGACCGGCTACGACACGCAGTCCGGAACCGAGATCGTCGACCGCACGAGGACGACGGGTGACGCGGTGCGTGCGGTGCGCGACGGCAGCGGTGAACTGCTCTTCTGCGCATGCGACTTCGAGGCCGGCGTGACCGGCGTCTCCGTCGAGGCCGCGGGCGAGGGCGCCGTCGACCTCATCGCGGGCAGCACCGCGACCACCGTGACGGTCCCGCCGACGGGCGGGAGGTACGACTACGCCCGCCACGGCGCGGTCTTCGCCGCCTCCGGGGTGCGTGACCTGCGCGTCCGCCTGCGCGGCGCCGTCCGGCTCGCGCGGATCACCTTCACGGCCGGCGAAGAGGGCGAGGGCACGGCATGAGGTTCACCGACGGCTTCTGGCTGATGCGGGACGGGGTGCACGCCTCGTACGCGACCGACGTGCGCGAAGTGCGGGAGAGCAGCGGCGGCTTCACCGCGTACGCCGCCGTCAAACCGGTGCGCGAGCGGGGCGACACGCTCAACTCGCCGCTGCTCACGGTCGAGTGCTTCTCACCCGCCGAAGGAGTGATCGGTGTCCGGACGACCCACCATGCCGGGAAGGCCCACCACGGCCCTGACTTCACCCTCTTCGCCAGCGAGGGAGCGGCCGCCTCGGAGGAGGTGCCCCACATCCGCCGGGGCGGCACCGTCACCGAACTCACCAGCGGCCCCCTCACCCTCCGCCTGGACAGCGCGGCGCCCTGGGGCCTGGAGTTCCTGGACGGCGAAGGGCAGCCCCTCACCGCCGTCGAGCGGCGCGGCACCGCCTTCGCCACCACCCCCGACGGCACCCACCACATGATCGCCCAACTCGCCCTGGGGGTCGGCGAGTACATCTACGGACTCGGCGAGCGCTTCACCCCGTACGTCAAGAACGGCCAGAGCGTCGACATCTGGCAGGCCGACGGCGGCACCAGCAGCGAGCAGGCCTACAAGAACATCCCCTTCCACCTCTCCTCACGCGGCTACGGCGTCTTCGTCAACCACCCCGGCAAGGTCTCGTACGAGATCGGCTCCGAGTCCGTCGGCCAGCTCCAGTTCAGCGTCGAGGACCAGTCACTGGAGTACTACGTCATCGCGGGCCCTACCCCCAAGGACGTCCTGCGCCGCTACACCGCGCTCACCGGCCGGCCCGCGCTGCCGCCCGCCTGGTCCTTCGGCCTCTGGCTCACCACCTCCTTCTGCACGCCCTACGACGAGGAGACCGTCGCCGGGTTCGTCGACGGCATGGCGGAGCGCGACATCCCGCTCAGCGTCTTCCACTTCGACTGCTTCTGGATGCGCGAGCACCAGTGGACCGACTTCCAGTGGGACCCGGACGTCTTCCCCGACCCGGAGGGCATGCTGCGCAGACTCCGCGAACGCGGACTCAAGGTCAGCATCTGGATCAACCCCTACATCGCCCAGAAGTCCCCGCTGTTCGCCGAGGCCGCGGCCGAGGGCTTCCTCGTGCGGCGGCCGAACGGCGACATCTGGCAGTGGGACCTGTGGCAGCCCGGCATGGCGCTCGTCGACTTCACCCACCCCGGTGCCCGCGCCTGGTACGCGGCCAAGCTGCGCACCCTGCTCGACCAGGGCGTCGACTGCTTCAAGACCGACTTCGGCGAGCGCGTGCCCACGGACGTGGTCTGGCACGACGGCTCGGACCCGCACCGCATGCACAACTACTACGCGCAGCTCTACAACAGCACCGTCTTCGAGCTCCTGGAGAAGGAGCGCGGCACGGGCGAAGCGGTCCTCTTCGCGCGCTCCGCGACCGCGGGCGGCCAGCAGTTCCCCGTGCACTGGGGCGGCGACTGCTTCGCGTCGCTCGGCGCCATGGCCGAGTCGCTGCGCGGCGGCCTCTCCCTCTCGCTGAGCGGCTTCGGGTTCTGGAGCCACGACATCGGCGGCTTCGAGGGCACCCCGGACCCGGCGGTCTTCAAACGCTGGCTCGCCTTCGGCCTGCTCTCCTCGCACAGCCGCCTGCACGGCAACGTCTCCTACCGCGTGCCGTGGGCGTTCGGCCAGGAAGCCGTCGACGTGGCACGGAAGTTCACCCGCCTCAAGCACCGTCTGATGCCCTACCTGTACGGCGCGGCCGCCGAGGCCCACCACGACGGCGTGCCGGTGATGCGCCCGATGCTCCTGGAGTTCCCGGACGACCCGGCCTGCCGCACGCTCGACCGGCAGTACATGCTCGGCCCCGACCTGCTGGTCGCCCCCGTCTTCAGCGCGGCGGGCGACGTCGAGTTCTACATCCCGGAAGGCACCTGGACGCACCTCCTGACCGGCGAGACCGTGCAAGGCCCCGGCTGGCGGCGCGAGACCCACGGATTCGACAGCCTGCCGCTGTACGTGCGGCCCGGCGCCCTGCTGCCGCTCGGCGCCGACGACCGGCGGCCCGACGGCGACTGGCTCGACGGCCTGACCCTGCTGGTCGCCCCCGGAGCGGCGCCCCGGACCGAGATCACCGTCCCCGACCACGAAGGGCGGCCCGCGGCCATCTTCCGCGCGACGCGGCACGGCACCGGGGTCCGCGTCCTCGCGTCCGGCACCCGGCGGCCCTTCCGGGTGCGGACGGCCGACGGACGCGCGACGGCGGAGGGAGTGGGGGAGGTGGTCCTGCCCGATGCCCGCACGGACGGAGAGACCGGCTAGAGTTCCCGCCTCCACCGCGACGACGGAAGATCGCGCGGCGCAGGCGGAAGAGAGGCCACCCATGACGCCGGCCGCGGACGACGCGGCCGCCGAGTTCCACGCCTTCTTCGAGCGGCACTACGCCGAACTCGCGCGCCTCGCCCACCTGCTGACGGGCGAGGCCGACGGCGCGGACGACCTGGCGGCCGACGCACTGCTCGCCCTCTGGCACCGCTGGGACCGGGTGCGGGCCGCGGACCACCCGGCCGCGTACGCCAGGGGCGTCGTCGCGAACATGGCGCGCAGCCGCATCCGCAGCGCCGTGCGCGAGCGGCGCCGCATCACGCTCTTCTGGTCGGGCCGCGACGAGGACGTCGCGGACCCCGACATACCGGCCGTCGTCGACGTGCGGGACGCGCTGCGCGCGCTGCCCTTCCGCAAGCGGGCCTGCGTGGTCCTGCGGCACGCCTTCGACCTGTCGGAGAAGGACACCGCACTGGCCCTCGGGGTCTCGGTGGGTACGGTGAAGAGCCAGACGTCGAAGGGAATGGCTGAGCTGCAACGACGCCTCGGCCCGCACCCCGCCCTCGCACGGGTGCGCGCGGTCACGGCGGACACGGGGGGAAGCCCATGAGGGACGACGGACACGACGACGACGGCGTCCGCAGGAAGCTGCGCGGCGCGGCGCAGGCACACCGGCCCGACCGGGAGCGGATGCGGGCCCGCATCGAGCGCGGCATGGCCGAGGGAAAGCGGCCGGAGCGCCGCTCGCAGGCCACCCGCCGGGCGGTCGGCGCGTCCTGGCTGCGCGTGGTGAGCGCGACCGCCGCCGTGGCGGGCGTCTGCGCGGTCGTCGGGTACGGAGTGGCCGCCGCCCTGCGGGACGACGAACCGGCCCCGCAGTCCGTGGCGACGAGCACCACGCCCCCGACGCCGACGCCGACGCCGACACCGGGCCCGGACCGGGACCGCACCCCCGATGCCCCGACCCGCCGCCCCAGCGGCACACCGGAGACGCCCCCGAAGTCGCCGAAAGCACCGAAGCCACCCAAGTCCTCCAAGGCACCGGACGTGCCGAAGGACGTGCCCGCGGACCGCCTCCTGTGGGCCGACGGCTCGATCGACCCCGGCTCCAGCACGTACTGGTCGCAGAGCGACATCACCGTCAAGGCGGAGAAGCCGCTGACCGCGCTCACCGTCGAGGTGCGCGTCGCCGGAAGCGGCGAGGTCGCCGACACCGGCAACTGGCGCTCCCTGCCCGAGGACGACTTCGCCGTCTCGGTCGCGGAGCGGGACGGCTTCCTCGTCTACCGCTGGACGCTCAAGCCCGGGAAGACCGTGCCCGTCGGCGAACACGTCTTCGCCGGGCAGTTCAACCACCCGGCGGGCAAGCGGGACGCGGGCGGCGACACATATGCGGTCCATGCGGGCACAGCGGACGAACGGACCGTCTGGCGCGGCGACTTCGCCTGAGCCCGGAGCCTGTAGTCGAAAAAATTTCCGGCACGGCGGCAACCCATTCCCGGTCGGCGGAGACCACACAGCGAAGAAGCTCTCCCCCCACGCACGAGGAATGGGACACATGACACCACGAGCTGAACTGCGCAAGGGCCGCAAGCGGCGCCTGACCAAGCGCCGGGCCATCGGCGCGGCCACCGCCGCACTCGCCCTCACCGGGGCCGGGGTCGCGACGAACAGCATGCTGTCGCCCGCGGGCGCGGCCACCACGGCCGCGGCCTGGCCGGAGGCCAGGGGCCAGGCCCCCACGGCCAAGACCATCGAGGTCTCCGGCACCCGCGACGGCGGCCTCAAGCGCTACTACGGCACCGGCGACCTGGGCGGCGACGGCCAGAACGAGGGCCAGGACCCGATCTTCAAGCTGAAGGACGGCGCGGTCCTCAAGAACGTCATCATCGGCTCGCCCGCCGCGGACGGCATCCACTGCCAGGGCAGCTGCACCCTGCAGAACGTGTGGTGGGAGGACGTCGGCGAGGACGCCGCCACCTTCAAGGGGACCTCGGCGAGCTCGACGTACACCGTCCACGGCGGTGGCGCGCGGAAGGCCGACGACAAGGTCCTCCAGTTCAACGGCACCGGCAAACTCGTCGTGACCAAGTTCCAGGTCTCCGACTTCGGCAAGCTGGTGCGCTCCTGCGGCAACTGCTCCAAGCAGTACAAGCGGTCGATCATCATCAACGACGTGGACGTCACCGCGCCCGGCAAGTCGATCGTCGGCATCAACACCAACTACGGCGACACGGCCGCGCTGCGCAACGTCCGCATCCATGGAGACAGCAACAAGAAGATCTCCACGTGCGACCGGTTCACCGGCAACAACACCGGTGCGGAGCCCACCAAGACCGGGTCGGGCCCCGACGGCACGTACTGCAAGTTCACGGCCTCGGACATCAGCTACCAGTAAGTACCAGGTGAGCGCCTCCCTGCGAAGGGAGGCGCTCTTCCGCGCGCGCTCCCTGTTACTGCCCGGCGAGGCCGGTGTGCGCCACCCCCGCCACGATCTGCCGCTGGAAGAAGACGAACACGACGATCAGCGGCAGGCCGGCCATCAGGCCGCCCGCCATCAGCTGCGCCCACTGGATGCCGTAGGAGTTCATGACGGTCGCGATGCCGTTCGGCATGGTCATCAGCTCGGGGTTGTTGGTCACCATGTACGGCCACAGGAAGTTGTTCCAGGAGCCGATGAAGGTGAAGATGCCGACCGCCGAGAGCGAGGGGCGGGCCAGCGGGAGCACGATGGTGAAGAAGATCCGCCACCGCCCCGCGCCGTCGCAGAACGCGGCCTCCTCCAGCTCCTTCGGGATGCCCTGGAAGAACTTGTAGAGGATGTAGACCATCGCGGCGGGCGCGCACTGCGGCAGGATCATGCCCCAGTACGTGTCGACCATCCCCAGGGACTGGACCGTGGTGAACAGCGGGACGCCGAGGACCGCGGGGGAGATCATCAGGCCCGCCATGACGAGACCCATCAGCGCGCCCTTGCCGCGGAACTCGGTGCGCGCGAAGCCGTAGCCCGCGAGGGCGCCCGTCAGCACGACGACGAAGGTGACGCAGACCGACACGACGACCGAGTTCACGAACCAGTTCGTGATGTTGCCGGTCTCGAAGATGCTCCGCCAGGCCTGGGTGGTCCACTCCTCGGGCAGCCACCTCACCGGTACGGCGACGGCCTCGGCCTCCGACTTGAACGAGGTGAACAGGGTCCAGAAGAGCGGCGCGGTCATCACCGCGGAGACCAGCAGGCCGAGGGCGGTCAGGACGAGCTGGCTCGGCCGCCACCGGCGGCGCGGGCTCGTGACGGCTTTCGTGGCGGTGCTCACTGGACGCCCTCCTCACGCTTGCGCAGCAGCCACATGCGGCCCAGCGCGATGACCGCGATCATCAGGAAGAACAGGATCGAGATCGCGGAGGCATAGCCCACGCGGTAGCTGGTGAAGCCCTGTTCGAGGGTGTACTGGACCATGGTCCGGGTCGATTCCTCCGGTCCGGGGCTGAACTCGTACATCACCACGACCTGGTCGAAGACCTGGAGCGAGGCGAGGATCTGCAGTGCCACGACCAGGCCCGTGATGGAGCGCAGCATGGGCAGGGTGATGTGCACGGTCTTGTGCCAGGCGTTCGCGCCGTCCAGCGCGGCGGCCTCGTACAGATGCCGCGGGATGTTCTGCAGCGCGGCGAGGTAGAGCAGGAAGCTGAAGCCGACGGTCCACCAGAGGGTGGCGACGACGACGGCCGTCATCGCCGTGTCCTTCTGGGTGAGCCAGGCCGAATCCATGCCGAAGACGTGGTCGAGGAGGCCGGTGTCCGGGTTGAACATCCAGCGCCACATGTTGCCGACGACGGTCGAGGGCAGCAGGAAGGGCGCGAAGAAGCAGAGTCGCCACAGCCACTTGGCGTGCTCGATGTGGTGTGCGAGCAGCGCGAGGAGGAGGGCGACGAGCACGATGCAGGGGACCACGAGGAGCGTGAAGTAGGCGCTGTGGCCCAGCGAGTCCCAGACCAGGGGGTCCCGGAGAGCCTCGGAGTAGTTGTCGAGGCCCACGAAGCGGGCGCCGTCGCCGGAGATGTTGGCGTCGGTGAGGCTCAGCCACACGCCGCGCAGCACGGGCACGATCACGAAGAGCAGGAAGAGCAGCAGGAACGGCGCCACGAACCAGCCGCCGTGCTGGAAGCCGCCGCCGGCGCGGGCCCGCCCGCCGCGTTCGGCGACGGGGCGGACGGCCGGTGGCCCGGTGGTGGCCGGGGCGGTGGCCTCGGCGCTGGTGGTGGTCATGCCGAGCCTCCTTCGGCCGCGGTTCTGCCTTCCATGGGGTTCTTCATCTCCAGGAGCTTCTCCAGGACGCCGCGCATCCGGCGCGCCGCCGCCGCGGGCCGGGCCGAGCCGAGGTTGGAGGAGACGACGACCGGGCCGACGCGTTGCGCGAGCGTTCCGGTGGAGCCCGCGAACCAGGCCTCCGGTTCGAGGGCCAGCTGGTCCATCACCGAGACGTACTCGGACTGCGGGCGCAGTTTCCGGTACGCGGCGGTCTTCAGGGTCGGCAGGTGGGCGGGGATGTGGCCGCCGCGCGCCCAGTCCGCGCCGTGCCGCACGATGTACGCGGCCAGGCGGTGCGCGGCGTCGTTGGCGGGGCCGCCGCGGTCGGCCTGGCGGGGCAGCACGAAGCAGTGCGACTCGGCCTGGGTGGCGGGCCTGCCGAAGAGCGCCGGCATCGGGGTGGCCCCGTACTTCAGTTTCGCCCCCGAGTAGACCGGCACGGACCAGCCGCCCTCCCAGACGAAGGCGCCGCCGTTGATGAAGTGCTCGGCGTCGGGGGCGCCCGTGGTGGCGTAGCCGTCGACGATGTGGCGGCGCAGGAACTCCAGGACCTCCACGGCCTTGTCCTCGTCGAACGTGACGTCGGTGAGCCCCGGGGCGTAGTAGGTGCCGCCGGCCTGTGCGTAGAACGACATGAAGAACCACCAGGTGTGGTTCTGGTTGGAGGCGTGCAGGCCGAGGGTCTGCACGCCCGGTCTCATCGCCTTCCTGGCGGCCTTGAGTCCGTCGAACCACTCGTCGGCGGAGGTGAACGGGACGAGGTTCCCGTCGTCCCCGAGAAGCCCGGCCTTCTCGCAGACGTCCTTGCGGTAGAAGGTGAGCTGCGGGTGGATGTCGAGGGGGACGGCGTAGAGCTTGCCGTCGACGACGGACCGTTTCCACAGGGCGGGGTTGAAGTCCTCCTGCCGTACCCCGTACCGGGCGAGGAGCTCCACGTCGAAGGGGTCGAGCAGCCGGTCGGGGGCGAAGCCGGTGAGCCGTCCCAGGTGCAGCACACCGAGCTCGGGGGCGCGGTTCCCGGAGGCGGCCATGGCGAGTTTCGTGTAGTACGGATTGCCCCAGAGCAGCGTCGAGTCCAGCACGTCGACGCCCGGGTTCGCCCGCCGGAAGGCGTCCAGCATCGCGATCATGTTCACGCCGTCGCCGCCGCTGAACAGGTTCCAGTAGCGCAGCCGCGCGTCCGCGCCGGAGGTCAGCGCGGAGGCGCTCCGGTTCGCGGCGGCCAGCCCGAAGCTGCCCGCGACGGCGAGTGCTCCGAGCCCGCCGAGCACACCGCGGCGGCTCGGGAAGGAGGGTGACATGACGCCTCTCTTCTTTCTTGCGATTCTCGATTGCGTTTGTTCGGTATATCGAATGGTGATCGCAACTTCGAACGGACCGTAAAGTCCAACATCGTGCGCGTCAACGGTTCGGACGAAGTCCCCGTGAAATGCGGGCCGTTCTGCGCGATGCGTTGACGTGCTCAGCTCCGCTGCCTAAGTTGCCGTTCGTAATCCTGATCAGCGTCCGAGATATCGAACGCGAGATACCGAACACGAGTATCGAGAACGGCAGAGGTGGACATGGCGCGCAGGAGATGGCAACTCGGGCTCACCGTCGGGGCGTTGGGGTCCCTGCTCGCGGGGACGCTCGCCGCGAGCCCCGGCGCGGCGGCAGGTCCCGCCGCACCGGACGAGCCGGCCGACTACACGCTCGACGTCGACACGGCCCGCACCGGAGCGAAGATCGACGACTCGATGTACGGCGTCTTCTACGAGGACATCAACCGTGCGGCCGACGGCGGGCTCTACGCGGAGCTCGTGCAGAACAGGTCCTTCGAGTACAGCACCGACGACAACAAGGCCTACACGCCGCTCACTTCATGGGACACGTCGGGCACCGCCCGCGTCCGCAACGACGACGGCCGCCTGAACGCCCGCAACCGCAACTACCTCGCGCTGGACGCCGGTTCGGCCGTCACGAACTCCGGCTACAACACCGGCATCGCGGTCGCCAAGGGCAAGCGGTACGACTTCTCGGTCTGGGCCCGCGCCGACGGGGCGGCACGCGCGCCGCTGACCATCGGCCTCCGGGACTCCGCCGGCGAACTGGCCGCCGCCCGCCGCGTCACCGCGCGCGGCGGCTGGGCCAAGTACGAGGTCTCCTTCACCGCCACCCGCACCTCCGCGACCGGACGGCTCACCGTCACCGCGGACGCGCCCGTCGCCCTCGACGAGATCTCCCTCTTCCCGCGCGACACGTACAAGGGCCGCGAGAACGGCCTGCGCAAGGACCTCGCCGAGAAGATCGCCGACCTGCACCCCGGATTCCTGCGCTTCCCCGGCGGCTGCCTGGTCAACACCGGGAGCCACGAGGCGTACGACGAGAAGTCGGGCTGGCAGCGCAAGCGCTCCTACCAGTGGAAGGACACCATCGGCCCGGTCGAGCAGCGCGCCACCAACAGCAACTTCTGGGGCTACAACCAGAGTTACGGACTCGGCTACTACGAGTACTTCCAGTTCGCCGAGGACACCGGCGCCATGCCGCTGCCCGTCGTGCCCGCCCTGGTCACCGGCTGCGGCCAGAACAAGGCCACCGACGACGACGCGCTCCTGAAGCGGCACATCCAGGACACCCTGGACCTCATCGAGTTCGCCAACGGGCCCGTGACGAGCGAGTGGGGCAAGAAGCGCGCCCGGATGGGCCACCCCAAGCCCTTCCGCCTCACGCACCTGGCGGTCGGCAACGAGGAGAACCTGCCCCACGAGTACTTCGCCCGCTTCAAGCAGTTCCGCGCGGCCATCGAGGCCGAGTACCCGGACGTCACCGTCGTCTCCAACTCCGGGCCCGACGACAGCGGCGCGATATTCGACACCGCCTGGAAGCTCAACCGCGAAGCGAACGTCGACATGGTCGACGAGCACTACTACAACAGCCCCCAGTGGTTCCTGGAGAACAACGACCGCTACGACTCCTACGACCGCAAGGGCCCGAAGGTCTTCCTCGGCGAGTACGCCTCCCAGGGCAACAAGTTCTCCAACGCCCTCGCCGAAGCCGCGTTCATGACCGGCCTGGAGCGCAACGCCGACATCGTGAAGCTCGCCTCGTACGCGCCGCTGCTCGCCAATGAGGACTACGTGCAGTGGAAGCCGAACATGATCTGGTTCGACAACGACCAGTCCTGGGGCTCGGCCAACTACGAGACGCAGAAGCTCTTCATGCGCAACGTCGGCGACGAGGTCGTGCCCTCCACCGCCTCCGGCACCCCGGCCACCTCGGGCCCGATCACCGGCGCCGTCGGCCTCTCCACCTGGGCGACGAGCGCCGCGTACGACGACGTGAAGGTCACGGCCGCCGACGGCAGGACCCTGCTGACCGACGACTTCTCGGCCGGTGACAGCCAGTGGAAGAAGGCGTCGGAGAAGGGCAGTTGGGCCGTCCGGGACGGCGCGTACGTCCAGTCCGACGAGGCCGCCGAGAACACCCTGGTCACGGCCGGCGACAAGGGCTGGCAGAACTACGACCTGAACGTGAAGGCCACCAAGAAGGCGGGCAAGGAAGGCTTCATGGTCGCCTTCGGCGTCAAGGACACCGGCAACCACTACTGGTGGAACGTCGGCGGCTGGAACAACACCCAGTCGGCCGTGGAGAAGACCACCGACGGCGCCAAGCAGACGATGGTCCAGGACGACACGACCGTCGAGACGGGCCGCAGCTACGACCTGCGCGTCGAGGTCCGCGGCCGCCAGGTGACGCTCTACCTCGACGGAAAGAAATGGGGCTCCTTCACCGACGACAAGCCCGCCGAGCCCTTCCGCCAGGTCGTCACCCGCGACAAGGCCACCGGCGAACTGATCGTCAAGGTCGTCAACGCCCAGGGCACACCGGCCCGCACGCGGGTCGACCTCGGCGACGGCGCGAAGGTGGCACCGAAGGCCCGGGTGACCACCCTGACCGCGGACCCGGCCGCCGAGAACACCAAGGACGCCCGGCCCGTCGCCCCCCGGACGTCCACCTTCGACGGGGTGGACGACAGGTTCTCGTACACCTTCCCCGCGAACTCGGTGACGTTCCTGCGGATCAGGACCGAGTAGCCCGGAGCCGTCCGCACGGACGGCTGCTCGACAGCCGCAATCCCAGATCAGGTTGAGGGAGTCATGACCCGTTCCGCCCGCTTCACCCTGCACCCGGACTTCGCCGTCGGCGATGTCGACCCCCGCCTCTTCGGCTCCTTCGTCGAACACCTCGGCCGGTGCGTCTACACCGGCATCCACGAGCCCGGCCACCCGACGGCCGACGAGACGGGCCTGCGCGGGGACGTCCTCGACCTGATCCGCGAACTCGGGGTGACCACCGTCCGCTACCCCGGTGGCAACTTCGTCTCCGGCTACAAGTGGGAGGACTCCGTCGGCCCGGTCGATGAGCGGCCCCGCCGCCTCGACCTGGCCTGGCGCTCCACGGAGTCCAACCGCTTCGGCCTCTCCGAGTACATCGCCTTCCTCAAGAGGATCGGCCCGCAGGCCGAGCCGATGATGGCGGTCAACCTCGGCACCAGGGGAGTCGCCGAGGCGCTGGAGCTCCAGGAGTACGCCAACCACCCCGCCGGGACCGCCCTGTCGGACCTGCGCGTCGCACACGGCGACAAGGACCCCTTCGGCATCCGGCTCTGGTGCCTCGGCAACGAGATGGACGGCCCCTGGCAGACCGGCCACAAGACGGCCGAGGAGTACGGGCGGCTCGCCGCCGAGACCGCCCGCGCGATGCGGCAGATCGACCCCTCCCTGGAACTCGTCGCCTGCGGCTCGTCCAGCCAGGCCATGGACACGTTCGGCGCGTGGGAGGCCACCGTCCTCGCCGAGACGTACGAACTCGTCGACCACATATCCCTGCACGCCTACTACGAAGAGACCGACGGCGACCGCGACTCGTTCCTCGCCTCCGCCGTCGACATGGAGTCCTTCATCGAGAACGTCGTCGCGACCTGCGACCACGTGGGGGCGCGCCTCAAGTCGAAGAAGAAGATCAACCTCTCCTTCGACGAATGGAACGTCTGGTACCTGAGCAGAAGCCAGGAGGAGGCGGCGGCCGCCCGCCTCGACGGGACGCAGGACTGGCCCGAGGCCCCCCGTCTCCTGGAGGACAACTACTCCGTCACGGACGCCGTCGTCTTCGGCTCCCTGCTCATCGCGCTGCTCCGGCACGCTGACCGGGTGGCCGTCGCCTGCCTCGCCCAGCTCGTGAACGTGATCGCGCCGATCCTGACGGAGCCGGGCGGCCCCGCGTGGCGGCAGACCACGTTCTTCCCGTTCGCGCAGGCGTCGCGGTACGGACGCGGGCGGGTCCTCGACGTGCGGGTGGACTCACCGACGTACGAGACGGCGAAGTTCGGCGAGGTGCCGCTGCTGCACGCGACGGCGGTGCGCGCCGACGACGGCACCGTCACCGTCTTCGCCGTCAACCGCCACCTGTCCGAACCGCTGCCCCTCGAAGTGGCCCTGAGCGGACTCGACATGACGTCCGTCGTCGAACACAGCGCGCTTGCGGACGCCGATCCGGAGGCCCGCAACACCCTGGCCGAGCCGGAGCGGGTCGCCCCGCACGAGGTCACGGGCACGGAGCTGAGGGACGGCACGCTGACCGCCACGCTGGAGCCGCTCTCCTGGAACGTGATCCGGCTCAGGTGACCCGGGCTTTCCCGGCCCGACCGGCAACCCGGTGACGGGTGGCGGCGACTACCCGGCGTACCCCCCAATGAGCCGCTCTGAAGGGACGTCCGTATGAGCACGCACCGCAGGGGCCACCACCGCCGCCGCCACCTGATCCTGTTCACCGGAGCCGGCGCCGCCGCGCTCGCGCTCGGCGCCGCGCTGCCGCACCTCGCAGCGGCGGAACCCGCGGGGACGGCGGAGCCCGCGCGAGCCGTGGAGGCCCGGTCCGCGCAGGCCGAGAACGCGCCGATCGGCTTCGGCGCGGGCACGACAGGCGGCGGCAACGCCGCCCCCGTCACCGTCACCACGCTCGCCGCCTTCAAGTCCGCCGTCGCGGGGAACACCGCCAAGGTCGTCAAGGTCAGCGGCCTGATCCCGCTCAGCGGCCAGGTCGACATCGGCTCCAACACCACGGTGCTCGGGGCCGGTTCGGCCTCGGGCTTCACCGGGGGCGGCCTGCGCGTGAAGGAGGCCACCAACGTCGTCGTGCGCAACCTGAACATCAGCAAGCCGGTGGCGCCCGCCGACGGCATCACCGTGCAGAAGTCGACGAAGGTGTGGATCGACCACAACTCCTTCTCGGCGGACCGCGAGCACGATAAGGACCACTACGACGGCCTTCTCGACATCAACCACGGCTCGGACCACGTCACCGTGTCGTGGAACACCTTCAAGGACCACTTCAAGGGCTCCCTCGTCGGCCACAGCGACAACAACGGTGCTGAGGACAAGGGCCACTTGAAGGTGACCTACCACCACAACCACTTCAGCAACGTCTACTCGCGCATCCCCAGCCTCCGCTTCGGCACCGGCCACTTCTACGACAACTACGTCCAGGGCGCCGACACGGCGGCCCACTCCCGCATGGGCGCACAACTGCTGGTCGAGAACAACGTCTTCCGCTCCACCAAGATCGCCGTGACCACCAGCCGCAGCAGCGACGTCGACGGCTACGCGGTGCTGCGGGGCAACGACCTCGGGGGCGCCGCCACGGAGATCTCACAGGTGGGCTCCTTCACGAACCCGCCCTACAGCTACACCGCCGAGCCCGCCTCGTCCGTCGTCGCGTCCGTCACGCAGGGCGCGGGCGCCGGAAAACTCTGACGCCGCGAAGAGTGACGCCTTCGAGAGCGACGCCCTCAAGAGCAAGGAGAACCGTGTGAGCCGTAGCCGTAGCCGAAGCCGTAGCCGCAGAGCGCTCCTCGTCCTGCCCGCCGCCGTGCTGCTCGCCCTCGTGCCGGGCACCGCGTCGGCGTACCCCAATCCCGGCACCGTCACCGGCAGCACCGTCGTCCACGACCCGACGATGGTCCGCACCGCGTCCGGCAAGTACCTCCTGTACGCCACCGGGGGCGGCATCGGCCACCGGTCCTCCACCGACCGGATCGCCTTCCGCGCCGGCGCGGACGCCTTCGGCAGCCGGCCGGGCTGGTGGTCGCGGTACTCGTCCGTGCCGGAGGCCTGGGCTCCGGACATCTCGTACCACGGCGGGAAGTACCTGATGTACTACTCCGTCTCCAGCTTCGGCTCGAACACCTCCGCGATCGGACTCGCGGGCTCCACCACGGGCGAGCCGGGCACCTGGACCGACCACGGAACGGTCGTCACCTCCGGCCCCGACAGCGACCACAACGCCATCGACCCGAACCTCTTCGTCGACGACGACGGCAAGTGGTGGCTGTCCTTCGGCAGTTGGTGGACGGGGATCAAGATGATCCGCGTCGACCCCGCGACGGGCAAGCCGTACGCGGGCGACACGACCCGCCACTCGCTCGCCTCCCGGCCGACCGGGACGAAGGCGGTCGAGGCGCCGTACGTCGTCAAGAGGAACGGCTTCTACTACCTCTTCGCGTCGTACGACACGTGCTGCGCGGGCACCGCCTCGACGTACAAGATCAAGGTCGGCCGCGCGACCTCGCCGACCGGCCCGTACTACGACAGGAACGGCGTCGCGCTGACGAAGAACGGAGGAACCACCGTCCTGGAGTCGCACGGCCGCTACATCGGCCCGGGTGGCCAGTCCGTCCTGAAGGACGTGGACGGTGACCTGCTCGTCTACCACTACTACGACGGGCAGGACAACGGCACCCCGAAGCTCGGGGTCAACCTGCTCGACTGGAGCTCGGGGTGGCCGGTCGCCCGCTGACCGGCCCCCGCGACGGGGCACGTCGACCCGTTATTGAAAACGATTGTCATGCTGCTATGGTCAAGCAGCCGCAAAGTCGACGTGTCCCGTTCCAGGAAGAAGTCCCGTGCGCCCTCGCAAGCTGCTGCCTCCCGCCGCCCTGGCCCTGTCCTCCGCGCTCGCTCTCACCGGGTGCTTCGCCGCGAGCACGGCCGGCTCCGGAGAGGCGTCGGACGGCGAGCGGATACGCGTGGCGATGATGAACCCGCCCCGCTCCGGCCTCTCCCCGCTCAGCGACGACGCCTTCAAGCTGTCGCGCTGGTCCACCGCGGAGACCCTGGTCAACCTGGACAAGGACGGCGACGCCGAGCCGGCGCTCGCGACCAGGTGGAAGCGGACGGACGAGCGCACCTGGACCTTCACCCTCCGCAAGGGCGTGACGTTCCACGACGGCACGCCGCTGACCGCGCGGGCCGTCGAGCGGTCCCTCACCGCGGCGGCCACCGCCTCCCCCAAGCCGCGCATCCTCGACGGCGTCGACTTCACGGCCGAGGCCAAGGGCGACACCGTCGTCGTGACCACGGGCGAGCCCGACCCGCTCGTCCCGCAGCGGCTCTCCTCGCCGCAGCTGTCCGTCCTGGCCGCCAAGGCGTACCGGGGCGGGACGGTCGATCCGGTCGGGGCGGGCACCGGCGCCTTCGTCCTGAAGAAGGCCGACGGCACCTCGTCGGCGACCCTCGACCGCAACGAGAAGTACTGGGGCGGACGCGCCAGGGCCGCCGGGATCGACGTGACGTTCGTCCCCGACGGCGCCGCGCGGGCCGCCGCCCTGCGCAGCGGCGACGCCGACATCGTCGAGGCGATCCCGGTCTCCCAGGCCTCGCTCCTGGAGAAGGACCAGATCACCGAGGTGCCCATGCCGCGCACCAACACCCTCTACCTGAACACGGCTGAGGGCGTCTTCAAGTACGCGGGGCAGCGGGCCGCCGCCCGCGAGGCGATCGACGCCGACGCCCTCGTCGACGACATCTACGAAGGGCGCGCCGACACGGCGGAAGGCTTGCTCGGGCCCGCCCTGCCCTGGGCGGCGGAGCGCGCCGGACGCACCCGCGCCGCCGAGCCGGCGAAGCCGTCCGGCGAGACCATCACCATCGGCACCTTCACCGACCGGGCCGAACTGCCCGAGGTGGCGGCCACGCTGCAGCAGCAGCTGAAGAAGGCCGGGTTCAAGGTGAAGCTGGAGGTGCGGGAGTACGCCGCCATCGAGGCGGACGCGCTGGCCGGGAAGTTCGACGCGTTCGTCCTCTCCCGCGCCACCGTCATCGACTCCGGCGACCCGGCCGCGTACCTGCGCAGCGACTTCGCGGGCGACGGCTCCTTCAACCTCTCCCAGCTCGCCGACCCGAACGTCGACAGGGCCGTCCGCAAGGCGGAGGAGGCCACGTCCGGCGCCGCCCGCCGCGCCGCGGTCCTCGACGCCGAGACCGCGGTCCTCAACACCGACGCGGCCGTCCCCATGCTCCACGAACGGGTCATCCAGGGCGACGCCACGAACGTCGTGGGCTCCGCGAAGGACCCACGCGAGCGTGAGCTGATCACCCTCGACACGTACGTCAAGTGATGCCGGAGATACGCCACGCGGCACGCCGGACCCGGCTCGTGACGCGCCGGGCGGCGCGTGGGGCTGTGGGGGTGGTGGAGGCTGTGGGGTCGGCGTGGCCGGTGCGGGCGGCAGGAGTGCGGGTCGTGCGGTCGTCGGGCGGGGTGCGGCCTCTGCGGCCGACGGCCGAGGCGCGGGCTGCGGGTGAGGGGTGTGCCGTGCGGTCTGCGGGCGGGGTGCGGGGCGTGCGGCCGACGGCCGAGGCGCGGGTTGCGGGACCGGCGGTCGGGGTGAGAGCCGGGCGGTCGGTGGGCGGGGTACAGCGGGTTGTGTGGTTGGCGGGGGTGTGGGGCGTGCGGCAGTTGGGCGGGTTGCGAGACATGCGACTGTCGGGTGGGTTGCGAGGCATGTGGCTGTCGGGTGGGTTGCGGGTCGGGGTTGTGCGGGTTTGTGCGCTTGCCGTGGTTCTCGCCGTCGTCGGGCTGTTGCCCTGGCTCTCCGGGCGGGATCCGGCCCTCACCGTGCTTCGTGCACGCTCCGCCGAGCAGGAGCCCACCGCCGAAGCGCTGTCGGCGATCCGCGCCGACCTCGGCCTGGACGCCGGGCCCCTCGGCCTGCTCACCGGCTGGGCCTCCGGCCTGATCCGCGGCGACCTGGGCACCTCCTGGGTCTCCGGAGCCGACGTGCTCCCCTCCGTGCTCTCCGGACTCGGTGTCTCGCTCACCCTCATGGGCGCTTCGCTCGCCGTGGCGCTGCTCGTCGTGACCGCCCTGTGCCTGCCCACGCTGGTGGGCGGCGCGCGCGGCACCCTGCGCGGCGGGGGAGGGGCCGGCGGGGCGATGCTCGCAGCCGTACCCGAATTCCTGCTCGCCACCGTGCTGTTGATCGTGCTCGGCGTGTGGGGCGGGCTCCTCCCCGTCTCCGGCTGGCAGGGGCCACGCCACCTCGTGCTGCCCGCCCTCGCCATGGGCGTCCCCGCGGGCGGGCTGCTCGGCCGGCTCGTGGCCGACGCGCTGCCCGCGGTGTTCCGTGAGCGCTGGACGGACGTGTGGCGGGCGAGCGGGACGAGCCCCGTCCGGCTGACCGGGGCGGCACTGCGGCGCGCCCTGCCTGCACTCGTGCCGCAGGTCGGCCTGGTCGCGGTCGGGCTGACCGGCGGCGCGGTCGCCGTCGAGACCGTCTTCGCGGTGCCCGGCCTCGGCCGCACCGCCCTCGGCGCCGCCAAGTCCCAGGACCTGCCGCTGCTCCAGGGCTCGGTCCTCGCACTGCTCCTGCTCGCCCTGGCGGCGGGCGGCTGCGCGGCCCTCGTACGGAAGGCGCTGTTCGGCGCCGCGCTCAAGGGCTCGGCGCTCGCGCTGCCCGCGCCGCCGCCGGGGCACGTACCGGCGAGGGTGCCGGCCCTGCTCGGGGCGGCCCTCGCGGCCGTCATCGGGTGGGGACTGCTGCGCGACCCGTACGCCGTCGACACCACGCTGCGGCTCGCCGCGCCCTCCGCGGCACATCCGCTCGGCACGGACGCGCTCGGCCGGGACGTGCTGGCCAGGCTCGGGCACGGGGCCGCGAGCACCGTCGGCGTTGCGCTCGCCGTGTGCGCGGTCTCGCTGCTCGTCGCGCTCGTCCTCGGCTTCCTGCCGAACGTGGCCGCCGGCGCGTCCGACATCGCCAACGCGCTGCCGCCCGTCGTGGTCGGCGTCCTCGCCGCCGCCCTCACCGGACCCAGCACCTTCGGCGCGTCCCTCGCGGTCGCGCTCATCTCCTGGCCGCCGCTGGCCGCGCACGCCGCGGCGCTCGTCCAGGAGACGCGCGCCGGGGCCCACCTGGCGGCCCAGCGCGCCATCGGGGCGAGCCCCGCGTGGATCCTCACCCGGCACGTGCTGCCCGCCGTCGCGGGCCCCGTCGCCCGGCACGCGGTCCTGCGCCTGCCCGGCACCGCGCTCGCCCTGGCGGCCCTCGGCTTCCTCGGCCTCGGCGCGCGGCCGCCGTCCCCCGAGTGGGGGCTCCTGCTCGACGAGTCACGGCTGTACGTCGAGAGGGCACCGGTCGCGGCCCTCGCACCGGCCGCCGCGCTCGCGCTGCTGGCGGGTCTGGCGGTGACGCTGGCGGCGGTACGGCCGCGTACGGCGAGTTCGGCGCGTACACCGCGTACACCGCGTACACCGCGCCCAGCGCGAACGGCACAGTCCACGATGCCTGCGGAGGTCAAGGCATGAGCATCAGCAACCCTTTGCTCGCCGTGCGGGATCTGCGGGTGAGCGTCGGTGCGGTGACCGCGGTGCGTGGTGTGTCCTTCGACGTCCACGCCGGCCGCGTCACCGCTCTGGTCGGCGAGTCCGGGGCGGGCAAGTCGCTGACCGCCAGAGCGGTCCTCGGGCTCGTGCCGCGCGGCGCCCGGGTGGCCGGCAGCGTACGTCTCGACGGCGAGGAGATCGCAGGGGCGGGGACGGACGTCTACGGCCGCCTCTGGGGGCGGCGCCTCGCATACGTCCCGCAGGACGCGCTGGCCGTCCTCAGCCCCGTGCACACGGTCGGCGCCCAAGTCGCCGCCGCCGTACGGTCGGTGGCCCGCGTCCCGCGCGCGGAGGCCCGGCGCAGGGCGGTCGCGGCGCTGGACCGCGTCGGCATCGCGGACGCGGCACGCCGCGCCCGCTGCCTCCCGCACGAGTTCTCCGGCGGCATGCGCCAGCGCGCGGTGATCGCGATGGCGCTGGTGAACTCCCCGGACCTGATCGTCGCCGACGAGCCGACCACGGCGCTCGACCCCCGCCTCCGGGAGGAGATCCTGCACGCCCTGACGACCACACCCCGCGAGGGTGACGACAAGTCCCCGGCGCTGCTGCTCATCACCCACGACCTGCCCCTGGCAGCCGCCCACGCCGACCACACGGTGGTCCTGTACGCGGGCAAGGCCGTGGAGTCGGGCCCGACGTCCCAGGTGCTCACCCGTCCGAAGTCCCCGTACACGGCGGGCCTCCTCGCCTCGCTGCCGAGAGCGACGGAGCCACGGCGTGCGGCGCGCGGGCCGTTGCCGGTGGTCGCGGGGAGCCCGCCGTCCGCGCTCGCGCTCCCCGCCGGGTGCGCCTTCGCGGACCGCTGTCCGGCAGCCGTCGACGGGTGCCGGGTGGCGGAGCCCGCGCTGGTCGACGGTGGGGGCGGGCACGCCGTCGCGTGTCATCGGTCGCAGGAGCTGCCCGCACCCCTCACCGGGCTCTTCACCGAGGAGGCCGCCGCGTGACTCCGCTGCTCGAAGTGACCGATCTCGTCGTGCGGTACGGCGAGCACACCGCCGTGGACCGCGTGTCGTTCCGCATCGAAGCGGGCGAGACGCTCGCGCTGACGGGCGCGTCCGGCTGCGGGAAGACGTCCACGGCGACCGCCGTGCTCGCGCTGCGCAGGCCCGAGCGGGGCAGCAGCGTCCGGTTCGCCGGGCAGGAGCTGACGACGCTGCGCGGCCGCGAACTGCGCGCGCTGCGGCCGCAGTTCCAGCCCGTCTTCCAGGACCCCTACGCCTCCCTGTCCCCCCGCACCCCCATCGGCACCACCATCACCGAGCCGCTGCGCGTGCACGGCAGGCCCGTCGCGGGACGGGCGGCCGAGCTGATGGAGCTGGTCGGCCTCGATCCCGCGTACGCGGGCCGGCTGCCGCACGAGCTCTCCGGCGGCCAGTGCCAGCGCGCCGGAATCGCCAGGGCGCTCGCCCTCGGCCCCCGGCTCCTCGTCCTCGACGAGCCGGTCTCCGCGCTCGACCCCTCCGTCCGCTCCGGCATCGTCAACCTCCTCACCGACCTCCAGGACCGCCTCGGACTCGGCTACCTCTTCATCTGCCACGACCTGGCCCTCGTCCGCCACCTCGCCCACCGCGTCGCCGTCATGTCGGCCGGGCGGATCGTGGAGACGGGACCCACGCACGAACTCTTCGACGCACCCCGGGACCCGTACACCCGCCAATTCCTCACCGGCCACTGACCCCGCCCCGCTTCCCGGACCGATCCGACTTCCCGCACCCCTCCGACTCCGCGCACCCATCCCATACGAGCGATACGAGCCCCACGCCCGCCATGTCTGCCGTCGCCCCCGCCACCCGTACGCACCTCTGGCGCACGCTGCCCGCCCTGCCCCGGCTGCTGATCGTCACCCAGTGCGCCTTCAACATCGGCTTCTTCGCCGTGCTGCCCTTCCTCGCCGACCACCTAGGCGGCGCCCTCGGCCTCGGCGGCTGGCTGGTCGGGCTCGTGCTGGGGCTGCGCACCTTCAGCCAGCAGGGGCTGTTCGTCGTCGGCGGCACGCTCACCGACCGGTACGGGCCCCGGCCCGTCGTGCTCACCGGGTGCGCGCTGCGGGCCGCCGGGTTCGGCTGGCTCGGCTTCGCCGACGCGACCTGGTCCGTCATCGGCTCGGTGCTGCTCGTCGGGTTCGCGGCGGCGCTGTTCTCACCGGCCGTCGAGACGGAGATCGCCCGGCAGGCGGTGCGTCACGAGGAGACGACCGGCGTCGAGCGGACCCGGGTCCTCGGCCTCTTCTCGGCGGGCGGCCAGGCGGGCGCCCTGGTGGGGCCGGTCCTGGGCGCGGCCCTGCTGGCGGGCGGGTTCCGGGTGGCCTGTCTCGCGGGGACGGCGGTGTTCCTGGTAATCCTCGCCGCGCACGGCCGGCTGATGCCGGACACGCGCGCGGGCGGCGTGGGCGTGGGCGGCGCGGCCACGGAGCGCCCGTCGCTGCGGGGCGGTGTACGGCAGCTGCTGCGCCACCGCGCCTTCCTCGGCCTGTGCCTCGCCTACAGCGGCTACCTCCTCGCGTACAACCAGCTCTACCTCGCGCTGCCGGCGGAGCTGGACCGCTCCCTCGGCTCGCAGGCCGCTCTCGGCTGGCTCTTCGCGCTCTCCTCGGTCCTGGTCGTCGCGGGCCAACTGCCCCTCTCCCGCTGGGTCGCGGCGCGGCTCTCGCCTCCGGCGGCACTGCGTTGCGGCCTCGTCCTCGTCGCCGGGTCGTTCGCGGCGACGGGGGTGCTCCTTCCGGTGGGCGGTGTCGTGCCGTCGCTGGCGTTCGTGGTGCTGCTGACGCTCGGCCAGATGCTGGTGGTCCCGGCGGCCCGGGCCTGGCTCCCCGATCTGGTCGAGGACCGCAGGCTCGGCTTCTTCACGGGGGCGCTGTCCTCGGCCTCCGGCGCCGTGGTCCTCGCGGCCGGCGCCCCGGTGGGCGCCTTGCTGGAACGGGGCGGGGCGATGCCTTGGATCGTCCTCGCGGTCGTGCCGGTGCTGGGGCTCGTGGGCGTTCGCCGGGTACCGCCGCCCGGCAGCCCTCCACCGTCCAGGAGCGCCGAACCCGCCGAACCCGCCGAGCCCGGCCGGCCCGCCTAGCCCGCCTGGCCCGCCCAAAGAACGTCCCGTACGAAGGCGTTGTGGAACTTGCCCGTCGGGTCCAGCTTCTCCGCGAGTGCCGTGAAGTCGGCGTGGCGCGGGTAGCGGGCGTGGAGTTCGGTGGGTGGCAGGGTGAAGACCTTGCCCCAGTGGGGGCGTGGGTCGAACGGTGCGAGGTGGTCCTCGACCAGGGCGACCACCGGGAGCACCGCCGCCGGGTCCGGGACCCAGGTGAAGTGGAAGGCCACCGTGTCGCGGCCGTACGCGGGGCTCAGCCACTGCGCGTCGGCGGCCACCGTGCGGACCTCGCAGACCTGGAGGACGGGGGCGATCGACGCGCGCAGGGAGTCGAGCGCGTGCAGGGCGGCGAGCGCGTCCCGCCGGGGGAGGAGGTACTCCGACTGGAGTTCGGCGCCGCTGCTCGGGGTGAACGCCGGACGGAAGTGCGGCAGCCGCTCGTGCCACGGGCCTGGTATGCCCTGCTGGCGCGTGCAGTTGACCGCCGGCATGCCCGGCACGGGGTGTGCGGGCGCGGTGGCGGGGCGAGCCCACGGGAAGTCGGCCGGCGGCCCGTCGGCGCGCCGCTTGAGCCACACCTGCGTGAAGCGGGGTCCGCGCCAGTCCGTGAAGAGACTGACGCTGTACGCCGCCGCGCTCACCGCTTCGAAGTCGAGCCCGGCCAAGGGGAGTTCGACGTACACGTGCTGGCACACCTCGAAGGCGGGCTCCACGTCGAGGGTGAGGGCGGTGACGACGCCGAGGGCGCCCAGCGCGACCACGGCGCCGTCGAAGCCCTCGTCGCCCCGGCGCAGCGTGAGCCGTGACCCGTCCGCCGTGATCAGCTCGACGGCCCGGACCGCCGAGGACAGGGGCTGGTTGCCGTTGCCGGAGCCGTGCGTGCCGGTGGCGACCGAGCCGGCCACCGAGATGTGCGGCAGGGAGGCCATGTTGGGCAGGGCGAGGCCCTGCGCGTGGAGGTGGCGGGCGAGTTCGGCGTAGCGCACGCCGCCCGCGACGCGGACCGTCCGGGCCGCCGTGTCGACGTCGACGGACGGTTCGAGCCCGGCCAGGGAGACCAGCGCCCCGCCGGACCCCGGATCGACGTCGGCGATCCTGTTGAACGAGTGCCCGGTGCCGAGGACCCGCACCTGGCGGCTGCCCGCGATCAGGTCCCGCAACTCGTCGAGCGAGCGGGGACGGTGCAGCTCGCCGGTGGAAAAGGTGATGTTTCCCGCCCAGTTGGTCCACGTGCCGCTCGTCATCCCCGCTTCTCCCTCATGTCGACCTCGTCCCGTCCTACCCGTTGACCTGCTCCGAACACGCCTTTACCGTTTCGGCGTTCGACATCACAGATGTTGTTCGAAATCACGGACGTAACCACGGGCGTCATCACGGACGTCCCCTCGCTCCGGAAAGGCGCGCCAGCGTATGAACCCCAGCGAACCCACCACGAACCACGGCCGACACCCGCACCCGCACCCGCACCCGCACCCGCACCCGCACCCGCACCCGCACCCGCACCGCAGACTCGTGTTGAAGGGCGCGGCCCTCGCCGCTGGCACCCTCGCCGCCGCCCCGGCCGTGGCCGGCGCCGCGACGCCGGACCCCGCGGCCCGCGCCCCCCACGCGGCCCCCTCCTTCACCAACCCCCTCGTCCGGCAGCGCGCCGACCCGCACATCCACCGCCACACCGACGGCCGCTACTACTTCACCGCCACCTCGCCCGAGTACGACCGCATCATCCTGCGCCGGTCCCGCACCCTGCGCGGCATCGCGACCGCCGAGGAGGCCGTCGTCTGGCGCAAGCACGCGAGCGGTGACATGGGCGCGCACATCTGGGCGCCGGAGATCCACCACATCGACGGCAAGTGGTACCTGTACTTCGCCGCCGCGCCCGCCGACGACGTGTGGAAGATCCGCATGTGGGTCCTGGAGAACTCCCACCGCGACCCGTTCAAGGGAACGTGGACGGAGAAGGGGCGGATCGTCACCGCCTGGGACACCTTCTCCCTGGACGCGACCACCTTCACGCACCGCGGCTCCCGCTACCTCGCCTGGGCGCAGTACGAGCCCGGCATGGACAACAACACGGCCGTGTTCCTCTCCCGCATGGCCAACCCCTGGACGGTGACCGGGCCCCAAGTGCGGTCACCACACCGGAGTACGACTGGGAGTGCGTCGGCTTCAAGGTGAACGAGGGCGCCTCGGTCATCAAGCGCAACGGACGCGTCTTCATGACGTACTCCGCGAGCGCCACCGACGCCAACTACTGCCTGGGCCTGCTCACCGCCGACGCCCGCAGCGACCTCCTCGACCCGAAGTCGTGGACGAAGTCCCCGAAGCCCGTCTTCACCAGCAACGAGACCACCAGGCAGTACGGGCCCGGCCACAACTCCTTCACCGTCGCCGAGGACGGCCGCACCGACGTCCTCGTCTACCACGCCCGCCAGTACAAGGAGATCACCGGCGACCCGCTGCACGACCCCAACCGGCACACCCGCATCCAGCGGCTGGGCTGGAAGACCGACGGCACGCCGGACTTCGGCATTCCCGTGGCCGACGGCCGCAGCTCCTGAGAAACAGCGCGACCCGGCCACCTGGCCGGGTCGCGCCGGAGTCCGGAGGTGCCGCCCCGGATCAGCGGGCGGAGAAGGCGTGGACCGTGCTCGACCGGTAGGTCTCGCCCGGCCGCAGCACCGTGGAGGGGAACGACGGCTGGTTCGGGGAGTCCGGGAAGTGCTGGGTCTCCAGGCACAGCCCGTCGCCCTGGCGGTACGTGCGTCCGGAGGGGCCCGTCAGTGTGCCGTCGAGGAAGTTGCCGGAGTAGAACTGCACGCCGGGCTCCGTCGTGGCGATCTTCATGGTGCGGCCGGACTCCGGGTCGCGGAGGGTCGCGAAGGGCTCGGGGCGGTGGGTGATGCCCTTGTCGAGGACCCAGTTGTGGTCGTACCCCTTGGCGGTCACCAGCTGCGGATGGGCGGCGCGGATGTCCTTGCCCACGCGCTTCGCGCGCCGGAAGTCGAAGGGCGTGCCCGCCACCTTAGCCAGCTCGCCCGTCGGGATCAGCCCCGCGTCGGTCGGTGTGAACCGCCCTGCGGCCAGAGACAGTTCGTGGCCGTAGATGTCGCCGCTGCCCTCACCCGCCAGGTTGTAGTACGTGTGGTTGGTGAGGTTCACGACGGTCACCTTGTCGGTGGTCGCCCTGTAGTCGATCCGCCAGTCGCCGCGGCCGGTGAGGGTGTACGTCACCTTCACCCGCAGCGTCCCCGGATAGCCCATCTCACCGTCGACGCTCACATACCGGAGGACCAGGCCGACACCGGAGGACCCGGCGAACGGCTCCACGTCCCACACCCGCGTGTCGAAGCCCTTCGCGCCGCCGTGCAGGCTGTTCTCCCCGTCGTTGACGGACAGTTGGTAGCTCTTGCCGTCCAGGGTGAAGCGGCCGCGCGCGATGCGGTTGCCGTAGCGGCCGATGAGCGCGCCGAAGAACGTGGTCCCCGCGGTGTACGCCTCGATGGTGTCGTAACCGAGAGAGACGTTGGTGTACCGGCCGCGCCGGTCGGGCAGTTCCAAGGACTGCACGATGCCGCCGTACGAGAGGACCTTCATCCGCGTGCCGCCGTTCGCCAGCGACCAGCGGTACACCTTCGTCCCGTCGGCGAGCCTGCCGAAGAGCTCCTTGGTGGGCCGTGCGCCGTCCGCCGCGTGCGAGGTGCCCGCGACGGCCGCCGTGAGGCCCGTGGCGGCGGCCGCCGCCAGTACGGTGCGTCTGCTCGTTTCCATGTGCCGCTCCATAGGGTTGGGTTGAACTGGGACTACCGGCCGACCTTGCGCTTGTTCCAGACGTCGAACCCGACCGCGGCGAGCAGCACCAGGCCCTTGATGACCTGCTGGTAGTCGGTGCCGATGTTGACCAGGGACATGCCCTGGTTGAGGACGCCGAGCACCAGGCCGCCGATCACGGCGCCCATCACCGTCCCCACGCCGCCGCTCATCGACGCGCCGCCGATGAACGAGGCGGCGATCGCCTCCAGTTCGAAGTTCAGGCCCGCCTGCGGGGTGCCCGCGTTCAGCCGCGCCGCGTACACACAGCCCGCGAGCGCCGCCAGCACGCCCATGTTGACGAAGATCAGGAAGGTGACGCGCTTGTCCTTGACGCCGGACAGCTTCGCCGCCGTCTTGTTGCCGCCCAGCGCGTACACGTGCCGCCCGATGACGGCGTTGCGCATCACATAGCCGAGGCCGATCAGCAGACCGCACATGATGAGCAGCACGACGGGCACACCGCGGAAGCTCGCCAGGGTCAGCGTGAAGGCGATGACGGCGGCGCTGATCGCGACCAGCTTGGCCACCCACAGGCTCGTCGGCGTGACCTCGAGGTCGTACGCCAGCTGCTGCTTGCGGCTGCGCCATTCACGGAAGACGAGGAACGCGACCGTCGCGAAGCCGATGACCAACGTCGGGTTGTGGTACTGCGTGTACGGGCCCATCTCAGGGATGAAGCCCTTGGCGATGTTCTGGAAGCCGTCGGGGAACGGCGACAGGGACTGCCCCTCCAGGACGATCTGCGTGAGGCCGCGGAAGAGCAGCATGCCGGCCAGCGTCACGATGAACGACGGGATGCCCACATAGGCGATGAAGAAGCCCTGCCACGCCCCCGCGACCGCGCCGATCAGCAGCGAGAGGACGAGCGCGAGCACCCACGGCATGTCGTGTTTGACCATCATCACCGCCGACATGGCGCCGACGAAGGCCACCAGCGAACCGACGGACAGGTCGATGTGGCCGGCGATGATGACGATCATCATGCCGATGGCCAGGATGAGGATGTAGCCGTTCTGCTGGATCAGGTTGGAGACGTTGCTCGGCAGCAGCAGGACGCCGTCCGACCAGATCTGGAAGAGGATGACGATGAAGGCCAGGGCGATGAGCATGCCGTACTGGCGCATGTTGGAGCGCACGCTGCGCAGCAGCAGTTCGCCGACGGAGGCCTTGGCCGGTGGCGTGGCCGCGGTGTCGCGCGGGGGCGTGGTCGTGGTGGTCATGGCGGATGCCTCAGCTTCTGTTCTTGGTCATGTGGCGCATCAGGAGTTCCTGGGTGGCGTCCGCGCGGTCGACCTCACCGGTCAGCCGGCCCTCGGCCATCGTGTAGATCCGGTCGCACATCCCGAGCAGCTCGGGCAGTTCGGAGGAGATGAAGAGGACCGCCTTGCCCTCGGCCGCGAGCTTGTCGATGACGGTGTAGATCTCGTACTTGGCGCCGACGTCGATGCCGCGCGTCGGCTCGTCGAGGATCAGCACCTCGGGGTCGGCGTGGATCCACTTGCTCAGCACGACCTTCTGCTGGTTGCCGCCGGAGAGCCGCCCCACCTGCTCGAACACCGTGGGAGCCTTGATGTTCATCGACTTGCGGTAACGCTCGGCGACGGACCGCTCGTGGTGCTCGTCGACGAAGCCGTCCCGGCGCCGCATGCCCGGCAGTGAGGCCAGGGAGATGTTGCGGTTGATGTTGTCGATGAGGTTCAGGCCGTACTGCTTGCGGTCCTCGGTGACGTACGCGATGCCCGCGTCGACCGCGGCGGGCACCGTCTTCGTGACGACCTCGCGCCCGCCCACCGACACCGTCCCGGACACGTACTGACCGTACGAACGCCCGAAGACGGACATCGCGAGCTCCGTGCGGCCCGCGCCCATCAGGCCCGCGATGCCGACGATCTCACCGCGCCGCACGGTCAGCGACACGTCGTCGACGACCTTGCGCTGGTGGTCGACCGGATGCCGCACCGTCCAGCCCTCGACGGCGAGGGCGGGCGAGCCCGCGTCCGCACCCTCGTAGGGCGTGCGGTCGGGGAAGCGGTGGTCGAGGTCGCGGCCGACCATGCCGCGGATGATGCGGTCCTCGGACAACTGGGGTTCCGATTGCGGCGTCTCACGGACCGTCAGCGTCTCGATCGTCCGGCCGTCGCGCAGGATCGTCACCGAGTCGGTGATGGCCCGGATCTCGTTCAGCTTGTGGGAGATGATGATGCTGGCGATGCCCTGCTCGCGCAGTCCCACGATGAGGTCGAGGAGTTTCGCGCTGTCCTCGTCGTTGAGCGCGGCCGTCGGCTCGTCCAGGATGAGCAGCTTCACCTCCTTGGACAGCGCCTTGGCGATCTCCACCAGCTGCTGCTTGCCCACGCCGATGTCGGCGACCGGCGTCTGCGGCTTCTCGTTCAGGCCCACCCGCTTGAGCAGCGCGCTCGCCCTGCGCAGCGTGTCGTGCCAGTCGATGATGCCGCGCCTGGCCTGTTCGTTGCCGAGGAAGATGTTCTCGGCGATGGACAGGTACGGGACGAGCGCCAGCTCCTGGTGGATGATCACGATGCCGTGCCGCTCGCTGGCGCGGATGTCCTTGAAGGCCATCCGCTCGCCCTCGAAGTGGATCTCGCCGTCGTAGCTGCCGTGCTCGTGGACGCCGCTGAGGACCTTCATCAGCGTCGACTTGCCCGCGCCGTTCTCGCCGCAGATCGCGTGGATCTCCCCGGCCCGCACGGTCAGGTTCACATCGGAGAGCGCCTTGACGCCGGGGAACGTCTTGGTGATGCCGCGCATCTCGAGCACGGGCCTGCTCACTTGAGCTGCCCCGCCGTGAAGTACCCCTCTTTGACGAGGAGTTGCGTGTTCGACTTGTCGATGCTGACCGGGTCGAGGAGGTACGACGGGACGGTCTTCTTGCCGTTGTGGTAGTTCTTGGTGTCGTTGACCTTGGGCTTCTTGTCGTTCAGGACCGCGTCGCCCATCGCCACCGTCTGCGCGGCCAGCTTGCGGGTGTCCTTGAACACCGTCTGCGTCTGCTCGCCGCGGATGATGGACTTCACCGACGCGAGCTCGGCGTCCTGTCCGGTGATCACCGGCAGCGGCTGGCTCTTGGAGCCGTACCCCGCGCTCTTCAGCGCCGAGATGATGCCGAGCGAGATCCCGTCGTACGGCGAAAGGACCGCGTCGACCCGCTCCGAGCCGTAGTTCTTGCTGATCAGGTCGTCCATGCGCTTCTGCGCGGTGCCGCCGTCCCAGCGCAGCGTGGTGGCCTGGTTCATCCTCGTCTGCTTGCTGCGGACGGTCAGCTGCCCGGTCTTGAAGTACGGCTGCAGCACCTTCATGGCGCCGTTCCAGAAGTACTTGGTGTTGTTGTCGTCCGGCGAGCCCGCGAACAGCTCGATGTTGTACGAGTCGCCGCCCTTCGCCGGCTTGCCCAGCTTCAGCTTGTCGACGATGTACTGCGCCTCGAGGCGGCCGACGCGCTCGTTGTCGAACGACGCGTAGTAGTCGACGTTCTTCGTGCCGAGGATGAGGCGGTCGTACGAGATCACGGGGATGCCGGCGTCGTGCGCGCGCTGCAGGACATCGGTCAGCGCGGAGCCGTCGATGGCGGCGACCACCAGCAGGCTGCGCCCCTTGGTGATCATGTTCTCCAGCTGGGCGACCTGGTTCTCGACCTTGTCGTCGCCGTACTGCAGATCCGTCTTGTAGCCGGCCTTGCGGAACTGCTCGGCCATGTTCTTGCCGTCGGCTATCCACCGCTCGGAGGCCTTGGTCGGCATCGCGAGCCCGATGGTGGCGCCCTTTCCGGCGTCCGGCTTGTACCGGCTGCCGCCCTTGGCCTCCTGGCCGCAGGCGGTGAGCGAGCCGAGCAGGACGGCCGTGGCCACCGCGGCGGTGAGGCGCGTGCGGGTGCGCATGGGTCAGCTCCTTTCCGGGAAGCGGTTCAGGTCGCCGGGCAGGCGCGAGCCCAGCGGCGACATCCCGGCACCGGCGCCGTGCCGGGCCAGCAGATCCAGGGCGAGCCGGCCGCGGCGCACGCGCTCGCGGGCGGTGTCGAGGGTGACGTCGCGCAGCTGCGCTCCGTACGGGTAGATGGCGGGCGCCTTCGCCAGACCGAACTTCAGATACAGGGGAGCGCCGCGCCGGATCAGCTCGGCGATCTCGTACATGCGGATGTAACCGCCGAGGTCGTCCGGAGCCTCCACGTACATGTCCATCGGCGCGCCCGACACCCGCCGTATCTCGGTGAGGTGAGCGGGCGTCAGGTCGCTCGGCACGTTGAGCGAGTCCGCGCCGAGCCGCTCGTACACCGCGTAGGCGGCCGGGTTGACCGGGCCGATGAGCGCGGACACCTTCAGCGTCGTGTCGGCCGGGATGATCCCCGCGGTCCGCGCGCGGTGCAGCGTCCACAGGACGCCCTCGTCGGCGACGAGCAGACACTTGACGCCCAACTCGGTGGCGCGCAGGGCGTCTTCGACGCATCCGGCGACCGCGTCGTGGCCACGGGCGCGCAGCCCCGCGCCGCGCGAGTCGGTGCGCACGGAGGCGCCGGTGTCCCAGGTGCCGCGCGGCCCGGTGAACAGGCAGAGCTCGATGTCGCGCTCGGCGGCCGTCTCCACCATCTCCGTGATCTCGGCGTCGGAGAGCATCCACACGCCGCTGCCCTGGCTGATGCGGTGGATCGGCACGTCGAGCCGCGCGGCCTCCTTGAGCACGACGCCGAGCGCCTCGGGCCCCTCGACCGACGGAATCTCGACCCGCCAGGTGCCGCCGTCGGGGAACGTGTGGGCCGAGGCGTCGGCGGGATCGGGGGAGGGAGCGGCGAGCCCGAGCGCGGCGAGGGCGGGTTCGCCGGGCTGCCGGGGGAGGGAGGTGGAGGGGTCGTCGGTCACGGTCGTCCTTTGCGTGAGATCACTTGGTTCGAGATATCGAACGAAGTTCGTGTCGTGGGGTGTGCTTCGGTGAGGCCGCGCAAGCGGGGGGCCTGTGTGTGGCGTGCTCAGGGGCGCGGGGAACTGCGCGACCAGCCACCCCCGCCCCGCAGCCGAAGAGAAGAGCTCAGGGCAGCAACAAGACCTTCCCGGTCCCGGGATCACCACCCCCGACCAGGGCAACCGCCTCCCCGAACCGCTCCAAGGGAAACTCATGCGTGATCAGAGGAGCCGGATCGAGCAGCCCGAGTTCGAACGCCCGCACCGCATCGGCCCACGCGCCGGACGACGCCCCGAAGACGGACCGCACCTCCAGCTGGCTGACGGACAGATGCACGGGATCGATCCCGACGGCCCCCTCCGTGAACATCCCGGTGAGCACCACCCGCCCGCCCCTGCGGGCGAGCAGACACGACGAGGCGGCAGTGGTGGCCGCACCCGCCGTCTCGACCACGAGGTCGAAGGACCCGTTCACGGACCCCGCCTCCGCGGGGGAGAGCGCCGAGGTCGCCCCGAAGCCCAGGGCCAGCTGCCCACGTGCCGCGCGCGGATCGACGACGGCCAGCTCCGCGGGGCCGCCCGCCGCGAGCCACTGCACCGCGAGCAGCCCGAGCGTCCCCGCGCCGACCACCGCGACCCGCTCGCCGGGCCGCGGCCGGCCCGCCCGCACGGCCGCCGCGATCACGGCGGACGGTTCGAGCAGGGCCGCGGCCCGCAGATCGGCGTCGTCACGCAGCGGATGCAGCAGCCGCGCGGGCACGACGACGTGGTCGGCGAAGGCGCCGGGTTCGGTGAACCCGGTCTCCGCGTAGCCACCGCCGCACAGGCTCGTCTCGCCGTACCGGCACCGCTCGCAGACGCCGCACGCGCGAAAGCCCTCGGCGACGGTCTTCCGCCCGACCAGGCCGGGGTCGACCCCGGCGCCGACGGCCGCCACGGTCCCGGCCCACTCGTGGCCGGGAATCACCGGGTAGCGGACGTACGCGGCGTCGCGGTGTCCGTCGTACACCTCGCGGTCACTCATGCAGATCCCGGCGGCGGCCACCTCGACCAGGACCTCACCGGGGCGCGGCTCGGGGCGCTCCCCGGTGACGAGGCGGTGGCTGCCGGGGCGGTCGACGACGACGGCGCGCGATGTCATGCGTCGGCCCCGCCGGGATTCCGCTTCTCCCAGCCCTCGGCCCACAGGTCGAACCGCGCCCGCTGCTGCGGGAACTCGGCCGCGGCGTCGGTGTCCAGCTCGACACCGAGACCCGGCGCGTGCGACAGCTCGAAGCAACCCGTCTCCGGGTCGACCTGCGGGGCGCCCTTCACGACCTTCTTGATGTCCGCGTCCGCGAAGTCGTTGAAGTGCTCCAGGATCTTGAAGTTCGGCGCGGTGAAGCCGACCTGGAGCGAGGCGGCGGTCAGCACCGGGCCGCCGACATTGTGCGGGGCGACCAGCATGTAGTGCGTCTCGGCGGTGGCCGCGAGCTTGCGGGTCTCCCAGATGCCGCCGATGTGGCCGACGTCGGGCTGGATGATGTCCACGGCCTGGCTCTCGAACAGCTCGCGGAACTCGATCCGGTCGTGGATGCGCTCGCCGGTCGCCACCGGCATGTCGACCTTGGCGGCGACCTTCTCCAGCGCCTTCAGGTTCTCCGGCGGGACGGGCTCCTCCAGCCAGGCGGGCCGGAACGGCGCGAGGTCGCGCGCGAGCCGGACGGCCGTGGCGGGCGAGAACCGGCCGTGCATCTCCAGCATCAGCTCGGCGTCCGGCCCGATGGCGTCGCGCACGGCCTCGATCAGCGAGACCGCGTACAGGCTCTGCTCGTGGTCCAGTTCGTAGTGGCCGGTCCCGAACGGGTCGATCTTCAGCGCGCGGTAGCCGCGCTCCATCACGCCCTGGGCGGCCTTGTGGTAGGCCTCCGGGGTGCGCTCCGTGGTGTACCAGCCGTTCGCGTATGCCTTGACGCGGTCGGTGACCTTCCCACCGAGCAGCTGCCAGACGGGGACGCCGAGCGCCTTGCCCTTGATGTCCCAGCAGGCCATCTCGATGACGGCGATGCCCGACATCACGATCTCGCCGGCCCGGCCGTAGTCGCCGTACTTCATGCGGCGCACGAGGTCCTCGACCGCGAACGGGTCGGACCCCTTGATGTGGTTGGCCTCCGCCTCGCGGAGGTAGCCGATGAGCGCGTCGGTGTGGCCGAGCATGCGGGTCTCACCGACACCGGTCAGACCCTCGTCGGTGTGGACCTGGACATAGGTGAGGTTACGCCACGGCGTCCCGACCACATGCGTGCTGATTCCCGTAATGCGCAAGGCAGTTGCCCCTTGACTTGTTCGGTATTTCGTCACACGTTCGAAATGCTGGCGTGACGTTATTCACGGTGGCCGGAAGGTGTCAATGGGTCGCGCACAACCGCCTGTCGGGCGGGAGGCGGCCATTGCGCCGCGAACGGCGCCGTGCCTACCCTGTGTTCGTCATATCGATCAGCGACCGAAGTTTCGGACGGTTTCGGACGCGCAGGGTGGGAGGCCGAACTCATGGGACGACTGGTGCCCGCGGTGACCAGGTCGCTGGACATACTCGAACTGTTCCTGGAAGGGGATGGCACGTTCTCCGCGCCCGAGGTCACCCGCAGACTCCAGCTGCCGCGCACCACCGTGCACGAGCTGCTCACCACCCTGGCGGCCCGCTCGTATCTCGTCCAGATCCCGGACCAGCCCGGGCGCTACCGCCTCGGCGTGCGCACCTACCAGCTCGGCAGCCGCTATGCCGAGCAGCTCGACCTCGCCGCCGAGGGGCAGCAGGTGGCCCGCGAGGTCGCCGAGACCTGCGACGAGACCGTCCACGTCGCGATCCTGGAGGACACCGACGTCATCTACATCGCCAAGGTCGACTCCACGCACGCCGTGCGCATGGTCTCCGCGGCGGGCCGCCGCCTGCCCGCGCACTGCACCTCGGTCGGCAAGATGCTGCTGGCCTCGCTGCCCCCGGACGAGCTCGAATCCCGGCTGCGGGGGCGGGAGTTCACCGCGATGACCGCCGCCAGCATCACCGACCCCGACGAGCTGCTCGCCGCGCTCACCGACATCCGCGAGCGGGGCGTCGCCGTCGAGCACCGGGAGTCCAACCCGGACGTCAGCTGTGTGGCGGCGCCGGTGCGGGACGGCGCGGGACAGGTCGTCGCGGCGCTCTCCATCTCCGTGCCGATGATCCGCTGGAGCGAGGAGCGCGAGCGCGAACTGGCCGAGCTCGCCGCCAAGGGCGCCGGCGACCTGTCGGTCCGCCTCGGCCACCGGGGCGCGCGATGACGCATCCGACGAGGCGCGCGATGGCGCACGTGACGAGGCGCGCGTACGACGTGGCGGTGCGCGCGGAGGCCGCCCTCGGCGAGGGCCCCACCTGGGACGCGGCCGCCGGCCGCCTCATCTGGGTCGACATCCTCGGCTCGCGCGTCCACACGTACGACCCCGTGGCAGGCCGGCGCACCGTCATGGCGACCGAGCAGCACGTCGGCGCCGCCAAGCCCCGCGCGGGCGGCGGCCTGGTGGTCAACCTCCGCGACGGCATCGGCCTGTACGGACCGGGTGGTGCGCCCTTCAGCTGGCTGGTGCACGACCCGGCGCCCGGCCGGCGGGGCAACGACGCCGCCGTCGCGCCCGACGGCTCGCTCTGGGCGGGCACCATGCGCTACGACGAGGCGCCCGGCGGCGGCAGCCTCACCCGCGTCGGCCACGACGGCACCACGACCGAGCTCCTCGGCGACGTGGCCGTCAGCAACGGCACCGGCTGGAGCCCCGACAAACGCCTCGTCTACTACGTCGACAGCCCCACGCGACGTATCGACGTCCTCGACCACGACGGGCAACGCGTCCTCAACAGGCGCCCGTTCGCGCACATCGAAGAGGGCGCGGGCTTCCCCGACGGGCTCACCGTCGACGCCGAAGGCTGCGTGTGGGTCGCGCTCTGGGACGGCGCGCAGGTCCGCCGCTACACACCGGACGGCCGCCTCGACCGCACCGTGGAGCTCCCGGTGCGCCGCCCCACGGCCTGCGCCTTCGGCGGCCCGGACCTGCGCGACCTGTACATCACCACGGCCCGCACCGGCCTCGACCGGCCGCACCCCCTGTCGGGGTCGGTCCTGGTCGTGCCGGACGCGGGCCGCGGGCTGCCGGGCGTCCCCTTCGCGGGCTGAACTCCGGCGCGGGGATCAGCCCTTGAGCTCCCTGAGGTACTTGCCGAACTTCTCCAGGCCGTCGATGTTGCGCGGCCCGCTGATGCCCTCGTTGTAGTCGAGGACGAAGAAGTTGTTCTTCTTGACGGCGGGCAGCTCCTTCGTGTGCGGGGACTTCTTGAGGAACTCGATCTTCTTCTTCGCGGGCTGGTCGCCGTAGTCGAAGATGATGACGACCTCGGGCTCGGCCTTCGTCACGGCCTCCCAGTTGACCTGCGTCCACCGCTCGTCGAGGCCGTCGAAGATGTTCCTGCCGCCCGCGCTCTTGATGATGTCGTTGGGCGGGACCTGGCTGCCCGCCGTGAAGGGCTGGTCGGTGCCGGAGTCGTAGAGGAACACCGGCACCCGCTCGCCGTCCTTGGGCGCCTTCTTCTCCACGGCCGCGACGCGCTTCTTCAGGTCCCCGACGACCCGGTCCGCCTTCTCCTCGACCCGGAAGATCTTGCCGAGCCGCTCCAGGTCGCTGTAGAGCGCCTTGAACGGAGTGACCTTCTCCGGATATCCGGGGTAGTTGAAGCAGCTCTCCGTGTGCATGAAGCTCTGGATGCCGAGCTTGTCCAGGGTCTTCGGGGTGATGCCGCGCTGGTCGCTGAAGCCGGAGTTCCAGCCCGCGACGACGAAGTCGGACTTCGCCTCGACGACGACCTCCTTGTTGAGCAGGTCGTCGCTGAGCATCTTCACCTTGGCGTACTCCGACGCCCAGGGCGACTCGCTCACCGGCGGGTTGGCGGGCGGCATCACGTAACCGTGGACGTGCTCGGTCAGGCCGAGGCTGAACAGCTTGTCGGCGCTGCCGCCCTCGTACGCGACGGCCCGCTGCGGGACCTTGTAGGAGACGGGCTCGCCGCAGCGCTTGACGGTGGTCTTCTCGGCCGCATCGGCGGCGCTGTCCGAGTCGACCTCGGCGCCGCAGCCGACGAGCAGCGTCAGCGCGAGCGCGGAGCCGGCCGCGAGGGATCGGGTGTGGGACATGGAGAGTCGGTGCCTTTCAGAAGGACGTTTCAGAGGGACGTTCAGAGGGGCGTTTCAGAGGGACGTGCCAGACGGACGTTTTTTCAGAGGGTGGGGTGGAGCGCGTACAGCAGCTGCGGGTCGTCCGTCAGCGGATGCTTGATGACGCTGGCCTGCACGCCGAACACCTCGGCCACCAGGTCTTCGGTGAGGACGTCCTCGGGTGTTCCGGACGCCACGAGCCGCCCCTGCGACAGCACGCCGAGCCGGTCGCAGGCGGCCGCCGCGAGGTTCAGGTCGTGCAGCACGACGAGGACGGTGAGCCCGGCGCCGCGCAGATGCGAGAGGACCTCGATCTGATGGCGTACGTCGAGGTGGTTGGTCGGCTCGTCGAGGACGAGGACCCGCGGCTCCTGGACGAGGGCACGGGCGAGCAGCACGCGCTGCCGTTCCCCGCCGGACAGGGTCAGGACGCCGCGCCCTGCGAGGTGGTGGATGTCGAGCCGCTCCATCGCCCGTGCGCACAGCTCGCGTTCGCGGGCGGTGAGCGCCTGGTTGCCGCGCTGGTGGGGGGCCCGGCCGAGCGCCACGACCTCCGCCACCGTGAAGTCGAGGTCGACGGCGCCGTCCTGCGTCATGGCGGCGACGAGCTGCGCGCCGCGGCGCATCGAGAGCCGGGAGATGTCGTCCCCGCCGACCCGGACGGTGCCCGTGGCAGGCCGCAGCGCCCGGTACACACAGCGCAGCGCGGTCGACTTCCCGCTGCCGTTCGGGCCGACCAGACCGACGACCTGGCCCTCGCCCACATCGAGCGAGAGGTCCCGCACCAGGCTCCTGCCGTCGATGTCGACGCCGAGCCCGTCGATGCGCAGGTCCATCACGGGCCTCTCGGCTGCTTCGTCGTGCATGTCGGTCATGTCAACGCCCCCCGAACACATAGCCCTTGCGGCGCATCAGGCCGATGAACACCGGCACGCCGACGAGCGCCGTGATGACTCCCAGCGGCAGTTCGCGCGGCGCGACCACCGTCCGGGACAGCAGATCGACCCAGACCATGAACACCGCGCCGACCAGCGGCGCGACGGCGAGCACCCGGGTGTGCGTGGCGCCGACGACCATCCGCACCAGGTGCGGCATGACGAGCCCCACGAAGCTGATCGCGCCGCTCACGGCGACCATCACGCCGGTGATCAGGGAGACGAGCACGAGCAGGGACTTGCGGTGCCGGTCCGGGCTGACGCCCAGGCTCGCGGCGGTCTCGTCGCCGAGCGCCAGGACGTCCAGCGCCCTGCCGTACCGGTACAGCGCGGCGACGCCGAGCAGCACGACCGCGGAGACGACGGGCAGCGTCCCCCAGGCGGCGGCCCCGAAGCTGCCCATGGTCCAGTAGAGGACCATCGACGTCGCCTCGTTGTCCGGGGCGAAGTAGATGATCACGCTCATCACGGCCTGGAAGCCGAGCGACATGGCCACGCCGGTGAGGACCAGGCGCAGCGGCGAGAGGGCGCCCCGTTCGCTGGACGCGGCGTACACGAGGAAGGACGCGACGAGCGCGCCGACGAACGCGCCCGCCGACACCGCGTACACACCGAGCGCGGCCAGGCCGCCGGTCACCGTCACGCCGACCGCGCCCACCGACGCCCCCGAGGAGACGCCCAGGACGAACGGATCGGCGAGGGCGTTGCGCACCATCGCCTGGATGGCCACGCCGACCGCGCTCAGACCGGCGCCCACCAGCGCGGCGAGCAGCACGCGCGGGGTCCGGATCTGCCAGATGATCTGGTACGTCGTCGTCTCGTCGGCGCCGATGCGGCCGCCGCTGAGCGCAGCCCACAGATAGCGGGTGGTGTCGGCGGGCGACACGTAGGCCGCGCCGAGGCCGATCGCCACGACGACCGACACGATCAACACGGCGAAGAGCGCGACACAGGTCAGCACCAGGGCCCTGGGGGAGGCGAGCCGCTCCCGCACGGCGGCCCGGCTCTTCGGGGCCCCGGCCGGCGGCGCCTGCGTGAGGGTGCTCACGCGGTGCCCGCCTTCGACGTGCCGCGGAGCACCAGGGCGGCGGCGCCGAGCGCCACGACGACGAGGGTGCCGAAGGCGGCCGCGGTTCCCGGGTAGCCGGCCAGGCCGAGGCCGGCGCCGCCGAGCGCCGCGCCGACGAACACGCCGAGGCTCTGGCCCGCCGCGTTGAGGCTGAGCGCGGAGCCGCGCAGCGTGGTGCCGCAGCGTCGCACGATGAGGCTGACCACGCACGCGGCGACGATCGCGTGGCTCGCCGCGTGCAGCGCGGTCATGACGAGGGCCAGCGGCAGCCAGTGCGTGAAGTAGAAGCCCACGACGGAGACGAGGGCGGCGACCAGGCCGATGGCGAGCAGGCGTTCCGTGCCGATGCGCGGCTGAGCCGAGTTGGTGATCCGTCCGGTGAGGAGGTTGCTGACGAAGAACGCGGCGCCGCTCAGCGTCCACACGAACGCGAACAGCCCGGCGTCGAGGTCGAACCGCTCCTCGTAGAAGGCCGCGAGGTACGACAGGTAGCCCATGAAGACGGCGGTGCGCAGGAACCCGATCAGCAGCAGCGGCACCGCGCCGCGCACCGCCGCGAGGGCCTTGAACGAGGCGAGGTAGCCGAGTCGCGGGGTGTCCTCGGCGGTCTCGGCGCCCGCCGACTCCCGCTGCTGCCTGCGCCGGGCCACGAAGACCACCGCGAGCAGCAGCGACACCACGGTCACGCCGATCAGGTCGCCCTGCCAGCCCCAGAACAGCGCGGGCAGCGCGATGACGGGGGCGGCGAGCATGGCGGTCATGGACTGGGTGGCCGTGACCAGGGTGGCCGCGCGCCCCGCCGCCTTGCCGGTGCCGAAGCGGTCGGCGGCCGCGGCGGTCAGCGCCGGGTTCAGCACGGACGTACTGGCGCCGATCAGCAGGCAGAACACGGCGAGCAGGGCGAAGTCCCCGGCGGCGCCGAGCGCGGCCGACCCGCCGAGCGCGACGAGCGCGCCCGCCGCGGCCCACTCCTTGGGCACCCGGTCGATCAGCGGCGCCAGCGCGGTGCCGACCAGCAGGGCGGCGAGGCCGCCGAGCCCGCGCAGGCCGCCCATTGCGGCGACGCTGCTGCCGGCCTCGTCGGCGATGGGCACCAGATACGTGCTGAAGACGGTGAAGGGCAAAAGGCCGACCGCGGAGGCGAGCAGCACGGGCCACAGGGTGCGGGCCATCCGCAGATCGCCCGGTACCGGTTCCTCGGCGCTGTCCTGCGCCGGGTTCTTGACGGCGTCGACGCTCACGCTGCCGCTCCGTTCGACGCGAGGGCGGCGCGGTAGCGGTACATCGGCGTGGGGTCGGCGCTGAACTGGGAGAACGTGAACGGCTCCGCGTTGAGTCCGGTGACGCCCGCGCCGAGGAAGGCGCGGGCGACGGCGCTGCCGCTCTGGGCGTAGACGATCAGTGGCACCCCGTGCTCGACGCAGTGGCGCAGGATCAGGTCGAAGGTGCCGTTGCTGAGCGTCATGCCGGTGGCGACGACCGCGTCGGCCTGTGCGAGCACCTCGGTCATGTCGTCGGAGACGGGCTCGCCCCACGCGGTCGTCCGCAGGTTCAGATCGCAGGGCAGACAGACGCCGCCCCGCTCCCGTATCGCCGCGACGAGCGGATTGACCACGCCGATCAGGGCGACCTTCGCGCCGGGCTCGATGTCGAGCAGCCCGGCGATGGCGGCGTCGCGGGCCTCGGCACGGACCTCGGGCGTGCCGGCAGGCAGCATGACGCGCTCGGCGTCGGCGGTGTCGCGGTGCGGGCGCACCCGGGCGAGGTAGGCGTCGAGGGCGGCGGTCCGCACCGGCGCGGACTCGTCGCGCAGCAGCTTGTCCAGGGAGTGGCCGGAGGCGTTCTCGCAGAAGCCCGGGGCGAGTTCACCCGCTTCGAAGGAGCAGGCGCCGAACGAGTCGCCGACGCGGAGCAGCAAATAGTGGTTGTGGTAGGTGACGTCGCCGCCGGCGAGCCGGGTGGTGTTGTAGAGCCAGAACGCGCTGGTGACGGTGAGCTCGGCCGGGTCGGGGCCGTGGGCGCCCGACAGGACGGCGTCGGTGAGCTCCGCGACGGTGTGGGGCGTGGGGTGTGACATGTGTGTTCTCTCCGGGGGCGGGCGGGTTCAGGAAGTGGCGGGCGGGTTCAGGAGGTAGCGGGCGGCCAGGCCGTCGTGGACCAGGGGTGCTTGAGGTCGCCGAGCGAGGTGATCTCGTGCGGCTTCAACGTCTCGATGTCCAGGGCCTGTTCGTGCCGGGCGTAGGCGCTCTCGACATAGCGGTGGCCGGTGTCGGCCGCGATGAAGACGTACGTACGGGTGTCGTCCCTGCGCCGCTCCCACAGCGCGCTCAGATAGGCGGCGCCCGCCGAGAGCCCGGCGAAGATGCCGCTGGTGCGCAGCAGGGAGACCGCCCCGGACACGGCGCTGTCGAAGTTCACCCAGTGCACGCGGTCGTACAGCTCGTGACGGACGTTGCGGAACTCGATGGCGCTGCCGATCCCGGCGATGATCATGTCCGGGTCCGCGACGTGCTCGGAGCCGAAGGTGACGCTGCCGAAGGGCTGCACGCCGATGAGCGACACGTCGCGCCCCGCCTCGCGCAGGTAGGTGGCGAGGGCGCCCGTCGAGGCGCCCGAGCCGACGCCGCCGACCAGCGCGAGGGGGCCGGCGGGCAGGTCCTTGCCGATCTCGTCGGCCACCTCGCGGTAGCCGTAGTAGTGGATGTCGTCGTGGTACTGCCGCATCCAGTGGTACGAGGGGTTGTCCGCGAGGATCTCGGCGATCCGCCGCACCCTCAGCTCCTGGTCGAGACGGAGGTCCTTGGAGGGCGCGACCTGCTCCAGCGTGGCGCCGAGTATCTCCAGCTGCACGCGGGTCGAGCGGTCCACCGTGGTGGAGCCCACGATGTGGCACTTCATTCCGTAGCGGTGGCAGGCGAGCGCGAGGGCCAGGGCGTAGATGCCGCTGGAGCTGTCGATGAGGGTGTCGCCCGGCCGGACGGCACCGGAGTCGAGCAGGTGCCGGACGGCTCCGAGGGCCGAGTAGATCTTCATCGTCTCGAAGCGGAGGCAGGCCAAGTCCGGTGCCAGGGATATGAGATCGGGTTTCTTCACCGCTTCTGCGATGTGTGCGTGCATGACTGGGATCCCCCCGTAGGGACGAGCGGGCAGGGAGGGGCGCTGGGGGAGTGCGGGCAGCCCCCGGAGCGGCCCCGGAACGCCGAGAGCATCACACCAGATGAAAATGATTGTCAAGAGCGGGTAAGTTCGGCACACTGGTCCGCGCGGGGTGCCGTGCCGGGTGCGCCGCGACGTTCGAGAGGAGTCGCGTGAAGCTGTTCCAGGGGGCCGCAGCCCGGTCCCGCCCGACCCGACCGCCGCGCCACGGGCCGCCGCCGAGGGCCGGGGTCGGTACCGCGTTCGGCACCTTCGGCGAGCTGCTCCAGGGCGTCCTGCCGGAGGGCCGGCAGGGTGGTGAGGGCGACGGGGACTTCCTCGTGACGCTGCCCGTGGCCCGGTGGACGATGGCCACCTTCCGGGAGGGCTCCGCGTCGGGCGAGCTGGAGGTCTGGCCGCCGCGCAAGACCAAGGCGCTCCGACTCGCCCGGATGATCGCGGAGTTGGCGCCCCGCGCGCCGGGATGCGCGCCGCCCGGCGGGGTGCTGACCGTCAGCAGCGTCATCCCCGAGGGCAAGGGGCTCGCCAGCTCGTCCGCCGACCTCGTCGCCACCGCGCGGGCGGTCGGCCGCGCCCTCGACGTCCCCATGCCGCCCGCCAGGATCGAGCGGCTCCTGTCCCGCATCGAACCGACCGACGGCGTGCTCTACCCCGCGATCGTCGCCTTCCACCACCGCAGCGTCCGGCTCCGCGCGGTCCTCGGCTCCCTGCCCCCGATGGCGGTGGTCGGCATCGACGAGGGCGGCTCCGTGGACACGGTGGACTTCAACCGCATCCCCAAGCCGTTCACGGCCGCCGACCGGCGCACCTACGCCGACCTGCTCGAACGGCTCACCGCCGCCGTGCGCCGCCACGACCTGGCGGAGGTCGGCCGGATCGCCACGCGCAGCGCCCTCATGAACCAGACCCTGCGCCACAAGAGGTCGTTGGAGCCCATGCGGGAGATCTGCCGCGAGGTCGGCGGCCTCGGCGTGGCGGTCGGCCACAGCGGTACGACGCTGGGGGTGCTGCTCGACGCCACGGACCCCGCGTACACGCGGCGGGTCACCGCGGCGGCGCAGGCGTGCGGGGAGCTGACGGGCGGCGGCCGGGCGGGGGGCGGGGTGACGGTCTACCGCACCCTCACCTTCGGCCGCCCTTGTGCCACGGCCCCCGCCATACCTGCCACCGTCCCCCGAACCGGACAGGACGACGTGCCGTGACGACGAGATCCCGTCTCGGACGCGGGGAGGAGCGCCGCCGTCCCGACGCGGGGCCCGAGGCCGGTGTGCGCAGGACCCGGCAGCGTGCCGCCGTCCTCGAAACGCTCGGGCACTGCGGGGAGTTCGTCTCCGCACAGGAACTGCACGCCCTGCTCGCCGGTTCCGACAGGGCCGTAGGTCTCACCACCGTCTACCGCGCGCTGCGCGAACTGGACCGCGCCGGTCTCGTCGACGTCGTACGCGACGAGACCGGCGAACGGCTCTACCTGCGGCGCCCCACCGAGGAGCACCGCCACTACCTCATCTGCCGCCGCTGCGGCCGCAGCAGAGCGGTGGACGCGGGCGCGGTGGAGGCGTGGGCGGAGCACCTGGCAGAGACCACGGGTTACGCAGAGCTCGAGCACACCCTCGAACTCAGCGGGGTGTGCGGGGAGTGCGGGTCCGGGACGGGCGGGGCGTAGGCGGTGGGGGGTGCGTGACCGCCCGGTCCCGTGCGGGTTTCGCCAGGCCGGTGCACACCCCCGCCGAGTCCGGCCCGGCACCTGGAGGCCGGCGCTGCGGGGTCCGTTGCGACCCATGGTCGCTGGTGGCCGTCGACACCCTCCGGGGGCAAGGCCGGCTTGCCAGTTACTCCTCGGCCTGCGTCGGCCTGGTGTGCACCCTTGAGCTCGGTGAGTTGACGGAGGGTGCAGCCCTGTGGGTCAGCGGGATGTGCCGGGAGCGTCGGGCTGGGGCCGCCACGCCGAAGTCCTCAGGAGGCGGAGGCCGTTGAGGCCGACCAGGATCGTAGAGCCCTCGTGGCCCGCGACGCCGAGGGGGAGGGGCAGGTGCCCCGCCAGGTCCCAGACGACCAGTGCGCCGATGCAGACGGAGGCGATGACGAGGTTCTGCACCACGACCCGCCGGGCCCGGCGGGAGAGGGCCACGACCGCCGGGACCGCGGTGAGGTCGTCGCGGACGACGACCGCGTCTGCGGTCTCCAGGGTCAGGTCGGAACCGGTCCCGCCCATGGCGACGCCGATGTGCGCGGCGGCGAGCGCGGGCGCGTCGTTGACGCCGTCGCCGACGACCAGGACCCGCTCCCCCCGCTCCTCCCACTGTCGCACGGTGGCGACCTTGTCCTGCGGGAGCAGCCCGGCCCGCACGTCCTCGATCCCCGTCTCCCGGGCCGTCGGCGAGGCGGCCCGGGCGCTGTCACCGGTCAGCAACGCCGGTGCGGAGCCGGTGAGCCGACGCAGTGCGGCGACCGCTTCGGCGGCCTCGGGCCGCGGCAGGTCGGTGAGGTGCAGGGTCGCGACGGGCACGCCGTCGACCAGGACGACGGCGACAGTGCGGGCGTCGTCGTCCTCGGGCCGGTCCGGCGCGGCCGTGGCGACGGGCCGGTCCGGGCTGTGGGCCGCCATCTCGCCGCCGGCCACGACCGCTCGCTCGCCGGGCCCGGCCTGGGCGCCGAAGTCCCGTGCGCCGGAACCCGGTTCCGCAGTGCAGCCCTGCGTGGATCCCGGCCGGACCACGGCGACGGTGCGGCCGTCGTCCTCGGGCAGGTCCGGCGCGTCCGTGCCGAGGAGCCGGTCGGGTGTGGCCGTGCCGAGGGGCAGGTCCGGCGCGGCCGTGGCGCGGAGCTTCTCCGGCGTGGTCGTGGCGCGGAGTTGGTCCGGCGGCGTCGGGGTGAGGAGGCGATCCCGCGGCGTCGGGGCGAGGAGGCGATCCGGGGTGCCGACCTCGACCACGTGGCCCGCGACGACCGCCCGTACGCCGCGTCCCGGCTCCGCGGTGAAGTCCCGGGCGGGCTCCGGGGTCAGGCCGCGTTCACGGGCGGCGGTGACCACGGCGCGGGCCAGCGGGTGCTCGCTGGGGTGCTCGGCGGCCGCTGCGAGGGCGAGCACCTCGTCCTCGGTCAGCTCCGTGCCGGGCAGCCGCCGGACGTCCGTGAGCCGGGGCGTGCCCTCGGTGAGCGTCCCCGTCTTGTCCAGGGCGACCTTGGTCACCGCGCCCAACCGCTCCATCACCACGGCGGACTTGACGAGCACCCCGTGCCGCCCGGCGTTGGCGATGGCCGACAGCAGCGGCGGCATCGTCGCGAGGACCACCGCGCACGGCGACGCCACGATCATGAAGGTCATGGCCCGCAGCAGCGTCCCGGCGAAGTCGGCGCCGAGCGCGAGCGGGACGGCGAAGAGCGCGAGGGTGGCCACCACCACGCCCACCGAGTACCGCTGTTCGACCTTCTCGATGAACAGCTGCGTCGGCGCCTTCGTCGCACCGGCCTCCTCGACCATGGCGACGATGCGGGCGATGACCGAGTCCGCCGGGTCCCGGTCGACGCGGACGCGCAGCACCCCCGTGCCGTTGAGGGTGCCGGCGAACACCGTGTCGCCCGGCTCCCTCGGCACCGGCAGCGGTTCGCCGGTGATCGTGGCCTGGTCCACCTCGCTGCCGCCGTCGAGCACGGTGCCGTCGGCGGGCAGCCGCTCACCCGGCCGTACGAGCACGGTGTCGCCGACCCGCAGCGAGTCGACCCCCACCCGCTCCTCCCCGACCGTCCCGCCCGTCTCCGTCACCCGCACCGCCATGGCCGGCGCCAGGTCGAGCAGCCCCCGCACGGAGTCCGTGGTGCGCCGGGTGGCGAGCGCCTCCAGCGCCCCGGATACCGCGAAGATGACGATGAGCAGACCGCCGTCGAGGAACTGCCCGATGGCCGCCGCGCCGAGGGCCGCGACCACCATCAGCAGGTCGACGTCGAGGCTCCGCTCCCGCAGCGCCCGGAGCCCCGCCACGGTCGGCTCCCAGCCGCCGGCGACGTAACAGAGGACGTAGAGCGGGCCCCACAGCAGGCCGGGCGCCCCGGCGAGTTCGAGCGGGCACGCGAGCAGGAACGCGGCGGTGGCCAGCGCCGCCCAACGGGCCTCGGGCAGGGCGAGGAAGCGGGTGCGGCGCGGTGGTGCGGGTGCGGCAGGGGTGAGGGGCGGGGCCGGCCGGTCGCCCACCAGGGCGGAGGACCCAGAGGACTCGGAGGACCCAGAGGACCCGGAGGGCGCGGAGGACGCAGAAGATGTGGAGGGCATCGGGGCACACCTCTTCGTGGACGGGGCAGGGCGAAGGGGCCGGGCGGCGAGCGGAGGGGCCACGCGGCGGCGCGGGCCGTGACGGCCTCGCGAACGGTCCTCACCATAGCGGAACACATGAAGAGGTCTTCAAGTGTATGACGAGTAGGATTGCCGCATGGGACACGGAGTCGACAGCGAGATCAGCCCTGCCACACACCTCGACGCGGACTCCGCCGCCACGATCGCCGCCACGCTCCAGGCGCTGGCCACGCCGTCCCGGCTGATGATCCTCAGCAAGCTGCGCCAGGGCCCGTGCGGTGTCGGCGCGCTCGCCGAGGCGGTCGGCATGGAACAGTCGGCGGTCTCCCACCAGTTGCGCCTGCTCCGCGCCCTCGGCCTGGTCACGGGCGCCCGCGAGGGCCGCCGCATCGTCTACAGCCTGTACGACAACCACGTGGCCCAGCTCCTGGACGAGGCCGTCTACCACATCGAGCACCTGCGCCTAGGCGCCCGCGACACACCCGCACGCGGCGACACACGCTGAACGTCGGGCTCTGACCCGTGCCCGTGGGATCAGCCCAGCACCCCCACCCGTGGGGTCAGTCCAGCACCCCCAGTTCCGGATCCGGCCGCACCGGTGCGCGGCGCACCCGGGCAGTGCCCGGCGCCACACCCACAGTGGTGCGGTCGGCCAGATCGTCGACGACGTCGAGCAGACTGCCCGCCCGCGTGTGGACGGCCCGCTGTCGCTCGGCCCCGCCGCCGTACGTGACGAGCCGCCGCAGGACCGTGGTCACCTGCCCGAGGTCACCGTGCGCCGCCAGGGCCGGGCGGGCGTAGTCGAGGAGCTGCCGCACCAGGTGCGCGGTCGGCACGAGCCGGCTCGTCCGCGGGTCGAGGCTGTGCCCGGTCAGGCCGTCCCGGGCGCAGCGCCAGTACGCGGCGCGCAGCAGGGCGTCGTCCACGGCGGGGCCGGGGTCGCCGCGCCGCACCCGCTCAAGGGCCTGGACGACCAGCGCCCGCACCAGGACGGCAAGGACCGCGCCCTCCTCGACGTTCGTGGTGACGTCCATCGCCCTGATCTCCAGGGTGGGCAGGTGCGCGCACGGGCGTACGTCCCAGTAGAGCGAGCGTTCGCCGTGGGTCGCGCCCGCCACCTGCAGCGAGGCCGCGAGCGCGTCGTAGTGGGCGGCCGAGGAGAAGTACGGCGGGGGCCCCGCCACGGGCCAGCGCGTGGCGCCCAGGGTCCGCCAGCTGCAGTACCCGCTGTCGCGCTCCTCCCAGAAGGGCGAGTTCGCCGACAGCGCCACGAGGGTGGGCAGCCACGGCCGGAGGTGGTTGCTGGCGAGGACGGCGTGGTCGCGGTCGGGAACCTGCACGTGGACGTGGAGGCCGCAGAAGGCGAAGGTGTCGTACAGCGACCGGAACGTCTCGACCTGGGCGAGGTAGTGGGGGTCAGTGCTGAGCGGTATCGGCGCGCGCATGCCGAGCAGGGGCGTGGCGGAGGCGACGAGGCGCAGGCCCTCGTCGGCCGCCGCGGCGGCGACGGCCCGGCGGACGCGTCGCAGCTGGTGAAGGAGTTCGCCCAGCGTTCCGCAGGGTGGCGTCTTGCCCTCCACCTGGTACTGCGACGCCTCGCCGGTGACGAGGTCCCCGACCACCGGTTTCAGGCGGGGCAGGACCCGGGAGGCTGCTGCGACGACGGCACGGTGCGAGGCGTCGACGAGGAAGTACTCCTCCTCGACGCCGACGGGGGGAAGGTGGTCCGCCATACGTGTCGTGTCCTTCGGAGAGAGGATGGATGACGCGTGCCTGTCCACCTTCCTCGCCCGGAGCCGTGACGGCGAGTCCGCACGGCCGGGCTCAACGGTGCACGCCCACCCCGGACAGGCCCGGCGCGAGCTCGGGCCGCAGCACCAGGTCCTCGTCGTAGGCGCCGCCGTTCTCGTGGTGGAAGGGCAGCGGATCGGTGGTGTGCAGGGTGCGCAGGCGCTCCCTCAGCTCCGCCGCTTCGCGGGCGTACCCCGCGGCGGTGAGCCGGTCGGCGCCGTACACGACGAACGGCGGCAGCGCGGCCATGCCCGTGTACCAGAACGTGCCGTGCAGCAGGGGGAACAGCACCTGGTCGAGCTGGCCGTGGATGCCGCGCGGGCCGAAGCCGGACTCCCGGGCGCCGACCGAGGTGACGACGAGCGCGCGCTTCCCGGCCAGGCCGCCGTCCCCGTACCGCGGGGTGCGGCCGTCGGGTCCCTTCAGGCCGAAGCCGAAGCCCTGGACGAGCACGCGGTCGAACCAGCCCTTGAGGATCGCGGGCGGCCCGAACCACCAGAGCGGGAACTGGAAGACCAGCGTGTCCGCCCATGCGATCTTCTCCTGCTCGCGGCGGATGTCCTCGCTCAACGACCGCTCCTTGTAGGCGCGTTCCTGCTCGGCGCCCACGAAGAGCCGCTCGCGCGGCCGGTCCCCGAAGTCGTCGGCGTCCACCACGGCCTTCCAGCCCATGCGGTACAGGTCCGACGTGCGGTGCTCGTGCCCGAGGGACTCCAGCGTGCGCAGCCCGTCGGTCATCAGGGAACCGCCCAGCGAGCGCCGTTCCGGATGTGCGAATACCCAGAGGATCTTCATGCCTCCGATCTTGGGCCGCCCTCCTCACCGGCCACGAGTGGCCAGATGGCCATGGTCCGCAAGGATCTGGCCAGTCCTGATCTTCCCGGGAACTCGACGGCGACCGCGTCCGACTCCTGAAGCGGTGCGGGCCGTCCGGTCCGCGCCTGCGCGCGATCGGGAGCGGTGATGGCTGACCACCAAGGCCGGGCGATGGCTGAACACCAAGGCCGGGTGGCTGACCACCAACGGCGGAGATTCGTGCCGCCGCCCGCGCTCTGCGGCTTCCTCCTGCTGCTGGTGCTGATCTTGGCCGCGTCGTACGCCGTGGGGCGGGCGGCCGGACCGGTCGCGCCCGGCATGCACGAATCGACCACCGACTCCGGGACCGGTGACGGCGGCGGAGACGGCGGCGGCGTGGGCGGTACGCACGGCGGAGGCCACTGATGGCCACCGGAGCGGCGGACGCCGCCGTCACCACCGATCTGGCCATCGGCGGCATGACCTGCGCCGCCTGCGTGAACCGGGTCGAGAAGCGGCTCGGCCGGCTGGAGGGTGTGAGCGCGACGGTCAACCTCGCGACCGGCCGCGCCCGGATCAGCCACCCGCCGCACGTCACACCGGACGAACTCGTCGCCTCTGTGGAGCGGGCCGGCTACACGGCGGAGCTGCCACCGCCGCCCGAGCCGGCCGCCGGGGAACGGCCACCGGACGGAGCGGAGCCGACGGATTCCGGGGCCGACCGGGAACGGCAGCGGCAGCGGGAGCATCTGCTCGTCACCGCTCTGCTCGCGGTGCCCGTACTCGTCCTCTCCATGGTGCCCGCCCTCCAGTTCCGCAACTGGCAGTGGCTCTGCTTCGCGCTCGCCGCGCCGGTCGCCACCTGGAGCGCGTGGCCGTTCCACCTGCGTGCGCTGCGCAACCTGCGGCACTCGGCGGCCACCATGGACACGCTGGTCTCCCTCGGTGTCGCCGCGTCCTTCGGCTGGTCGGCGTACGCGCTCTTCCTCGGCGGCGCGGGCGTCCCCGGCATGACCATGCCGTTCACCCTGCTGCCCACCGCCGACAACGGCACCGCGCACGTCTATCTGGAGGCGGCCGTCGGCGTCCCGCTGTTCGTCCTCACCGGGCGGTTCCTGGAGGCGCGGGCCCGGCACGGCACCGGCGCCGCCCTGCGCTCCCTCGCCGGGCTCACCGTCAAGGACGTCGCCGTACGGGACGGCGCCACGGAACGCCTCGTCCCGCTGGGGCAGTTGGGTGTCGGGCAGGTCTTCGTGGTGCGGCCCGGCGAGCGGGTCGCCACCGACGGGACCGTCGTGGAGGGCAGCTCAGCCGTGGATCTGTCCCTGGTCACCGGGGAGAGCGAACCCGTCGAGGTCGGGCCGGGCTCCCGGGTGACCGGCGGCGCCGTCAACGCGGGCGGCCTGCTCCTCGTCCGCGCCACAGCCGTCGGCGCCGACACACAACTGGCACGCATCACCCAGATGGTGACGGAGGCTCAGGCGGGCAAGGCGGGCGCGCAGCGGCTCGCCGACGCGGTGGCCGGAGCGTTCGTGCCGGTGGTGCTCGCGCTCGCCGCCACGGTCCTCGGCTTCTGGCTCGGTGCCGGAGCCGACCCGCAGGCGGCCGTCACCGCCTGCGTGGCCGTCCTCGTCGTCGCCTGCCCGTGCGCCCTCGGGCTCGCCACCCCCACCGCCCTGATGGCCGCCACCGGCCGCGGCGCCCAGCTCGGCGTCCTGGTCAGCGGCCCGCAGGCCCTCGAAGCGCTGCGGCACATCGACACCGTCGTCCTGGACAAGACCGGCACCCTCACCTCGGGCCGCATGAGCGTCACCGCGGTCACGGCGGTGCCCGACGGCATCGGCGAGGAGGCGGTGCTGCGGCTCGCCGGGGCCGTGGAGGAGGGCTCGGAACACCCGCTGGGCCGGGCGATCACCTCGTACGCGAAAAAGTCCCTGTCCGTTCAGGCGCTGCCGCCGGTGCGGGAGTTCAGCGCGGTGGCGGGGCAGGGCGTCCGCGGCGAGGTCGACGGGCACCTCGTCGAAGTGCGCTCGCCCGGCGACGAGTTGACCGGCGAGCTCGCCCGCGCGCTGGCAGCGGCCGAGGCCGCCGCGCACACCCCCGTCCTGGTCCGAGTGGACGGCGTGCCCGAAGCGGTCGTCGCGGTCGGCGACCTGGTGCGGCCCGGCAGCTACCGCGCCGTGGACCGGCTGCGGCGCCTCGGGGTGCGCCCGGTCCTCGCCACCGGCGACCGCGAGGCCACCGCACGCGCGGTCGCCGCGCAGCTCGGCATCGACGACGTGCACGCCCGCTGCACCCCCGAGGACAAAGCCGCTCTCGTACGGGAGGCGAAGGCGCGCGGCCACCGGGTCGCGGTCATCGGCGACGGGGTGAACGACGCCGCGGCGCTGGCCGGCGCCGACCTCGGGATCGCCATGGGCGGCGGCACCGACGTGGCCATCGGGGCGGCCGACGTGACGCTGGTGCGCGGCGACATCGAAGCCGTCGCGGACGCGGTCCGGCTCGCCCGGCGCACCCTGGGCACGATCCGCGTCAACCTCCTGTGGGCCTTCGGCTACAACGCCCTCACCGTGCCGCTCGCCGCCGTCGGCCTGCTCAACCCCATGGTCGCCGCCGCGGCGATGTCGGCGAGCTCCCTGCTGGTGGTCGGCAACAGCCTGCGCCTGCGCACCTGGCGCCCCACCCGCGGCCCGTCCCCCGGCGGGCCACGCCGCGCCACGCGGGGAGGCACACGATGACCGCCGACCCGAACCCCTGGAAGCCGGACCGCCAGAGGCTCCGCGAGGCCTTCGGTGCCGCGCTCGAACCCCTTGCGGCCTGTGCCGTCGCGCTCGGGCTGCTCACCACGTGGGTCGGGTTCGGTGCCGCGGGCAGTCCGGCCCGGGTCGAGGTGTCCACCGGGACGGTCTTCCGGCCGCAGGGGAACACGAAGGAGACCGCCGCGTTCTTCCGGATCTCCAACACCGGCGGCTCCGACGACGCGCTGACGTCGGTGACGTCCCCCGCCTTCGACGACGTGATGCTCAGCCGGTACACGCCCACGGGCCGCGGCGCCGCCGGCATGCGCATGGTGGGCTCCGCCGCCGTCCCGGCCGGTGAAGGCCTCACCATGTCGCCGCGCGGCGTGGACATCATGGTGCGCGCGCGGGGCCCGCTCCGCCTCGGCGACCGCGTGCCGTTCGTCCTCACCTTCCGGCACGGCGGCACGGTCAGGACGGAGGCGGTGGTGATCCGCCCGTCCGTCTGGACGCCCAAGCCCTAGGGCGCCGCCACCGACGCCAGGAAGTCGTCGAGCAGCGCGGTCTGCCGCCCCACGGAGAACCGGTCCGGGTCGAAGAGGGCCTGGACGACGAGGCCGTGGGTGAAGGCGACGGCGGTGGCGGCGAGCTGTTCCGGATCGGCGGCGGCGGGCAGCTCGCCGAGGTCGCGGGCGGCTTCGAGGTGGGGGCGGAGCGTCGCGCGGAGCCGTTCGTAGCGGCCGGCCTGCTCCGCGGCGAGTTCGTCGTCGGCGAGGGAGAGGTCCCAGGAGCTCACCCAGACGCGGTTGCGGGCGGTGTCGCCCGGGGTCAGCGGCAGGATGTCCAGGAGCATGGCGCGCACGGTGGCGAGGCCCGCCGCGGGACGCGTCCGGCGCGGCCGCTCGGCCGTGCGCTTCTCCAGCAGGTCCAACGCGTGCGTGAGCAGGGCCCGCTTGGTCGGGAAGTAGTGCATCAGCATGCCGGTCGACACACTCATCGCGGCGGCGACCGCGCGCAGGGTCAGGCCGCCGAACCCCTTGTCGGCGAGGACCTGCCACACCGCCTCCGAGACGTCTTGGCGGCGGGCTTCACGGTCTCCGGGTGCGGGTGGCATGCTGCTACCTTACGTACCGAACGCTTGTTACGCACCCGCGCACCCCCGCACCCGCGCACCCCCGCACCCAACGCACCAAAGAGAGCGAGACTGCCGTGTTCACTGTGCCGCTCGGCGACCGTGCCCTGCTCCGCCCGCTGGAGCCCTGGCACGCACCGGAGTTCCTCGCCCACATGGACCGCGCGAGGCCCACCGTCGACCCGTGGATACCCTGGGCGACCTTCAGCACCGACCTCGAATCCGCCACCGCCACCCTCCAGCGCTACGCCGACCGCTTGGCCGCGGACACCGGCCGCCTCTACGGCATCTGGCTGGACGACACCCTGGTCGGCGGCGTCATGTTCACCCGCTTCGACGCCGAAACGGGAGTGTGCGAGGTCGGCTGCTGGCTGGAGCAGGCCGCCGAGGGGCGCGGCCTGGTGACCCGGGCCTGCCGGGAGCTGATCGACTGGGCGTTCCGCGAACGCGGGATGAGCCGGGCCGAGTGGTGGGCGGGGTCGGGCAACACGCGCAGCACCGAGGCCGCGCGCCGCCTCGGCATGACCCGCGAGGGCGTGCTGCGGCAGCGTTTCCCGTACCGGGGCGTGCGCCAGGACAGCGAGGTCTGGTCGGTCCTCCGCGACGAGTGGCCGCCCACCGGGGAGGAGTCCGGCTCCGGCGTCCAGGCCGAACTCGACCGGCTGATGGGCGTGTTCATCGGGGCCTTCACCAACACCGGCGGCCGCGTGCCGGACCTCGGCGTCATCCGCGACGTCTTCATCCCGGAGGGCAGGATCATCGCGAACGTCGGGGACGAGCCGGTGATCTACGACCTGGACGCGTTCATCGAACCCCGGCAGAAGATGCTCACCGACGGGACGCTGACGGAGTTCTCGGAGTGGGAGGTCTCCGCGCGCACCGAGATCTTCGGCTCGGTCGCCCACCGGTTCAGCGCCTACCGCAAGTCCGGCCGCCACCACGGCGCACGGTTCGAGGGCTCCGGCCACAAGACCACCCAGTACCTCCGGACCCCGGCGGGCTGGCGGATGTCGTCGCTCGCCTGGGACGACGCGCCCGCCACCGGCGCCGAGTAGCCTGCCCGCACCCCCCGTCTACACTCGCGCTGCGCACCTGATGGCAGTGTGAGCCGTATGGCACTGTGAGCTGTTTGGTGCTCCGAGCCGAGGGGAGGGGAGAGGGTTATGAAGATCCTCATCAGCGCCGACATGGAGGGCGCCACCGGCGTGACCTGGCCGGCCGACGTGCTGCCCGGGACCCCGCAGTGGGAGCGCTGCCGGTCCCTGTTCACCTCGGACGTCAACGCCGCCGTGCTCGGGTTCTTCGACGGCGGCGCCGACGAGGTCCTCATCAACGAAGCGCACTGGACCATGCGCAACCTGCTCCTGGAGCAGCTGGACGAGCGCGCGGAGATGCTCACCGGACGGCACAAGTCGCTCTCCATGGTGGAGGGCGTGCAGCACGGCGACGTGGACGGCATCGCCTTCGTCGGCTACCACGCGGGCGCCGGCATGGAGGGCGTCCTCGCGCACACCTACCTCGCCAACCAGATCACCGGCGTGTGGGTCAACGGCGTCCGGGCCAGCGAGGGGCTGCTCAACTCGCACGTCGTCGCCGAGTACGGCGTCCCCGTCGTACTCGTCACCGGCGACGACCTGGCCTGCGAGGACGCCCTCGGCTACGCGCCGGGCGCGCTGAAGGTCGCCGTCAAGGACCACGTCTCGCGGTACGCGGCGGTCTGCCGCACGCCGGCCCGCACCGCCGCCGACATCCGCGCCGCGGCGAAGGAGGCCGCCACCCTCGCCGTGCGCCACGAGCCGGTCGTCGGCGGTCCTTTCACCGTGGAGGTCGAGTTCGACGCCGAGCACCTCTCCATGGCGGCGACCGTGGTGCCGGGCGTGCGCCGTACGGGGGAGCGCAAGGTCGCGTACGACAGCGAGACGATGTACGAGGGGATCCGTACCTTCAAGGCGGTTACGACGATCGCCTCTGCCGCCGTGGAGGAGCAGTATGGCTAGCCAGCAGACGGAGCAGGAGCCGGCGTCCGGGGAGCGGGAGCCCGGGGACCGGGTGGACGCGCGGGCGCTCGACGAGGTCGTCACGTTCACCTCCGAGCTCATCCGCATCGACACCACCAACCGCGGCGGCGGCGACTGCCGCGAGCGGCCCGCCGCCGAGTACGCCGCCGAGCGCCTCGCCGAAGCGGGACTGGAACCGACGCTCCTCGAGCGCACCCCCGGCCGCACGAACGTCGTCGCCCGCATCGAGGGCACCGACCCGGGCGCCGACGCGCTGCTCGTCCACGGCCACCTGGACGTCGTGCCCGCCGAGGCCGCGGACTGGAGCGTCGACCCGTTCTCCGGGGAAGTCCGCGACGGCGTCGTGTGGGGCCGGGGCGCGATCGACATGAAGAACATGGACGCGATGATCCTGTCCGTGGTCAGGATGTGGGCCAGGGCCGGGGTGCGACCGCGCCGCGACCTCGTGATCGCCTTCACCGCCGACGAGGAGGCCAGCGCCGCCGACGGCTCCGGATTCCTCGCCGACCGGCACGCCGGGCTCTTCGAGGGCTGCACCGAGGGCATCAGCGAGTCGGGCGCCTTCACCTTCCACGACGGCCGGGGCAATCAGATCTACCCCATCGCGGCGGGGGAGCGCGGCACCGGCTGGCTCAAGCTCACCGCGCGCGGCAAGGCCGGCCACGGCTCCAAGGTCAACCACGCCAACGCGGTGAGCAGGCTGGCCGGCGCCATCACCCGCATCGGCGAGCACCGCTGGCCGGTCCGGCTCACCCCGACCGTCCGCGCCTCCCTCGTCGAACTGGCCACGCTCTACGGCCTGGAGACCGACCCCGAAGCGCCCGGCTTCGACGTGGACGCCTTCCTGGAGAAGCTCGGTCCGACCGCCGACCTCGTCGCCCCGACGGTCCGCAACAGCGCCAACCCGACGATGCTGCAGTCGGGTTACAAGGTCAATGTGATCCCTGGTGAGGCAGTGGCGTACGTCGACGGCCGCTTTCTGCCCGGCGGCGAGGAAGAGTTCCGCCGCACGCTTGACCGGCTCACCGGCCCTGACGTCGACTGGGAGTTCCACCACCGCGAGGTGGCGCTGCAGGCGCCGGTCGACTCGCCGACGTACGCGCGCATGCGGGCGGCCGTCGAGGAGTTCGCGCCGGAGGGCCACGTCGTGCCGTACTGCATGTCGGGCGGCACGGACGCCAAGCAGTTCTCGCGACTCGGCATCACCGGCTACGGCTTCTCGCCGCTGAGGACACCGGAGGGCTTCGACTACCAGGCGTTGTTCCACGGGGTCGACGAATGTGTGCCCGTCGACGCACTGCACTTCGGCGTCCGCGTCCTCGACCGCTTCCTGCGGACGGCCTGACGGAAAATGGGGGAAGAGAAGGACATGATGCAGACCCGGGCGTACGGATCATGGCCGTCGCCGATCGACGCCGAGCTCGCCGCCACCCACGACGGCGCTCCGGGGTACGTGGGCTTCGTCGGCGCCGAGACCTGGTGGACCGAACCGCGCCCCACCGAGGCGGGCCGGCGCGCGCTGGTGCGGCGGCTGCCCGACGGCGAGGAGCGCACGGTGCTCCCGGCGCCGTGGAACGTGCGCAGCCGCGTCGTCGAGTACGGCGGCCGCCCCTGGGCCGGCGCCGAGCGCCCCGAGGGGCCCCTGGTGGTCTTCGTCGACTTCGCCGACCAGCGCCTGTACGCGTACGAGCCCGACACCCCCGGCGCCGAACCGAGACCCCTGACCCCGGTCTCGGCCGTCGGCGGCGGACTGCGCTGGGCCGACCCGGTGCTCCACGCCGACCGCGGCGAAGTCTGGTGCGTCCTGGAGGAGTTCACCGGCGAAGCGCCCACCGACCTGCGGCGCGTCATCGCGGCCGTGCCGCTCGACGGGTCGGCGGCCGAGGACCGGGGCGCCGTGCGCGAACTGTCCGACGGCAGGCACCGGTTCGTCACCGGGCCCCGCCTGTCGCCCGACGGCACCCATGCCGCCTGGATCGCCTGGGACCACCCCCGCATGCCGTGGGACGGCACGGAACTGACGCTCGCCGAGGTGCGCGACGACGGCACCTTCGGCGCGGCACGGACCTTCGCGGGCGGCCCCGAGGAATCGATCGTGCAGGTCGAGTGGGCCCACGACGGACGGCTGCTGTTCTCCAGCGACCGCACCGGCTGGTGGAACCTGTACCGGGCCGACCCCCACACCGCCGACGTACGGCCGCTCTGCCCCCGCGAGGAGGAGTTCGCCGGGCCCCTGTGGCAGATCGGCCTTAACTGGTTCGCCCCCCTGGAGAGCGGACTGATCGCCGTCGTGCACGGCAAGGGCGCCACCGCACTCGGCATACTCGACCCCGAGACGGGCGAGGTCGTCGACTCGGCGGGCCCCTGGACGGAGTGGGCGTCCACCGTCGCCGCACACGGAACACGCGTCATCGGCGTCGCCGCGAGCCCCCGCAGCGCGTACGAGGTCGTGGAACTGGACACCTGCACCGGCCACGCCCGCGTCATCGGCGCCGCCCACGACGACCCGGTCGACCCCACGTACTACCCGGAACCGCAGATCCGCACCTTCTACGGCCCGGCGGGACGCGAGATCCACGCGCACATCTACCCGCCGCACCACCCCGGCCACATCGCGCCCGACGACGAGCTGCCGCCCTACGTGGTGTGGGCGCACGGCGGCCCCACCGGCCGCTCGCCCCTGGTGCTCGACCTGGCCGTCGCCTACTTCACCTCGCGCGGCATCGGCGTCGCCGAGGTCAACTACGGCGGCTCCACCGGGTACGGGCGCGCCTACCGCGACCGGCTGCGCGAGCAGTGGGGCATCGGTGACGTCGAGGACTGCGCGGCCGTCGCCCTCGGCCTCGCCGACGAGGGCACCGCCGACCGGGCCCGGCTCGCGATCCGCGGCGGCAGCGCGGGCGGCTGGACCACCGCTGTCTCCCTGACCAGCACGGACGTCTACGCCTGCGGAACCATCATCTACCCCGTGCTCGACCTCGCCGCGTTCGCGTCGGGGGAGACCCACGACCTCGAATCGCGGTACCTGGAGTCCCTCGTCGGCCGGCTCGACGAGGTCCCGGGGCGGTACGCCGAGCGCTCGCCCGTGCTGCACGCCGAACTGATCACCACCCCGTTCCTGCTGCTCCAGGGGCTCGACGACGTGGTCTGTCCGCCCGCCCAGTCCGAACGGTTCCTCGCCAGGATGGCGGGGCGCGGCGTCCCGCACGCCCACATCGCCTTCGAGGGCGAGGGGCACGGGTTCCGCCGCGCCGACACCATGGTCCGCGCCCTCGAGGCGGAACTCTCGCTGTACGCGCAGGTGTTCAGGCTCGACCTCGCGGGCCCTGTGCCCACCCTGGAGCTCACCAAGTGACACCTCTCGTGCGGCCCGCCCGCCTCACCCCCGGCGCGCGGGTCGCCGTCGTCGCGCCGAGCGGACCCGTCCCCGACGACCAGCTCGAAGCGGGCCTCGACATCCTGCGCGGCTGGGACCTGGACCCCGTGGTCGCGCCCCATGTGCGCGAGCGTCACCCGGAGTTCTGGTACCTCGCGGGGGCGGACGCCGACCGCGCCCGCGACCTGGAGCGGGCCTGGTGCGACCCGTCCGTGGCCGCCGTGTTCTGCGCCCGCGGCGGGTACGGCGCCCAGCGGATGGTGGACCTCGTCGACTGGGCGGCGCTGCGGGCGGCGACACGGGCCACCGGGCCCAAGGTGTTCCTCGGCTACAGCGACATCACCGCCCTGCACGAGGCCTTCGCCACGCGGCTCGGCGTCGCCACCCTGCACGGCCCGATGACGGCCACGACCGACTTCCTGAAGAACACGCGGGCCCAGGAACACCTGCGGGCGACGCTCTTCGCGCCGGAGGAGACCCAGGTCGTCCGGACCGCGGCAGCCGACGCGGCGCCGCTGGCCGGCGGCCGGGCCAGGGGTGTCACGCTCGGCGGCTGTGTGTCGCTGCTCGCCGCCGACCTCGGCACGCCCACGGCCCGGACCTCCGCCCGCGGCGGCCTGCTCTTCATCGAGGACACCGGCGAGGAGGCGTACCGCCTGGACCGGATCCTCACCCAACTCCTGCGTGCCCGCTGGCTGGACGGCGTGGCGGGGATCGTGCTGGGCTCGTGGCAGAAGTGCGGGACCCGCGACGAGCTGCGGGCGCTCTTCGCGGACCGGCTCGGCGGGCTCGGTGTGCCGGTGGCCGAGGAGTTCGGGTTCGGGCACTGCGAGGGGGCGCTGACGGTGCCGTTCGGTGTGGCGGGCGAACTCGACGCGGACGCGGGGACGTTGACGCTGGACGAGCCCGCGCTGGCCTGATGGGCGGACAGAAACCGCTGTCACGGGCATTGACCTCTACATGACACGTGTCACAGCATGACTCCGGCCGGTACTTACCGGCCAGTAGTCACCGGTCGTCGGCCGTCCTCAGCGTGGAGGTCCCCTTGTCCCGTCGCCGTGCCCTGACCCTCGCCACCGCGGCGGCGCTCGCCGCGCCGCTCGCGCTCGCCGCCCCCGCACCGGCGAGCGCCGCGGGCCAGTACACCGTCACCGCACTGAAGTTCACCGTCCAGGCGGGCGGCAGGAACTGCACGATCGACGCCGACCTGTACCGGCCCGCCGGCGTGGACGCCGCGCACCCCGCGCCGGCCGTGCTCACCACCAACGGCTTCGGCGGCAGCAAGTCCGACGGGACCGCCGCCACCGGGAAGGCCTTCGCCGAGCGCGGCTACGTCTCTCTCGTCTACTCCGGACTCGGGTTCGGCAAGTCGGGGTGCCTGATCTCCCTGGACGATCCGGAGATCGACGGCAGGGCGGCGTCCGGACTCATCGACTTCCTCGGCGGCAAGCGGGCCGCCGACGACGGCACAAGGGCCGACTACGTCACCGCCGACGGCAAGGGCGACCCGCGCGTCGGCATGATCGGCGGCTCGTACGGCGGGGCCGTCCAGCTGGCGACCGCCGCCGTGGACCACCGGGTCGACGCACTCGTCCCGATGATCACCTGGCACGACCTCGCGTACTCCCTCGACCCGAACAACGCGGCCGACCGCAGCGTCCCCGGCGCCGCCAAATGGCAGTGGATGAACGGCTTCTACCTCATCGGCGAGGGCCAGCCGCTCCTCGTCCCCAACCTGGACCCCTCCCGCATCAACCGCCTCGACTGCCTGCACTTCGTCACCAAGGCGTGCGAGACGATCCGCACCCTCAACTCCGGCCGCTACCCGGCGGACAGGACCGCGGCGCTCCAGGAGTTCGCGCGAAGCGTCTCCCCGGTGTCGTACCTGCACAAGGTGAAGGCGCCGACGCTCCTCGTGCAGGGGCAGGCCGACAGCCTCTTCAACCTCAACGAAGCCGAGGCGACGTACAGCACACTCAAGGCCCAGGGCACCACGGCCAAGATGATCTGGCAGTCCTGGGGACACAGCGGCGGCACGACCGATCCCGCCTCCGGGGAACTCAATCTCGAACAGGGCAACTTGGAGACGTCGTACGTCGGCAAGCGCATCCTCGCCTGGTTCGACCGCTACCTCCACCTGAAGAAGGACACCGACACCGGCCCCGCCTTCGCCTACTACCGCGACTGGATCACCGGCCCGGACAACACCTACGCCACCGCCCCCGAAGTGCCCGCTCTCAGCGGCAGGTTCTACCTCTCCGGCGACGGCAAGCTCGTCGACAACAGAAAGAAGGTGGCCCGCGGCAGCCGCGAGTACCGCAACTGGCTGATCCCCACCAGCCATTCGGAGTCCTCGCTCGCCGGCATGCTCGGCCTGCCGGACCCGCGGCCGCACGACACCAGGGGCACCTACCTCGACTGGACCACCGAGCCCTTCACCGGCCCGGTGGACGTCGTCGGCGCGCCCAGGGCGACGCTGCAGGTGATCTCGCCGCGGACCGAGCGCGTGCAGCACTCCGGGGACGCCGCCGACAAGCTCGTCCTCTTCGCCAAGCTGTACGACGTCGCGCCCGACGGCAAGAAGACCCTCGTCCACCGCCTCGTCGCGCCCGTGCGGGTGCCGGACGTCACCAAGCCGTTCACGGTCTCGCTGCCCGGCATCGTGCACCGGTACGAGAAGGGCCACCGGTTGCAGTTCGTGGTGGCGGCGAGCGACGGGGCGTACGGCGGCAACAAGGGCGTCAAGCCCGTGACCGTCACCAGCGCCCCCGGGGACACCGGCGTCCTCGACCTGCCGGTCGTCGGCCACTGACCTCCGCGACCGTCCGCCGCCGTCACCCGTACGGCCCACCGCCCCGCCCCGGAGGCACCCCACCGCGCGCGCTCCGCTCCCCGGCTGCCCATGCTGGGGGCGGGGGAGGCCGGCGTACCTCCGACGGAAGGGTCCACACCATGAGCCCCAACACCTCCACGGGCGGCTCCAAGGGCGGCGGCCCGGGCGGCGGGCTGATGACACCCGGCAGGGTGACCGTCGCCGCGATCGTCGTCCTGACCCTCGTCTTCATCTTCGAGAACACCCGCAGCACCAAGATCCGCCTGCTCATCCCCGAAGTGACCATGCCCCTGTGGATGGCCCTCCTCGGCACGGGGCTCATCGGTGCCCTGTGCGGCGCCTACTTCATGCGAAGGCGCAGGTGAGAGGAGGGTCGGCGGTGCGGGGCCGGTGTGGTCGCGGCCGCCCCGCGACGTAGCGTGGACGCATGTCCGGTCACACCGCACCCCTCGCCGAAGGCCCTCGCGTGGGCATACGCCCCCTCACGCCGGAGGACGGCCCCGAGTTCACCGCACGCGCCAGGGAGAGCCGGGAGCTGCACCACCCCTGGCTCTTCCCGCCCTGCACGGACGACACCTTCCGCGCGTACGCCGGGGCGCTCGTCGAGGATCCGGCCAGGGCCGGGTTCCTGGTGTATGAGCGCGACAGCGGCGCCGTCGGCGGGTTCATCAACATCAACAACATTGTCCGGGGCGCCTTCCGCAGCGGCGCCCTCGGTTACGGTGCCTTCGCGCACGCCGCCGGGCGGGGCCTGATGAGCGAGGGGCTCGGCCTCGTCATGGCGTACGCCTTCGGCGACCTCGGACTGCACCGCCTAGAGGCCAACATCCAGCCCGGGAACGAGGCTTCGATCGGCCTTGTCCGCCGCGCGGGCTTCCGGTACGAGGGCTTCTCGCCGGATTTCCTCTTCATCGACGGAGCCTGGCGCGACCACGAACGCTGGGCGGTCACCGCCGGGACGGCGAGTGCCTCGGCGGACTCCGGCCCTCCCCGGCATCCGGGAGCGGCGACTCCTCAGGCGTGAACCGCATTTGAGCCAGGCCGCGTTCGCCGGAAGTTCCCGCGGTGGCGGCAGTGTTGAAAGCGTCGGGCCACGTCCCGGAGGATGGGCGGCATGCGGAATATCGTGGTCGTCGACGCCCCCTCCAACCTGGGCCTGCGCCCGCCCGCCCCCGGCACCGTGCCCGGCTGCCACAAACTGGCCGGAGCGCTGCGCGAGCGGGGCCTCCTGCGCCGCCTCGCGGCCTTCGAAGGCGGCGTCGTGGTCCCACCCCGCTACGACCGCGGGGACTGGCAGGAGGGCGACGGCGTCTTCCACGCGGACGCCATCGCCTCCTACACCCGCAGGCTCGCCGACCGCATCGAACACCACGTGCGCGCCGAGGACTTCGTCGTCGTCCTCGGCGGCGACTGCTCGATCCAGCTGGGCGCCGCGCTGGCGCTGCGCCGCATCGGGCGGTACGGACTCGCGGCCCTGGACGGCTCCGCCGACTTTCGGCACCCCGGCAACTCCGACCGGATCGGCGCCGCGGGCGGCGAGGAGCTCGCCCTCGCGACGGGCCGCGGGCAGCGCGACCTCACCGACCTGGAGGGGCTGCGGCCCTACCTGCGCGACGAGGACGTATGCCTCTTCGGACTGCGGGACGGGGACGAGGACCGCGCAGAGTTCACCACCCTGAAGATCGCCAACGCGACCGTCGGCGAGCTCAGGAAGTGGGGCGCGGAGAACGTCGCCCGCGCGGTCACGCAGACCCTGGAAGTGCCCGAACTCGACGGGTTCTGGGTGCATCTGGACGCGGACATCCTCGACCCTTCGGTGATGCCCGCCGTCGACAGCCCCGAGCCCGGCGGCCTGTTCGCGGACGAACTCCTCGACCTGCTGCGGCCGTTCGTGCGCTCGCCGCGCTGCGTCGGCCTCAACGTCACCATCTACGACCCGGACCTCGACCCGGACGGCAAGGCGGGCGACCTGCTCACCGACGTGATTGTCTCGGCCCTCGTCCCGTCCTGAGCGGCCGCCGCCGCGCGGCCGTGACGGCCTTCGCGCCAACCCGGCCAGGGAGACCTCTGGCCGCCGCCCCGCGGACCGTGTTCCATGGTGATCGTGAAGACCACCGTGCGACGCGACGTACTGACTCTGCCCGCCGCGGGGACGGGGCCCGAGAACCCGCTGCCGCCCCTGCTGCCGCTGCGGAGAACGCACACCCTCGACGAACGCGCCAAGGAAGGGCTGCCGCGCGACATGGCGCGGCAGATCGGTTACGAGCCGCTGAGCTCACCGCTGCCCACCCGGATCCTCGACGGATACGGCCGCGAGCGCACCGACACGGCCGTCGACGTGCTCGTCGTCGAGAACGACCGGCTGCGCGCCACTGTCCTGCCCGGGTACGGCGGCCGCGTCCACTCGCTCCTGCACAAGCCGACCGGACGCGAACTCCTGTACCGCAACCCGGTGTTGCAACCCGCCGCTTTCGCGCTCAACGGCGCGTGGATCTCCGGCGGCATCGAGTGGAACATCGGCGCCACCGGCCACACCCCCCTCTCCTGCGCCCCCGTGCACGCGGCCCGCGTGCCGGCGCCCGACGGCGGCGAGATGCTGCGCCTGTGGGAGTGGGAGCGGCTGCGCGACCTGCCCTTCCAGGTCGACCTGTGGCTGCCCGAGGGATCGGACTTCCTCCACGTCGGTGTCCGCGTCCGCAATCCGCACGAGAGGCCCGCGCCCGTCTACTGGTGGTCGAACATCGCGGTGCCCGAGGAGCGCAGGGTGCTCGCCCCCGCCGACGAGGCGTGGCACTTCGCGTACCAGGCCGGCGGCTTCCGGCGCGTGCCCGTGCCGGAGTCCGACGGCGTCGACCGGACGTACCCGCTGCGCAGTGAGTACCCCGCCGACTACTTCTACGACGTGCCGGACGGCGAGCGGCGGTGGATCGCCGCGCTCGACGACACCGGGCACGGGCTCGTCCAGACCTCCACGGACCTGCCGCGCGGCCGCAAACTCTTCCTCTGGGGCACGGGCACCGGAGGTCGGCGCTGGCAGGAGTGGCTCACCGAACCGGGCACCGGCGGCTACGCGGAGATCCAGTCGGGCCTCGCCCGCACCCAGCTGGAACACGTCCGCCTGGAAGCGGAGGCCGAGTTCAGCTGGCTGGAGGTGTACGGGCCCCTGACCGCGTCCGCGGACCGCGTGCACGGCGACTGGGCGGGAGCACGGGACGAGGTCGCCGCGCGGCTCGGCGACGCGCTGCCGAGGGAAGCCGTGGACGCGGCCCACGAAGCGTGGCTGACCGCCGCCGACACCGAGCCCGCCGACGTGCTCGCCGTGGGCTCGGGCTGGGGTGCGCTCGAAGTCCTGCGCGCGGGCTACAAGTTGCCCGGCACGCCCTTCCCCGAGTCGACGCTCGGCCCCGAGCAGGAGCCGTGGCTGGAGCTGCTGCGCTCGGGCGCCGTCCCCGAGCCGCGCAAGGTCGCGCCGCCCGGGCCCACGCTGGTCGCGCGGCACTGGCGGGACATGCTGGAGACGGCGCCCGCACGGCCGGTCGCCGAGTACCACCTGGGCGTCGCGCAGTGGCACGCGGGCGACCGTGCCCAGGCCGTCCGCAGCTGGGAACGCGGCCTCGAACTGGCCCCCTCGCGCTGGCCGTTGCTCCGCTGCCTCGCCGTCGCCGACCACGCCGAGGGCAACACCGAGCGGGCCGCCGACCGGTATGCGGTGGCCTTCGACGACCTGTGCCAGGAGCGGCGCGACGACGGACCCGCCTGGACCGCGGCCACCGCCGCGCTCGGCAGGGAGGCGATCACCGCGCTGCTCGCCGCGCACCGCACGGAAGCGGCCCGCGCGGTCTGGGACCGCCTGCACGAGACGACCCGCGCCGAGGGCCGCTTCCGCCTCCTGGAGGCGCAACTGCGCCATGCCGAGGGCGACATGGCGGGCGTGCGCGCCGTCTTCGAGTCCGGCTTCGAGGCGGCGGACCTCAGGGAGGGCGCGGAGACGCTGGGTGACCTGTGGACGGCGGCGACGGGGGAGGAGGTACCGGCGCGGTACGACTTCCGGATGCGCCCGGACCACACTCCCTAGGCTCTTTGCGCGGGCGGCACCCTATGGGTCACACCAGTTCGCCGTCGCGTGCCACGATCCGGCCGCCGTGCACCACCATGTCCCGCTGCGGCATGTCGACGACGGCCTGGGGCACGCCCTCGCCGCGTACGAGGATGAAGTCGGCCGGGGCGCCCGGGGTGAAGTCGGCGTGCCGCAGGCCCATGACGTCCGCGCCGCCGTGGGCGCCCACGCGGTAGCAGTCCGTCAGCTCCTCGTCGAGGCGGACGTCGGTGACCCAGCCGAGGATGTGCGTGCGGTGGAGCATGTCGGCGTTGCCGAACGGGCTCCACGCGTCGCGCACGCCGTCGGAGCCGAGGCCGACGCGCACCCCGTGCTCCCGCAGCTTCGCTATCGGCAGGACCAGCGACTCGTTCGGCGCCACCGTCGTCAAGGAGATGTCCAGCTCGCCCAAGTCGGCTGCCATCCGGCCGAGTTCGGTGTCGGACAGGTTCGGCAGGCAGAAGACATGGCTGACCGTGACCTTGCCGCGCAGGGACAGCGCGCGGGTGCGGTCGATGATGGCGCGCAGCACCTTCGTGCCCTTCTCGTCCCGGTCGTGCAGGTGGATGTCCACCCCCACCCCGTGCCGGTCCGCGAGGCCGAAGACCACGTCGAGCTGCTCGTCCATCGCGCCGTCGAAGCTGATCGGGTCGATGCCGCCGACGAAGTCGACGAGACCGGAGCGGGCCGCCTCTTCGAGGAGTTCCGCCGTGCCGGGCGCGCGGACCACGCCGTGCTGCGGGAACGCCACGATCTGCACGTCGAGCGCGTGCCGCAGCCGGTCCCGCGCGTGCGCGACGCCTTCGAGCCCCGCCAGGTCATAGGCCGGTGCCACGTCCGCATGGGCCCGCATCGCGCGCGTGCCGCGGGTCACGGCGTGCGCCATCAGGCCGTAGGCGCGCTCGCCGACCGGCCGGGACTGGCTCTTGAACAGCTCCACGTCCTGGGCCACGTAGTCGGCGATGCCACTGGCCGGCTTCCGCGTGACCCAGGAGCCGCCCCACGTGGTCTTGTCGGGGTGGATGTGCGCGTCCACGAGGGACGGCAGGGCGATCCGGCCGCCGCCTTCGACGACCTTGGCGCCCTTGGGCGCGGGCCGGCCCGAGATCCGGCCGTCGACCACTGTGAGGTCGACGGGGGTGCGCCGGCCGAGCGGGCGCACGTTGCGGAACACGGTGGCCTTGGCGGCTGCGGACGCGGATGCGGTGGGGGTGCCGGTCGACAGCGCGGCGCCGGCGCCGGCGAGGGCGGCGCCGGCGAGCACGCCGCGGCGGGACAGGGGTGTCATGGGGGACTCCTTCGGGCGGGGGAGGAGCGGGGCGGCGGAAGGGGGGCGTCCGCAGTTTGTATACCAGCGCCTGGTGTGCCGCAAGGGTGTGTCGGAAGTGCAGCGATATAAGGGTGGGTATGGGCGGGGATTGCTCAGCCGTGCGGGGTGCTTGAGCGGTTTGGTATACAGAGTGTTCGGTGGGCCCCTCGATCAGCCCTGTCGGCCCTCGAAGCCCTCCGCACTCGCTGTGTCCTCCGCGCCCTCTGCGAAGAGCGACCGCAGGGCCACCGCCTGGCTGTCCCGTACGTGGAGCAGCGTGCTCGCCGCCGCCGTGTCCTCGTCGCCCGCCGCGATGTGCCGGTAGATGAGCCGGTGCTGGGCCCGCATGTGGTCGGGCTCGGCGCGCATGCCGAAGAGGAGCTGGAGCTGCCAGCTCAGCTGCTCCATCGTGCGGGCAAGCAGCGGATTGCCGGAGAGGGCGACGATGCCCTCGTGGAACGCGGTGTGGGCGGCGACCTCGCGCGCCCCGTCGTCCGCGTCCGACGCGCGCTCGGCGTGGTCGAGGGTGGCCCGGAGCGCGGCGAGGCCCGGCGGTTCCTCCGGGGCGTCGCGCGCCACCCGGCGGGCCGCGAGCCGGGACGCCTGGACGGCGAGGGGCTCCCACACCTCGTACAGATGCCGTACGTCGGCGCGCTCCAGGCGGCGCACCCGCACACCGCTGTGCGGCAGCAGCTCCAGCAGGCCCTCGGCGACCAGCGCGCGCAGGGCCTCGCGGACGGGAACGCGGGACATCCGGAGCTCCTCGGCGACCTCCCGCTCCACCAGGCGGGCGCCGAGGGCGTAGCGGCGGTCGACGATGCGCTGCCGGACGGCCTCGCGCGCCTGGGCGCTCAGCGACGTCCGCTCGGCGCCGCCCGCCGTGGCGTCCGCCGCGCCGCTCGCCGTACTGCCCGCCACGTGCACCGTCCTCCGCTCGGTCCGGGCCCGCGGCCCCGGGGGACGTCCGCCCCGCCGTGGAGGATAGCCGGGCGGGCGGCGGGTCAGCCTCCGGTGACGCGGCGGTCCGCGTACTCGAAGACGGAGCCGTCGGGGTGCATCGCGATGAGGTTCCGGCCGGCCGGGGTGGGGACCGGGCCCGCGACGACCCGCGCCCCGGAGGCGTTCAGGATCGTGTACGCCTCGTCGACGTCCTCGACCGCGATGGTCGCCGCGACCTTGCGGAGCACCTCCAGCTCGTGCTCCGGGCCGCTCATCAGCAGGAAGCAGCCGACCGCCGCGACGGAGACGCCGCCGCGTTCGAAGCGCAGGGCCTTGCCGCCCGCGAGCCGTTCGTAGAACGCGACCGAGGACTCCAGGTCCTCGACGCAGATCCGCAGCGTGGTTCCCAGGATCTCCATGGTCGGAACGATTTCATGATTGCCCGTTCGGCCGCCACCGCCTCGGGCGAGAAGAGCGCCCAACTCCCTTCCGCCGCACGCCCGCACGCCCGCACGCACGTCGGAGGGCGGCACCGTGCGGTGCCGCCCTCCGTTCGCCGTGCGCCGTCCTCAGGACTGGGGACGGCTGCCGTGGTTCGCGCCGTTCTTGCGGCGGGCCTTCTTCTTGCGGCGTCGCTTCGAGGACATGGATACCTCCGTGGTTCCGATGGTGCTTCCCGGGTGCGAATCCGGACGATCACGCCCCGCCTACCCTAGGGGACAACCGGCCATGGTGTGTCCCGCGTCACGTGCGGGTCCGGGTCGCGCTGCGGTGTCTCGTGGGCCCGGGAGCGGGTACCCGGCCGCCATGACTGGCCCCGAGAAACCACTGACCAGCCCGGAGAAGCCACTGACCAGCCCGGAGAAACCACTGACCGGCCTCGACAAGGGCCTGACCGACGAACTGGTCCGGACGATCCGCGCCGAGCTGCGGGAAGAGCTGCGCGAGCAGACCAAGAAGCAGCGTCGCAAGGCCACGCTGTACGCCGCGTCCGGCGCCGCCGCCCTCTACGCGGGTGCCGCGGCGGCCCTGGCCGTCGGCCTCGTCATCGACCTCGGCCTGCCCGACTGGGCGGCGGCCCTCATCGTGGCGGGACTCCTCGGCGCGGCGGCGGTCCTGCTGCGCAACGCGGCGCGACCGCAGCCCGGCAAGGACGCACAGGATGCCGGGGACGCCGGGGCGCTGCCCGAGCCGGGCGGCAGCGGACTCGCCGCCCCCGCGACCCCGCCCGGCGGACTCGGCGTCCCCGACGCCCCACCGATGCCCCCCACCGCCCCGCCGGTGCCGGAGACCCCGCCGCGCCGGACCACCTGAACCCGAACGAGTTCCGGCGACGCGGGCAGAGTCACCGATACGACGTAGCCGTGGACGTAGGCCTGGGGGGTCCCGCCGCCGAGTCGGCGCCGCCCCCGCCCCGTCAGCGCCCCGCCCACCCCGTGACGCCCACCACCTCCGCCGCGATGTCCCTCACCTCGCGGCCGTCCGTGGTGACGCGGTGTGTGTCGGGGACGGCGTGCTCGTCCAGGTGGCGGGCCATGAACGTACTTCTCCGCAGCTGCTGTTCGAGTTCCGAGCCGCGCTCGCGGGCGGTGAGGCGCTGCTCGGCCGTGCTGTCCGTCGCGGTCAGCAGGACGCGGATGAGGCGCGGGCCGTCCAGCGCCCGGGTGAAGAGGTGTTCCTCGGCGGCCAGGACACTCGCCGTATTCGTGTAGACGAGTCGGCCGCAGCCGAGCGCGCGGTAGTTGGCCCAGATCGCCGCGAGATTGCGGCCCGTGATCCCTGAGCGGTCCGGGTCGTCCGGCGGCGCCGGGTGCACCGCGTCCAGGAGGTCGCCCTCGATCAGGGCGTGGCCGATGTCGGCCGCCCGCAGCAGGGCCGCCACCTCCAGGCCGACCGACGACTTGCCGACGCCCGACCGGCCTCCGATGAGCAGCACTTCCGCGCCCCTGCCCGCACTCATGCGTCTCTCCTCATGGGCCGAGCCTCCCAGGGCGCCCCGGCCCGACGCGACCGGAAATCAGAGCGCGGCTCTCAGGAAAGAGCGCGGCCCTCAGGACAGAGCGCGGCTCTCAGGCGACCCGGAACTCCTCCACGTCCTCCGTGCGCAGCTGCAGGCCGTGGCCGACGCCGCCGCCCGGGCGGACCACGCCCCCGGTCGGGTCGAGCGCTCCGTCGAAGAACATCGACTCGATCCGCACGTGGTCGTGGAACCACTCGATGTGCCGCAGGTTCGGCACGCAGGCAGCGGCCGCCGCGTGCGCGTGCGGCGCGCAGTGGCCCGACACCTCCAGGCCGTGCGCCTGGGCGAGGGCCGCCGCGCGCAGCCACTCCGTGATCCCGCCGCAGCGCGTCGCGTCCACCTGGAGGCAGTCCACGGAGGGGATCATGCGGGCGAAGTACGGGAGGTCGTAGCCGTAGCCGCCCGCCGTCACGTCGCACACCAGGGCGTCCCTGACGAGCGAGAGCCCCCGCAGGTCGTCCGAGGAGACCGGCTCCTCGAACCAGCCGACGCCGTGCTCGGCGAGCACCCGGCCCACCCGCACCGCCTGTTTGCGTGTGTAGCCGCCGTTCGCGTCGACGTACAGCTCGGCCTGCGGGCCGATGACGTCGCGCGCGGTGCGGACCCGGGACACGTCGCGGGCGGCCGACCGGCCCCAGGCCTCGCCGACCTTGATCTTGACGCGCGGGATGTGCTGGCCGTGCACCCAGCCGTTCAGCTGGGCCGCCAGGTGGGTGTCGTGGTACGTCGTGAAGCCGCCGCTCCCGTAGACGGGCACCTCGTCGCGGGCCGCCCCGAGAAGGCGTACGAGAGGCAGCTCCAGGAGGCGGGCCTTGAGGTCCCACAGGGCGATGTCGATCGCCGAGATCGCGCACCCGGCGGCGCCGGGGCGGCCGGTGTTGCGGACGGCCTGGGTCATCGCGTCGTGCGCGGCGGGGATGTCGAGGGCGTCGAGTCCCTTGATGACGGGGGTGAGTTGCTCGTCCACCAGGGCCGCCACGGTCGCGGGGGCGTAGGTCCAGCCGGTCCCCGTCGCGTCGCCCGCCGTGACCTCGGCGACGACGATGGTCGTGGTGTCCCAGGCGAAGGTGCCGTCGGCCTCCGGAGCGTCGGCGGGCACGGTGTAGGCGGAGACGACGGGTCGTTCGAGGGGAACTTCGTGGTTCATCGGGTCTGTCCTGGGTCGTGACGCGTGGTGAGCGGGTGCCGGGTGCTTTCGCCGGCACCCGCGGGGCGCCGGGTCGTGCGTGTCATCGCAGCGCACCGTCCCCGGGTGTGGCGGGCGGGGCGCTCTGGAGCTGCGGCAGGACCTTCGTGCGGTAGAAGTCGAAGAAGCCCCGCTGGTCCGGGCCGATCTGGCTCACGTACACGCGGTCGAAGCCCGCGTCGGTGAAGGCGCCGAGCGTGCCGACGTGTTCGTCCACGTCGTCGCCGCACGTGAAGGAGGAGGCGGCCATCTCGTCGGTGACCAGCGGGTCGAGCTGCTCGAAGTGGCGCGGCGTCGGCAGGAGTTGCGCCATTTCGCCGGGCAGTAACTGACTGCTCCACAGCTCGCGCGCCCGGCGCACCGCGGCCTCGCGGTCGATGCCGTAGCAGACCTTGACGCCGCCGCTGACCGGCTTGCCGCCGCCACCGCCCTTGCGGTAGCGGGAGACCAGCGTCTCGTCGGGCGTCATCGTGATGAAGCCGTCGCCGATACGGGCGGCGAGCGCCGTCGCCTTGGGGCCGAAGCCCGACACGTCGATGGGCACGGGCTCGTCCGGCACCGTGTACAGGCGGGCCTTCTCGACGGTGTAGTGCGTGCCGTGATGGTTGACCTCCTCGCCGGTGAAGAGGTTCCGCATCACCTGGACGGCCTCCTCCAGCATCTCCAGGCGGACGTGGGCGGGCGGCCAGGGCCCGCCCAGGATGTGTTCGTTGAGCGCCTCGCCCGTGCCGACGCCGAGCCGGAAGCGGCCGCCCGTCAGTACCGCGCTCGTCGCCGCGGCCTGCGCCACGACCGCCGGGTGCATGCGCACGGTCGGGCAGGTCACCGCGGTCTCCACGGGCAGCGACACCGCCTCCGCGAGTGCGCCGATCACCGACCAGACGAACGGGCTCTGCCCCTGCGCCGCGTTCCACGGGTGGTAGTGGTCGGAGATCCACAGCGCCTGGAATCCGGCCTGTTCGGCCATCCGGGCCTGCTCGACCAGTTCGGCGGGACCGAACTCCTCGGTCGCCAGGAAATATCCGTACTCGGGCATGGGGGGTTGCACCTCCGGTGGGCGGCGGAGCTGGATGAATACGGCTGCGGGTAACCCCTGGGCGCCCGGGGCAAACGGCGCTCGGGCGGCGTCCCTCCGGCGGGCTCCCGGCATCCGCGGCGGTGAATTCCGCGGCCCGGGGCGGGAGTTTGGCGTCCGCCGCGCAGGGGCACGCGGGGGGTCCGACCGCGCCGGACCCGACCCTCCGGAGGCGCACGTGAGCCGACCCCGCATCGTCATCGTCGGAGCCGGGTTCGCCGGTTACCGCACCGCCCGCACCCTGTCCCGGCTGACCCGGCACAAGGCCGACATCACCCTGCTCAACCCGACCGACTACTTCCTCTACCTGCCGCTGCTGCCGCACGTCGCCACGGGCGTCCTGGAGCCGCGGCGCGTCACCGTCTCCCTCTCCGGCACGCTCCCGCGCGTACGCCTCGCGCTCGGCGAGGCCGACGGCGTCGACCTGGAACGGCACGAGGTGACGTACACCGACCCGGAGGGACAGCGCGGTGAGCTGCCGTACGACCGGCTCGTCCTGAGCGTGGGCAGCGTCAACAAGCTGCTTCCCGTGCCGGGCGTCGCCGAGCACGCGCACGGCTTCCGCGGCATGCCCGAGGCGCTGTACCTGCGCGACCACATCACCCGCCAGCTGGAGCTCGCCGCGACCGCGCCGGACGCGGCGACCTGCCGGGCCCGCTGCACCTTCGTGGTCGTCGGTGCCGGCTACACCGGCGTCGAACTCGCCGCCCACGGCCGCCTGTTCACGGACGCCCTGGTGCGCAGGCAGCCGCTGCGGCAGGGCATCAGGCCCCGCTGGCTGCTGCTCGACATCGCCGACCGCGTCCTGCCCGAACTCGACCACCGGCTCTCGTCCACCGCCGACCGCGTGCTGAGGCGGCGCGGCGTGGACGTCCGCACCGGGACCTCCGTCAAAGAGGCCACATCCGACGGAGTACTTCTGGACGACGGGGACTCCGTCGACACACGCACCCTCGTCTGGTGCGTCGGCGTACGCCCCGATCCGCTCGTCGCGGGACTCGGCCGGCCGCTGGAGCGGGGACGGCTGCGCGTCGACACGTTCCTCCAGGTGCCGGGCCACCCCGAGGTGTTCGCCTGCGGGGACGCCGCGGCCGTGCCCGACCTGACCAGGCCCGGCGAGTTCACCCCGATGACCGCCCAGCACGCCTGGCGCCAGGGCGCGACGGCGGGACGCAACGTCGCCGCGTCGCTCGGCTTCGGCACCCGGAGCACCTACCGCCACCGCGACCTCGGTTTCACCGTGGACCTCGGCGGCGCCCAGGCCGCCGCCAACCCGCTCGGCGTGCCGCTGTCCGGGCCGCTCGCCGGAGCCGTCACCCGCGGCTACCACCTGGCGGCGATGCCCGGCAACCGCGTGCGGGTCGCCGCGGACTGGCTCCTGGACTCCCTGCTGCCGCGCCAGGCCGTGCAGTTGGGGCTCGTCCGCTCGTGGTCCGTACCGCTGGAGTCCACCTCGCCGGAGGTGGCCCGCGTGCCGCACCAGCGGACGAAGGGGAGCACGCCGCCCGAGAATGCCACGACCCCGATGCCTGAGGAGGGCCCCGATGCCGACCAGCACCGCACAACTTGATGCGCTCGCGCAGCAGTTGCGTGTCGACTCCGTCCGGGCCGCGGCCGCCGCAGGATCCGGACACCCCACCTCGTCGATGTCCGCCGCCGACCTGATGGCGGTCCTCGTCGGCCGCCATCTCCACTACGACTTCGAACGCCCCGACCACCCCGGCAACGACCGCTTCATCCTCTCCAAGGGCCACGCGTCGCCGCTCCTCTACGCCGCGTACAAGGCCGCCGGAGCGCTCACCGACGACGAACTGCTCACCTTCCGCGAGCACGGCAGCCGCCTCGAAGGCCACCCCACACCGCGCACCCTGCCCTGGGTCGAGGTCGCCACCGGATCGCTGGGGCAGGGGCTGCCCGTCGGCGTCGGCATGGCCCTGTCCGGGAAGCGGCTCGACAGGATCCCGTTCCGCGTCTGGGTGCTGTGCGGCGACAGCGAACTGGCGGAGGGCTCCGTGTGGGAGGCCGCCGAGCACGCCGGGTACGAGCACCTCGACAACCTCACCGCGATCGTCGACGTGAACCGCCTCGGCCAGCGCGGCCCGACCCGCCACGAATGGCAACTGAGCGCCTACGCCGACCGGTTCAAGGCCTTCGGCTGGCATGTGGTCGAGACCGACGGACACGACGTCGACGCCGTCGACCGCGCCTGCCAGGAAGCCGGCTCCACCGCCGGACAGCCCACCGTGATCCTCGCCCGCACCGTCAAGGGCAAGGGCGTCGCCGCCGTGGAGAACCGCGAGGGCCTGCACGGCAAGCCGCTGCCGGACGCCGAAGCGGCCGTCGAGGAGCTGGGCGGCGCACACGAGGTTCGCGTGGAGGTGCGCAGGCCGGCCGCCGCGCGGACGCTGCACGCCGTGCGCAGCGGCCACCTCGAACTGCCGCGCCACGCCCTGGGCGACGCCGTCGCGACCCGCACCGCCTACGGTCAGGCGCTCACCGCGCTCGGCACCGCACGCGGCGACGTGGTGGCCCTGGACGGCGAGGTCGGCGACTCGACACGGGCGGAGTACTTCGCCAAGGAGCACCCCGACCGGTTCTTCGAGTGCTACATCGCCGAACAGCAACTCGTCGCCGCCGCCGTCGGACTGGCGGCCCGCGGCTGGGTGCCGTACGCCTCGACGTTCGCGGCGTTCCTGACCCGCGCCCACGACTTCGTGCGGATGGCGGCGGTCAGCGGCGCCGACATCAACCTCGTCGGCTCGCACGCGGGCGTCGCGATCGGCCAGGACGGCCCGTCCCAGATGGGCCTGGAGGACCTGGCGCTCTTCCGCGCGGTGCACGGCTCCACCGTCCTGTACCCGTGCGACGCCCACCAGACCGGGCAGCTCGTCGCCGAGATGGCAGGACTCGACGGAATCCGCTACCTGCGTACGTCACGCGGGGACGCGCCCGTCATCTACGGACCCGACGAGAGGTTCCCGGTCGGCGGCTCCAAGGTGCTGCGCTCCAGTGACGCGGACCGGCTGACCGTGGTGGCGGCGGGGGTGACCGTCCACGAGGCGCTGACCGCTGCGGACGCGCTCGACCGCGAGGGCGTCCCCGTGCGCGTCGTCGACCTGTACTCCGTCAAGCCCGTCGACCGCGACGCCCTGCGCGAGGCGGCCGAGCGCACCGGCTGCCTGCTCACCGTCGAGGACCACCGGGAGCAGGGCGGCCTCGGCGACGCGGTCCTCGACGCGTTCACCGACGGCAGGCCGGTGCCGCGCCTGGTGCGGCTCGCGGTGCGGACGATGCCGGGCTCGGCGTCACCGGCGGAGCAGCTGCGCGCCGCCGGCATCGACGCGGAGTCGATCGTGGTGGCGGCGCGGCTCCTGGTGGAGCAGGGCGTGGTCCGCTGAGCCTGAGCGCGATCATCGGTGCCCGGCCGCCCTGAACCAGGCATTGGCCGACGGGCAGAACATCAGCGCCGTCGCCGTGAGCGCGGCGGCCAGGTGCAGCACGACCCCCGTGCCGGCCGGCCAACGGTCGGGCCAGGCCGCCAGGGTCGGCGCTGCCAGCGCCCCGAACGCCCCCAGGGCGCCGGTCAATGCCCAGCGCGGCCAGCGGGATCCGCGCCGCAGCCGCACCGCGACCAGGACGACCGCGGAGAACAACGCCATACGCAGCAGGAGCCCTCCCGTGAACCCACCGATGAACCCACCGATGAACCCGCCGGTGGACGCGTCGAGGTCACTGCCCCCGGACGCCTCCCTGACGACCGTGAGCACCATCGCGAAGACGCCTGCGGCGGCCGCGGTGAGCCACAGCGCGAAGGCCGCCCTGACAGCGGCGGGCGCGGGCGGCTCGTCGGTGCCGGGCAGCATGCGGGCGAGGAGCCCGGGTTCGGGGGAGCGGGGCCGGGGGCGGGGGACTCGGGGCAGGGCGGGGTGGGAGACGGGGGCGCCGGGGGACCGCCGGTCAGGACCGGAGGCGTTCGTCACATGGGTGTTGTGCGTCAGAGAGCTGTGCTTCATTGCGGGCCTCACAGGAGCGGGACGACTGGTCGACACGGTCCGATCCTTCCGGCCGGGAGCCCGTGCGGCACGCCCGCCGTCCCCCGGTTTACGGGTGGTGTCAGCCACCCTCCCGACCAGGGTGAACACCACCGTGTCGGTGCGGCCGGGGCGACTACCGGACCTGACGCTGGGTACTCGCCGGGTCACGTCGCACTTGGCGAACCGAGCCGAAGGGACCCCCATGAACGACGTACGGACGGTGCGGGCCGGCCGCCGCACCGTAGAGCTGCACCGACCGCAGAAAGTCCTCTTCCCCGGCCTCGACGGCAAGGGAAAGGGCGGCGGAGGCACCGAGGGGGACCACGGCGGCACGGGCCACACGAAGGCCGACCTCTTCGACTACTACCGGGCCGTCGCCCCCTTCATGTTGCCCCACCTGCGCGACCGGCCGCTGATGCTGGAGCGCCACCCGGACGGTGTCGACGGCCCGCAGTTCATGCAGAAGGACACCCCGGACCACTATCCGGACTGGATCACCCGCGTCGAGGTGGCCAAGGAGGGCGGCACCGTCACCCACACCGTGTGCGACGACACGGCGACCCTGCTCTTCCTGGCCGACCAGGCCTGCGTCACCCTGCACCGCTGGCTCTCCCGCACGGCCCGGATCGACCGCCCGGACCGGATCGTCTTCGACCTGGACCCCTCGACGGACGACTTCGGCGCGGTGCGCGACGCCGCACGCCTCCTCGGCGAACTGCTCGACCACATGAACCTGCCGTCCGCCCTGATGACGACGGGTTCGCGCGGGCTGCACGTCGTCGTGCCGCTCAACGGCCACCACGACTTCGACGACGCCCGGGCCTTCGCCAAGGACGTCGCCGACACCCTCGCCGAAGCACATCCCGAGCGGCTCACCACGGCCGCCCGCAAGAAGGACCGCGGCGACCGGCTCTACCTCGACGTACAGCGCAACGCGTACGCGCAGACGGCGGTGGCGCCGTTCTCGGTGCGGGCCAAGCCCGGGGCCCCGGTGGCCGTGCCCATCGCCTGGGAACAGCTCGACGACCCGGCGGTGCACGCCCGCAGCTGGACCATCGACAACGCGGTGGAGCAGGCCCGCACCGACCCGTGGGCCGGTGTTCTGCGCTCCGGGCGCGCGCTCGGCCCCGCCCGCCGCAAACTCCGCGCACTGCGCGGCTGACCGCCCGGCGTCCTGGCCGGACACGCAGCGATCACGTTTGGCCAAGGCTCTTCGGGTAACCCGGTGAAGGAGGTGAACATGGCCAATACGTCACGTAAGACCACAGAAGACACAGACAACAAGTCATCAGGCGAAAAGACTTCTGATGAGAAGGCGTCGCAGGCCGCGGACGGTGAGAAGGCGGCGCTCCCCGGCCCCATGGCGGTGCTCCGCCACGCCAGGGAACAGCTCGCCGAGCTGACCGGCATGACGCCCGAGTCCGTGTCGTCCTTCGAACGCACCGAAGACGGCTGGCTGTTGGAGATCGAGGTCCTCGAACTCTCCCGTGTCCCCGACACGATGAGTCTCCTCGCGAGCTACGAGGTGCAGCTGGACCCGCAGGGCGAGCTGACGGGCTACCGACGGCTCCGCCGTTACGAGCGCGGACGCTCCGAACCCCGCGGCACCGGCGGCCGCTAGCAGGAAGGCCGGACCGGACAGCGCAGGACAGGACCGGAGAAGGGCAAGCCAAGACAGGACAGCCAAGACAGGACAAGAGCACCCAAGACCCAAGGAGGCACAGTCGGCATGACCGTAGTCCCGGCACAACAGTCCGGCGGCGGAGGCGGCACCAGTGGCCTGTACGACGTCGTGGAGCTCATCCTCGACCGAGGACTCGTCATCGACGCCTTCGTACGCGTTTCGCTCGTCGGTATCGAGATCCTGAAGATCGACGTCCGTGTCGTCGTCGCGAGCGTCGACACCTACCTCCGGTTCGCCGAGGCGTGCAACCGCCTCGACCTGGAGACCGGAAAGAAGAAGGACCCCGGCCTGCCCGACCTCGTGGGCGAGATCACCGAGTCCGGCGCCAAGGGCAAGTCCAAGGGAGCGCTCTCCGGAGCCGCCGAGACCATATCGGACGCCTTCAAGCAGTCCCGTGAGGAAGGCCAGCGCCAGACCGAGGACCGGCCGAAGCGCCGTTCCACCACGTCCCGCCGGAAGGAGGAGCAGGAGTGACCACCTACGTCTACGGCATCGCGAGCAGCTCCCACCCGGCGCTGCCCGAGGGCATGGAGGGCATCGGCCGGCCGGCCTGCCCCGTGCGCATCCTGAAGAGCGGTGAGCTCGCCGCCATCGTGAGCGACGCCCCCGAGGACCTCAAGCCCAAGCGGCGCGACCTCCTCGCGCACCAGAACGTCCTGTCGGAGGCCGGCGCCGCGGGCTCCGTGCTGCCGATGCGCTTCGGCAGTCTGGCCCCGGACGACGAGACGGTCACCTCCGTGCTCGGCGAACGGGCCGACCACTACTTGGAGCGGCTGCGCACCCTCGACGGCAAGGTCGAGTACAACGTGAAGGCCTCCCACCACGAACAGGCCGTACTGCACCAGGTCCTCGCCGAGAACCCGGAGCTGCGCGCGATGGTCGAGGCCAACCAGCGCCAGGGCGGCGGCACCCACGAACAGAAGCTGCAGCTCGGCGAGATGGTGACCTCGAACGTGCGGGCCCGCGAGCAGAGCGACGCCGTCGAGGTGCGGCGCGCCCTGGAACCGGCCGCCGAAGCGGTCGCGGACGGCCCGGAGAGCAGCGGCTGGCTGGCGAACATCTCGTTCCTGGTGAACCGCAAGTCCGCCGAGGGCTTCCTCCAGGCCGTCGAGGAGCTGCGGGCCACCCAGCCGCACCTGGACCTGAGGGTGCACGGTCCGCTGCCCCCGTACAGCTTCGTCGACCCGGGACCCGCCAAGTCCGCGGAGTGAGAGTGACGGCATGGGCCTGATCGGTGAACTGCTCCTGCTGCCTCTCGCCCCGGCCCGCGGCTCCCTCTGGGTGCTCAGGCAGGTGGTCGACGAGGCGGAGCGGCAGTACTACGACCCCTCGGCGATCCGTCGTGAACTCTCCCGCCTCGAGGAGCTCCTGGAGGCGGGAGAGATCGACGAGGCCGAGTTCGAGCGGCGCGAGGACGAGCTCCTCGACCGACTGCAGCACAGCACAGGACAGGACTTCTGAGAATGAACCGAATGGCAGTGGGCCTCGCCGTGGGCGCGGGATACGTCCTCGGTCGCACGAAGAAGGCGAAGTTCGCGTTCGCCGTCGGCACCATGGTGGCCGGCAAGCGGCTCAACCTGAGCCCCAAGGCGCTGGGCGCCTTCGTGAACCAGCAGCTGCAGAACAACCCGCAGTTCAAGGAGATCGGCGACCAGCTCCGCCAGGACATGCGGGGCGTGGGCAAGGCGGCCACGGGATCGCTCCTCAACCGGCAGCTCGAAGGTCTCGCCGACCGGCTGCACGACCGCACCCTCGGCGTCCAGGACCGCATCGCCGGCGTGGTGCCGGGCCAGGCGGACGACGCCGACGAGGACGAGGACACCGAAAGCCGCGACGAGGACCGGGAACAGGACGAGGACCGGGACGAGGACGCGGAGCCCGAGCGGTCGCCGCAGCGCAAGAAGGCGCCGTCGAAGCGGACCGCCAGGAAGCCGGACGAGAAGCCGGACGCCAAGTCCGCTCCGAAGGCCGCCGCGAAGAAGACCCCGGCCAAGAAGAGCCCGCAGAAGACAGCCCGTAAGACCGCGCAGAAGAAGTCCACCGCGGCGGCGCGCGGCACCGCCCGCAGGGCCGCGTCGTCGTCGGCCCGCAGCGGCGGCAGGGCGAAGGGAGGCAGCGACCATGGCTGAGTCACCACTGAGCAACATCACGCGCAGCCCGGCCGCCGACCGCCTGAAGGAAGAGGCGCAGGCCTACTTGATGGCGCAGGTCGAGCGCATGCTCGTCGGCGTGGGCCACCGGCTCGGCGACGCCACCGTCAAGCTGAACGACATAGCGGAGGGCAAGAGCCCCGGCTTCGGCAAGCTGGCGGCCCAGGCGGGCAAGAAGGTCGCCGAGGGCAAGGGCCCGGTGCGCAGCGCGCTGGAACTCGGCGGCAGCCACCTGAAGGACTCCGTGAAGGGCGCCGTCCAGAACATCGGCGGCGGCAAGCGCAAGAAGGGCGGCGCGGGCCAGAAGCCGACGGTCATCATGGAGTACGTCGACGTGGGCGTGCCGCTCCGCGAGGCGTACGACCAGTGGACGCAGTACCAGGAGTTCTCCACGTTCGCGAAGGGCGTCAAGGGCGCCACCGTGGCGAACGACACGGACTCCGACTGGAAGCTCAAGGTCTTCTGGTCCAGCCGCAGCTGGAAGGCGCACACCACCGAGCAGGTGCCGGACCAGCGCATCACCTGGACCTCCGAGGGCGGCAAGGGGACGACGAAGGGCGTCGTCACCTTCCACGCGCTCGCCGAGAACCTCACCCGGGTGCTGCTGATCATCGAGTACTACCCGAAGGGCCTCTTCGAGAAGACCGGCAACATCTGGCGCGCCCAGGGCCGCAGGGCCCGCCTGGACCTCAAGCACTTCGCCCGGCACATCACGCTGCGCGGCGAGGCGAGCGACGGCTGGCGCGGCGAGATCCGCGACGGCGAGGTCGTCCGCAGCCACGAGGACGCCGTGGCCGAGGAGGAGGAGGAGCACGCGGACGAGCACGAGACGCAGGACGAGCACGAGGACGAGCCCGAGGCGCAGGACGAGCCGGAGTCCGAGTACGACGAGGAAGAGGACGAGCGGGAGGACGAACCGGCCGAGGAGTACGAGGACGAGGACGAGCCCGAAGAGGCGGAGGACGAGGAACTCCGGGGCGAGCACGACCACGAGCTCGATGAAGAGGACGAGCTCGAGCCGGAGGACGAGCCCGAGGACGAGTACGACGAAGAGGCCGAGGACGAGGCCGACGCCGACGAGGAGAAGCAGCGCGAGTACGCCGAGTCGGCCGGCGGCGGACGGGCCCGTCGATGACGACCTCCTCTGGCGGCGGACTGCCCGGCCCCTACGGCGGAGGAGGCGGCGGGGCCAACCTCGCCGACATCCTCGAACGCGTCCTGGACAAGGGCATCGTCATCGCCGGCGACATCAAGATCAACCTGCTCGACATCGAACTGCTCACCATCAAGCTCCGCCTCATCGTCGCCTCCGTGGACAAGGCCAAGGAGATGGGAATCGACTGGTGGGAGGGCGACCCGGCGCTCTCCCAGGGGGCGCGCCGCACGGAACTCTCGCGGGAGAACGCCGAGTTGCGCCAGCGCCTCGCGGAACTGGAGGAGCGGATGTCCCTGGAGCCGGCCGACAAGGAGACACATGAACGCCGTGAACGATGATCCGCACGGCGACGGCCCGCGCCACGACGACCTGCGGTACGTCTACGCGGTCTGCCGCCCCTTCACCGCACCGCTCGCCGCCGACCTCACCGGGGTCGGCGGCGTGCCGCCCCGGCGCCTGGAGCACGAGGGCCTGGTCGCCCTGGTCGGCCCGGTGCCGGAGCGGGACTTCGCGGAGGACGCGCTCCGCGCCCACCTGGAGGACCTGGACTGGCTCGCCGACACGGCCCGCGCGCACCAGCGGGTGATCGACGCGCTCACCTCCGTCACCTCACCGCTGCCGCTGCGCCTCGCGACCGTCTTCCGTGACGACAGCGGCGTACGCGCCATGCTGGCGGACGGGGCCGAGCGCTTCCACCGCGTCCTCGAACGGATCGACGGACGCGTCGAGTGGGGCGTGAAGGTCCACCTCCTGCCGAGCGAGGAGTCCGCGGCGCCGCAGGCCGCCGCGCCGGCCCGGCAGACCGGGCCGACCAGCGGGCGTGACTATCTGCGCAGGCGGCGCAGCCAGCGCACGGCGCAGGAGGAGGGCTGGCAGCGGGCCGAGGCCTTCGCCCGGCGGCTGCACGAGACACTGTCGCGGCACGCCGAGGACTCCCGGCTGCACGCGCCGCAGAACGCGGAGCTGTCCCGCACGCCGGGCCGCAACGTCCTCAACGCGGCGTATCTGGTGAGCCGCGAGGACTCCGAGGAGTTCGTCGAGCTCGTGGACCGCACGAAGGACGAGGACGAGGGGACGAGCCGGCTGCGGGTGGAGCTGACGGGGCCGTGGGCCGCGTACTCCTTCACCGGCGACGAACGCGCCGACGAAGAGAAGGACCGTGCCGAATGACCGTCGTCGAACGCCGCGAGATCGCCCTGGTCGACCTGCTCGACCGGCTGCTCGCGGGCGGCGTCGTCATCAAGGGCGACATCACCCTGCGGATCGCGGACGTCGATCTCGTACGCATCGACCTCAACGCGTTGATCAGCTCGGTGAACGAACAAGTGCCGTCGCCGTGGCCGGACAGGGAGTGAACCATGGAACCGGAGCGCCGCGACGAACACCGCAAGCGCATGGACCTCGACCCCGACACCGTGGAGCGGGACCTGGTGAAACTGGTCCTGACCGTCGTCGAACTCCTCCGTCAGCTGATGGAGCGACAGGCGGTGCGCCGCTTCGACACCGGTGAGCTGACCGAGGACCAGGAGGAGCGGATCGGCCTCACGCTGATGCTCCTGGAGGACCGGATGGCCGAACTCCGGAACCGGTACGGGCTGCGGCCCGAGGACCTGAACCTGGACCTCGGGCCGCTGGGCCCCCTGCTCCCCAGGGAGTGACCCGCTCCGGCGGTGAGCCTGGCGGCTCACTTCCGGCAGAGCACCTCCCCGTGCAGCACCGCGAACCACGCGTCCTGCCGGCCGCCCCACTCCCGCCACGCCGCGGACACGGCGCGCAGCTCCTCCACGTCCGCGTGGCCGCCCGCCACCGCGCGCTCGGCGTACGTGGAGGCGACCGTGCGGTCCGCCCACAGGCCGCTCCACCAGGCCCGCTCCTCCTCGGAGCTGTAGCACCAGGTGGCGGCGGTCGCGGTGATGCCGGTTTCCGCGAAACCGGCCTCCAGGGCCCAGGACTTGAGCCTCCGCCCCGCGTCGGGCTCGCCGCCGTTGGCCCGGGCCACCCGCAGGTAAAGGTCCAGCCAGTCGTCCATGGCGGGCAGCTCCGGATACCAGGTCATCGCCGAGTAGTCCGCGTCGCGGACCGCCACGATGCCGCCAGGCCTGCAGACGCGGCGCATCTCGCGCAGCGCCCGCACCGGGTCGCCCACGTGCTGGAGCACCTGATGGGCGTGGACCACGTCGAACGTGTCGTCGGGGTGGTCGAGTTCGTGCACGTCGGCGACGGCGAACCCGACATTGCGCAGGCCGCGTTCGGCGGCGGTGGCGCGTGCCGTGTCCAGGATGCCGGGGGCCCGGTCCACGCCGGTGACATGGCCGTCGGGGACCAGCGCCGCGAGGTCCGCGGTGATGGTCCCGGGGCCGCAGCCGATGTCCAGGACCGTCATGTCGGGCTTCAGCGACCCGACCAGGTAGGCGGCCGAGTTGGCGGCGGTGCGCCAGGTGTGCGAACGCAGCACGGACTCGTGGTGCCCGTGCGTGTAGACGGCGGTCTCCTCCGGCATGGCGGAACTCCTTCGGGTGCGATGTACGAGGCACCGTACGTCGCCACGCCGAATAGTGAGACTCGCGTATCAATATGTGGTCGGCGCGTTCCGTTGGCGGACGGTCAGCGGGCCGCCGGGAACGGCCGGTAGACGGTCAGCGCCTCGGGCAGCTTGTCGACCGTCAACGACCCCTGGACCCGCGTCACTTCACCGTCGTACGCCACGACCGTGCCCGCCGCGAGGCCGTCCACCCGCAGCCGCGGCAGCCGTGCGGCCGTCTGCGCGGGGGAGCGCACATCGGGCCCCGTCAGTGCCGCGGCGAGGAGCCTCGCGCCCGGCCTGCGGCCGCCGTGCACGACGCGGACGTCGAGCAGCCCGTCCGCCAGGTCGAGCCTGCGGCCCGGAGTGAGGCCCGGCCGGTGGTAGGTGCAGTTGCCCGCGAAGAGCATCCACATCGCCCGCTCCTTGCCCCGGAACTTGGCGACCAGCGGCCGTTCGTCGGAGCGCAGCACCTTCAGCGCCGCGAGCACCGAGGCAGGATGGCCGCCGATGCGGTGCGCCCAGTGCTCGCGCTGCCGCACCAGCTCCGGGTACACGCCGAGGCTGAAGGTGTTGAGGAAGTAGCCCTCTTCCTGCTCCTCGGACCCGTTCTCCGAGGTGAAGCGGCCGACGTCCACGGCGACCGCGTCGCCCGCCTCCACCGCGCAGGCCAGGTCGCGGGCGTCCTCGACCCCGAGGTCGTACGCGAAGTGGTTGAGCGTGCCGCCGGGCAGCACCGCGAGCGGCAGGCCGTGGTGCAGCGCGACGCGGGCCGCGGCGTTCACCGTGCCGTCGCCGCCGCACACGCCCAACACCTGGGCGCGGGCCGCGGCCTTCTCCAGCTCGGCGCCGATGTCGGCGGGCTCGGCGACGACGACCTCCGCCTCCGGCAGCGCGTCGCGCAGCGACTTCACGCGCTGCGGGGTGCCCGCTCCCGCGTTGGCCACCAGGACGAGCCCCGCGCCGCCCGGCAGCGCGGGCGCCGTCACCCGGGGGCGGCCGGGCGGCGCCAGCTGCGCCCGCGTCGGCACCAGACCGCGCACCGCGAACGCCGCGCCCGCGCCCAGCGCCCCGCCCACCAGGACATCGCTCGGAAAGTGCGCCCCGGTGTACACGCGGGAGACGGCGACGGCCGCAGCGAGCGGCGCGACGGCCGCACCCCACGCCCGCGACTCCAGCGCCACACCCGTGGCGAACGCCGCGGCGGACGCCGAGTGGCCCGAGGGGAACGACGTCGTGATCGGCTGCCGCTTGAGCCGCCGGATCAGCGGCACCGGATCGAGCAGCGGCCGGGGCCTGCGCACCGAGCGCTTGCCCAGCGTGTTGATCGTCGCGGAGGCCAGCGCCAGGGACGCCACGCCGCGCAGGGCCGCGCGCCGGGCCCGCGGGGTGCGCGTCGCCGCGATCCCCGCGGCCGTCGCGAACCACAGCACGCCGTGGTTGGCGCTCCGGCTCAGCCGGGGCAGCACCGGGTCGGCGCCTGGCCAGTGCCGCGCGGCGACCGCTTCGAACAGCCGGCTGTCGAGGGAGACCATGCGGGCCTTGAACGGATGGTGCCCGGCGGCGGGGCGGGACAGGTCGATGCCGGAGACGTCCGGGGAGTCAGCGCACATGCCGCACGCGTACCCTGCACGCCGCCCTTCAGGCCGGACGGGTGAAGCGGACCGGGCGGGAATCGGTTTGCCCGGGCACCCGTCGGCCACGGACAATCCCGCTCATGGGACATCTGGAAGCCGCACACCTCGAGTACTACTTGCCGGACGGGCGGGCGCTGCTCGGTGATGTCTCCTTCCGGGTCGGCGAGGGCGCCGTCGTCGCCCTCGTCGGGGCCAACGGCGCGGGCAAGACGACGCTGCTCCGGCTGATCTCCGGCGAGCTCCAGCCGCACGGCGGCAGCGTCACCGTGAGCGGCGGACTCGGCGTGATGCCGCAGTTCGTGGGCTCCGTGCGCGACGAGTCCACCGTGCGCGACCTGCTCGTCTCCGTCGCCCAGCCGCGGATCCGCGAGGCCGCGAAGGCCGTCGACGCCGCCGAGCACGCGATCATGACGGTCGACGACGAGGCCGCCCAGATGGCGTACGCCCAGGCGCTCTCCGACTGGGCGGAGGTGCAGGGGTACGAGGCGGAGACCCTCTGGGACATCTGCACCACCGCCGCGCTCGGCGTCCCCTATGACAAGGCCCAGTTCCGCGAGGTCCGCACGCTCTCCGGCGGCGAGCAGAAGCGCCTCGTCCTTGAGGCCCTGCTGCGCGGCACCGACGAGGTGCTGCTCCTCGACGAGCCGGACAACTACCTCGACGTACCGGGCAAGCGCTGGCTGGAGGGGCAGCTCAAGGAGACCCGCAAGACCGTCCTGTTCGTCTCCCACGACCGGGAGCTGCTCGCCCGCGCCGCCGAGAAGATCGTCAGCGTCGAGCAGAGCCCCGGGGGCGCCGACGCGTGGGTGCACGGCGGCGGCTTCGAGACGTTCCACGAGGCCCGCAAGGAGCGCTTCGCGCGCTTCGAGGAGCTGCGCCGCCGCTGGGACGAGAAGCACGAGCAGCTGAAGAAGCTGGTGCGCACCCTGCGCCAGGCCGCCGACGTCAGCCACGAGATGGCCTCGCGCTACCACGCGGCGCAGACGCGGCTCCGCAAGTTCGAGGAGGCGGGCCCGCCGCCCGAGCCGCCGCGCGAGCAGGACATCACCATGCGGCTGCACGGCGGGCGGACCGGCGTCCGGGCCGTGACCTGTGAGGGACTCGAGCTCACCGGCCTGATGCAACCCTTCGACCTGGAAGTGTTCTACGGCGAGCGGGTCGCGGTCCTCGGTTCGAACGGCTCGGGCAAGTCGCACTTCCTGCGCCTGCTCGCGGGCGACACCGACAACCCCGTCGCGCACACCGGGTCCTGGAAGCTCGGCGCGCGCGTCGTGCCAGGACACTTCGCGCAGACCCACGCCCACCCCGAGCTGATGGGCCGCACGCTCCTGGACATCCTGTGGCGCGAGCACGCGCAGGACCGCGGCGCCGCGATGTCCCGGCTGCGGCGGTACGAGCTGACGGGCCAGGCGGAGCAGAAGTTCGAGCGGCTCTCCGGCGGCCAGCAGGCCCGCTTCCAGATCCTGCTGCTCGAACTGCAGGGCTGCACGGCACTGCTCCTCGACGAGCCCACGGACAACCTCGACCTGGAGTCCGCCGAGGCGCTCCAGGAAGGTCTTGAGGCGTTCCAGGGGACGGTTCTCGCCGTCACCCACGACCGCTGGTTCGCCCGTTCCTTCGACCGCTATCTCGTCTTCGGCAGCGACGGCCGGGTCCGTGAGACGCCGGAGCCCGTGTGGGACGAGCGGCGGGTCGACCGGGTGCGGTAGACCCGCCGCGCCGCCGGGCGTCAGCCGAAGGCCGGCGACGCCGGCTGCGGGCGTCCGGCCCCCGGTGTCGCCCGGCACGTCACGTCCTTCGCCGGCAGCCTGCCGGTGACCAGATAGGTGGTGGCGGTGTCCTGGGCGCACCGGTCGGCCGGGCCCGCCGCCATGCCGTACGCGACGCCGTGGCCCTCGCCCTCGTCGACGGTGACCAGCCGGGAGCCCTTGAGCGCGCGGTGCATGCCCCGCGCGGTCGACAGCGGGGTCTGCGAGTCCCACTCGTTCTGCAGGATCAGGGTGCCGACCTTGTTGTCGATCCTGGTCAGGGGCTCCACCGGGCGGTCCCAGAAGGCGCACGGCGTGATGTTGGACGCGAAGTCCCCGAACAGCGGGTAGCGGGCCGCGTCACGGACCGAGTCGCGGCGGTACGTCTCCGGATCGCGCGGCGAAGGGGCGTCGCCGCACAGCACGGTCCAAAGCGACGACAGCAGATTGTCCGAGCTCTCCGGCGTGGAAGGGAACCCGGGGACCGGCTTGCCGGCGGCGGCGTCCTTGAGGAGGACGACGAGTTCGGCGGCGCTGCGGACGGTGAAGAACTCACGCCGCAGGAGGACGCGGATGTCCGCGCCGGTGAGTTTCTCCGTGCCCACCACGATCGGGTCCCGGTCGGCCCGCTCCACCAGGCGCCAGAAGGCCGTGGCGACCTCGTCCGGGGTCTTCCCCAGGTGGTACGTGGCGGAGCGCTCGGCGGTCCACCGCGACCAGCGGGCGAACGCGGGCTCGGCCTCCGAGGCCCACACCTGGATCATCTTCCGCCACATGCGCTTCGGATCGACGGCGCTGTCCAGGACGAACCGGTCGGCGCGCCCGGGGAACAGCTGCGTGTAGGTGGCCCCGAGGGCCGTCCCGTACGAGACGCCGAAGTACGAGATCTTCTTCTCGCCGAGGACGGCCCGCAGGACGTCCATGTCCCGGGCCGTGTTGCGGGTCGTCATGTGCGGCAGCCTGTCGCCCGCCCGCGCGCGGCACTTGTCCGCCACGGTCTTCGCCCATCTGACGCTGTCGCCGAACGGCTTGTAGGGGCGCGGCCACTGCCGCTCCGCCTCGGTGAGCCCGCAGTTGACGGGTGCGCTCCGGCCGACGCCACGGGGGTCGAACCCGATGAGGTCGTACCGGTCCTTCACGGACGCGGGCATGTGCTCGGACAGGTGGAGCGGCAGGTCGAGCCCGGGGCCTCCCGGGCCGCCGGGATTGGAGAGCAGGACGCCGCGTCGCTTGCCCGCGTCGCCCGCCCTGATCCGCGATATCGCGAGGTCGATGGTGGCGCCGGCGGGGTCGCGGTGGTCGAGCGGCACCTTGATGGTGGCGCACCGGAATCGGGCGGGCGTGTCGGCGCCGCACCGCTGCCAGTCCGGGGTCTGGTGCGTGAAGCGGGCCGCGTGGCCGCTTCCGGTGCCCTGCCGGGGCGCGGCGGAGGCCGGCAGCGCGGTGAGGCCGGGGAGGAGCGTGGCGGTGGCGCCGAGCGCGAGGATCGGTAAGAGGCGGCGGCGCGGGGCGGAGCGGGGCACGGGGTGGTCCTTCCGGTCGCAGAAGTCCTGACGACCGGAGGGACGCCGGAACAGAGCCCCCTGCCTCCCCCGTGGGAACCGCTGTTTCAGGACATCTCCCGAACCCCTTCCCACCACCCCCGCAGGCCCCTGTCACGCACCGGGAGCGCGCGCGAACCGTGTGCGGTGCATCCTGGGTAGTACGGGCCCAGCGGGTACCCGGGAGGCAGGGAGCGAGACGACCACAGCGATGGGAGCGCGCCATGAACGGAGTCGAGCCGAGCCGGCTGGACGACCAGCAGCTCATCAAGGAGCTGGAGACGATCCACCGCACCCGCCACACCACCCTGCTGCACGGTTCGAGCGACGCCCTGCGGGCCCACAACGAACGCATGGCCCAGCTGGAGGGCGAGTATCTGCGCCGCCACCCGCACCGCTCCGTGGCGGGCGGACGGACCCGCGAAGGCGCGCGGGAGAGGGGAACGACAGGCTCATGACGGACCGTTCCGCAAGCAAGGCCGACCCGCCCCTGCTGGACCGGCACGGCGCGGCGCTCGACCTCTTCACCGACCGCGTGCACGCCGTCCGCGCCGACCAGTGGGACGACCCCACGCCCTGCACCGACTGGACCGTGCACGACCTGGTGAACCACCTCACGGCCGAACAGCTGTGGGTGCCGCCGCTGGTCCGCGACGGCGCCACGATGGAGTCTGTCGGCGACCTCTTCGAGGGGGACATGCTCGGCCCGGACCAGATCGCCTCCTGGGACACCGCGGCCGCCGCCTCCAGGGCCGCATTCCGCGAGCCCGGCGCCCTGGACCGCATCGTCCACCTCTCCTCCGGGGACGCGTCGAGCACCTTCTACTGCGGGCAGATGACCGTCGACCTCGTGGTGCACGCCTGGGACCTGTCCCGCGCGATCGGCGCCGACGAGCAACTGCCCGACGAGCTCATCGACTTCGCCGTACGGGAAGTCGCCCCGTACGCCGACGAGTTGGAGAAAAGTGGCCTCTTCGCCCCCGCGGTGGAGCCGCCGCCCGACGCGGACGCGCAGACCAAGCTGCTGAACCTCATGGGCCGCAGGGTGTGACCCTCTCGCCGCAGAGGGAACCTGATGTCCATGAGAGTCGGTGTGGTGGATGTGGGATCGAACACGGTGCGCCTGGTCGTCGCGGACGCCGACGGGCAGGTGCCGTTGCCGGTCCACACGGTGAAGAGACGGCTGCGGCTCGGCGAGCACCTGGACCAGGACGGGCGGCTCGGCGAGGAGCCGGTCCGGCAATTGGTCGCCGCGGTGCGGGACGTGCAGGAAGAGGCGCGGAGGTGGGGCGTGGCCGAGCCCTTCGCCTTCGTCACGTCGATCGTGCGCGACGCCCCGAACCGCGCGGAGGTCCTTGAGGCGGTGGCGGCGGGGACCGGGGTCCGGCTGCGCACCCTGTCCGGTGAGGCCGAGGCGGAGCTGACGTTCCTCGCCGCCCGGCGGTGGATGGGCTGGCGCGCGGGGCCGCTGGTGCTCTTCGACATCGGCGGCGGCTCCCTGGAGGTGGCCTTCGGGCGCAGCCGCCTGCCGGACTACGCCGCCTCGCTGCCGCTGGGGGCGAGACGGCTGACGCGGGAACTCTTCGACGGCCAGGACCCGCCCCGCGAGGAGGACCTCAAGGCGGTGCGCCGCCAGGTGCGCCACCAGCTGCGCGACGTGGCCGCGCGGATCCGCTGGGAGATGCCGCACACGGCCGTCGCCACGTCACGCACGTTCCAGCAGCTCGCCCGGTTGTGCGGGGCGGCTCCCGGTCGCTACGGACCGTTCATGGAGCGGCAGTTGGGCCGCGCCGAGCTGGGCAAGGCGGTCCGGGAACTGGCCCGGCTGCCCGCCGACCGGCGCGCACAGCTGCCGGGCATTTCGGCGGCGCGCGCCGGGCAGTGCGTGGCCGGCGCGGTCGTCGCCCACACGGCCATGAAGCTGACCGGGATCGAGACGGTGACGGTCTGCCCGTGGGCGCTGCGCGAGGGAATCCTGCTGCGCTACATCGAGGACGGTGACGCCGACTGGTGGGCCGGGGAACACGTGCACACCGCCGAGGGCGGTCGCGGTGACCCGGCGTCCCTGCAACTGGCCACCGCGACCTGCGCCACCTGAACGCGGCCCTTCCGGGCTACTTCCCCTTGGTTCCCTTGGCGAACTCCGCGAGGAACGCCTCGCAGAACGCCTTGAGGTCGTCCGGCTTGCGGCTGGTGACGAGCGTGTTGGGGCCGCCCGTGCAGACCTTGACCTGCTCGTCGACCCAGGTGCCGCCCGCGTTGCGGATGTCGGTCTTGAGGCTCGGCCAGGAGGTCAGCGTCCGGCCGCGCACCACGTCCGCCTCGACGAGCGTCCACGGGGCGTGGCAGATGGCCGCCACCGGCCGGCCCTGATCGAAGAAGTCCCGCACGAACGCGACGGCCTTCTCGTCCATCCGCAGGAAGTCCGGGTTGGCGACCCCGCCGGGCAGCACGAGCCCGTCGAACGCGTCGGCCCGCGTCTCGCCCACGACCTCCTGGACGGGGAACGTGTCCGCCTTGTCGAGGTGGTTGAAGCCCTGTACCTCGCCGGACTGCGTCGACACCAGGACGGGCTCGTCGCCCGCGCCCTCGACGGCCTGCCACGGGTCGGTGAGTTCGATCTGCTCGACGCCCTCGGGCGCCACGAGAAACGCGATGCGCTTCGGCATGGCGGAGTGTCCTTTCTCTTCTTCCGGCTCCTGCACAGCTGTACGGGTGCCTCACCGTGCGGGTTATATGTAGGCCCTTTTGCCCTTTCTACGGGTCTTTGGTCCCACGGTGGTACAGCGACACGGCACGTCTACGCGAGGCCCGGCGCGAGGTCGCCGAGGCTGACCATCCCCACCGGCCGGCCGTCCTCGACGACGGGCAGCCGCCGTATCGCGTGGTCGCGCATCAGACCGACCGCGGCCGACACCGCGTCGTCGGGGCCCACCACCACCGGGTTGGGCGTGCAGACGGCCTGCGCGCTGACCGTCAGCGGATCGGCGCCGTCCGCCACGGCGCGCAGCGCGATGTCCCGGTCGGTGAGCACGCCGAGAACCCGGCCGTCCACGGTGACGAGGACGTCGCCGATGTCCTGGGCGCGCATCAGCTGCGCCGCTTCCACCAGAGAAGCGTCGGGGCGGACGGCCACGACGCCCGGCGTCATGACCTCCCTCACGTAATCGGCCATGGCTGGGCCCTTCCTGCATATGTCCTTCGTACGTTCGTCGTGTGCCTCCGCCGCAGTACCCCTGAGCCCCGCGGCCATGCCCTTTCCGGGAGGTTTGCGCCGCCGGGCCGGGGAGACCCGGCCCGCGACACCCCCCACACCGACTGGGAGGGCAGAGGTCATGGCGGTACTCGCCGTATTCATCCCGCTGGTCATGCTGGGCGTGGTCCTGGCGCTCGGCCGGTACGAGGAAATGCTGCTGCCGCCCGCGAAGAACCCGGACGACGTCATAGGGCGCCGCACCGCGTGACGCGGCAGCACGGTGCCGCCGGGCCCGTGGAAACGGCCGGGCGGCACTGTCGCGCGCGGCACCCTGTGGGCTTCAGTGCCTGCCCCACTCCTGCATCTTCGCCTTCAGGCCCTGCTTGAGCATCGAACCCCGGTCCGCGTCACCCTTGAGCATCGAGGTCACCGTGGCCTCCAGCTGGTCCCACGTCGCGTGCGGCGGGATCGGCGGGACCGCGGGGTCGGTGCGGAACTCGAGCACCGCGGGGCCGTTCGCCGCGAGACCGGCGCGCCAGGCCTCCTCGACGTCCTCGGGGCGCTCCACCCGGATCCCGGTCAGCCCGATCGAGCGGGCGAACTCGGCGTACGGCACGTCCGGCAGCGACTGCGACGGCAGGAAGGACGGGGCGCCCTCCATCGACCGCATCTCCCACGTCACCTGGTTCAGGTCCTGGTTGTTCCACACACCGACGACCAGCCGCGGATCGTCCCAGCGGTGCCGGTACTTGGCGGCGGTGACCAGCTCCGCCATGCCGTTCATCTGCATCGCGCCGTCCCCGACCAGGGCCACCACGGGCCGGTCGGGATGCGCGAACTTCGCCCCGATCGCGTACGGCACACCGCACCCCATCGTGGCGAGCGTGCCCGACAGGGAGGCCCGCATGTCGCCGCGGATCGTGAGGTGGCGCGCGTACCAGTTCGCCACCGAGCCCGAGTCGGCGGTGATGATCGCGTTGTCGGGCAGCAGCGGGTCGAGGGCGCGCACCACGTGCTCCGGATTGACCGGGTCGGCGGAGAGCGCCGCCCTGCGCTCCAGCACACCCTTCCAGCGCGTCACGTTCGCGCGGATCTCGTCGTGCCACTCGCGGCAGACCGCGCGGCGGTCCTTGTCGATGAGCGGGATCAGCTCGCGCAGCGTCGCCCGCGCGTCGCCGACGAGATTCACCTCGTACGGATAACGCATCCCGACCATGTGCGGATCGATGTCGATCTGCACGCCCCGCGCGGAGCCGAACTCCGGCAGGTACTGCGAGTAGGGGAAGCTCGACCCGATCGTCAGGAGCGTGTCGCAGTCGCGCATCAGCTCGTAGCTGGGGCGGGTGCCGAGCAGGCCGATCGAACCGGTGACGTAGGGAAGCTCGTCGCTCAGCGCGTCCTTGCCGAGCAGCGCCTTCGCCACGCCCGCGCCGAGCACCTCGGCGATCTCCTCGACCTCGGCACGCGCCCCCGCCGCTCCCTGGCCGATGAGGATCGCCGCCTTGTCGCCGGAGTTGAGGACCTCCGCGGCGCGCTCGAGGGCGGTCGGCGAGGGCATCGCCGTCCAGCTGCTGCGGTCCAGGCTGGAGGGGACCATCTTGAAGGCGTGCGGGGGAGGGGAGTACTCCAGCTCCTGTACGTCACCGGGGACGATGACGGCCGTCGGGCAGCGCCGCGCGTACGCGGTGCGGATCGCCCGGTCGATGACGTTGGGCAGCTGCTCGGGCACCGTCACCGTCTCGACGAAGTCGCCCGCCACGTCCTTGAACAGCGTGTGCAGGTCGACCTCCTGCTGGTACGAGCCGCCCATCGCGCTGCGGTCCGTCTGCCCGACGAGGGCGAGGACCGGCACGTGGTCGAGCTTCGCGTCGTAGAGACCGTTGAGGAGATGGACCGCCCCGGGGCCCGACGTCGCCACGCACACGCCGAGCCGCCTGCCGAACTTGGCGTACCCGACGGCCTGGAGGGCGGCCATCTCCTCGTGCCGCGCCTGCACGAAACGCGGCCGGTCCTCGGCCCTGCCCCAGGCGGCGAGCAGACCGTTGATGCCGTCACCCGGATAGCCGAAGACCTGCTCGACGCCCCAGGCGCGCAGCCTCTCCAGAATGTGGTCGGCGACCTTGACGCTCATGACGGAGCCCTCCGGGCGGATCGGGGATCGGCGGTCCCGTCCGGGTGTCCGGCGGAACCGTCGAGAAACCTCGGGGTGTTTGCTGCCGGAAGCTCGGGGCAGGCGGAAGAGAGTGCTTCGGACCGGAGGCACGTCCGTGGGAGCGACCGCGTCGCTCGCCCCCGGGTGTGCCCGCAGTGCTCCGGCACGCACTCACTCCCACGGTGACCGTCCACCCCAAGGCACCCCACGAGGGAGTTGCGACGCACCATGCGATCCCACGCCAGCACCGCAGTGGCCACCAGGACCAAGCGGCACCCGCACGACGACGCCCCCGACACGGCGGAAGGCTTCGCCCGCCTCGTCGAGATGGAACCCGGCCCCGAACGCGACGCCCTGCGCCAGGAGCTCGTCCGGGCCTGGCTGCCCATGGCCCAACGGCTCGCCGCCCGGTTCCGCAACCGCGGCGAGGCCCTCGACGACCTGCGGCAGGTCGCCGCCCTCGGCCTCGTGAAGGCCGTCGACCGCTACGACCCGCAGCGCGGCACCGCCTTCGAGAGCTACGCGGTACCGACCGTCACCGGTGAGATCAAGCGGCACTTCCGCGACCACATGTGGACCCTGCACGTGCCGCGCCGCGTCCAGGACCTGCGCAACCGCGTGCGGTTCGCCCGCCAGGACCTCTCCCAGATCTCCGGCCGCGCACCCACCGTCGCCGAGATCGCCGAGCACGCGCAGATGAGCGAGGAGGACGTCAAGGCCGGCCTGGAGGCGCTCGACAGCTTCACCGCGCTCTCCCTCGACGCCGAGCTGCCCGGCAGCGAGGACGGCTACTCGCTGAGCGACGCGCTCGGCGAACCCGACCCCGCGCTCGACGTCGTCGTCGACCGCGAGGCCGTCAAGCCGCGCATCGCGGAGCTGCCCGAGCGCGAGCGGGAGATCCTCTACATGCGCTTCTTCGGCGACATGACGCAGAGCCGCATCGCGGACGAGATGGGCATCTCGCAGATGCACGTCTCACGGCTGATCAGCCGCTGCTGCGACCGGCTCCGCGACCAGGTCATGCGGGACGCCGCCTGACGCCTCAGCGGTCGGCGGTGCCACGCCGCATGGCGAGCGCCATGTGCCGGGACATCACGTCGACCGCCCGCGCCTCGGCCATCGAGAAGGCCAGCCGCGCACCGCTCCGGAACAGCGTGAGGACCCCTTCCACCGGGCCCTGCGGGCGGGCGGTCAGCGGCACGCACAGCAGGGACGTGACCTCGGCGCGGATCAGCATGTGCGCGCCGGACGCGTCCCTGCCGAAGGCGTCCGGGTCCTCCGGGCGCACCTGAAGCGACGCCGCCCCGCCGCGTGCCGTCTCCACGACGAGGGGGGACGCGGCGGGGTCCTGCGCCAGCACGTCGGCGACCGGGCCGTCCGGCGGTCCAAGGACCGTCGTACGCCGCAGCCGCGCCGCACCCTCGTCGGCGATCACCCAGTCGGCGAACCGCCCGTGCAGGACCGCCGCCGCCCGTTCGAGGACGGCCGCGCGGTCCCCGGCGGGCGCGGTCAGCAGCGCCGACGTCATGGCGTCCATGAGGTCGAGCTGCGCCGCGTGCCGCGTCGCCTCGCCGAGGTCGGGGGCCGGGCCCGGCGCGCTCGGCACCTGCTGCGCGCGGTCGGCCGCGGGCTGCAGCACGACGAGGACCGCCATCCGCGGCTCGGCGCCGGGACGCAGCGCCGTGAGGGTCGCCCGGACCGGGGTGCCGGGGCTCTGCTGAAGGTGGACGTTCAGGCTGCGGTCGCCCTCGCCACGGGCGACCGCCGCGGTCTGCGAACGGAAGGCGACCCGGTCCGCGTGCATCAGGAACCCGGTCAGCGGCCGGCCCGTCGCGTATCCGGCGCGCACCCCGGTGAGGCCCGTCGCCGCGAAGTTCATGCGGCGGACCACGGTCTCCCGGTCGACCAGCGCGACCGGCAGCGGCAGCCGCTGGAACAGGGACCGCAACAGCCGCTGCTCGTCCCGGTCCGATGTGGCGTCGTCCCACCGTCCGTTGACGGCGAGCCGCTGGTACGTGGGCCACAACTGGGCGGCCACGTGATCGAGTTCGAAGATGGCCGCGTCGAGCACGGTGCTGAGGTCGCCCGCGGGAACGGACCGGGCGGACTTCAAGTCCGCTATCCGGCGCACAAAATCCGCGAGCTCTTCACCGAACTCCTCCATTTGAGACATGCGTCGAACCTATCCGCTGCGGCAGTTTCCCGGAGGCCTTGAAGGGAAGCCGAAGGGCAGAGGAGGAACACGTCATGGCGCCCATGCCCGACCCGGACCTGCTTCGACCCGAGTCATCCCTGCCCGGCCGCCGGCTTTCCGAACTCGCCGAACAGGCCGTTCGCTGCACCCCCGCCTGCTGCGGTGCGAGCACGACGGTCTCCGACGGCGGCGACGAGCACCCCATCGCCGTCACCCACCCCGACCTCGCCGGGCTCGTCTCGGTGCAGCTGCACTCGGGCGACGGGCCCATCCCGGCCGCCGAGCAGTGGGGCGCGCCGGTCGGCGCCGACGACCTGCTGCGGGACGAGCGCTGGCCCGAGTACCGCGCGATGGCCCTCGACTCCGGCGTGCGCTCCAGCGTCACCCTGCCCTTCCGGCGCGGCGGGCTCACGGTCACCCTGAGCCTCTTCAGCTTCCGTCCCGGAGCGCTCGACGACCCGGGCCACGGGCCCGCCCAGGCGCTCGGCGACCTCGCCACGAACTGCTTCGTGCGCGACCGGCACTACCGCGCCGCGCTGACCGAACTGGACCAGCTGGGCACGGCCATGCGGACACGGCCCGTCGTGGACCAGGCGTCCGGGATCGTCATGCACGTCCTGGGGTGCGACGCGGACACCGCCTTCGGGGTGCTGCGGCGGATATCCCAGACGACCAACAGGAAGCTCGCGGACGTCGCGGCCGCGCTGGTCGAGACGAAGGGCCGCGGCCTGGAACGCGAACTGGTCTCCCTGGCCCGCTGAGCGCGGCAGGGGGCGACGGCGACAGCCGAGTGAGACATAAGGCCCGAACCGGGCGGACGACCGGTTCGGGCCTTCCGCGTGTGCCCCGGGACGCTCACCCGGGCGGAGGCCAGGGCGGGCGGGGGAGGGGGCACCGCGCTGTGATGGACACGTACATGGACACGTACGGCGATGCCCCGGCGTTGTCCCTGTGACGCCCCGACGATGTGCCGGCACGTGCTGGATTCACACCCCCGCGACGGGGCATGACCAGGACAGAGGTACGCGAGTGCACGGAGGTACGGATGCGGCGGACGGACACGGAGGGCCGCGGACCCGTCCGGTACGGGCCGCACCCGCCGGAGCCTGGCCTCCCGGTGCTGCCCGAGCTGGCGGCGGCCGCCGCAGCGGCAGCGGGCCGCTCCGCGTGCGAGCCCGCGGGCGGCGGTCCCGTGCTCCTCGACGCCGCGTGCGGCTACTGGACCCGGCGTGGCCTGCCCGTGGAGCGCGACCGGACCGTCGCCGCCCCCGGCGCCCCGCCCCTCCTGCTCGCCCTCACCGCCGCCCTCGGCGGCGACGTCCTGCTGCCCCGCCCCTGCCCCGCCTGGTGGGCGCCCCAGGCGCGGCTGCTCGGCCGCGGCGTCTACCACGTGCCGACGCCCGCCGAATGCGGCGGGATCCCCGACCCGTACGCCCTCCTGGAAACCGTCCGCCGGGTCCGCGCCGAAGGCGGCACACCCCGGCTCCTCGTGCTCTCCGTCGCCGACGACCCGACCGCCACCGTGCCACCCCCGGAAACGCTCCACGAGACCGTCGAGGCGGCCGTCGGCGAAGGCCTGCACATCGTCAGTGACGAGACCTGGCGCGACACCCTGCACGAGCCGCACGACACCGTCCTGATCGGGCCCGCCGAGATGGACCACGAGCGGGTCACCGTCCTCTGCGACCTCGCCGGCCCGTTCCTGCCCTCGGCGCTGCCCGCCGCCGTCGCCCGCTTCCCCGCCACCGCCGAGGGCGCCGCCCTGCGCGCCCGCACCCTGGACGTCCTCACCGCGCTCGGCGCGACCCTCGCCGCCCCGGCGGCGGCCGCCGCCTCGTACGCACTCGGCGAACCGGACGAGATCACCGGCCGGCTCACCGCCGCCGTCCGGCTGCACGCGCGCGTGGCCGTCGCCGCGCGGCGCGCCCTCCTCGCCGCCGGCGCCCTAGCCAGACCCCCGCAGGCGGGCCGCCACCTCTACGCCGACCTGTGCCCCCTGCGGTCCGCGCTCGCCGCGCGGGGCGTCGGCGACGCGCAGGACCTGGAGGACTTCCTCACCGAACGGCTCGGCATGCCCGCACCGGGCGGCCACCGCTTCGGCGACGACATGGATGCCCTGCGCGTACGCCTGTCCACGGGCCCACTCCTCGGCTCCGCCCCCGCGGAACGCCTGGCCTCCCTCACCGCCCCCGACCCCCTGGACCTGCCGCATGTGAAAAGAGCGCTCGGCGCCTTCGGATCGGCCTTCGAAGACCTCCGCGCAGCAGACCGTCGAATGGAGCCGCCTCGATGACCCAACAGACACATCAGCACCACGGCGGTCCCCGGAACCGGGCAGCACAGCCGCGACCGGATTCCGACCGGACGTCCGGCACCGGCCCGGCGTCCGACACCCCTGCCCCGCCGCGCCCGCCGCGCCCGCCCCGCGGGCCCCGCGTGTGGCCGACGTCGTTCGCCGACCGGCTGACCGCGCCGTTGCCCGGCCTGCGGGGGCTTGCCCGGTTCGCTCGGGAGAGTGCGTTGCGGCCGCGGCCCGAAGGGCTCGTCGACATTCCGCGGCTGCCCTTCGAACCCGGGCCGTTGCCGGACGTCGACGCGCGTACCGTCGCCGTCACCTGGGCCGGGCACGCCAGCTGGATCATCCGCATCGGGGGGCTCACCGTCCTCACCGACCCCGTCTGGTCGAGGAAGATCCTCGGTACCCCGGCGCGTGTCACGCCCGTCGGTGTCGCCTGGAGCGCGCTGCCGCGCGTCGACGCGGTCGTCATCAGCCACAACCACTACGACCACCTGGACTGGCCGACCCTGAAGAGGCTGCCCAGGGACACCCCCGTCTTGGTGCCCGCGGGGCTCGGCCGCTGGTTCACCCGCCGCCGTTTCGTCGACGTCACCGAGCTCGACTGGTGGGAGGGCGCCGAACTCGGCGGGGTCCGCCTGGACTTCGTACCGGCGCACCACTGGTCCAAGCGGAGCCTCCTCGACACCTGCCGCACGCTGTGGGGCGGCTGGGTGCTCACGGACGCGCGCGGGCAGCGGGTCTACTTCGCGGGCGACACCGGGTACGGCCACTGGTTCGAGCGGATCGGCGCCCGCTACCCAGGCATCGACCTCGCCCTCCTGCCGATCGGCGCGTACGACCCGCGCTGGTGGCTGCGCGACGTCCACTGCGACCCCGAGGAGGCGGTGCGCGCGGCGGCCGACCTGGGGGCGCGCCGCATGGCCCCCATGCACTGGGGCACCTTCCTGCTCTCCGCCGAGCCGGTCCTGGAACCGCTCATCCGGGTGCGCGAGGCATGGGAGAGGACGGGGCGGCCGCGCGAGGACCTGTGGGATCTACCGGTGGGAGCGTCGCGGGTCCTCACCCGGACGACCGCCTAGGCGGGGGCCAGTGGTTCAGGCGGTGGCGCGGCGCACCTTGCGCCACAGCGACGGCGCCACACTGATCAGCACCGTCACCGCCACCGCCACCGCCACGCCCTCCCACGGCTCCTTGAAGAGGGACCCGCCCAGGATGCCGATCAGCTGGTACGTCACCGCCCACGCGAGGCACGCCGGCACGTCCCCGCGGGCGAACTGACGCAGCGGCATCTTCGCCATCAGGCACGCCAGCATCACCGGTATCCGGCCCGCGGGCACGAGCCGCGACAGGACGAGGACCATCACGCCGTGGTCCGCCAGCTTGGCCTGCGCTTGCGCGAGCCGCTCCTCCGGCGCACGGTCACGGATCGCCGCCAGCCAGCGCGACCCGTTCTTCGAGCGCATGCCGCGCCGCCCGAGCCAGTACAGGGCCATGTCCCCCAGAAACGCCGCGAGCGCCGCGACGCCGAAGACCACCAGCAGCGCGAACGGCGCCGTCTGATGGAAGGCCACCACCGCCGCCGAACTGACCAGCGCGCCCGTCGGCACCACCGGGACCAGCGCGCCGATCACCACGAGGAGGAACAGCGACGGATAGCCGACCGCCTGCTGCGTACTCTCCGGCGTCACATGGACCGCCGCGGCGAGCATCACCTGGACACCTCCGGCTGCACGCTCTCCCCGTGCGCGAGCCGGTGCACGGCCACCTCGGGGGCGAGCCGGGCCGCCTGCCGCACGAACTCGTGGCCCGGCGTGTGGAACTCGTGCGGACGGACGGCGTCCATGCCTATCGGCCAGTACGTCCCGTAGTGCACAGGGACCGCGCTGCGCGGCGCGATCCGGGCCAGCGCCTCCGCGGCCCGGCGCGCGTCCAGATGCCCGGGGCCGAGATAGGGGCCCCAGCCGCCGACGGGCAGCAGCGCCACGTCGACGGGGCCCACCTCATCGGCCATCCCGTCGAACAGCCCGGTATCCCCGGCGAAGTACGTGCGCGCCTCACCGTCCACCACATAGCCGAGGGCGGGCGACCGGTGCGGGCCGACGGGCAGCCGCCGCCCGTCGTGCAGTGCGGACACCACCCGTACGACGACATCGCCGACCGGGACCTCGTCGCCCGGCACGACCTCGGTGAAGCGCAGGTTCGGCAGTCGGCGGGCCAGACCCGGCACCGACCGCGCCGTCCCGCGCGGGACCAGCGCCCGGGTGCCGGGCACGAGCCGGGCGAGCGACGGTACATGCAGATGGTCGGCGTGCAGATGCGAAAGGAGCACGACGTCCGCGACCGCGGCGTGCGGCGGCGGAAGTGCGCCCCTGCGGCGCCGCAGATGCGCCAGACGGCGGGCGAAGAGCGGATCGGTCAGTACGCGGACGCCCGAGTCCTCGACCGTACAAGTGGCGTGACCCCACCATGTGACCTCGACGGGCACCCGTTCCTCCTTCGTGCGACTGTCTCCGAGCCTACGGCCAGGAGTAGGGTCAGCGGCTGAGACCGAAGGTCAGGGGGACGCCGTGGAGGATGCCGTGGGCCGCACCGCCGCCGTGCGCGTCGCGGCGATCGCCAGTCTGACGCCCCTGGAGGAGTTGGAGGCCGACCCCTTCCTGGTCGACTCGCGCAGCCAGCACGCGATGTGCGCGCGGTGGGCCGCCGAGAAGGGGTACGTGATCACCCGCGAACTCGTCGTACGAGGACTGCGCGCCGACCACGACATGCTGTGGGGCGACGTCGAGGCCGGCCTCGTGGACCTCTTCGTCGTGCCGAGCCGCAGGGTCCTGGAGCTGGCGCTGAGATCCGCGGACGAGTTCACCGCGGAGTGCGGGCGGCGGGGCGTGCGCATCGAGACGGCGGGCCTCGCCGAGCCGGCGTACGACTCCCAGATGAAGGCGAGCGTGCACCGGAGACTGTCGATGCCCACAGCGGGCTACGACGGCCGCTGACCCCCACCCCCACCCGAGCCCCACCGTCGCCTCCGTCGCAGTGCGGCGGGTTGTGACACGCTGGTGGCCGAAATCCGGGGTTGGTGAAAGGGCTGGGCGTGGGGCGAGGGCGATGGCGGCGGGTCGGCAGCGCTCTGTGGCGTGTGGTCGCCGTGTGGGCCGTCAGCACGCTGACGATGCTCGTGCTCGCCGGCATCCTGCCGGACTTCAAGCTCCAGTCCGGCGACGACGACAGCGCCACCCGCATCGCGGTCACCGCCGCCCTCGGCGCCGGCGCCTTCGGTCTGCTCTCCGCGCTGGTGTGGCCCCTGCTCGTCCGCGCCCTGCTGCTCGTACCCGCGCTCGTGCTCGGACTGCTCGCGTTCTTCCTCAACGGATCGCTGCTGCTGCTCGCCCTGAGCCTCATCCCCGAGGGCCGCGGCGAGGCGGGCGCGGAGACCGCCGTCGTCGTCGCCGCGGTGATGTCCGCCGTCGCCTCGGCCACCGGCGGCGCCCTCGCCGTGCGGGACGACGACGCCTACCGGCGCAGGCTGTACCGGCTCGCGGACCGGCGTCGCAGGCGCGGCGACGGGAGCCCGCGGCCCGCGGGACCCGGCACCGTCTTCATCCAGCTCGACGGCGTCGGCCACGACGTCCTCACGGCCGCCGTCGCCAAGGGACTCATGCCCACCGTCGCCCGCTGGCTCGGCGACGCAGGGACCGCCGGGCCCGCGACGCACCGGCTCACACCCTGGCGCACCGACTGGTCCAGCCAGACCGGCGCCAGCCAGCTCGGCATCCTGCACGGCTCCAACCACGACGTGCCCGCCTTCCGGTGGTACGAGAAGGACACCGGCGAGGTCATGGTGAGCAACCGGCCCGCCTCCGCCGTCGAACTGCAGCGCCGGGCCGTCGCGCGCACCGGGGACGGCGGCCTCCTCACCGTCGACGGCGCGAGCCGCGGCAACCTGTTCAGCGGCGGCGCGGACCAGCTCGCCCTCGTCCTGTCCGTGGCGGCCCGACGGGGCAAGGAGAACCGGTCGCGGGCCGGATACTTCGCGTACTTCTCCGACCCCGCCAACGCCGTCCGCACCGCCCTCTCCTTCGTCGCCGAGGTCTTCCGGGAGATCGGCGAATCCACCCGCGCCCGCTTCAGGAAGACCCGCCCGCGGGTCTCCCGCGGCGGCCTCTACCCGTTCATCCGCGCCTTCGCGACCGTCGTCGAGCGCGACGTCGTGGTCGCCGCCGTCATCGGGGACATGCTCGCCGGGCGCAGCGCGGTCTACGCCGACCTCGTCGCGTACGACGAAGTGGCGCACCACTCCGGGCCGTCGGGGAAAGACGTCGAGAAGGTCCTGCGGCGGCTCGACCGGTCGCTCGCGCTGCTCGACCAGGTCGCCGAGCACGCGCCGCGCGCCTACCGGATCGTGGTGCTCTCCGACCACGGGCAGAGCCCCGGCGAGACGTTCCGCGCCCGCTACGGCCTCACCCTCGCCGACCTGGTCCGGGCCGGCTGCGGGCTGCCCGTGCCGCGCAAGGCGCAGCGCACGCACAGCGGCGCCGAGGCCCGCTCGGCCGTGCGGGCCGCCCTGCGCCGGCCCGTCGAGGAGGGCGCCGAGGAGCGCCGTCCGGCCCGCCGCGCCGAGCCGATCGTGCTGGCCTCCGGCAACCTCGGACTCGTCTCGTTCCCCGACGTGCGGCACCGCATGACCCGCGAGGAGATCGACCGCCGCCACCCGGCGCTGCTCCCCACCCTCGCCAACCACCCGGGCATCGGCTTCCTGCTCGTACGGAGCGCGGAGCGGGGCCCGGTCGTGCTCGGGGCGCGCGGTGCCGAGGTGTATCTGGACGAGGACCCCGCCGAGCTCGGGCCGCTCGCCGACTTCGGTCCCGGCGCCGCGGAGGCCGTCCGGCGCACCGACGGCTTTCCGCACACCGCCGACATCATGGTCAACTCCTGGTACGACCCGGAGGAGGGCGAGGTGCTCGCCTTCGAGGAGCAGATCGGCTCGCACGGCGGGCTCGGCGGGGCGCAGTCCCGGCCCTTCCTGCTGTCGCCGCTCGTGCTCTCCGACCCGGTGCAGGACGGCGCGGAGCTGGTCGGCGCCGAGCAGGTCCACCACGTGCTGCGGCGCTGGCTGGGGGAGGCCCACGGGCCGCAGATACCCGTGGCCGTCGACGTGAACGATTCCTTGTTCGACACCCCGGACGACACAGCTTTTGCGGCGTCCGACCACGCCGCGCAGGACAAAACACACTGATTTGGATCAGCGTCCGCGGTGCCCGACCATGTCTTGCGCCCGGCGATCCCGGGCGCCGGGCACGACGAGAGGCGCACCACCCCATGCACGACACCGGAACCGTTGCACCGTCGGATCCGGCCCCCGACCAGGGAGAACCGGCGCAGGCGCCGAGCAAGCACGCCCGCCGCTTCGGGCTTCCGATCGCCACGTGCCTCGTCATGGGGAACATCATCGGCGGCGGCATCTTCCTGCTCCCGGCCTCCGTCGCCCCGTTCGGCACCATCAGCCTGGTCGCCTTCGCCGTGCTGACCGCCGGGGCCATCGCGCTCGCCCTCGTCTTCGGGCGGCTCGCCGAGCGCGACCCGCGCACCGGCGGCCCGTACGTCTACGCCCGCGCGGCCTTCGGCGACTTCGCGGGCTTCCTGGCCGCCTGGTCGTACTGGATCACCACCTGGGTGAGCAACGCGGCCCTCGCCGTCGCCGCCGTCGGCTATCTGGACGTCCTCGTCCCCGTCAACGACCACAAGTGGACCGCCTGCCTGGCCGCGCTGGTCCTGCAACTCCTGCCCGCCCTCGCGAACTTCGCGGGCACGCGGTACGTCGGGGCCGTCCAGCTGGTCGCCACCGTCCTGAAGTTCCTGCCGCTGCTGCTCGTCGCGGTCGGCGGCCTCTTCTTCTTCGACAGCGCCAACCTCGGGGCGTTCCGGGCGAGCGACGACAGCCCGCTGGGCGCCGTCTCGGCGGCCGCCGCGATCCTGCTCTTCTCCTACCTGGGCGTCGAGTCGGCCGCCGTCAGCGCCGGCGAGGTCCGCGACCCGCGGCGCAACGTCGGCCGCGCCACCATCCTCGGCACCCTCGGCGCCGCCCTCGTCTACCTGCTCGGCACCCTCGCCGTCTTCGGGACCGTCGCGCACGACAAGCTGGTCTCCTCCACCGCGCCGTTCTCCGACGCCGTCGACGTGATGTTCGGCGGCTCCTGGGGCGGCACCGCGGTCGCCTGCGCCGCGCTGGTCTCGATGGTCGGCGCCCTCAATGGCTGGACGCTGCTCAGCGCGCAGACGCCGTACGCGGCCGCCCAGGACGGGCTCTTCCCGAGCGCGTTCGGGCGGAAGAAGCGCGGCGTGCCGACCGTCGGTGTCCTCGTCACCGTCGTCCTCGCCTCGCTGCTCACCGTCTACAACTACACGGCGGGCTCCGGCGGGGTCTTCGAGTCCCTCGTCCTGATCACCACGTTCACGGCGACCGTGCCCTATCTCCTCGCCACCGCCGCGCAGATCTACTTCCTGGTCTCCGGGCAGCGCGAGCGCGTCCACCGCGGCCGTCTGGTGCGGGACGGCGTCCTCGCGGGCGTCGCGTTCGCGTTCTCCATGTGGCTGGTCGCCGGGTCCGGCTACGCGGCCGTCTACCAGGGCGTGCTGTTCCTCTTCGTCGGTGTGCTCGTCTACGCGTGGATGGCGGCCCGCAAGCAGCGGGCCGCCACCGTGAACCACTGAGCGGGACTACCTCGCCAGCGGCGCGACGACCCAGCGGCGTGTCTTGAACATGCTGCCCTGCGAGCCGATCTCGATCAGCTTGCGGGCCGCGGGGTACGCCTCGTTGCCCTCCAGCTCATAGCCGACCTCGAAGGTGCCGGGGACGTCACTGACCTGGGGCGCCCGTGCCGCCGTCGCGGCCTGCGCCGGATCGTCGGCGGTGACCGTCGCGAGCTGCGCGAGGAGCTTGCGCTGCGCCGCGTCGAGGGCCTTGCGCGGGTCGCGCTCCAGCGGCGCCGCCGTGGCCTTGCCGCCCTTGGGCGGGGGCGGCGAGATCTCGGTGCTCGGCTCACGCGTGATGCCGGTGGTCCGGCGGGTGGCGATCTCGGCCTGGACGGCGGTGCCGTCGTTGTCGAGCCCGACGCGGATCAGGCCCTGCCCCGGCGTGATGACGGGCACGCCGTCGAAGACCTGCCGGAACGTCACGTGCGTCTGCAGCGTCACCGGGCGCCCGACCTCGGAGCCGTCCTTCGTCCCGGAGTTCTGCATCAGGTCGTGCACGCTGTCGACGACCAGCTCGGCGCCCTCGGCGTACCGCTCGGCGACCGTGCGGGCCGCCTCGACCGCCCTCTCGGTGGGCAGCTGCTGGGTGTTGCGGTGGTTGGGCTCGGCGAGCCTGACCCAGCGGACGCCCGCCGGCCCCGTGGAGATGACGCGGTCTCCGGAGGTCGCGTTGAGCACGCCGAGCTCGTCGACCTGCACCTCTTGCAACGCCGCCGACGGGAAGTCGGCCAGCTGCCCCAGCTTGCCGAGTTCGGCGCTCGGGTCGCGGGGCGCAAGCTGGACGATCTGGTGCTGCCCGGGGAGCTGGGTGAGCGGCTCCCTGACGCCTTCGCGCGCGTAGTACCAGCGCCACGCGTACCAGTTGTCCGGCACGTGCTCGCGGAAGAAGTTCCGCTCGGTGTTGAGGCGGTTGGTGGCCTCGGCCTGGGTGGCGCCGACCGCGCACACCGACGGCGCCTGACCGTGGTAGATGTCCCAGCTGGCGTTGAGCCAGGCGTCGCAGAACGTCTGCCCGGCCCGCCACTTCTCCCAGAACTTCTTGCCGTAGTCCGGGCTGTCGATGCTGACGGTCTCGAACCCGAAGATCATGCGGAAGCCGATGTTGGGCCCGGCCCACGTACGGATAGGCGAGTGCCCCCCGGTGACCTTCAGCGAGTCACAGGTCGACCAGAACACATAGTTGGCCTTCTCGTTGCCGAGGGCCATCCGGTTGGAGACGGCGTCGCTGCGGCCGTCCCAGGCGGCGCCGAGCGGCGCGAAGAACACGCCGTTGCCGTCCATGCCGCCGTGGCCCGAGTGGTAGACGGCGCAGACGGCGTCCATGCCGTAGCGGTCCTGCCAGTTGTCGTACGTCTCCTCGTACGCCCACACCTGGGCGCCGCCGTCGGCGAACCAGAAGTTGCGGTCGTAGAACTGCTGGAGGTACGCCAGCCAGCCGGTGGCGTCGGCGTGCGTGTGGTAGAGCGGCGACTGGTTGACGAACTTCTGGATGCTGAAGGCCCCCCACCAGCCGAAGGTCGAGTCCCGGTCACCCGCGGCTCCGGGCTTCTCCGGTTCGAGTGGCGACGGACCGCGGTCCGAGTAGTTGATGCGCATGGCCATACCCCCTGAGAGGATCTCCTCGCCGTCGTCCGCGAGGGGGCCTCAAAGTGTCACCGCGGACGCGCCTTGCCCAGTTGCCATTCCGGCCATAGGACCCCCGCCACGTGCTTGTTCCCGCACCTCAGACGCCCCTGTGGCGCGGCGGCCCACACAACGTGTTCGTATCGGGCGACGCGCACCTGCACACCCCGCTCGAACATCCCCCGGGGGCCGGCCGGGCGCCCGGCGGCTCGTATCCGCCGTGGCGACATCGCGTCGGTCGATTTCCGGCCGGGCATACCGTTCGCAGTTCAATGTCACTGGTGAGAAGCGGAGTTGCCGATGCACAGCGCAGGGGATCGGATCGACACCTCGACGGCACATTCGGCGCGGGTGTACGACTACATCCTGGGCGGCAAGGACCACTACCTTGTCGACGTCGAGGCGGGTGACGCCATGTGCAGGCACTGGCCGGCGCTGCCCGTGCACATGCTGGAGAACCGGCGGTTCATGCACCGTGCCGGGCGGTTCCTCGCCCAGGAGCACGGCGTCCGGCAGTTCCTCGACATCGGCACCGGCCTGCCCACCGCCCCCAATCTGCACGAGGTCGTGCAGGGCGTGGCGCCGGAGTCCCGCGTGGTCTACGTCGACAACGACCCGATCGTCCTGGCCCACGCCCGCGCTCTCCTGCAGAGCTCGCCGGAGGGGGCGACCGCCTACGTCGACGCCGACATGCACGACCCGGACGCCATCCTGGACAGCGCCGAGTTCCGCGCCCTGGTGGACCTGGACGAGCCGGTCGGCCTGATGATCATCGGCATACTGCACTTCATCCTGCCGCCGGACGACCGACGCCTCGTGCGGCGCCTGCTGGAACCGCTCCCGTCGGGCAGCTTCCTGGCCATGACGATCGGTACCGCCGACTTCGCGCCCGAAGAGGTCGGCCGGGTGGCCGAGGAGTACGAGCGGCAGGGCATGCCCATGGCGCTCCGCGACCTGTCGACCGCCACCGCCCTGTTCGAGGGCATGGACCTCCTGGACCCGGGCGTCACCCAGGTGCACAAGTGGCGTCCCGGCCCCTTGCAGGACGGCATCGACGACGCGGCGATCGCGATGTACGGGGCGGTGGCCCGCAAGCCCTGAACGGGGCGGTGGCCCGGAAGCCCTGAACGGGCCGCTTCGGCCATCGCACGCCGCACGAGGGCACCGCACGCCCCGTTTTCATCCCGAGTGTGATCGGATGGTGGCAACGGAAAATCCGATCACGGATCCGCACTGAAGGGAACTGCATCGTGGCTACCACCCGTTCCGCGCACACCGTCTGGGAAGGCTCTCTGACGGAGGGCTCGGGCACCGTCACCTTCGACTCCTCCGGCATCGGGGAGCAGGCGGTGTCCTGGCCGTCGCGCGCCGAGGAGGCGAACGGCAAGACCAGCCCGGAGGAGCTCATCGCCGCCGCGCACTCCAGCTGCTTCTCCATGGCCCTGTCGCACACCCTGACCGGTGCCGGCAACCCGCCCACCCGGCTCACCACGTCCGCCGACGTGACCCTGCAGCCCGGCACGGGCATCACCGGCATCCACCTCACCGTCGAGGGCGTCGTGCCCGGTATCGACGAGGCCGCCTTCGTCGAGGCCGCCGAGAAGGCCAAGGACGGCTGCCCGGTGAGCCAGGCCCTGACGGGCACGACCATCACGCTTTCGGCCAAGCTGGCCTGACGAAGCCGCAGTTGACGATGCCGTCGCCCCTGTCGGGGTGGCGGCATTGTCGCGTGCGGCATTGACATCAGCCCGCTCAAGTTTTGTGATGGAGAACGGAGTAGACCGGGAAACGGGGGACGTGAGCTCGCGGCGGAAGGGACTGGACCATGGCACGTGCGGTCGGGATCGATCTCGGGACGACGAACTCAGTGGTGGCCGTGCTGGAGGGCGGTGAGCCCACCGTCGTCGCCAACGCGGAGGGCGCGCGCACCACACCCTCCGTCGTCGCCTTCGCGAAGAACGGCGACGTCCTGGTGGGCGAGGTCGCCAAGCGGCAGGCGGTCACCAACGTGGAGCGCACCGCGCGCTCCGTCAAACGCCACATGGGTGACAGTGGCTGGCGCTTCCCGGAGAGCGGCTCCGTGGACGGCACCCGCTACACCGCGCAGGAGCTCTCCGCCCGCGTCCTGCAGAAGCTGAAGCGCGACGCCGAGGCCTATCTCGGCGAGGACGTCACGGACGCGGTGGTCACCGTGCCCGCGTACTTCGACGACACCCAGCGCCAGGCCACCAAGGAGGCCGGCGAGATCGCGGGGCTGAACGTCCTGCGCATCATCAACGAACCGACCGCGGCGGCCCTCGCCTACGGCCTCGACAAGGGCGACGACCAGACCGTCCTGGTCTTCGACCTCGGCGGCGGCACCTTCGACGTGTCGCTCCTTGAGATGGGCGAGGGCGTCATCGAGGTGAAGGCCACCAACGGCGACACGCAGCTCGGCGGCGACGACTGGGACCAGCGGATCGTCGACTACCTGGTGCGGCAGTTCAAGAACGGGCACGGCGTGGACCTCGGCAAGGACAAGATGGCGCTCCAACGCCTGCGCGAGGGCGCCGAGAAGGCGAAGATCGAGCTGTCCTCGTCGAGCGAGACGGACATCAACCTGCCCTACATCACGGCATCCTCGGAAGGCCCGCTGCACCTGGCGGAGAAATTGACGCGCGCCCAGTTCCAGGAGCTGACCGCCGACCTCCTCGACCGCTGCAAGGAGCCCTTCCACCAGGCGGTGAAGGACGCGGGCGTCAAGCTCTCCGCCGTGGACCACGTGATCCTGGTCGGTGGTTCCACCCGGATGCCCGCGGTCACGGACCTGGTCAGGGAGCTCACCGGCAAGGACCCGCACAAGGGCGTCAACCCGGACGAGGTGGTGGCGCTCGGCGCGGCCCTCCAGGCCGGTGTGATCCGCGGCGACGTCAAGGACGTGCTCCTGCTCGACGTGACTCCGCTCTCCCTCGGCATCGAGACCAAGGGCGGCATCATGACGAAGCTGATCGAGCGCAACACCACGATCCCCACGAAGCGTTCGGAGACCTTCTCCACCGCCGAGGACAACCAGCCCTCGGTCGGCATCCAGGTCTTCCAGGGCGAGCGGGAGATCGCCGCGTACAACAAGAAGCTCGGCGTCTTCGACCTGACAGGCCTGCCGCCCGCGCCGCGCGGCGTCCCCAAGATCGAGGTCACCTTCGACATCGACGCCAACGGAATCATGCACGTCTCGGCGAAGGACCAGGCCACGGGACGCGAGCAGCGCATGACGGTGACCGGCGGTTCCGCGCTGCCCAAGGACGACATCAACCGCATGGTGCGGGAGGCCGAGGAACACGCGGAGGAGGACCGCAAACGCCGCGAGGCGGCGGAGGTCCGCAACCAGGCGGAGCAGCTCGTCTACCAGACGGAGCGGTTCCTCCGCGAGAACGGCGAGCGTGTGCCGGCGGACACGAGGACCGAAGTGGAGGCGGTATCGGACGAGTTGAAGGACCTCCTGAAGAACCGGGCCGACGACACGACGGCCCTGCGCACGGGCGCGGAGAAGCTGGCCGCGGTCAGCCAGAAGATGGGCCAGGCGATGTACGCGGCTTCCGACGGCGGCGCCCAGGAACAGGCGCAGACGCCGCGGACGCCCACGGAGGACGCCGCGGAGGACAGCGTGGTGGACGCCGAGATCGTGGACGATGACGACCAGAAGAAGGACGGCACCCCGTAGACGACACGGGAGCGGATGGGATCAGAGTCAGGGGAGCGGATGGGCTCAGGACCCCGTCCGCTCCCAGCCCCGCCGTTCCGGCCGCGCGCCCAGCCGCTCCGGATCCCGGCTGCGATAGACCACGTACGGCCGGAAGAGGTACTGGAGCGGGGCGCTGAACATGTGGACGAGCCGGGTGAACGGCACCAGCGCGAACAGCACCATTCCGACCACCGCGTGGATCTCGTACAGCAGCGGTACGCCCGTCATCCGGTCGATGTCCGGCTGGAGCGTGAACAGGCTGCGGGCCCAGGGGGCGATCGACGCACGGTAGTTGTAGCCGTCGCCGGAGGCATGCATCAGCTTCGCCACCATGCCGAGCACGATCGCCGCGAACAGCACCAGGTACATCAGCTTGTCGTTGGCGGTCGTGGCCCGGAACACCGGCGTGTTGGTCCGCCGCCGGTAGAGGAGCAGCAGGATGCCGAGGACGAGGAGGGCTCCGGCCGCCGTGCCGCCGTACAGCGAGAACAGGTGGTACGTGTGTTCGCTCAGGCCCGCTTTCTCGGTCCACGACTCCGGCAGGAACAGCCCGACCAGGTGGCCCACGAGCACGAAGAGGATGCCGTAGTGGAACATCGGCGAGGCGATGTTCAGGAGCTTGGACTCGTAGACCTGGGAGGAGCGGGTCGTCCAGCCGAACTTGTCGTAGCGATAGCGCCAGATCGTGCCCGCGACGAGCAGGACGAGGGCCAGGTAGGGGAGCACGCCCCACAGCAGCGTCTTCACGAGGGGACCTCCCCGACGAGTGCGAAGGGCTGGAGCCCGACCTCCTCGCGCGGCGGCCCGGAGCGGGCCAGCGCCAGCGCCTCCGCGCGGTCCTTGGGCGAGGGGCCCGGCAGCGTCGCGCACACCGCCTCGACGACCGCCGCGTAGGGGGTGCCGAAGTCGGCGAGTGCGATCCGCAGCAGCTCAAGGCCGCCGCGGTGCTCGTCCAGGAGCACCGGGCCCGCGTGCGCGGAGAACTCCAGGACTGCGGGCAGGAAGTCGGGCAGCTCCTCGCCGGTGAAGTCCAGGCCGTGCTCGCGGTAGACCTCCTTGAAGCGGACCAGGGCCATGCCGCGCCGCCGGGTGTCGCCCTCCCGCCACCAGCTCAGATACAGGCTGTGGCGGTTCTTGAAGTCGAAGACCTGGACGTAGTGCGCGGCGAGTTCGCGGGGCTCTGCGGCCGAGGCGTACTCCAGGAAACCGTGCAGCTCCGCGGGCGCGGCCGCTCGCAGCAGCGGCAGCCGCGCGTGGAACTCGTCGTCCGGATAGGCCAGGCAGAGCGCCGCCGCCTGGTACAGCACCGCGTGCCGGGTCACGTCTCGTCCTCCTTGGGCGCATGGGCCTTCTCGACCGCGCTGGGCTGTTCGTCGGCGGTCTGCCTGGCCCGCAGCGTGTGGAAGTTCTCGATGGTGACGAGCGGCAGCTGCCTGCGGCCGGAGTCCTGGCCAAACGGCCCGTCGCCGCCCATCCCGGGACCGTCCTCGTAGTCGAGGCTGCACGAGTTCGAGCCCTCGGGCAGCGCGGACTCCTCGAGGCGCCGCGCGTCGGCGACGGCCGCGGTCGGGATGACGTACCGGTCCTCGTACTTCGCGATCGCCAGGAGCCGGTACATCTCCTCGATCTCCGGCCCCGTCATCCCCACCGCCGCCGCGGTCGCACCGTCCGGCTCGTCACCGAGGTTGATGGCCCGCATGTGGGCCCGCATCGCCGCCAGCTTCTCCAGGGAGGACCGCACGGGCCCCACGTCCCCGGCGGTGAAGATCTCCGCGAGGTATTCCAGGGGGATGCGCAGCGTGTCGATGGCGCCGAAGAGATTGCCCAGGTCCTCGCCGTCGTGACCGGTCTCCGTCAGCGCGTCGACCACCGGGGAGAGCGGCGGGATGTACCAGACCATCGGCATGGTGCGGTACTCCGGGTGCAGCGGGAGCGCCACCTTGTACTTGCTGATCAGCGCGTGCACGGGGGAGCGACGAGCCGCCTCGATCCAGTCGTACGAGATCCCGTCCCGCTCCGCCGCACGCCGCACCTCGGGGTCATCGGGATCGAGGAACACGTCCAGCTGGGCGTCGTACAACTTGTGGTCGTCGGGCTCGCTCGCCGCCGCCGTCACCTTGTCCGCGTCGTAGAGGATCACCCCGAGGTAGCGCAGCCGGCCCACGCACGTTTCCGAGCAGACGGTCGGCAGGCCGACCTCGACGCGCGGATAGCACAGGGTGCACTTCTCGGCCTTGCCGGTGCGGTGGTTGAAGTAGACCTTCTTGTACGGGCAGCCGGTCACGCACTTGCGCCAGCCGCGGCAGTGGTCCTGGTCGACGAGGACGATGCCGTCCTCCGACCGCTTGTACATCGCGCCGGACGGGCAGGACGCCACGCACGACGGGTTCAGGCAGTGCTCGCAGATGCGGGGCAGATAGAACATGAAGGTCTGCTCGAAGCTGAACTTCACCTTGTCGGCGACCTGTTGGCGGGTCTTCGCGACCATCGGGTCGAGGTAGCCGTGCTCGGCGGCGCCGCCGAGGTTGTCGTCCCAGTTCGACGACCACTCGATCTTCATGGGTTTGCCGCTGATCAGGGAGCGGGGCTCGGCCACCGGGTAGTCGTCGCCGAGCGGGGCGTCGGTGAGGTTCCGGTACTCGTACGTCCAGGGCTCGTAGTAGTCCTTGATCTCCGGGAGCTTGGGGTTGGAGAAGATCTCCAGGAGCGACTTGATCCGGCCGCCGTTCTTCAGCTTCAGGGCGCCGCGCTTGTTCAGCTCCCAGCCGCCGCGCCACTTCTCCTGGTCCTCGTAGCGGCGCGGATAGCCCTGCCCGGGCCGGGTCTCGACGTTGTTGAACCAGACGTACTCCATGCCGTCGCGGTTGGTCCACGCCTGCTTGCAGGTGACGGAGCAGGTGTGACACCCGATGCACTTGTCGAGGTTCATCACCATCGCGATCTGGGCCATACAGCGTCCGATGGTGCCTTCGGCACGGGTCATGTCAGTACTCCACATCCTGCGAGCGGCGGCGGATGACGGTGACCTCGTCGCGCTGGTTCCCCGTCGGGCCCAGGTAGTTGAAGGCCCACGACAACTGGGCATAGCCGCCGATGAGATGGGACGGTTTGAGGATGAGGCGGGTCAGGGAGTTGTGGATGCCGCCGCGCTTGCCGGTGGTCTCGGCCTTGGGGACGTTCACGGTGCGTTCCTGCGCGTGGTGCATGTAGACCGTGCCGGCCGGCATGCGGTGCGAGACGATCGCGCGCGCCACCACCACACCGTTCCGGTTGACGGCCTCGATCCAGTCGTTGTCCTTCACGCCGATCGCGTCCGCGTCCTGCGGCGCCATCCAGACGCACTGGCCGCCGCGCGAGAGGGACAGCATGAAGAGGTTGTCCTGGTACTCGGAGTGGATCGACCACTTGTTGTGCGGCGTGAGGTAACGGACCGTCACCTCCCGTTCTCCGTCCGGGCCGAGCCGTGGTTCACCGAAGAGCCGGTTCATGTCCAGTGGCGGCCGGTAGACGGGCATCGCCTCGCCCAGCTCGTGCATCCAGTCGTGGTCGATGAAGAAGTGCTGGCGTCCGGTGAGCGTGTGCCAGGGCTTCAGATGCTCCGTGTTGAGCGTGAACGCCGTGTACCTGCGCCCGCCCGACTCGCTGCCGCTCCACTCCGGCGAGGTGATCACCGGCACGGGCGCGGCCTGCGTGTCGGCGTACGTGATGCGCTTGCCCTCGTGCTCGGCGGCCAGGTGCGCCATCTCCTGGCCGGTGCGCGCCTCCAGGGTGTGGAAGCCCTGGGTGGCGAGGCGTCCGTTCGTCGTGCCGGACAGCGCGAGGATGGTGTTGGCGGCCTTCACCGCCGTGTCCAGGGCGGGGCGGCCGTCCGCGGGCCCGCCGCGCACGACGCCGTTGCGCTCACGCAACTCCTCGACCTCTTGGCCGGGTTGGAAGGTGATGCCCTTCACCGGCAGCCCGAGCGTCTCCACGAGCGGGCCGAGCGAGGCGAATTTGGCGCCGATCGCGGTGTAGTCGCGCTCCACGACCGCCAGGTTCGGCATCGTCCTGCCCGGCACAGGTTCGCACTCGCCCTTGCGCCAGTCGAGGACGACCCCGCCGGGCTGCGCGGTCTCGCCCGGCGTGTCGTGCTGGAGCGCGGTCGCGACGAGGTCCCTGCGCACGCCCAGGTGGTCGACCGCCAGCTCGCTGAGCCGGTCGGCGATGGCGCGGAACGTGTCGAAGTCGGTGCGGGCCTGCCAGGGCGGGTCGACGGCCGGGGTGAAGGAGTGCACGTAGGGGTGCATGTCCGTGGTCGACAGGTCGTGCTTCTCGTACCAGGTGGCGGCGGGCAGGACGACGTCGGAGAGCAGCGTCGACGACGTCTGGCGGAAGTCGAGGGAGACGAGCAGGTCGAGCTTGCCCTCGGGCGCCTCGTCGCGCCACGTGACGGTGGACGGGCGCTCGTCCGGGCCCGCCTCCTCCGCCCGCAGCGACGAGTGCGTGCCCAGCAGGTGCTTCGTGAAGTACTCGGCGCCCTTGGCGGAGGAGCCGAGGAGGTTGGCGCGCCACAGGGTCAGGACGCGCGGCCAGTTCTCGGGGGCGTCCGGGTCCTCGCAGGCGAACTTGAGCGTGCCGGCCCTGAGTTCGTCGACGACGTTGGCGACCGGATCGCCCGAAGCGCCCGAAGTCTCGCCCAGCTCCAGGGAGTTGCGGTCGAAGGTCGGGTACGACGGCATCCAGCCGGTCCGTGCCGAGAGGGCCAGGCAGTCGGCGCCCGTCATCCCCGCGAACCGGCCCTCGCCGAGCGGTGAGGAGAGCACGTCCGCCGCGAACCTGTCGTAGCGCCACTGGTCGGTGTTGAGGAACCAGTACGCGGTGCCGATCATCTGCCGCGGCGGCCTGCTCCAGTCGTTGGCGCTGGCGAGCGTGGCCCAGCCGGTGTTGGGGCGGCACTTCTCCTGCCCGACGTAGTGCGCCCAGCCGCCGCCGTTGCGGCCCTGGCAGCCGGTGAGCTGGAGCAGCGCGAGGAAGGAGCGGTAGATCGTCTCGGAGTGGAACCAGTGGTTGGTCCCCGCCCCCATGAGGATCATGCAGCGGCCCCGCGACTTCTCGGCCGTCGCGGCGAACTCACGGGCGATCTTCACGCACTTGGCGGCGGGGACGGAGGTGTGGGCCTCCTGCCAGGCGGGCGTGCCGGGGGCGGCGGCGTCCTCGTAGGACGTGGGCCACGTGCCCGGGAGCCCCTCGCGCCCGACGCCGTACTGCGCGAGCAGCAGATCGAAGACCGTGGTGACCAGCGGCCCGTCCTGCCCGCCGAGCCGGGTGGCGGGGACCCCGCGCCGCACGACCTCGCCGCGGCCCTGCCCGTGGGTGCCGCCCTCGGTGTCGAAGCGTGGCAGCAGCACTTCCACGCCCGCCGCGACCGCCGAGCCCTGGAGGGTCAGGAGCGGTTTGATGTCGCCGAGCTCCAGATTCCACCTGCCCTTGCCGGAGTCGGTCCAGCGGAAGCCCAGCGAGCCGTTCGGCACGGCCGGCCGCCCGGTCGTCTCGTCGAGCACCGCCGTCTTCCAGTCGCCGCCCTCGCCGTCCCCGGTGTCCTGGCCGAGGTCGGCGGCGCGCAGGAACTTCGCCGGTACGTACACCCCGTCGCGCTCCGTCAGCGTCACCAGGAAGGGCAGATCGGTGAACCTGCGCACATAGTCGGTGAAGAACTCCGTCCGCCGGTCGACGAAGAACTCCTTGAGGATCACGTGCCCCATCGCGATGGCCAGCGCGCCGTCCGTGCCCGGATGCGGGTGCAGCCACTCGTCGGCGAACTTCGCGTTGTCGGCGTAGTCGGGCGCCACGACCACGACCTTCTGGCCGCGATAGCGCGCCTCGGCCATCCAGTGCGCGTCGGGCGTCCTGGTCACCGGCACATTGGAGCCCCACATCATCAGATACGCGGCGTCCCACCAGTCACCCGACTCCGGCACGTCGGTCTGGTCGCCGAAGACCTGCGGCGAGGCGACCGGAAGGTCCGCGTACCAGTCGTAGAAGGAGAGCATCGGCGCGCCGATGAGGCTCATGAAGCGGGCGCCGGCCGCGTGCGACACCATCGACATGGCGGGAATGGGGGAGAAGCCCGCGACCCGGTCGGGGCCGTGCGTCTTGATGGTGTGCACGTGCGCGGCCGCGATGATCTCGACGGCCTCGCCCCAGGTCGCCCGCACCAACCCGCCCTTGCCACGCGCCTGTTGGTACGCGCGGCGGCGCTCCGGGTCGCCCTGGATGTCCGCCCAGGCGAGCACCGGGTCCTTCAGGCGCGCCTTCGCCTCCCGGTACAGGTCGACGAGGACGCCGCGCAGATACGGGTAGCGCACGCGCGTGGGGGAGTACGTGTACCAGGAGAACGCGGCGCCCCGCGGGCAGCCGCGCGGCTCGTACTCGGGGCGGTCGGGGCCGACGCTCGGATAGTCCGTGGCCTGCGTCTCCCACGTGATGATGCCGTCCTTGACGTACACCTTCCAGCGGCAGGAGCCCGTGCAGTTCACGCCGTGCGTGGAGTTCACGACCTTGTCGTGGCTCCACCGGTCCCGGTAGAAGGCGTCCGCGTCCCGGCCGCCCGCCAGCCGGACGCTGTGCAGGTCGGGGGCGGCCGTGCCGCGCCGGAAGAACCTCCCCGCCCGCAGCAGGGCGGCGGCGGGCTCGGTCGTCTCTGTCACCGTGGCGCTCCCTAGGTCTGCCTCCCACCGAACGTAGGGGCGGGACCGGCGGCGCACCCGTCGACGACGGCCGTACGGGTTGCGGGCGGCGCCCGTCGGCGGCGGTACGGGTTGCCCGGCGGCCCGCTCGGCATTACCCGTGACGTAATCGACCCGTCGGCGCGGCCGCGACAGAGTGATGTCACCGGGTCCGGTCCGGCGCACTCCGGACCGGACCCGGCACCCGAAACCGTTCCCCGCCGGGAGGCATCCGCCATGGCCACGTCCACGTACCCGCTCGCCACGCTCGCCCGCACCACCGACCCGACGACGATGCTGCGCCGCTTCCTCGGCCTGGACGCGGTCGTGACCGCCGGCAACGGCATCGCGTACGCCGCGGCCTCCGGCCCCCTCGGCGACTTCCTCGGCGTCGACTCCGGGCTGCTCCTCGGCCTCGGCGTCTTCCTCACCCTGTTCGGGGCTGGCGTCGGCTACCTCGCCTCGCGCAAGAGCCCGCCGAAGGCCGCCGTGCAGGCGGTCGTCGAGGCGAACGCCGTCTGGGCGCTGGCCAGCGTCGTCGCCCTCGTCGGCTGGCTCTCGCCCGGCACGGCGGGAGCGGTCTGGATCCCCCTCCAGGCCGTGACCGTGGGCGGCTTCGCCGTGCTGCAGTACGCGGCGCTGCGGGCGCTCAGGCCCTGACGGTCACGGCCACGGAACCACCCTCTAGGACATGTGCGCCTGCAGGTACTTCGACGTCGCCGGGTCGGCCGGGAGCAGAGTCTCGATGGCCAGCTCGGCGACCGTCACGTCCATCGGGGTGTTGAACGTCGAGATCGACGAGATGAAGGACAGCACGTGCCCGTCGTGCTCGATCCGCAGAGGCAGCGCGAAGTACGGCACCTCTGTGCCCGCCTCGAAGGCGTCCACCCCGGGATCCGCCACCGGATACGCCGCCACCTCCTCGTACACCGCCCGCAGCGCGTCCGAGCGCTGCAGCGCGATCTGCCGCTCCATCTGGTGCAGCAGGTGCCCACGCCACTCCCGCAGATTGCGGATCCGGGGCGCCAGGCCCTCCGGGTGGAGCGTCAGCCGCATCGCGTTCAGGGGTGGCGCGAGAAGGTGCTCGGGAATGCCGTCGAGGATCATCGCAATGCCGCGGTTCGCCGCGACGACGTCGTACGCCGCGTCGACGACCAGGGCCGGATAGGGCTCGTAGCCGGCCAGGAGCTGTTCGAGGCCCTCGCGCAGCGTGCCCATGGCGGGGTCGTCCAGCGGGGTCTCCCGGAACCGCGGCGCGTAACCGGCCGCCAGGAGCAGCGAGTTGCGCTCCCGCACCGGCACGTCGAGGTGGTCGGCGATGCGCAGCAGGAACTCCTCGCTCGGGCGTGACCTGCCCGTCTCGACGAAGCTGATGTGCCTCGCGGAGGAGTCGGCGCGCAGGGCCAGTTCCAGCTGGCTCACCTTGCGTCGCTCGCGCCAGCCGCGCAGCAGCGGACCCACTCCGGTGCCGCTCGCGACGGTGTTCCCCGTGTTCTCCGTGTGCCCCTTGGCCTTGCCTCTGGTGGTCCCCTTGGCGGGCGCGGCGGTTGTCATACGTAGAAGGTAATCGAAACAATTTGTGGCAGGGTGAGGCGAAGACCGACTTCCCGGAAGGAGCGTGGCCCATGCCCCCCGAACCGCTCTCGCAGAAGGAGATCGAGGACCGCCTCGCCGAGCTGCCCGGCTGGTCCCTGGAGGACGGCAGGATCACCCGCTCCTACCGGCTCGGCTCGCACTTCGCGGCGACCGGACTCGTCGTCCACATCGCGCGGACGCAGGAGGAGCTCGGCCACCACTCCGACCTGACCCTCGGCTACAACACCGTCACGCTCGCCGTGCACACGCACAGCGCGGGCGGCGCTCTCACCGAGCTGGACTTCGAACTCGCCCGCAGGGTCCAGGAGTTGGCGCCCGCGCACGGGGCGGGCTGACCGCCGATGCTGGACTACAGCAAGGAGGCCGACCGGTACGACGCCTCGCGCGGCGGCGAACCCCGCGCCGCTGCCGCCGCCGAAGCGGTCCTCGGCCTGGTGCCCGCCGACGCCGGCACCCTCCTCGATGTCGCCTGCGGAACCGGCCTGGTCACCCGCTGCCTCGCCGAGCGGCCGGGGCTGCGGGTGACCGGGGTGGACGCCGCGTACCGCATGGCCCGGATGGCCGCGGGGCGCGTCCCTGGCGCCATCGTGCTCGGCGACAGCCGCCAACTCCCGTTCCCCGACGCGGCGTTCGACGCGGTCACGACCGTATGGCTGCTGCACCTCCTCTCCGGGCCCGAGGAGACGTCGTCCGTCGTCGCCGAGTGCGCGCGGGTGCTGCGGCCCGGCGGGGTCTACGTCACCACCGTGGACAAGGCCGCCTCGCACGACGTCCGCAGCGACATCGACGCCGTGCTCGCGCCGCGCCCGGTGCGGCTCGCGGTCGACCGGGTCGAGGCCGTCGACGCCTACGCGGCCGAACACGGTCTGGCGCCGGCCGGGCGGGCGCGGTTCCGCGGCCACGGGCAGGGGCGCACGCCCCGCTCCACGGTCGACGACCTGCGGCGCGGCTGGTTCACGCGGATTCCGCCCGACGGACCGCTGGCCGCGCGCCTCGCCGCCCGGCTCGCGGAGCTCCCGGACCAGGACGTCCCACGCCCCGACCCGCGCTTCACGCTGCGCGCGTACCGGAAGCGACGCTGAGCGGTGCCGTCCGGACCTTCGGGGTGAGTTTTTTGCGATAGCGGCAACATCGTTCGCCGAAAACCGGGAATCGGGAGCAGGCTGGTCCTGTCCACACAGTCCTGTTCCCACACGAGGGCAGCGAACCGGAAGGCGGCACAAGACGATGGGGCATCACCACGGGCACGGCGAGAGCCACGGGCACGGACACGGGCACGGACATGGGCACGGGCACGGCGACATGGACTGGTCGGCCATGGGCATCATGCTGGAGCGCTACGCCCGCGTCGCCGCGCCGATGTACGGCGAGGTGGCGTCCTGGCTCACCCGCTGGGTCCCTGAGCCCGGCGTCGTCGTCGACGTCGGCAGCGGTCCGGGCGCCGTCTCCTTCGTGCTGGCCGAGGCGTTCCCCAAGGCGCGGATCGTCGCAGCGGACCCCGAGGAGGAACTCCTCCGGCGGGCCCGCGAGCGCGCCGCGGACGAAGGCCTCAGCGACCGCTTCGACACGGTGCGGGCCGCTCTCCCGGACGCCATCGACGACGTGCCCGAGGCGGACCTGCTGTGGCTGTGCAAGTCCCTGCACCACGTCGGCGACCAGGGTGCCGCGCTCGCCGCGCTCGCCGGCCGCCTCGCGCCCGGCGGCGCCATCGCCCTCCTGGAGGGCGGCCTGAGCGCCCGCTACCTGCCCCGCGACATCGGCTTCGGCCGCCCCGGCCTCCTGTCCCGCCTGGAGGCGGGCGACGAGGAGTGGTTCGCCGGGATGCGCGAGGGGCTCGACGGATCGAAGGGGGCGACGGAGGACTGGCCGGCCCTCCTCACCGCGGCCGGTCTGCGGTACGAGGCCACGCGCAGCTTCCTCCTCGACCTGCCCGCCCCCCTCTCGGAGGACGCCCGCGCCCACGTGGTGGAGGAGTTCACCCGCCGCCGCGAAATGCACTCGGAGCGCCTCACGCCGGACGACCGCGCGACCTTCGACCGCCTCCTGGACGCCGACGACCCGCAGAGCCTGCACAAGCGCCCCGACCTGTTCCTGCTGACGGCGCAGACGGTGCATGTGGCGGTCAAGGACGCCTAGGGGTGATTACGTGTCAACCAGCCTGTCCCGGCAGGCTGGTTGGCGTACGTTCGGGGCAGCGTTGCCGGGCGGTCGGGGCCCGGCCGAGGAGAACGAGGGGGGCCGCCCGTGAACGAACTGATGCGCTGGGAGTCCGACGAAGGGCCCGTCGTGGTGGAGGTGGACTCCAGGGATCCCGGGTTCCGGTCGGTGTCGCGGCGCGGTGAGGGCGGGGAGATCCACGACGTCGAGGGGCGGTTCGAGTCGGCGCTGGGCAATGTGCGCGGCGCCGCGATGTCCGCGCTGCGGACCTTCCGCGACCGTGCGCTCGACCCCGACACGATCGAGCTGGAGTTCGGCGTCAAGCTCAGCGCCGCGGCGGGCGCGGTCATCGCCAAGACGGCGGCGGAGGGGCACCTGATGGTGAAGCTGACCTGGTCGCGCCGGGTGCCGCCGGAGGGGGCCGAGCCGGAGGGCGTCGAGCCGGAGGGCGCCGAGGGGATCTCGCAGGCGGACCGCCTCCGCCGGCCCTGAGACGGGAGGCGGAGGCGGTCCGTCGCGCCGGGGGGACTCAGACCACGTCGAACGTCGCCGGGTCCGGGCCGATCCGCCGGTCCTCGTTCAGCGCGGAGATCGCCGCCATGTCCTCGGGGTCGAGCTCGAAGCCGTACACGTCGATGTTCTCCTTGATCCGCGACGGGGTCACGGACTTGGGGATCACGATGTTGCCCAGCTGGATGTGCCAGCGCAGCACGATCTGCGCGGGGGAGCGCCCGTGCTTCCGCGCGATGGCGACGATCGCCGGGACCTCCAGGAGGCCGCGGCCCGAGCCGAGCGGCGACCACGCCTCGGTGGCGATGCCCTGCTCGGCGTGGAACTCCCGCGCGGCGCGCTGCTGCAGGTGCGGGTGCAGCTCGATCTGGTTGACGGCCGGGATGATCGACGTCTCGCCGGTCAGCCGCTCCAGGTGCTCGGGCAGGAAGTTCGAGACGCCGATGGACTTGGCGCGGCCGTCGGCGTGGATCTTCTCGAAGGCCTTGTACGTGTCGACGTACGCGTCCTTGGAGGGGACCGGCCAGTGGATCAGGTACAGGTCCACGTAGTCGAGACCGAGCTTCTCCAGCGACGTGTCGAAGGCGCGCAGCGTCGCGTCGTGGCCCTGGTCGGCGTTCCAGAGCTTGGTCGTGACGAACAGTTCCTCACGGGCTACGCCGGAAGCGGCGATCGCCTTGCCCGTGCCTTCTTCGTTGCCGTAGATGGCCGCGGTGTCGATGCTGCGGTACCCGGCCTCCAGCGCCGTCGCGACGGCCTTCTCGGCCTCGTCGTCCGGAACCTGCCAGACGCCGAAACCGAGCTGGGGCATCTCGACGCCGTTGTTGAGGATGATCGGGGGAACCTTGCTCACGAGCTCTCGATCCTTAAGTCGTCGGTTGTTGTGCCCCATGGTCAACGATCAGCGGCTGTGCCGCATTCCTGAATGGCCGGATATCGAAGCGGAACGCGTGCCGGATCGGTCCGCACCATTGACGGTGTCCCGTCATGCCGCGACTCTATTGCACACCGCTGAACGCGGGACACCTATATGAACGCTACAAGCACATCGGCTGCCCCGCGTCCCTGTGGTTTGTTCCTGAAACCCCCACCTCTTCAGGAAGGCAGCGCCATGCACAGCACCGACCAGGAGAAACCCGCCCACGAGCCGGCGCGCGGGACCGACGCCGACGTCACGGGCTGGCAGACGCCCGAGTACGCGATCGTCGACACCGCCCTCGAAGTCACCGCCTACCGCCTCGCCGACCGGTAGAGCCGCCGCCATGCTGCTGCAGGTGCTCGGCACCGCGGCGGGCGGCGGGCTCCCCCAGTGGAACTGCGCGTGTCCCGGGTGCGCCGGGGCACGCGCCCACCCGGAACGCCGCCGCCGGCACGCCGCGCTCGCCGTCCACGCCGGCGAGGACCGCTGGTACCTCGTCAACGCCACCCCCGACATCGGCGACCAGATCGAAGCCGTCCCGGCACTGCGCCCCGGCGCGCTGGGCGACACGCGGCGCACCCCCGTCGCCGGGGTCGTCCTCACCGACGCCGAGCTCGACCACACGCTGGGCCTCGCCCGGCTGCGCGAGGCCCGCGACGGCGTCGAGGTCCTGGCGACCGCTCCCGTGCGCGACGCCGTCCGCGAGGGTCTCCGGCTCGACACCCTCCTGGAGCCCTACACGCGCGTACGGTGGCGGGAACTGCCGCAGGGGCGCGCCGTGCCGCTCGACGGCGGCCCCGGGATCCACGGCGACGGATCCGGAATCCACGTCGGCGCCGTACCGATTTCGGACAAGCGTCCGCGGTACGCCGCCGGAACCGGACCCGACACCGGCACCTGGTCCGTCGCGCTGCGCCTCACCGAACCCGCCACCGGCCGCACCGTGCTCTACGCCCCCTCCCTCGCCGTCTGGAGCGACGCCTTCGACGAGGCCGCCCGCACCGCGGACTGCGTCATCGTCGACGGCACGTTCTGGGACGAGGACGAACCCGTGCGCGCCGGGTTCACCGCCCGTACCGCCACCGCGATGGGGCACCTTCCCATCGCCGGCCCCACCGGCACCGCCCACCGGCTGGCACGGCTGCCCGGCCGCGTCCTCTACACCCACCTCAACAACACGAACCCCCTCGGGGCCCCGGACGCCGAGCAGTACAAGGTCCTCGCCGAGCGGGGGCTCGAAGTCGCCGCCGACGGGATGGTGATCGAGCTGTGAGCACCAGGACTGCCGAGCCCACCGCGGCCGGGGCCGCCGCGCCGTGGACCCCCGACGAGCTCACCGACCGGCTGCGCGCCGTCTCCGCCGAGCGCTACCACGACCGGCACCCCTTCAACGTACGCATGCACGAAGGCGACCTCACCCCGGAGGAGGTGCGCCGCTGGATCGTCAACCGGTTCCACTACCAGCGGCACATCCCCGTCAAGGACGCGCTGATCCTCGCCAAGTTCGACGATCCGGCGCTGCGCCGCGGCTGGCTGCGCAGGATCCGCGACCACGACGGGGAACGGGACGGCGAGGGCGGCATCGAACGCTGGCTGCGGCTCGGTGAGGCGGCCGGCCTCGCAAGGGAGGAACTCCAAGACGCCTCAAGGGTGTTGCCGGGTGTGCGGCTCGCCGTCGACGGCTATGTCAACTTCTGCAGGCTCAGGCCCGCACTCGACGCCGTCGCCGCCTCGCTCACCGAACTGTCCGCCCCCGACCTGATGCGGACCAGGATCGCCGCCTTCGAGCGGCACTACCCGTGGATCGACACGGCGGGGCTCGACTACTTCCGTACGCGTGTCGGGCAGGGCAGCCGCGACGGCCGGGAGGCGCTCGCCCTCGTCCTGTCCTGGGCGCGCACCCGTGAGGAGCAGGAACGGGCCGTCGCGGCGCTCGCGTTCAAGTGCGACGTGCTGTGGTCGCTGCTCGACGCCGTCGACCGTGGCCCCGGGGGTGCCGAGTGACCACTCAGGATGTCGTACGTGAGGTCTGGCGCCCCGCGCTCGCCCGCTCCGTGCTGCTCCGGCACGACCGGGTGCGCGGCGTCGACCTGCTGGTGCTGCCCGAGCGCGTCGTCGTGCTGCGGGGAGCGGCCGGGAGCATCGTGGGCCTGTGCGACGGCGAACGCGATGTCGCGGACATCGTCGCCGAATTGTCGGAGCGCCACCCGGACGCCCCCGTCGCCGAGGAAGTGCCGGAGTTCCTGGGCCGGTTGCGGGCGGAGGGGTGGCTGCGATGACTCTCCCCGAAGGGGTGCGCATGTCGGACCCGGCCCACCCGGCGCCCGCCCCCGACCCGCCCTGGGCGCTCCTCGCCGAACTCACCCACGGCTGCCCCCTGCGCTGCGCCTACTGCTCCAATCCCCTCGAACTCACCGCCCAAAGCGCCGAGTTGACGGCGGCGGAGTGGGCCTCCGTGCTGCGTCAGGCCGCCGACCTCGGGGTGGTGCAGGCCCACCTGTCCGGCGGTGAGCCACTGCTGCGCCGGGACCTCGTCGAGATCGTGGCCGCGGCGGACGCCGCCGGTATCCACACACAGCTCGTGACCAGCGGTGTCGGCCTGCACCGTGAGCGCCTCGACCGGCTCGTCGACGCCGGGCTGCGCAGCGTCCAGCTTTCCGTGCAGCACACCGACCCGGCTGCCGCCCAGCACATCGCCGGAGCGCGGGCGTTCAGCGCCAAGGAGCGGGCGGCGCGGCTCGTCGGGCGGGCCGGGCTGCCGCTGGGGCTCAACGCCGTCCTGCACCGCGCCAACCTCGACGCGCTCGACTCCCTCGTGGAACTCGGCCTGGCCTGGGGCGCCGACCGCGTCGAGCTGGCCAACACGCAGTTCTACGGCTGGGCGCTGCGCAACCGCGACGCCCTGCTGCCGGACCGCGCCCAGGTCGCCCGGGCCCGCGACCGCGTCGAACGGTGGCGGGAGCGGCTCGCAGGCCGCATGGAACTGGTGTGGGTCGCACCCGACTATGTCGACGGCACCGCGAAGCCCTGCATGGGCGGCTGGGGTGCCCTCTCCCTGACCGTCGCCCCCGACGGCACGGTGCTGCCCTGCCCGGCGGCCGCCGAACTGCTCGGCCCTGCCGCACCGAACGTCAGGGACCATGAACTGGCCTGGATCTGGCGGGAGTCGAACGCGTTCAACCGCTACCGCGGCGAGGCCTGGATGGGCGACCCCTGCCGCGGCTGCGAACTCCGTAGCGTCGACTTCGGCGGCTGCCGCTGCCAGGCGTACGCCTTGACCGGTGACGCCGCCCGCACCGACCCCGCCTGCCACCGCTCACCGGACCACGCGATGGTCCGCACCCTGGTGGACGCGGCGAGCGCCCACGCGCAGATCCCGCCCCGCTTCGAATATCGCACCCACACAGCCGACTTGGCGGCCCGATAGCCACCTCGTACCCGCAATGGACGCAGAGAGGATTCCTCCGTGCCGTCTCTCATACCGACCCCACGCAGATGGACCGCCACGCTGGCGGTCGGCGCAGTGCTCGCAGCGGTGACACCGGCCGCCCTGGCCGGAGCGTCACCCGCCGGCCCGCAAGGCGAACCGGGAACCGTCACGACCATATCCACCGGCTGGACCATCCCCTGGGGCACCGCCTGGCTGCCCGACGGATCGGCCGCCCTGGTCACCGAGCGCGACGCCTTCCGGGTGTGGCGGGTCTCGAAGGACGGCCGGGAGAAGAAGCCGCTCGGCACCGTCCCCGAGTCGCAGACCACCGGCGGCGAGGGCGGGCTGATGGGCGTGGCCGTCGACCCGGACTGGGCCACCAACCACTACGTGTACGTGATGCACACGTCGTCCGAAGGCAACCGCATCGCCCGCATGACGTACGACGGGACGACCCTGAACGGCTACAAGCCGCTGCTCAAGGGGATCAAGAAGAACAAGTACCACAACGGTGGCCGGCTGGCCTTCGGGCCCGACGGCCACCTCTACGCCACCACGGGCGACGCGCAGGACAAGCCGCTCGCCCAGGACAGGAACTCCCTCAACGGCAAGATCCTGCGCCTGACCAGGGACGGGAAGCCCGCACCGGGCAACCCCTTCGGCAACTACGTCTACAGCATGGGGCACCGCAATCCGCAGGGCATCGCCTTCGACGCGCAAGGGCGCCTGTGGGAGGCCGAGTTGGGGGACAGCAAGAAGGACGAGCTGAACCTCATCAAGCCGGGCGGGAACTACGGCTGGCCCACCTGCGAAGGCGCCTGCTCCGTCGCCGGCATGACCAACCCCAAGAAGACCTGGAGTGTCGCCGAGGCCTCGCCGAGCGGCGTGGCCGTCGTCGACGGCGCCGTCTACATGGCGGCGCTGAGGGGCCAACGCCTGTGGCGCATCCCGATCAACGCCGGAAACGAGGAGGTGGGCTCCGCGACGTCCTACTACGTGGGCGCGTACGGACGCCTGCGCGCGGTCACCGCCGTGCCCGGAGCCGACGCGCTCTGGCTGACCACCACCAACGCCGACAACATGGGCGGACAGCCCGACGGCTCCGACAAGATCCTCAAGGTGACGCTCAGTCAGGACACGGCGGATTAGCGGAGCTTGACGGAAGCCCTGTGTCTTAGGCCAGGCCTTCGGGGAGGGAGGCGAGCAGGTCCCCGTACTGGACGAACAGGCGCGGGGCCGGGGTCCCGGTGGGGGCGTGGGTGTCGGCTTCGGCGAGCGCGGTCCAGCAGGCGGCCGTCAGTCGGCGGGCGTGCGTCCCGGGCCAGGGCCGGGGGAGGAGCTCGGGCGGCAGGAGCGGGTCGGGTTCCATCGCGTGGCTGAAGGCCGCGGCGAGCCGGACGGCCATGGCCAACCGCTCCGGCCCGGTGGGGCCGTCCGGCCGCGTGAGCCGGTCGAGGTAGACCTGGGCGAGGCCGGCGAGGCGCTCGTGGCGCGCGGCGATGTCCTCCAGGGGCCAGAGGGCGGCGGCCAGGGCGGGCGGGTCGTCGAGACCCCCGACGCGCAGATCGGTGCTGGTGAGGCAGGTCAGCGCGTGGGCCACGTCGAGGTGGCGCGCCTGGGCCTCGACGAGTTCTTCGATGGCGTTCGCGGTGACGTAGAGGCCGCTCTGGACCGGGGCGGCGCCGAGGTGGCGCAAGGTGTCGCGGAGGGTGTCGCGGGCCGTCCTGCTCGACTCGGGGATGGCGAAGGCGAAGAGGTGCCAGACGCCGTCCCAGGCGGCAAGACCGTGGTCCTGGCGGTAGGCGTGGCGGACGAAGGCGACGTCGGGGGTGATCGAGCCGGTGTAGTCGGCGACCGCCTTCAGCAGGGCCTTGCGTCCCCGGCCCTCGTGGGTGAAGCGGCCCTCGGCGACGAGCCGCTTGATGCAGAGGCGGACCTGCTGATCGGTCATGCCCAGCAGACCCGCGACCGCGTACAGCTCACCGGAGTCGACCGTGCCGTCCTCGCGGACCAGGGCGTGGACGAGCAGCCGGGTGGGGACGGGCACGGGGGCGGTGCCGTCCGCGTCGGCCCGCGCGTCGTCGGTCGGACTGTTCGTGGTGGTGTTCATCGAGCCTCCCTGCGGTCCGCCGAGGCGGCCGGTGTGACGGGCCGGTGCATGGTCGTGACGGCGCCGAAGCCCATCAGACCGCGCAGGTACGGGGTCTTCTCGGTGCGTACGGCGACGAAGCCGTGCCGCTCGTACAGGGCGCGGGCGCGCGGGTTGACGTCGATGACGTCGAGACGGACGCGCCGGCAGGAGTGCTCGGCGGCCACGGCCGCGATCTCGCGCAGCAGGAGGCTGCCGATGCCCTTGCCGCGGTGCTCGGCGGCGACCGCGATGCCGTCCATGACGAGCTCGCCGTCGGCGGGACGTCGTTCCATCAGGAGGAGAAGAGGCAGGCGGGGCAGCCCGCGCAAGGTTCCGTACGTGGCCAGGACGTCTCCCGCGCTGCCGCCCGTCAGGCCGCGTTCGTCGAGTTGGTAGCCGGCCACCCCCGCCACCTCGCCGTCGACGAGGGCGACAACGCCCCGGTCGTGGTGGAGATGGGCCGCGAGGAAAGCGCGCGCCTTGTCCGGCGGGTTCAGGGCGGCACCGAGCTTCCGCCCGAAGGCCTCCCAGTACAGCGCGGCCACCCGTGTCTCACTGCCCTCGGGTACGCCCCTCCGTATCCCCGGGCCGTCCATCGGCTCCATCGGCATCCCCTTCCATGCGGCAGGGGCGGAGCGCCCGCCCTTGCACTATCGACCTTACTACGCTCATTCTGCATACGAACGTATTGAGTGCGATAGTTTTTGGGGGAGAGATGAAGAGACTGCCGTCGCTGTTCGCGCGGCGCCGATGGCGTGTCCTCGCGTGGTCACTGGTCGCCGTGCTGCTGGTGGGCGCGGGGGCCGGCGGTGTCGCGGTCTGGCAGAACACCTACGCGCTGCGGGAGGAGCGCATCGCCGTGCGGCACGAAGGGCGGCTGCTGGACGGCGTCCTGGCGCGGCCGCAGCAGGGAGACGGTCCGTTCGGGCTAGTCGTCTTCGTCCATGGGGACGGTCCTGTCGACGCCACCCACGACACCTTCTACCGGCCCCTGTGGGAGTCCTTCGCGAAGGCCGGCTACGCCTCGCTCTCCCTGAGCAAGCCCGGCGTCGGCGCCTCCGAGGGGGACTGGCTGGACCAGAGCATGGACGACCGCGCGGACGAAACCCTCGCCGCGATCGCCTGGGCCCGCGAGCGTCCCGACATCGACGGGCGGCGCGTCGGACTGTGGGGGGCCAGCCAGGCCGGGTGGGTGCTGCCGAAAGTCGCGGCCCGCGACCGCGCTCTCCGGTTCGTCATCGCGGTCTCACCGGCCGTCGACTGGCAGCGGCAAGGGCGCTACAACCTCCTCGCCGAACTGCGCCGGGACGGCGCCACCCGCGACGAGACGCGGGCGGCGCTGCGACGGCGCGAGACGACCCTGCGCCTGCTGCGGCAGGGCGCGACCTTCGCGCAGTACCGCGCCGCGGTCGCCGACACCGACACCGGCAATGGCACCGATGCTGACGGCATGACCGCCGCACGCTGGCGGTTCATCGCCAAGAACTACCGCTCCAACGCGAGCGCGGACCTGCGCGCCATGCGCGGCACCCCCACGCTCCTGGTGCTGGCCGGGCACGACGTCAACGTGGACGTCGCCGACACCGAGACCACCTACCGCCGCATCCTGCCGCCCGCGTCCCTGACGGTGGAGCACTACCCCGACGCCACCCACTCACTGGTCGACAACGCCGTCGAGAACTCCGAGGCGCGCCTCACCCTCACCGCCGTCTTCGCCCCCCGGCGCCTGTACGCCGACGGGTTCCTCGCAGACCAGCGCCACTTCGTCGAGCGCATCACGCCGTCCTGAGAGGGCCGGCCGAACCGCCCTCGCCATCGGCGCCCGTGGTCCCGAGGTAGGCGTCCCGTACCCGCGGGTCCGCGCGCACCTCCTCCGCCGTGCCGTGCGCGAGGACCCGGCCGAGGTCGAGGACGACGACCCGGGCGCAGAGTTCCATCACGAAGGCGACGTTGTGCTCCACGAGGAGCACCGCGCAGCCCTCCTCGTCCGCGAGTCCGCGGACGACGGCCGACAGCAGGTCCCGTTCGTCGGCCGTCATCCCGGAAGCGGGCTCGTCCAGGAGCAGCACCCTCGGCGGGTCCGCGACCGCGCGCGCCAGTTCCACCATGCGGGCCCGCCCGACCGGCAGCGCGCCCGCGTACTGCCCGGCGAGCGTGTCGAGGCCGCACGAGCGCAGCACCGCCGCGGCCCGCTCCCGCCGCGCGGTCTCGTGTGCGCGCCGGGTCGGCGCGGCCAGCAGATCGGCGGCGAACCCGCCGCCACCGCCCCGCCACTCCTGCGCGACGACGAGGTTGTCGGCGACGGTGAGCTGCCCGAAGAGCTGCTGCCGCTGGAACGTGCGGCGCATCCCGTGCCGGGCGCGCCACACGGGGGAGCGGCGTGTGACGTCACGGCCGTCGAGCAGCACCCGGCCCCGGTCCGGCCCGCGCATGCCCGACAGCACGTCGAACAGCGTGGTCTTCCCGGCCCCGTTGGGGCCGATGAGCCCGCAGATCTCCCCTTGGCGGACGGCCAGCCCCACGCCGTCCAGGGCGCGGATCCCGCCGAAGCGGACCCCGACATCCGCGGCCTCCAGGACGTACTCGCTCATGACGCGCCCACCCCCTCGGCCGCCTCCCCGCCCGCGGCCATGCCCAGGTACGCCTCCGTCAGCCGGTCCGCGCGCACCTCGGAGCGCGGGCCGCACCAGGAGACACGGCCCTGCGCGAGATACGCCACCGTGTCCGCGACCCCGAGGATCTCGGCGGCCTTCTCCTCGACGAGGAGCAACCCGGCGCCGCCGTCCCGGAGTTCGACGAGCAGTCGGAACACGTCGTCGACCACGCGGGGTGCGAGGCCGAGCGACGGCTCGTCCGCGATCAGGACCTTCGGCGGACGCTGCAACAGCGGGGCGAGCGCGAGGAGTTGCTGTTCGCCGCCGGAGAGCGAGCCCGCGGCGACCTTGCGCCGCGCCGCGAGCCCCGCGAACCGCTCGTACACGGCGTCGCGTTCGTCACGTCCCCTCAGGTACAGGGCGAGGTTCTCGTCGATGGTGAGTGCGGGGAAGATGCCGCGGCCCTCGGGGGCGAGGACCACGCCGGCGCGGGAGCGGTGGACGGCGCCCTCGCGGGTGGCGTCGCGCCCGGCGACGTACACGCGGCCCCGGGTGGGTGTGAGCAGGCCTGCCGCGGCGAGGCACGTGGTGGACTTCCCCGCGCCGTTCGGGCCGAGCAGTGCGACGATCTCGCCCGGGTGGACGGCGAGATCCACCCCGTGGAGGACGGGGGCGCCGTCGTATCCGGCGTGGAGGCGGTGGAGGGCGAGGGCGGCGGATGCTTCGGTCCCGGTTCCGTCCCTTCTCGGCTGTGACCTGTGCGGCTCCGCCAAAGAGGTGCTCCGCGGCGGCTCCGCCACGGAGGTGCTCTGCGGCGGCTCCGCCACGGAGGTGCTCTGCGGCGGCTCCGCCAAGGACGTGCTCCGCGGCGGCTCCGCCACGGAGGCGACGCTCCGGCCAGGCCCCCGCTCCTCGAACGCCCGAGGGGCCGAAGCCGTCCGCCGACGGTGCAGCCGGACCGACACCGCCGCGCAGTACCCGTCCGGATCGTTCGCCAGCGCCAGCCCCGCGAGGCCGAAGAGGATCACCGGCAGGTGCACGGACTCCGTGACGTAGTCCGCCACCAGATGGGGCACGATCGCGAAGACCAGCCCCGCCACCACCGCGAACTGCGGCCGCCGGAGGCCCGCGGCGACCACCACCGCCAGCCAGATCAGGCCGGTCATCGCGGTGAAGTCGGTCGCTGTGACACGGGTGTTGTAGGACGCGTACATCACGCCGCCGAACCCCGCGAGCCCCGCCGACAGCGTGAACAGCAGCAGTTTGGTGCGCACCACGGAGATGCCGGACGCCATCGCCGCCGCCGGGGCGGACCGCACCGCCAGCATGGCCCGGCCCGTCGGAGAGTTCCGCAGCGCGCCGAGCGCGGCGACGGCTGCCGTGACGAGGACGACCATCGCGACGCCCAGGGCGCGGTCGTCCGAGAGGTCGACGGGGCCGAAGACCGGGCGGGGGATCTCCCAGCCGGTGTCGCCGTTGCGCAACCACCCCATCTGGAAGAGGACTTGGTCGGCGAGGAAGGCGAGTGCCAGCGTGGCGAGGGCCAGCGACCGCCCGCCGAGCCGCAGCGCGGGCAGCGCCACGAGCGCGCCGAGGAGCGCCGCCGTGCAGGTCCCCACCAGCGCCGCCGCGAAGAACGGCCAGCCGTGGCTCATCAGGAGCCCGGCGACCAGCGCGGCCCCGGTGACGAAGGTGGCCTGCGCCAGCGACACCATCGCGCCGAGCCCTGTCACCACGGTGAAGGAGACGAAGACCAGGGAGATCGCGAGGCCTTGGGCGAGGATGCCGCTCCAGAAGGGGGTCGTGACCGTGTAGAACGCGAGGGCGAGGAGCGCCGCGGCCACCGCCCACGGCCCCCATCTGCGGGCCCACGACCGGCCGGCGAGGTAGTCGACGGGCGGCGCGTCCACCGCCGCCGTGCCCGCCGTGCGCTGCCGCCGTGTGAGCAGGAGCAGCCCGGCGAACAGGATCACGAAGGGCACGGCCGTACGGAAGCCGGTGATCTTCTCGGCGAAGTCGGCGTACCCCGCGACGAGGTTCTGCAGCACGCCGAGCGCGAGGCCGCCCGCGAACGCCAGCGGGATCGACATGAAGCGGCCGAGCACGGCGGCCGTCGCCGACACGAAGAGGAACAGCGTGAAGTCGTGGGCGGAGAGCCCGAGCAGCGGCGTCGCGAGCACTCCCGCAAGGCCCGCGAGGCCGGACGACAGCATCCACGCCACCGAGGAGAGCCGGTCCGCGCTCATGCCGCGCAGCTCCACGAGCGAGCGGTTGTCGACGGCGGCCCGCAGCCTGAGGCCGAGCGGCGTGTGGCGCATCAGGACCCACAGGCCGACGGCGACCACCGCCGTGGCCACCCACGTGATCAGCTGGTCGGAGTCGACGCCGACACCGTCCATGAGCTGCCAGCTCTTGGCCGGACTCGGCCCGACGCCCGGCAGCCCGAACTGGTTCTCGGCCGGTTTGACCGGTGCCCCCGCGTCCGCCAGGAGCTCCACGGTCCACAGGCCGAGCGCGGGCAGCGCCACGAGCAGGCCGATGGTCGCGACGATCTGCGCGGTCTCGCCGACCCGCGCCAGCTTGCGGAACATCAGCCGGTCGAGGGCCCAGCCGAGCGCCGGGGCCACCACGAGGACCAGCAGCAGCGCGGTCGGCACGGCGGGCCAGCCGAGGCCGGAGTGCAGTTCGTGGAAGGCGAGGGCGCACAGATAGGCGGTGGCGCCATGCGCGAAGTTGAAGAGGCCCGATGCCGAGTAGGACAGGACGAGGCCCGTGGCGAGGAGGGCGTACAGGGCCCCGGAGACAAGGCCGCTCAGCACGAATCCCAGCAGGTCCGACATGGCGGCCCACCCCTACTTGAAGGGGATCGGTTCGTAGCACCTGAAGGGCGACGACACGGCGTACTTCCCGCCCTTGAGCTGCACGAGGGCGCCGCAGCCGAACGCCTCCTTCCGCCCCTCGGGCAGCCGCCGGTCACCGACCATGGTGCCGGTGTCCGAGTAACCGTCCGCGGCCTTCTGGAAGGAGTCGACGGTGAGGTCCTTGCCCGCCTTCTCCGCGATGGCGAGGAAGAGGTCGGCGGACATGTAGCCGGTCATCATGTGCATGTTGAGCGGCACTTCTTCGCCCGCCGCCTTCCTGATGTCCGCCTTGAACCGCCTCATGTCCGCGCTGTCCTGCTCGAACGGCTGGAAGGAGAGGAGGACGTGCACGCCGTCGAGCGCTTTCCTCGTCGCGCTCTTGGCGAGCAGGCCCGGGTCGTAGTCGGTGGGGTCGGTGAGGACGCCCTTGAAGCCCGCCCGCTTGACGGCCGTGAACAGGCCGATGTTGTACGGGGTCTGCATGACGGAGACGACGGCGTCCGGCGCCTTGCCGCCGTCGGAGCGGAGGATCTCCTTCGTGTACGCCGACCAGTCGCTCGGCACCGAGGTCGCGGGCACCGTCGACTTGGCGTACGTCACCTCGTATCCGGCGGCAGCGAAGCTCTGCTTGTAGGTGCGGATGGCGAACGTACCGGCGTCGTTGTCGTTGGCGAGGATCGCCACCGACCTGCCCTTCGCCCCACCCATCACCTTCTTGAGGCCCTCGGGCCAGCTCTGCGTGATGGTGCCGCCGGGCATGGGCACCATGCAGCCGCCGAAGCCGTACATGTAGGTCGGGCCGCAGAAGGGCGGAATGGTGCCCCAGCCGAACGTGGGCACCTTCTGCTTCTGCAGGAAGTCCGCACCGGAGAAGGTGACCGAACTCATCGGCGAGATCGCGAACACCTTCTCCTGCTGCACGAGCCTGCGGGCCGCCGCGAGATTCTTGCCGGGGTCCTGCCCGTCGTCCTCCGCACCCAGGTACTCGATCTTCCGGCCGTGCACGCCGCCCTCTGTGTTGGCGCGGTCGAAGCGGGCCTTCGCGCCCAGATCGGTGTCCTTCTTGCTGTATCCGCTGGCGGTCGTCATCGAGACGATGCCGCCGACCTTGATGGAGTCGTCGGTCACGCCCCGCGTGGAGCCGCCGTCCCCCTCCTTTGAACTGCCGCGTTCGGAGGCGGAGTTGCAGGACGTGGCGAGCAGCAGGGCCGCAACGGCGGCGGTGATGGTGCGGATCGATCGCGACACGGTCGAGCCCCCTGAAGTCGAAGTGGGGCTGATTGTGTGCGTGACCTGACGAACCGTCAATAACTAGCCGCGGTACAGCGCCTCGACCTCGGCCGAGTACACGGTCTCGATCGCCTTCCGCTTCAGCTTCAGCGACGGCGTGAGGAGGCCGTGCTCTTCGGTGAACTGATGCGCCAGTATGCGGAACGTACGGATCGATTCGGCCTGCGAGACGAGGGTGTTGGCGGCGACGACGGCGCGCCGCACCTCGGTCTCCAGATCCGGGTCGCGCACCAGCTCGCTCGGCGGCAGCATCGGCTTGCGGCGCATGGTCAGCCAGTGCTCGACGGCCTCGGAGTCCAGCGTGACGAGCGCCGCGATGTAGGGGCGGTCGTTGCCGACGACGACGCACTGGGCGACCAGCGGATGGTCGCGCACCCGCTCCTCCAGCTGGGCCGGCGACACGCTCTTGCCGCCCGACGTCACCAGGATCTCCTTCTTGCGTCCCGTGATCGTCAGATAGCCGTCCTCGTCGAGCGCGCCCAGGTCACCGGTGGCCAGCCAGCCGTCCCGCAGGGTCGCGTCGGTGGCCTTGGGGTCGTTGAGGTAGCCCTGGAAGACGTTGCCGCCGCGCAGCCACACCTCGCCGTCCTCCGCGATGTGCACCGTCGTGCCGGGGATGGCCTGGCCGACCGTGCCGTAGCGGGTGCGCTCGGGCGGGTTGGCGGTCGCGGCGGCCGTCGACTCGGTCAGGCCGTACCCCTCGTAGATCGTCACGCCCGCGCCCGCGAAGAACAGGCCGAGCCGGCGGTCCATCCCGGAGCCGCCGGACATCGCGTGCCGCACCCGGCCGCCCATCGCCTCCCGCACCTTGGAGAAGACGAGCTTGTCGAAGAGCTGGTGCTGCATGCGCAGCCCGGCCGAGGGCCCCGGGCCCGTCCCGAACGCCTTGGCCTCCAGCGCGTCGGCGTACCGCACGGCACACTCGACGGCTTTGTCGAACGGGCCCGCCCTGCCGTCCTTCTCCGCCTTGCGCCGCGCCGCGTTGAAGACCTTCTCGAAGATGTACGGCACGGCGAGGATGAACGAGGGCCGGAACGCGGCCAGGTCGGGCAGCAGCGCCGCCGCGTTGAGGTTGGGCTGGTGGCCCATCTTGACCCGGCCGCGCACCGCCGCCACCTGCACCATGCGGCCGAAGACGTGCGCCAGCGGCAGGAAGAGCAGCGTCGTCGCCTCGTCGCCCCGCTTGGAGTGGAACACCGGCTCCCAGCGCCCCACCATCACATCCGCCTCGAACATGAAGTTCGCGTGCGAGATCAGACAGCCCTTGGGGCGGCCCGTCGTGCCGGACGTGTAGATGATCGTGGCGATCGAGTCGGGCGTGACCGCGCGGCGGTGCCGGTGCACCACGTCGTCGTCGATCTCCCGCCCCGCGCCGGTCAGCTCACCGACCGCGTCGGCGTCCAGCTGCCACAGCCGGCGCAGCTGCGGCAGCCGGTCGACGACCGAGCCGATCGTCATCGCGTGGTCCTCGTGCTCGACCATCGCCGCCGACACCTGCGCGTCGTGCAGCATCCACAGGACCTGGTCGGCGGAGGACGTCGGATAGATCGGCACGACCTGGGCGCCGATCGTCCACAGCGCGAAGTCGAAGAGCGTCCACTCGTACCTCGTACGCGACATGATCGCCACGCGGTCCCCGAACCGCACGCCCTGCGCGATCAGCCCCTTGGCCAGGGCGAGCACCTCGTCGCGGAACTCGGCCGCGGAGACGTCGGACCAGCGCCCGTCGGTCTTGCGGCCGAAGGCGACGCGCGCCGGGTCCTCGGCGGCATGGTCGAACACGGCGTCGGCAAGGCCGCCCACCAGCGGCACCGACGCCATCGGAGGATTCGTGAACTCGCGCAATGATGCTCCTTGTGGCGCTCCGCACAGCGCCGTGACCGTACCCCACGCCGCGCACCTTCGGGAGGGGTTGCAAGCGCGGTCGGTACGGTCCATCGGCACTGGTCAGCCGGTGGAAATGCGGCCACAAGGGGAAGGGCGGGACAACTTACTTACGGTGGAGTAAGTTTCGGTGGCGTAATCTCCACCGAATCTGTACGCAGCGGTCACGGCCCTCGTCGTCGCTCCACCCCTCGCCGGTTCACCGTGCCTCTTCGAGAACGCGCCGCTCCCGCTCCGGAGTTCCCGCCGCACCTCCGGGAGCCCCCGCCCGCACCATCACGAGCACCAGGACACCGGAGACGAGACCCGCCACCCCCGCCGCAAGCGACGCCCCGTTGAGGCCCGCCGCGAAGGCCGCCCGCACCGCGTGCTCCGGCACCGTGCCGTGCAGGGCCGAGGCGCCGCCGCCCGCGACGGTGTGCGCCGCCTCGCGGCCGAGCGAGTCCTGCATCCGCGCGGTGAGCACCGTGCCGAACAGGGCGACCCCGACCGCGTACCCGAGCTGGCGGAAGGTGTTGACCGCGCCGCCCGCCATCCCGGCGTTCGCGGGCGGCACCGCGGCGAGCGCCGCCCCCGCAAGGGCCGGCGCGACCAGCCCCGCGCCGACGCCCGTGAGCGTGAGCCCCGGCGCGAGCGCGCCCCACGAGGACCCGGCGTCGAGCACCGCCAGGCACAGCCCGCCCGCACCGATCAGCAACAGCCCCACCCCGATGACGACGCGCGGCGCCACCCCGTGCAGCAGCCGACCGGCGACCAGCGCCACCACGAACGACGTCGCGGCGAGCGGCAGCAGCACCAGACTGCCGCGCACCGGACTCATGCCGAGCACGGTCTGCAGCCAGATGGAGACGTACGGGACGACGCCGAAAGCGGCACCGTTGTACCCGATCGCGCCGATCAGGACCCCGGTGAAGGCGGGCTTGCGCAGCAGCCGCAGGTCGAGGAGCGGCTGCGCGACGCGCCGCTCGACCAGGACGAAGCAGAGCAGCGCCAGCGCCGAGACCGCGAAGGACGTCCCGGCCGCCGCCGAGGTCCAGCCGTCCGCCCCGCCGCGCAGCACCCCGTACGTCCCCGCGCCCGCGAAGCACGCGAACGCCGCCGTGCCCGCCCAGTCGACCCGACGCCCCGCGGGCCCCTTCGACTCCGGCACGACCCGCAGCGTCAACCAGATCGACGCCACGCTGACCGGCAGATTCACGAAGAAGATCCAGCGCCAGCCGGGCCCCTCCGTGAGCAGCCCGCCCACGATCGGACCGAGCGCGGCCGACGCGCCGCTCACCGCGCCCCACACGCCGAGCGCGGCCGACCGGTCGCGCCCCTGATAGGCGGCGCCGAGCAGCGGCAGCGTCGTCGCGAGCATCGCGGCGGCGCCAAGGCCCTGCACGGCGCGCGCCGCCACCAGCAGGTCCGCGTCCGACGCGAGCCCGCAGCCCAGCGAGGCCACCGCGAACAGCGCGGTGCCGACGACGTTGAGCCGCCGCCTGCCGAACACATCGGCCGCGGCGCCGACGCCGAGCAGCAGCGCGGCCAGCGCGAGCGCGTAGCCGTCGATGACCCACTGCAGATCGCTCAGCGAGGCGTCCAGCGCCCGCGCCATGTCGGGCAGTGCCACGATCACGATCGTCACGTCCAGCAACAGCATGAACGTTCCCAGAGACACCGCTGTGAGAGGCCCCCATGTACGCATTTCCTTGTTCCTCCGACTCCTCGTCCGACATCTGTGGACGCCCTCGTACGATGAGCCGACGGCGAACGAAGCCGGTGCCAGAGGACTGCTTGGCGCACTTATTCGACATATGGAGGCTCTCCAGCGATGGAATCCGACGTCTTCGACGACCTGGACCTTCAGCTGCTGCACGCCCTGGAGGTCGACGGCAGGGCCCCCTTCAGCCGCATCGCGGCCGTCCTCGGCGTCTCCGACCAGACCGTCGCCCGCCGCTTCCGCCGCCTGCGCGCCGAGGCGGGGCTCCGCATCGTCGGCGTCCGCGACCCCCGGCGGCTCGGCCACGACGAGTGGATGCTGCGCCTGCGCTGCACGCCCGACGGCGCCGAGGCCATCGCGGCCGCGCTGGCCCGCCGCCCCGACACGGCATGGGTCCACCTCACCTCGGCCGGCACCGAAGTGGTCTGCCTGTCGCTGCCGCGCACCCCCGCCGCCTACGAGGACCTGCTCTTCGGCAAGCTCCTGCGCACCCGCAAGCTCATCGAGATCACCGCACACCAGCTGATGCACCGCTTCTACGGCGGCCGCACCGGCTGGATCGGCAAGCACCGCCCGCTCTCCGACGAGCAGGTCGCCGCGCTCGCACCCGCCGAGCCGCCGGCCGTGCCGGGCCCCGCCCGCATCACTCCCGACGACGAGCCCCTGGTCGCCGCCCTGAAGGCCGACGGCCGCGTCACCTACCCCGAGCTGCAGCGGCTCACCGGCCGCTCCGAGTCCTCGGTCAAGCGCCGCGTCGCCGCGCTGCTCGGCTCGGGCGCGCTCTACATCGACACCGAGTACGACACCGCGCGCTTCGGCTTCACCACCGCCGCGATGCTCTGGGTCACCGTCGCCCCGGGCGCGCTCGACCGGGTGGGACGGGCGATGGCCGGGCACCCCGAGATCGCCCACGTCTCCGCCATCACCGGGTCGGCCAACCTGATGGCGAGCGTCGTGACCCGCGACACCGACGAGCTCTACACCTATCTGAGCGGTAGCCTCGGCTCGCTCGACGGCGTGCGGCACGTCGAATCGGCGCCCTATCTGCGCCGCTTCAAGGAACTCACGTATCCGCGGCCGCTGCGCTAGCGCCCACCCCGGTGCAGCCGGTCCCCGCCCGCCAGGATCGCCGTCGCCAGGGCGTCCGCCGCGTCCTGGGCCGACGCGCGCCGCTCGCCGTGCAGCAGCACGAAGTCGACCTGGCCGAGCTCCGGCAGACCCGCGCGGTCGGGGACGCGGACCAGGCCGGGCGGGATCAGGCCCCGCGAGTGAGCCATCACGCCGAGCCCCGCGCGGGCCGCCGCCACCAGGCCGTTGAGGCTGCCGCTCGTGCAGGCCACACGCCAGGCGCGGCCCCGCCGCTCCAGCGCCTCGAAGGCGAGGGCGCGGGTGATGCCGGGCGGCGGATAGACGATCAGCGGCACCGGACGCTCCGGGTCGAGGCGGAGCCGCTCGGCACCGATCCAGACCAGGTCGTCCTGCCACACCAGCTCGCCGCGCGGGTCCTCCGGGCGCCGCTTGGCGAGCACCAGGTCCAGCTTGCCCGCGTCGAGGCGCTTGTGGAGCGTGCCGGACAGCTCGACCGTCAGCTCCAGGTCGACGTCGGGGTGGTCGCGCCGGAAGGTCTCCAGGATGTCGGTGAGCCGCGTCAGGACGAAGTCCTCGGACGCCCCGAACCGCAGCCGTCCGCCGAGGCGCTTGCCCGCGAAGAACGCCGCCGCCTGTTCGTGCGCCGCCAGGATCCGGCGGGCGAAGCCGAGCATGGCCTCGCCGTCCTCGGTCAGCTCCACGCTGTGGGTGTCGCGCGTGAACAGCTGGCGCCCGGTGGCGTCCTCAAGGCGGCGCACGTGCTGGCTGACGGTGGACTGGCGCAGGTTCAGCCTGCGGGCGGCCCGCGTGAAGCTCAGCGTCTGGGCGACCGCGAGGAACGTGCGGAGCTGTGAGGGGTCGTACACACCGACCAGCCTAGCCCTGTCATCGCGGATCATGATGGCAGTCAGAGCGGTGTACCGGATTCCCGATCACCCGGCTCCGGAGGATCATGGGAAGGGCACGTCCGTACGAGAGCGGGGCCGTCCCGCACCGAGAGCATGGAGCACCGTGAAACGCCTGAAGTGGCCGTCCTGGATGCCGGTCGACCCGTACATCGTGGCGTTGCTCGCGACCGTGGGCCTCGCGGCCCTGCTGCCCGCCCGCGACACCGCCGCCGATGTCGCGTCCGGCGCCTCCACCGGGGCCGTCGCGCTGCTGTTCTTCCTCTACGGGGCCCGGCTCTCCACCCGCGAGGCGCTCGACGGGCTCAAGCACTGGCGGCTCCACGTCACGGTCCTCGCCTGCACGTTCGTCGTCTTCCCGCTGCTCGGACTCGCGGCGAAGGGACTCGTCCCGTACGTCCTGACGCCCGCGCTCTTCAGCGGCTTCCTCTTCCTCACCCTGGTGCCCTCGACGATCCAGTCGTCCATCGCCTTCACGTCGATGGCCCGCGGCAACGTCCCCGCGGCGATCTGCGCGGGCTCCTTCTCCTCGCTGGCCGGCATCGTGCTCACCCCGCTGCTCGCGGCCGCCCTGCTCGGTGACAGCGGCGGCGGCTTCTCGGCGGACTCGCTCCTGAAGATCGTGCTGCAGCTGCTCGTGCCGTTCCTCGCCGGGCAGCTCCTGCGCCGGTGGGTGGGCGGCTTCATCACCCGCCACAAGAAGATCCTCGGATACGTGGACCGCGGATCGATCCTGCTCGTCGTCTACACCGCGTTCAGCGAGGGCATGGTCGAGGGCATCTGGAGCCAGGTGCACCCGCTGCGGCTGCTCGCGCTGCTCGGCGTCGAGGCCGTCCTGCTGACCGTCATGCTGACGCTGACCTGGTACGGGGCGAAGCGGCTCGGCTTCGGCAGGGCCGACCGCGTCGCGATCCAGTTCGCCGGGTCGAAGAAGTCCCTGGCGGCCGGACTGCCCATGGCGAGCGTCCTGTTCGGCGCGGACGCCTCGCTGGCCGTGCTGCCGCTGATGCTCTTCCACCAGATGCAGCTGATGGTCTGCGCGGTCATCGCCAAGCGCCGCTCGCGCGATCCGCAGGAATTCGTCAGCGAGCTCCCGTCAGCCGCAGGGAGACGAACCGCGGCCGGTACAGCGACACGTTCCGGGTGACGTTCGCCTGCGCGTTGGCGGGCGTCGCGTCCAGCCAGTTGACGTCGTAGCTGAGGACGAGACGGCCGTCGCCGCCGAGCGCGGGATGGGCCTGAGGGTTGTAGGCGGCGGTCTCCTGGCGGACGGCGCTGTCCTTGGGCAGGGGCGCCTCGAAGGCCTTGGTGGGGCCGTGCCAGGGGCCGGTGGGGGAGCAGGACCAGTACGAGGTGACGGTGGTCAGGCCCTCGGTGCCCGCCGCCATGGTGAACAGCACGTACGTCCCGTCGTCCCGCACCACCGTGAACGCGCTCCCCACCCCCTTCCGCTTCCCGTCCCCGAGCACCGGCTTCGGCGTGACGTCGTGGCCCCACGCCTCGCCGTCCCAGTACTCCCACGCGGAGGGTTCGGCGAGGCTGCCGTGCGGGACACGCGCCACATGGGCGTCCGAGGAGGGGCGCGAGGTCGCCTGCGCGTCCGTGCCGCCGAAGACGTACGTCCAGCCGTCGTCCTCGACCGCCGCCGCGCCGTACAGGACCCGCTTCTCCGGATCGGCCACCGACCGCTGGTCCGAGACCTTGGTGATGCCCTCGACGCGCAGGTCGGGCAGCGAGAGCGTGGCGACCTCCGTGGCGACGGGGACGCCGTAGATCCAGGGGCCCTGGCTCGCCATGCGGTTCCACAGCAGGACGCGCACGACGCGCTCGTCCGAGCCGGACGAGCGGGGCTCCACACGGGCCGCCACCGGCCAGCGCCACTCCTGCGGCGCCGGGTCGGGGAAGAGCGGCGCGGCGAGGGTGCGCTGCAGGGTGCCCGAACGGGACATCACCACGGCCGAGTTACGGACCATGGGCGTGTTCGGGTCGCGCCAGGTGTGCGGCTGGCCCGCCTGGTTCGGGGGCGCGTGGACCTGACCGAGGAAGGTGTCGGAGAACAGCCACAGCACGCGCCCGTCCGGCAGCCGCACCGAGTGGGTGCCGTCGCCCCCGGTCCAGTCGTCGGTGCGCGTCATGTCGTCGCCGTAGCGCGCGAACTCCCCGGTGGACCTGTCGTCGGCGGCCCAGGAGGCGACGGTGCGGGGTGCGCATGCCGCATCGCCCTCCCGGTCGTCTTCCGGGAGGGCGATGAGCAGTACGGCCGCGCAGACCAGGGCGAGCAGCAGGACGAGCCAGACGCTGCGCGCCCCCGTCGCGGGACGTTGACGGGCACACACGCCGGGGACGTTAGTTGCTGTCGCGCACCCGGTCCATGGGGAGCCGCACGACGGTGTCCCGTGTCACAGGAGCACCGGCAGTGCGCAGGGCTCCCACCTCGGCGTCGTCCAACGCCCTGTCGTACACCCGCACTTCGTCGATCGCGCCGGTGAAGTGGGCCCGGCTGTCGAGCCGTTGGCCGACGTGGACGCCGAAGGGGGAGTTGCGGCTGACCGAGCCGGGCACGTCCGCGGTGGTGACCTGCGTGCCGTCGAGGAAGAGCGTCAGGCGCCCTGCGCCGCGGCGCAGCGCGATGTGGTGCCACTGGCCGTCGTTGTACGCGCCGGTCGTGCGCGCGAACGCGGACTTCGGGGGAGCGGTGCCGTCCCGTGTGGTGATCAGGCCGGTGACACGGTCGCTCGCGGGCTCGCCGCGCAGCCACACCTGCGGCTGATTGGTGCCGATGCCGCCCATCCACAGCAGCGGCTGCTCGCCGGTCGTCGCGGAGTAGCGGAACCAGAGGGAGGTCGTGAAGTCCTCGGTGCCGAGCGGTAGTCGGTGCTGATACGGCAGCCGTACGGCGTCGTCCGTACCGTCGAAGGAGATCGCCCCGCCGAAGCGGCCCGGGGTGGCGCGTGCCCCGCCGAGGACGGCGGCGGGCCGGGCGCCCGGCGCGTGGTCGCGGGTGGTCGGGTCCGGGCCCCGGCGCGGCGTCAGCCATTCCTCGGTGAAGCGGGCGAAGCGGATCTCGTCGCGCGCGTCCACCGCGCCGCCCTCGTACATGAGGCCCACGTGGGTCCGGTCGGCCCGCACCATGTCGGAGTAGCCGGACCAGTCGGTGGTCACCGTGGTGCCGCGGTCGACGCTGTCCCAGGTGCGGCCGCCGTCGTAGGACGAGCGGATCTGCATGGTGCGGCGGCGGTCCGGGTCGGCGGGGCAGGCGAGCAGCATCCGCTTGCCGAACTGCAGGGTGGAGCCCTGCACTTGGGGCGTGTAGAGGTCGGGGATCGCGCGGAAGGGGGCGGCGAAGGAGTCGCCGCCGTCCCGGCTGACCGTCTGCGTGCGGTGACCCAGGTCCGTGCCGTCCTGTTCGCGGCCGCTGACGTGGATCGCCCCGTCGGGGCGTTCGGTGATGGTCATCTCTGACGGCTTCTGACGGAAGGTGCCGCCTGCCGGTATCGGGTACGAGTCCGTCGCGCCGATCTTCCAGTGGTCGCCGCCGTCGTCGCTGACGATCAGCGCGGCGTGGTTGGCGGTGACGCGGCCGCCGTCCCACGTCTCGGTGTTGGCGGTGAAGACGAGCCGCCCCGCGTGCCGGCCGCGGGTCAGCTGGAGCCCGTGCACGGGACCGGTCGCGTACCAGGAGTTCCAGTGCTCCGGCAGGATCTGGTCACTCAGGTCGCGCGGCGCCGACCAGCTGCGGCCGTCGTCGTCGCTGTACTGCAGGTGCGGGGTGCGGTCGCACGGCACGTCGCAGTTCTTGTTGTCCGTACGCCCCGTGTTGTACGTCTCCGCCAGCAGGATCCGGCCGGTCTCGCGGTCCACGACCGGCGCCGGATTGCCGTGGGTGTCGCCCGCGCCCTCGTTGACGACCTGGAGCGGGCCCCAGGTGCGGCCACCGTCGTGCGACCGCTTGAGCACCAGGTCTATGTCGCCCGCGTCGCCGCAGTCGTTGACCCGCCCCTCCGCGAAGGCGAGCAGCGTTCCCTTGGTCGTCCGCACCACGGCCGGGATGCGGAAGCAGGCGTAGCCGGGATCCCGGTCCGCCTTGAACAGCACCTGCTGCTCGAACGGCGGCGGCTCCGCGGCCCGGGCCGCCCGCGCGGCGGGCGCGGGCAGCAGCGCGCCCACGGCCACCGCGGTCACGGCGGCGGCGACGGCACGGAGCGATCTGAGGCGTCGGTGGCGTGCGGGGAGACTCGATGACATGGTGCGGTCCGCCTTTCATGGCGACGGCGACTCATGGCGGTGACGATGCGGGGGTTCGGAATGCCCGCACAACGGTCGAACAGGCGACCGGACATCCGGACATCCCACGTCCAACGTACGCGGACAGACGCTACTTGCGGGCTCCGACACCCCACAAGAAGCGTGCGTCAGGGGACCAGCACGACCTTCCCCCGGTTGCTCCGCGTCTCGATCACCTCGTGCGCCCGCACCGCTTCCTCCAGGGCGAACTCCGCGTGCACGGCGGTCCGCAGCCGACCGTCCGCGTGCAGGTCCCACAGCTCCCTGCGCCACTTCTCGTACAGCTCCGGCCGGCCGCGCGCGATCAGGCCCAGCTGGAAGCCGATGACGGATCTGGCGCCGACGAGCAGGTCGTACGCCGCCACGGTGCCGCCGCCCGAGCTGTAGGCCACCAAGCGGCCGTGTGGTGCGAGGGACTTGCAGGCGGGTCCCAGGAGGTCGCCGCCGACCGCGTCCAGCACATAGTCGACGGGTTCGCCCCAGCCGTCCTGGTCGTACGTGATGACCTCGTCGGCGCCGAGTCCGCGCACGAAGTCCGCCTTGCCGGGGTCGGACACGGCCGCCACGACGCGCGACGCGCCCCGCAGGCCGGCCAGTTGCAGGGCGAGGTGTCCGACCCCGCTCGCGGCGGCGGTGACGAGCGCGGACTCGCCGGGGGCGGGGCGGGCCGCTTCGAGCGCGCCGTACGCGACGAGGCCGGAGCGGACCAGCGCGACCGCGTCGACCGCGCTCGCACCCTCGGGCACGGGGGTGGCCATCGAGGTGTGGAGCAGGGCGTAGTCGGCGTAGCCGTGGCCGAAGACCAGCCCGGTGACGCGGTCGCCCGGCGCGTGACCGGTGACGCCCTCGCCGAGTGCGACGACCTCCCCTGCGACCTCGCCGCCGAGGGGTATCGGGTCGCGGCTCTCGCGGACCTTGCGCACGACGGGGAGGGTCACGCCGATGGCTTCGACGCGGACGAGGAGCTCGCCGGGCCCGGGGTCGGGGACGGGGGCGTCCTCCAGGAACAGGACCTCGGGGCCGCCGCTGTGGGCATACCGGACGCGACGCATCCGCACCACCTCCAGGGTGAGGGAATCATTGGTGGCCCCAACGGTAACCACGAACTCATGGGGAAGTCCAACGATGAGCGGTTACGCTTGACCCATGGCCACGACCCCGCCCGCCCCCAGCACCATCCGCACCCTCCCCAGCTGGCTGCTCGGCCGCGCGGCCGCCCGGGGCCGCGGCCTGGTCGCCGACGCGCTGGCCCGCGAGGGGCTCAAGATGTGGCACCACGTGGTGTTGTCCGCCGTCGCCGACCACGGTCCGGTCGCCCAGGCCGAGCTGGGCCGCAGCGTCTCGCTCGACCCGAAGGACATGGTCGGAGTCCTGAACGACCTCCAGGCCGACGGGCTCGTCGAACGCGCGCCCGACCCCCGGGACCGCCGCAAGAACGCGATCACGATCACCGCGCGCGGCCGGCGCACGGTGAAGCGGTGCGCGGCAGCGGCCGCACACGCCAACGCCGAACTCCTCGCGCCGCTTTCGGCCGGCGAGCGGGAGCAGTTCCTGCGGATGCTGACCCGAATCTCGGGGGTCGAGGCGCCGGAAGAGTGAGGCCGTGGAACCGGGCGTGTCGTGCCCCGGGCAGGGGCCCGGCCGGCGCAGGGGGCACTCCCCGCCGACAGCGGCGCCGCCGCCGTGCCGGGGCGGCCCGGGTCAGCCCTGGCCGGCCGCGGTCTGAAGGGCGACGCGGTGCTCGCCCGCGTACACGTTCATGGAGGAGCCCCGCAGGAAACCGATCAGCGTGAGCCCCGTCTCGGCGGCCAGGTCGACGGCGAGCGACGACGGCGCGGAGACCGCGGCGAGCACCGGGATGCCCGCCATCACGGCCTTCTGGGCCAGCTCGAAGGAGGCGCGGCCGGAGACGAGCAGGACGGCGCGGGACAGCGGCAGGTCTCCGCTCTGCAGGGCGCGGCCGACCAGCTTGTCGACGGCGTTGTGCCGCCCCACGTCCTCGCGTATGTCGAGGAGCGTGCCCTCCTCGTCGAAGAGCGCAGCGGCGTGCAGGCCCCCGGTCGTGTCGAAGACGCGCTGCGCCGCGCGCAGCCGGTCGGGGAGGCTCGCGAGCAGGTCGGTGCCGAGCAGGACCGGAGGCGCGTCGGCGATCGGGAAGCGTGCCGTGGTGCGGACCGCGTCCAGGCTCGCCTTGCCGCACAGTCCGCACGACGAGGTGGTGTAGACGTTGCGTTCGAGCGTGATGTCGGGGAGGACGACTCCCTCGGCGGTCCGCACGTCGACCACGTTGTACGTGTTGGAGCCGTCGTCCCGCGCCCCGGCGCAGTAGACGATCGACCGCAGGTCGTCCGCCGAGCCGAGCACGCCCTCGCTCACCAGGAAGCCCGCCGCGAGCGCGAAGTCGTCGCCCGGTGTGCGCATGGTGATGGCGAGCGGCCTGCCGTTCAGCCGGATCTCCAGGGGTTCCTCGGCGACGAGGGTGTCGGGCCGCTCCGAGACGTGACCGTCCCTGACGCGGATCACCTTGCGTCGTTCCGTGACTCGTCCCATGTCGTGATCAGTCCCGGTTCTGTACGTGCTGGTGGCCGAAGCGGCCCTTGATGCGGAGGCTGCCGTGGGTCACAGGGTCGTCGTGCGGGGAGGTGACCTCGACGATCTCATTGTCCTGCACGTGCGGGGTCAGGTTGCAGCCGACTCCGTACGGCGTACGTCCTGTACGGACTCGCACACAAGGTCACACCGTTCTTCAGAGGGTGACCACATCATGAGAAGCATCCAAACCCCGCGCTCCTTTCCTGTCGCATTACGTGCACCGTTACTCGTGAGTCGCTGACCAAACTGGAGGGTCCCGCATCTTCGGCAACAAGGGGGACCCGTACATGCACGGCTCACGCATCGCCGCTGTCGGCCACTATCAGCCCGCCAGGATCCTCACCAACGAGGAGCTGGCGAGCTCGGTCGACACCAGCGACGAGTGGATCCGGTCCCGGGTGGGCATCCGCACCCGCCACATCGCGGGCCCGGAGGAGCCGGTCGACGAGCTGGCCGCGTACGCCGGCGGCAAGGCCCTGGCCGCCGCGGGCCTGACCCCCGACGCGATCGACCTGGTCCTGGTCGCCACCTCCACGGCCATCGACCGCTCGCCGAACATGGCCGCCCGGGTCGCCGCGCGCCTCGGCGTCCCCGGCCCGGCCGCCCTGGACCTCAACGTCGTGTGCGCGGGCTTCACGCACGCGCTGGCCACCGCCGACCACACCGTGCGGGCCGGGGCCGCGACCCGCGCCCTGGTCATCGGCGCGGACAAGATGTCCGAGGTCACCGACTGGACGGACCGCACCACCTGCGTGCTGACCGGCGACGGCGCGGGCGCGGCCGTCGTCGAGGCGTGCGGGCCCGGCGAGGAGCCCGGCATCGGCCCCGTCCTGTGGGGCTCGGTGCCCGAGATGGGCAACGCCGTCCGCATCGAGGGCACGCCGCCGCGCTTCGCCCAGGAGGGCCAGAGCGTCTACCGCTGGGCGACGACCCAGCTGCCGCCGCTCGCCCGCGCGGCCTGCGAGCGCGCGGGGCTGACCCCGGCCGACCTCGCCGCGGTCGTCCTGCACCAGGCCAACCTCCGGATCATCGAGCCGCTCGCCGAGCGCATTGGCGCCGTGAACGCCGTGGTCGCGCGCGACGTCGTCGACTCCGGGAACACCTCGGCGGCGAGCATCCCGATGGCACTGTCCAAGCTCGTGGAGCGCGGTGAAATCAGCTCCGGGGACCCGGTCCTGCTCTTCGGCTTCGGCGGCAACCTCTCGTACGCGGGACAGGTCGTGCGCTGCCCGTGACGTCGTAGAACCGCCCCTCGCCGGACATCATGCGGGCCCGCACCGAGCACACCCGTCAGACGTACCGCCGGTGCGATCGGGGCTGAGCACCGCCTGCGTCTGCGTCGTGTGGCCCGCGAGGCGCCCCCCGTCGTCGTACACCTCGGTCTGTACGACGACGAAGGAGCCACCGACGTGCAGGGGGCGGGCCACCGCACGGGCCGTCCCGGAGCGCACGGCCCGCAGGAAGTTCGTCTTGGACTCGACCGTCGCCGTGGCCGCGCCCGACGGCAGGTTGAGGAACGCGCACACCGCGCCCGTCGTGTCGGCGAGCGTCATCAGCGCCCCGCCGTGCAGCACGCCGCCCACCGTGCACAGCTCCGGCGACCACTCCAAGGTGCCCTCGACCCGGTCGGGTCCGGCCTCCGTCAAGGCGATGCCGAGGTGCGCGGCGAAGGGGACGAGATCAATCAGGTGGGCATGCGGTTGGTTCTGAGGCAGGGTGTCCGACATGGGGTGACCTTCCACTCGGGGCCGCGGCGGAGCACCATCGTGCGGCGCGGTTCCGGAGTCGTCGATTACCTCAGAGGTAGGCACGGACCACCGGGACAGGGAGAAGAGACATGAGTACGGACCACCGCATACGCCCCTTGATCGAGCAGGACGTGCCGGTGGCCGTGCACACCCTCGCCCGCGCCTTCGCCGACTATCCCTTCACGCGCCACGTCGTCGCCGCCGACGGCCACGAGGAGCGGATCCGCCGCTTCCAGGAGCTCTTCCTGACCCGCATCGGGATGGTGTACGGGCGGGTCTGGGTCGCGAACGCCGGGCGTGCCGTCGCCGTCTGGACCACGCCGGACCGCGACCCGACGCCGGGCTTCGCCGTGATCGGCCCGCTCATCGGGGAGCTCGCGGGCGACCGCGCGCCCTGGTTCGAGTCGGCGGAGCACGCGCTGCTGCCGCACCGCCCCCAGTACCCCGCGTGGTTCCTCGCCACGGTCGGCGTCGACCCGGACGAGCAGGGCAAGGGGCTCGGCGCCGCGGTGCTCGAACCCGGCCTCGCGGCTGCCGACCGCGCGGGCTTCCCGTGTTTCCTGGAGACCTCGACCGAGCGGAACGTGGCGTTCTACGAACGGCTCGGCTTCACCGTCACGGCCGACGTCCCGCTGCCGGACCACGGCCCCCGCACCTGGTGCATGCTCCGGAAGCCGGCCTAGGAACACGGCCGAACGCCCCTTTGTCCTGTGACTGGAGAAAGTCATGGGTAATTCGCGCTCAACTTCTTCCCAGCCCCGGCAGGCACTGCTACGTTCCCCTCGAAAGCTTGAAGGAAGCCCCACGGCGAAGGCGGCCGCACGACGGCGCGCCGGCCCGAGGGCAACGGCATGGGAAGCCCGATGAGGCGGGGAGGGGCGCGTGAGACGTATGACGGCTCGACCCGCCAACACGCACCAGGCACGCCTGCTGCGCCTGTTGCGTGACGGAGGACCCAACTCCCGCGCCCAGCTGGGCGATCAGATCGACCTCTCACGGTCCAAACTGGCCGTGGAGGTCGACCGGCTCCTGGAGACCGGACTCGTGGTCGCCGACGGGCTCGCCGCCTCCCGCGGCGGCCGTCGCTCCCACAACATCCGCCTGGCCCCGGCCCTCCGCTTCCTCGGCGTGGACATCGGCGCGACCTCGGTCGACGTCGCGGTGACCAACGCCGAGCTGGAGGTGCTCGGCCACATCAACCAGCCCATGGACGTGCGCGAGGGCCCGGTCGCGGTCTTCGAGCAGGTCCTCGCCATGGCGGCCAAGCTGAAGGCCTCCGGCCTCGCGGAAGGGTTCGACGGCGCCGGCATCGGCGTCCCCGGTCCTGTCCGCTTCCCGGAGGGCGTGCCGGTCGCCCCGCCGATCATGCCAGGGTGGGACGGCTTTCCCGTCCGGGAGGCCCTCAGCCAGGATCTCGGCTGCCCCGTCATGGTCGACAACGACGTGAACCTCATGGCGATGGGGGAGCAGCACGCGGGCGTCGCACGCTCCGTGGGCGACTTCCTCTGCGTCAAGATCGGCACGGGCATCGGCTGCGGCATCGTCGTCGGCGGTGAGGTCCACCGCGGGACGACGGGCAGCGCCGGCGACATCGGCCACATCCAGTCCGAACCGGACGGACGCCCCTGCGCCTGCGGCAACAAGGGCTGCCTGGAGGCCTACTTCAGCGGAGCGGCGCTCGCCCGCGACGCAGAGACGGCGGCCAGGGAGGGGCGTTCGGCGGAGCTCGCCACGCGGCTCGACGAGGCGGGACGGCTCAGCGCCGTCGACGTCGCGGCGGCCGCCGCCGCGGGGGACCCCGCCGCGCTCGACCTCATCCGCGAGGGCGGCAACCGCACCGGCCAGGTCATCGCGAGTCTCGTCAGCTTCTTCAACCCCGGCCTCGTGGTGATCGGCGGCGGCGTGACCGGCCTCGGCCACACGCTGCTCGCCGCGATCCGCACCCAGGTCTACCGCCAGTCGCTGCCCCTGGCGACCGGCAACCTCCCCATCGTCCTGGGGGAGCTCGGCCCCACCGCCGGAGTCATCGGCGGCGCCCGGCTCATCAGCGACCACCTGTTCTCACCGGCCTGACCGACCCCGCACCGGCCCGGCCCGACACGTACGGAACGTAGCGCCACCCCGTCCGGCACAGCGCCCTGCCCTGCCCCGCCCTGCCCTGTTTCGCTCCGTCCTGTTCAGTCCCATCCTGTTCCGCCCTGCCCTGAATCCGTCCTGCCCTGCTGCGGCCGCCGCCGAGGGGAACCGTCATGGCACCAGAACCACCCCTGCTCACCATGTCCGGCATCACCAAGTCGTTCCCCGGGGTCCGCGCCCTCGACGGCGTCGACCTCCAGGTCCAGGCCGGGGAAGTGCACTGCCTCCTCGGCCAGAACGGCGCCGGGAAGTCCACCCTCATCAAGGTCCTCGCGGGCGCCCACCAGCCCGACGGCGGCGAGATCACCTGGCGCGGCGAGCGCATCACGCTCCGCTCGCCGATCGCCGCCATGCGGCTCGGCATCGCCACCATCTACCAGGAACTCGACCTGGTGGAAGGCCTCTCCGTCGCGGAGAACGTCCACCTCGGACACGAGCCGACAGCCGCCGGATTCGTGGTGCGCGGCCGGGCGGCGAAGGCGTCAACCGCCGCCCTGCTCAAGCGACTCGGGCACGCGGAAATCGATCCGGGGCGCCTCGTCGGCGACCTCTCCGCCGCCCAGCAGCAGATCGTCTCGATGGCCCGCGCGCTCTCCCACGAGGTACGCCTCATCGTCATGGACGAGCCCTCCGCCGCCCTCGACCCCGACGAGGTCGACAACCTCTTCCGCATCGTCGGCGACCTCACGGCGGAGGGCGTCGCCGTCATCTACATCTCCCACCGCCTGGAGGAGATCCGCCGCATCGGCGACCGCGTCACCGTCCTCAAGGACGGGCGTGCCGTCGCGGGCGGACTGCCCGCGGAATCCACCCCGACCAAGGACGTCGTCGCGCTGATGACGGGCCGCAACGTCGAGTACGTCTTCCCGGACCGGCCCCCCGAACCGCCTTTGGAGCAACCGGTGTTGACCGTACGCGGACTCTCCCGGCGCGGCGAGTTCCAGCCCCTCGACCTCGACCTGCGCCCCGGCGAGATCGTGGGCCTCGCCGGTCTCGTCGGCTCCGGCCGCTCCGAGATCCTGGAGACGATCTACGGCGCACGCAAGCCCACCACCGGACAAGTGCTCGTGGACGGACAGGAGTTGCGGCCGGGCAGCGTGCGGGCCGCCGTCCGCGCGGGACTCGGACTAGCCCCCGAGGAACGCAAGGCGCAAGCCCTCCTCATGCTGGAGTCCGTCACCCGCAACGTGTCCGTCTCGACCATGTCCCGCTTCTCCCGCGGCGGCTGGCTCGACCGCGGTGCCGAACGCGAGGCCGCGCGCAGCGCGACGCGCGAGCTGTCGCTGCGCCCCGACGACCCCACCGTCCCCGTGCGCACCCTGTCCGGCGGCAACCAGCAGAAGGCCGTCCTCGCCCGCTGGCTGCTGCGCGGCTGCCGCGTCCTGCTGCTCGACGAACCGACCCGCGGCGTCGACGTCGGAGCCCGCGCCGAGCTGTACGCGGTGATCCGCCGGCTCGCCGACGAGGGCCTCGCCGTGCTCCTCGTCTCCAGCGAAGTGCCCGAAGTGCTCGGCCTCGCCGACCGCGTCCTGGTGCTCCGCGAGGGCCGCGTCGTCCACACCGCACCCGCCCGTGACCTCGACGAACACCGCGTACTCGACCTCGTCCTCGAAGGGAGCCCGGCGGCATGACCCAGCCAGCCCCGGCGGCCGAGGCCGCCACCCGCAAGAGCGCCCCCGCCGACGGCGGCAGCCCGTGGCGCGCCACCCTGGCCCGCGCCGACGTGCGGACGCTTTCGCTGCTCGGCGTGCTCGCCACGCTGATCGTGATCGGCGGCATCACCCAGCCCGACTCGTTCCTCGACACCGACAACGTCCAGCTGATCCTCACCCAGGCCTCCGTCATCGGCGTCGTCACCGTCGGCATGACCTTCGTGATCATCTCCGGCGGCATCGACCTCTCCGTCGGCGCGATCGTCGCGCTCGCCTCGGTTTGGGCGACGACGGTCGCCACCCAGGAGTACGGCTTCGCGGGCATCCTCTTCACGGCCGTGGTCGTCGGCATGGGGTGCGGCCTGGTGAACGGCCTGCTCATCGCGTACGGCGGGATAGTGCCGTTCATCGCCACCCTCGCCATGCTGGCCGCGGGCCGCGGCCTCGCCCTGCAGATCACCGACGGCAAGACCCAAATGGTCACCGTGGAAGGGGTGTTGGACCTCGGCCTGCGCGAGTCGTACATCCTCGGCATCCCGCCGCTGGTCCTGGTCTTCGCCGCCGTCACCGCCGTCGGCTGGCTGCTGCTGAACCGCACGACGTTCGGGCGGCGCTCGGTCGCGGTCGGCGGCAACGCGGAAGCGGCGCGGCTGGCCGGCATCGACGTCCGCAGGCAGCGGCTCTACCTGTATCTGCTCTCCGGCCTGTGCTGCGGCATCGCGGCCTTCCTGCTGATCATCCTCTCCGGCTCGGGCCAGAACACCAACGGCAACCTGTACGAACTCGACGCCATCGCGGCGGTGATCATCGGCGGCACCCTGCTCAGCGGCGGGCGCGGCACGATCACCGGCTCCGTGCTCGGTGTGCTGATCTTCACCACGATCACCAACATCTTCGCGCTCAACAACCTGGAGACCGCGACCCAGCAGATCGCCAAGGGCGCGATCATCGTCGCCGCGGTGCTCGTCCAACGACGTACGGCCACCACCACTTGAGCTGATCCCGGCCACCACTTCCTGAGCTGAGGGGTTCACCCATGCCATCCCACACGAGCCGCAGAGGGCTCCTCTTCGGAGCCGCCGCCCTGTCCACCGGAGCCCTGATCACGGGGTGCACCAGCAACGAGTCCAAGGACGAGGGGTCCGAGGACACGGCACAGCAGGTCGCCGACGACAAGCCGGGCAAGAAGGTCACCATCGGCTTCGCGGGCCCCCAGGCCGATCACGGCTGGCTCAACGCCATCAACGACAACGCCAAGAAGCGGGCCGAGAAGTACTCGGACGTCACGCTGGAGGCCACCGAGGGCTCGAACGACACCGCGGCCCAGATCGGCCAGGTCGAGACGCTGATCAACAAGAAGGTGGACGTCCTCGTCGTGCTGCCCGCCGACGGCAAGGCCCTCACCCAGGTCGGCCTGAAGGCCATGAAGGCGGGCATCCCCGTCGTCAACCTCGACCGCGTCTTCGCCTCGCCGCAGGCCTACCGCTGCTGGATCGGCGGCGACAACTACGGCATGGGCCTCAGCGCCGGCCACTACATCGGCGAGAAGCTCAAGGACAAGAAGAACGCCCGCGTCATCGAGCTGGCGGGCATCGACAACCTCGAACTCACCAAGCAGCGCACCAAAGGGTTCGACGACGCCCTCAAGAACTACCCGAACATCAAGAAGGTCGCCCGCCAGGCCGCCGACTTCACCGTCGAGTCGGGACAGGCGAAGATGTCCCAACTCCTCCAGGCCCAGAAGAACTTCGACGCCCTGTGGAACCACGACGACGACCAGGGCGTGGGCGCCCTGCGCGCCATCAAGCAGGCGGGCCGCGACGACTTCCTGATGGTGGGCGGCGCGGGCGCGCTCTCCGCGATGCAGGCCATCGAGGCGGACAACAGCGTCCTGAAGGCCACCGTCCTCTACCCGCCCACGATGGCCGCGTCCGCGATCGACCTGGCGCGCGCCCTCGGGCAGGGCAAGGGCGTCAGCGGCATGGCGGAGTTCGAGATCCCGTCCTTCGTCACCTGCTACTCGGCCGTCGTCGACAAGGAGAACGTCGGTCAGTACATGTCCACCGGCTTCAAGTGATGCGCACGCCCGCACCCCCCACCGAGCGTCGACGAGGAGGATTACCGCATGCGTGAGACGGAGACGGATCCCGAGGCCGGAAAGCGGCCACTGGGAGCAGGTGCCGGTAAGCGGCCATTGGGAGTGGGCATGGTCGGCTACGCCTTCATGGGTGCCGCCCACTCACAGGGCTGGCGCACCGTGGGGCGAGCCTTCGACCTGCCGGTGCGGCCGGTGCTCTCGGCCGTCTGCGGCCGCGACGACGGCGCCGTGCGCGCCGCCGCCGACCGGCTCGGCTGGGCCGCCGCCGAGACCGACTGGCGCGCCCTGATCGCCCGCGACGACGTCGACCTCGTCGACATCTGCACGCCGGGCGACAGCCATGCGGAGATCGCCGTCGCCGCCCTGGAGGCGGGCAAGCACGTGCTGTGCGAGAAGCCGCTCGCGAACACCGTGGAGGAGGCCGAAGCCATGGCCGAGGCCGCCGAACGAGCCCACGCGCGGGGCCAGGTGGCCATGGTCGGCTTCAACTACCGCCGGGTGCCCGCCCTCACGCTGGCCCGCCGGATGGTCGCGGAAGGGCGGCTCGGCGCGCTGCGTCACGTACGCCTGACGTACCTTCAGGACTGGCTGGTCGACGCGGACTTCCCGCTCACCTGGCGGCTGCGCAAGGACCGTGCGGGCTCCGGGGCGCTCGGCGACCTGGGGGCGCACATCGTGGACCTCGCGCAGTACCTGGTGGGGGAGCCGGTGGCCGGAGTGTCGGCGCTCACCGAGACCTTCGTACGGGAACGCCCCGTCCTGGAGGGGGCGTCCAGCGGGCTCACGGCGGCGGGCGGCAGCCGGCTCGGGACGGTCACGGTCGACGACGCGGCCGTCTTCACCGGCCGGTTCCCGTCCGGCGCCCTCGCCTCCTTCGAGGCGACGCGCTTCGCGGCCGGCCGCAAGAACGCACTGCGCCTCGAACTCAACGGCTCCGACGGGTCGTTGGCGTTCGACCTGGAGCGCCTGAACGAGCTCTCGTTCCACGACCACACCGAACCCGCCGCCTCGTCCGGCTTCCGCCGCATCCTCGTGACCGAGCCCGAACACCCGTATCTGGAGGCGTGGTGGCCGCCCGGCCACGGCCTCGGCTACGAGCACACCTTCGTGCACCAGGCCCGCGACCTGCTGCACGCCATCGCCACCGGAGCGCGGCCCGAACCCTCCTTCGCCGACGGCCTGTCCGTGCAGCGGGTGCTCGCCGCGGTGGAGGAGAGCGCGGCGAAGAACTCCGTCTACACGCTGGTCCCCGCCTGATGCCCGCTGATTCCTGCCCGATGTCCGCCCGGTTCCCGCTCCGAGGAGGCCCCCGCCATGCCCCGTAGGTTCACGCTCTTCACCGGCCAGTGGGCCGACCTGCCGCTCGAAGAGGTCTGCGGATACGCCCGCGACTTCGGCTACGACGGCCTCGAACTCGCTTGCTGGGGCGATCACTTCGAGGTCGACAAGGCGCTCGCCGACCCGTCCTACCTGGACGGACGGCACGCGCTGCTCGACAAGTACGGGCTCAAGTGCTGGGCGATCTCCAACCACCTCGTCGGCCAGGCTGTCTGCGACGCGATCATCGACGAGCGGCATCAGGCGATCCTGCCCGCCCGCATCTGGGGCGACGGCGAGCCGGAGGGGGTGCGGCAGCGGGCCGCCGCCGAGATCAAGGACACGGCGCGGGCGGCCGCCGCCTTCGGCGTCGACACCGTCGTCGGCTTCACGGGATCGTCGATCTGGCACTTGGTCGCGATGTTCCCGCCGGCCCCCGAGGCGATGATCGAGCGGGGGTACGAGGACTTCGCCGAGCGCTGGAACCCGATCCTGGACGTCTTCGACGCGCAGGGCGTGCGGTTCGCCCACGAGGTGCACCCGTCGGAGATCGCGTACGACTACTGGACCACGCACAAGGCGCTGGAGGCCGTCGGCCACCGACCCGCCTTCGGCCTGAACTTCGACCCGTCCCATTTCGTGTGGCAGGACCTCGACCCGGTCGGCTTCCTCTACGACTTCCGGGACCGCATCTACCACGTCGACTGCAAGGAGGCCCGGCGCCGCCTGGACGGCCGCAACGGCCGCCTCGGCTCGCACCTCCCGTGGGGCGACCCGCGACGCGGCTGGGACTTCGTGTCGGCGGGCCACGGGGACGTGCCCTGGGAGGACGTCTTCCGGATGCTGCGCTCCATCGCGTACGACGGGCCGATCTCCGTGGAGTGGGAGGACGCGGGCATGGACCGGCTCCAGGGCGCCCCGGAGGCACTGACGCGCTTGAAGGCGTACGACTTCGAGGCGCCGACCGCCTCCTTCGACGCGGCGTTCGGCGGCTCCGACTAGTCCGGACCCGAATCGGGTTTGTCCATTGACAGGAAAAAGTTCAACTTCCGTCCTGCACAAGGGCTTTCCGCCCGGGACAAACGTGGCTACCGTCCCTGAGGTGTACAGGACATGAGTGGTCCGGGGTGACGGCGCACCCCGGCGCACGGCGCACACACCCCGTACGACCGTCCCCCTTCGGAGGAACACCGTGCACAGGAAACGCCCGAGACTCCGCAGCACGCTCGCCCTGCTCACCGGCACCGTGCTCACCGGCGCCACCCTCACCTTCGCCGTCCCGCAGGCCGGCGCCGCCCCGGCGGACCCGCCCGCGACCGCCGCCCCCGTCGCCGAGGACTTCCAGCAGGTCACCCTCGCCAAGGGCGAGCCCGAGACGGGCGAGCCGATGACGCTCTCCGTGCTCCCCGACCGCTCGGTCCTGCACACCTCCCGCGACGGCACGCTCCGCCTCACCGACGCGGCGGGCAACACCAGGATCGCCGGGAAGATACCGGTCTACACGCACGACGAAGAGGGCCTCCAAGGCGTCGCCATCGACCCGAAGTTCAGCGAGAACCGCGCGATCTACCTCTACTACGCGCCGCCGCTGGACACCCCCGCGGGCGACGCCCCGGAGAACGGCACGGCCGAGGACTTCAAGAAGTTCGACGGCGTGAACCGCCTCTCCCGCTTCGTCCTCAAGGCCGACGGCACCTTGGACAACGCCAGCGAGAAGAAGGTCCTCGACGTCCCGGCCAGCCGCGGCACCTGCTGCCACGTCGGCGGCGACATCGACTTCGACAAGGAAGGCAACCTCTACCTGTCGACGGGCGACGACTCCAACCCCTTCGCCTCCGACGGCTTCACCCCCATCGACGAGCGGCCGAACCGCAACCCCGCCTTCGACGCCCGGCGCAGCGCCGGCAACACCAACGACCTGCGCGGCAAGATCCTGCGCATCAAGGTCGCCGCCGACGGCAGCTACACGGTCCCCGACGGCAACCTCTTCGCCAAGGGCACCGAGAAGACCCGCCCCGAGATCTACGCGATGGGCTTCCGCAACCCCTTCCGCATGAGCGTCGACAAGCCGACCGGCATCGTGTACGTCGGTGACTACGGGCCCGACGCCGGCGCGGCCGACCCCAAGCGCGGCCCCGCCGGACAGGTCGAATTCACCCGTGTCACCAAGCCGGGCAACTTCGGCTGGCCCTTCTGCACCGGCAAGAACGAGCCCTACGTCGACTACGACTTCGCCACCGGCACCTCCGGCGCCACCTTCGACTGCGCCGCCCCCAAGAACGACTCGCGGCACAACACCGGACTGACCGAGCTGCCGCCCGCGCAGGAGGCCTGGATCCCCTACGACGGCGGATCCGTGCCCGAGTTCGGCACCGGCTCCGAATCCCCGATGGGCGGACCCGTCTACCGCTACGACGCGGCGAACACCTCCCCGGTGAAGTTCCCCGAGGCGTACGACGGCGACTACTTCGCCGGCGAGTTCGGCCGGCGCTGGATCAAGCGCATCGAGCATGGCTCGGACGGCACGGTCAAGTCCATCAACCCCTTCCCCTGGACGGGCACCCAGGTGATGGACATGGAGTTCGGCCCCGACGGCGCCCTCTACGTCCTCGACTACGGCACGGCCTGGTTCGGCGGCGACGAGAACTCCGGCCTCTACCGCATCGAGAACGCCACGGACGGCCACTCCCCGGTCGCCGAGGCCAGCGCGTCGGTGACCAGCGGCCAGGCCCCGCTGCGTACGAAGTTCACCGCCAAGGCCACGGACGCCGACGGCGGGACGCTGACCTACGCGTGGGACTTCGGCGACGGCGGCAAGTCCACCCAGCAGAACCCCACGTACACGTACAAGAAGAACGGCGTCTACACGGCGACCGTGACCGTCAAGGACTCCACGGGCCGCACCGGCTCGGCCAGCGCGCACATCACCGTCGGCAACACGGCGCCCAAGGTCACCCTGGAACTGCCCGGCGACGGCCAGCTGTTCACCTTCGGCGACAAGGTGCCCTTCAAGGTGAGGGTGACCGACCCGGAGGACGGCCCGGTCGACTGCGCCAAGGTCAAGGTCACCCACATCCTCGGCCATGACAGCCACGGCCACCCGGTCACCTCGGCCAACGGCTGCGAGGGCACCATCCAGACGTCGGCGGACGGCGAGCACGACCCGAACGCCAACATCTTCGGGGTCTTCGACGCCGAATACACCGACAAGGGCGCGAACGGCCAGCCCGCGCTGACCACCCACGACCAGAACGTCGTCCAGCCCAAGCACCGCCAGGGCGAGCACTACGGCGACTCCAAGGGCGTCTCCATCGTCAACCACACCCCGGCGCACGGCGGCAAGACCGTCGGCGACATCCACAACGGCGACTGGATCTCCTTCAAGCCGTACATCCTCGGCAACGCCACCAAGCTCACCGCGCGCGTCGCGTCGGCCGGGTCCGGCGGCACCCTTGAGGTGCGCAGCGGCTCCGCCGGCGGCAGGCTGCTGGGCAGCGCGAAGGTGACACCGACCGGCTCGTGGGAGACGTACGTCGACGTGAGCACGGCCATCAGGAAGCCGCCGACGAAGACCACCACGCTCTACCTGGTCTTCAAGGGCAAGGGCGCGGGCTCGCTCTACGACCTGGACGACTTCACCTTCACCACCAGCTCCAGCTCCGGCTGAGGAAGGGGCGAGCACCATGCGCAGACGCGCACGGCTCATGACCGCGACCGCGGCCGCCGCACTGCTCATCGGGTGTGTGTCGGGCCCCGCGGCCTCCGAGCCAGGGCCGGACCGTGAGGGCGAGCGGGTCCTGGTCTTCTCCAAGACCGCGGGCTTCCGGCACGACTCGATCCCCACCGGCATCGCGACCGTCAAGGAACTCGGCGCCGAGGGCGGCTTCGCCGTCGACGCGACGGAGGACGCGGGCGCCTTCACGGCCGCCAACCTGGCCAAGTACGACGCCGTGGTCTGGCTGTCGACCACCGGGGATGTCCTGAACGCCACGCAGCAGGGAGCCTTCGAGCGGTACATCCGCGGCGGCGGCGCCTACGTCGGCGTGCACGCCGCGGCCGACACCGAATACGACTGGCCCTTCTACGGCGGGCTCGCGGGCGCCTACTTCCAGTCGCACCCCGCGATCCAGCCCGCGAAGGTCCACGTCGAGGACCACGCGCACCCGGCCACCTCCCACCTGGGCACCGGGAGCTGGGACCGCACCGACGAGTGGTACAACTACCGCGCCAACCCCCGGGACAAGACCCACGTCCTCGCCTCCCTCGACGAGACGTCGTACACGGGCGGCACGATGTCGGGCGACCACCCGATCGCCTGGTGCCAGAGCGACTACCAGGGCGGCCGCTCCTTCTACACCGGCGGCGGCCACACCAAGGAGTCCTACGCCGAACCCGCCTTCCGGCAGCACCTGTTGGGCGGCATCCGCTGGGCCGTCGGCGCGGCCCAGGCCGACTGCCGGCCCGAGAAGGGCTACACCCCGCTCTTCGACGGGACGGCGGCCTCGCTGGAAGGCTGGAAGCAGGCAGGCCCCGGATCGTTCGCACTGGACGAGGACGACGGAACGCTCACGACCGTCGGCGGCATGGGCATGCTCTGGTACGACCGGCGGGAACTCGGCTCCTACTCCCTGAAGCTCGACTGGCGCATGCGCGGCGACGACAACTCCGGGATCTTCGTCGGCTTCCCGCCCTCCGACGACCCCTGGTCGGCCGTGAACAACGGCTACGAGATCCAGATCGACGCCACGGACGTCCCCGCGAAGACCACGGGCTCCGTCTACGGATTCAAGTCCGCCGACCTGAAGAGGCGCGACAAGGCACTGAATCCGCCAGGGGGGTGGAACACCTACGAGATCCGCGTCGAAGGCGAACGCCTTCGCGTCTACCTCAACGGGATCAAGATCAACGACTTCACCAACACCGACCCGGCGCGAAGCCTGCGCCAGGGGCACATCGGCATCCAGAACCACGGCGACGCCGACGAGGTCTCCTTCCGGAACATCCGGGTGAAGGACCTGCCGGCCCGCCGCTCCGGAACACCCGCACCGACCGTCTCGGAAGCGGGCCACTAGACGGCGGCGGGCGGAGGACGCCGGACCTCCGCCCGCCGTCTTGCACCGCGCACCGTGCACCGCACGCCACACACCGGACACCGTGCACCGCGCTCTGTCCGTCCAACTCGGGTACGAGCTCTTGAGCCATGGCAGGAGGCAGCCGTGTCCACATCCGCGACCTCTACATCAGCGACCGCTACATCCACGCCCTCTACTTCCCCCCTCGGGACGTCGCCCGTCGGGCCCACCGGCGTGTGGCTGATCGGGGCACGTGGCTCGGTCGCGACCACGGCCGTCGCCGGCTGTGCGGCGGTGGCCGCCGGACTGCACGCCCCCACCGGCATGGTGACCGAAACCCCGCCCTTTCTGGACCGCGGACTGCCAACGTTGTCGTCGCTCGTCTTCGGCGGCCACGACACCACGAGCTGCCCCCTGCCCAAACGCGCCGAGGAACTCGCCGCCGGCGGCGTCCTGCCGCACGGCCTCCCCTCGGCGGTACGCGCCGAACTCGCCGCCGCCGACGCCGAAATCCGCCCCGGCGGCCCCCAGCCCGGCGACTCCCGCAGCGACGAGGAACTCATCGACGCCTTCACCGCCGACCTCCGCGACTTCGTGCACCGCCGCGGACTGGCCCGCGCGGTGGTCGTGAACGTCGCCTCCACCGAACCCCGCCCCACGGACGACGACGCGCGACTGCCCGCCAGCTCCCTCTACGCGGCAGCCGCCCTCCGCGCCGGCTGCCCCTACGTCAACTTCACCCCCTCCACCGGCCTGCACCACCCCCGCCTCGCCGAGGCGGCACGCGCCTCCGGCCTCCCGTACGCCGGCCGGGACGGCAAGACCGGCCAGACCCTCCTCCGCTCCGTGCTCGGCCCGATGTTCGCGCAGCGGGCACTCGCCGTGCGCGCCTGGTCGGGCACGAACCTCCTGGGCGGCGGGGACGGCGCCGCCCTGGCCGACCCGGCGGCCGCCGCCGCGAAGAACGCGGGCAAGGAACGCGTCCTCGCCGACACGCTGGGCACCACCCCCGAAGGCGAGGTCCACATAGACGACGTGCCCACCCTCGGCGACTGGAAGACGGCCTGGGACCACATCGCCTTCGACGGCTTCCTCGGCACCCGCATGGTCCTCCAGACCACCTGGCAGGGCTGCGACTCGGCCCTCGCCGCCCCCCTGATCCTGGACCTCGCCCGCCTCACATCCCGCGCCCACGAACGAGGCCTCTCCGGCCCTCTCCCCGCCCTCGCCTTCTACTTCAAGGACCCGGACCCCGGCGCCCCCGCCGCCCTGGGCGACCAGTTCACCTCCCTCTTGGGCTTCGCGGAGCGGTTGGGGGAGGGGGACCGATGAGCGGGTGGTGGGGGAGTGGGGGCGTCGTCTCGTGGGGTGGGGAGCTTGGGCTTAGGAGGGGGCGCCCTGGGCGGAGGGGCGCGGGCCCCGGGCCGGGTGGTCGCGGCATGCTGCGTGCCGCGCACCGGCGCCCGGCGATGGGGTGCCCCCGCGTCGCTTTCGGGGGTGCGCGCCTTGAGTTGGAGGGTGTGCGCCTTGAGTTGGAGGGTGCGCGCCCTGCCTTCGAGGGTGCGGGCGCCGTGCCGGCGAGTGAGGCCGTATGAACGCCGCACACGGCGCCGCCCGCGCCTGGGTCGAACTCCTCCGGCTGCCCGCCTTGTTCACCGTCCCCGGCGACACCCTCGCCGGGGCGGCGACAACCAACGTGCGTCCCAATCACCGCACCCTCCTTGCTATCGGTTCCTCTCTCTGTCTGTACGAGGCCGGCATGGCCCTCAACGACTGGGCGGACCGCGCCGAGGACGCCGTCGAGCGCCCCGAACGCCCCCTGCCGTCCGGCCGCATCACCCCGCCCGCGGCCCTCGCCGCCGCGACCGCCCTCACCGTCACGGGCTTGGCCCTCGCCTCCCGCGCGGGCCGTCCCTCCCTCACGATGGCGAGCGCCCTGGCCGGCACGGTGTGGGCCTACGACCTCGGCCTGAAGCACACGCCCGCAGGACCGGTAGCCATGGCCGCCGCGCGCGGCCTCGACCTGCTCCTCGGCGCGACCGCCACCGCGGGCCCCGGCCACGGCCCGAGCGCCAAGGCCGCCGCCCCTTCCGCCGGAGTCCTCGCCGCCCACACCCTCGCCGTCACCGTGGTCTCCCGCCGCGAGGCCCAGGGCGGCTCCTCGACCGCCCCCTTGGCCGCCTTGGCGGCGACGGCCGTACTGGCAGGGCTGGTGGGAGGTGGCCTCGGCGGTGGGGGCGAGCCTGGCGGCGGGGGTGGGCTCGGCGGCGAGGGTGGGCCCGGCAGCGGGGGGCGGCCCGGCGGTGAAGGTGGGTCCGGCAGCGGGGGTGGTCGAGGCGGTGGCCGGAGCGGTACGCGAGGTACCTTCTGGGGCGGTCGGAGTGATGCAGGCGACCGTGAGGGCGCCGCCCGGCGCGAGCTGAGCGGTCAGAGCGCTCGGCGGCGTCTCCGCCCCGGTCAGTTCGGCCAGTTCGGCCAGGTCGGTCAGCTCGGCCAAGGAGGCTTCCCGGACGGTCAAGGCGTCGGCGCCACCCTCCGTACCGGCCGCCAGGCCCTCCGTGGCGCGCTCGCCCTCGCCTACGTCGGGACCGCTGCCAAACCCCTCTTCCACGCCGTCCTCAATCCGTCACCTCCCCTCACACAGCGGGCCGTCGGCGGCGGGATCCGCGCCATGATCCCGCTGCAGGCCGCCCTGGCCGCCCGCGCCGGCGCCGCGGGCACCGCCCTGCTGACCGCGGCCCTCGCCCCCGCCGCCCGCAAGTTCGCACGGAAGGTGAGCGTCACATGACGGGTATGGCCCCACGCCACCCCCACCCGGCCGACGGGCTCCGCTTCGGCTACGGCACCAACGGTCTCACCGACCTCCGCCTCGACGACGCCCTCGGCCTCCTCGCCGACCTCGGCTACGCGGGCGTCGGCCTGACCCTCGACCACATGCACCTCGACCCCCTCGCCCCCGATCTCGCCGCCCGCACCCGACAGGTTTCCCGCAGGCTCGACCACCTCGGCCTGACCGCCACCGTCGAAACGGGCGCCCGCTATGTCCTCGACCCGCGCCACAAGCACGGCCCCTCCCTCCTGGATCCCGATCCGGAACGACGCACCGAACGTGTCAGCCTCCTCGTCCGCGCCGTCCGGGTCGCCGCCGACCTGGGCGCCCACGCCGTGCACTGCTTCAGCGGCATCACCCCGGCGGGCACCTCGGACGACACCGCGTGGCAGCGCCTCGCCGACGCACTCGGCCCCGTGCTCGACGCCGCGTCCGGCGCCGGCGTCCCGCTCGCGGTCGAGCCCGAACCAGGTCACCTCCTCTCCTCCCTCGCCGACTTCCACCGCCTGCGCCACGAGCTCGACGACCCCGACCCCGAGCTGCTCGGACTCACCCTCGACATCGGCCACTGCCAGTGCCTCGAACCACTCCCTCCCGCGGACTGCGTGCGCGCCGCCGCCCCCTGGCTGCGACACGTCCAGATCGAAGACATGCGCCGCGGAGTCCACGAACACCTGCCCTTCGGTGACGGGGAGATCGACTTCCCGCCCGTCCTCGAAGCACTGGCAGCCGTCGGCTACCAAGGGCTGACCGTCGTCGAACTGCCCCGCCACTCCCACGCGGGCCCCGACCTCGCCACCCGCTCCATCGACTTCCTGCGCCGCGCCACATCCGCCACCCCAGCGGCGGCCACCACCGGCACTGCCGCCGATGCTCCCGCTACACCTCCTGCTCCTGCTCCTGCTCCTCACGCTCCCGCTGCCGCTCACGCCGAAGGAGGTACCCCGTGACCGAGACCCCCGGGATCGCCGCCCTCCGAACCCGCCTCGAAGCCGATCTCGGCGGAGCCGCCCGCGCCTGGCTCGACCAGGCCACCGCCGAGGCCGCCGCCCACGGAGGACGATCCGAGCAGGAGAGGCAGGGACCTCTTGCCACATGGGAGTTGCGGTTCGCCGAGGCCGGACGACGCTGCGGCGCCGACCATGCCGACGCAGCCCGAATCCTGCTGCTGCACGCCGCGAACGCGACCCCGGCCACCCTCGCCCGCGTCTACGCCCACGGCACCGCCGACGAACGCCGTGCCGTCCTCCTGGCCCTGCCCGACCTGGTGCCCGGCCCCGAAGCGCTGCCCCTGGTCGAGGACGCCCTCCGCACCAACGACACGAGGCTCGTCGCCGCCGCCGTCGGCCCCTACGCCGCCGCCCACCTCGCCCCGCACGACTGGCGCCACGCCGTCCTCAAGTGCCTGTTCACCGGAGTCCCCGTGGACGCCGTCGCCGACCTGCCCAGGCGCGCCCGAGGGGACGACGAACTCGCCCGCATGCTCGGCGACTACGCGAGTGAGCGGACGGCGGCCGGCCGTACCGTCCCCGGTGACCTGCACCGCGCCCTGCGTCTGACCGCCCCAGAGTCCCCCGAGCCGCCCTCGGCCCCCACGGGCCTCGCGGGCCCTCCGTCCGGCGAGGAGTAGGAGTCCTGATGCGTATCTTCGATCCCCACATCCACATGACGTCCCGTACCACCGACGACTATCAGGCGATGTATGCCGCAGGTATCCGCGCGGTCGTGGAGCCCGCCTTCTGGCTCGGTCAGCCCCGCACCTCGCCCGCCTCCTTCTTCGACTACTTCGACTCCCTCCTCGGCTGGGAACCCTTCCGCGCGGCGCAGTACGGCATCGCCCACCACTGCACGATCGCCCTCAACCCCAAGGAGGCGAACGACCCCCGCTGCACGCCCGTCCTCGACGAACTGCCCCGCTATCTCGTCAAGGACAACGTCGTCGCCGTCGGGGAGATCGGCTACGACTCCATGACGCCGGCCGAGGACACCGCGCTCGCCACCCAGCTGCAGCTCGCCGCCGACCACGAGCTGCCCGCTCTCGTGCACACCCCGCACCGTGACAAGCTCGCGGGTCTGCGCCGCACGATCGATGTCGTCCGCGAGTCCGCCCTGCCCATGGACCGCGTCCTGATCGACCACCTCAACGAGACCACCGTCAAGGAGGCCAAGGACAGCGGCTGCTGGCTGGGCTTCTCCGTCTATCCCGACACCAAGATGGACGAGGAACGGATGGTCGCCATCCTGCGAGACTTCGGACCCGACCGGGTGCTCATCAACTCCGCCGCCGACTGGGGCAAGAGCGACCCCCTCAAGACCCGCAAGGTCGCCGACGCCATGCTGGCGACCGGGTTCGGCGAGGACGACGTGGACCTCGTGCTGTGGCGCAACCCCGTGGCCTTCTACGGCCTCAGCGGCCGGCTCCGGCTCGACGTGCGGGAACCGGACACGACGACCCACGAGGGGAACTCCATCCTGCGCGGCGGGGCGTGAGCCATGCGCTTCCGGCACCCCGACGGCTCCACCATCCACCTCGCCTACTGCACGAACGTCCACCCCGCCGAGACTCTCGACGGCGTGCTCGCCCAGCTCCGTGACCACTGCGAGCCCGTGCGCAAACGGCTCGGCAGGGACCGCATCGGCATCGGTCTGTGGCTCGCCAAGGACGCCGCGCACGCCCTCGTCACCGACCCCGCCGCGCTGCGCGGCCTGCGCACCGAACTCGACCGGCGCGGCCTCGAAGTCGTCACGCTCAACGGCTTCCCCTATCAGGGCTTCGGCGCCGAACAGGTCAAGTACCGCGTGTACAAGCCGGACTGGACCGACCCGGAGCGCCTCACCCACACCACCGACCTGGCCCGGCTGCTCGCCGCCCTGCTCCCCGACGACGTCACCGAAGGCACCATCTCCACCCTGCCGCTCGCCTGGCGCACCCCCTTCGACGACCTCCGTGCCGAGGCCGCCCGCACGGCCCTCACCGCGCTCGCGCAACGCCTCGACGCCCTCGCCGAACTGACCGGCCGCTCCATCCGCATCGGCCTCGAACCAGAACCCGGCTGCACCGTCGAGACCACCGCCGACGCCATCGCCCCGCTCACCGCGGTCGGCCACGACCGCATCGGTGTCTGCGTCGACACCTGCCACCTCGCCACCTCCTTCGAGGACCCAGGTGACGCCCTCGACGCTCTCGCAGCCGCGGGCATCCCCGTCGTCAAGTCGCAGCTGTCCGCCGCGCTCCATGCCGAACACCCCCACCTCCCCGACGTACGCGAGGCACTCGCCGCCTTCGACGAACCCCGCTTCCTCCACCAGACCCGAACCCTGACCCGCACCGGCCTGCGCGGCACCGACGACCTCGGCGAAGCACTCACCACGGACGCCCTGCCCGACACGGCGCCCTGGCGCGCCCACTTCCACGTCCCCCTGCACGCCGCTCCCGTCCCACCGCTGACCTCCACGCTCCCCGTGCTCCAGGACGTCCTGACCCGGCTCGTCGGCGGCTCCGTCCCCCTCACCCGCCACCTCGAGGTCGAGACGTACACCTGGCAGGCCCTCCCGCCGGCACTGCGCCCGCGCGGCCGCCCGCAGCTCGCCGAGGGCATCGCCGCCGAACTCGCCCTCGCCCGCGATCTCCTGACTGACCTCGGCCTCAAGGAACTCCCATGACCCCGACCCCCTTGCTGGTTCTTGACGTCGTCGGCCTCACCCCGCGCCTCCTCGACCACATGCCCCGCCTCAAAACGCTCGGCCAGTCCGGGTCCCGAGCACCGCTCGGCACCGTCCTGCCCGCCGTCACCTGCGCCGCCCAGTCCACCTTCCTCACCGGCACCACCCCCGCCGAGCACGGCATCGTCGGCAACGGCTGGTACTTCCGGGAGCTCGGCGACGTACTCCTGTGGCGTCAGCACAACGGCCTCGTCGCCGGGGACAAACTGTGGGACGCCGCCCGCCGCGCTCACCCCGGCTACACCGTCGCCAACATCTGCTGGTGGTATGCCATGGGCGCCGACACCGACTTCACCGTCACCCCCCGGCCCGTGTACTACGCCGACGGCCGCAAAGAACCCGACTGCTACACCCGGCCCCCGGCCCTCCACGACGAACTCACCGAGAAGCTCGGCACGTTCCCCCTCTTCCACTTCTGGGGGCCCGGCGCGGACATCGTGTCCAGCCGCTGGATCGTGGATGCCACCCGGCACATCATCGACACCCGCCACCCCGACCTGGCCCTGTGCTACCTCCCTCACCTCGACTACGACCTGCAGCGCTTCGGCCCCGACGACCCGCGCTCCATCCAGGCGGCCGCCGACCTGGACGCGACCCTCGCCCCGCTCCTGGACGACGCGAAAGTGGAGGGCCGCACTGTCGTCGCGCTCTCCGAGTACGGCATCACCCGGGTGAGCCGGCCCGTCGACATCAACCGGACACTGCGCCGCGCGGGCCTGCTGGAGGTACACACCCAGGACGGCATGGAGTACCTCGACCCGATGGCGTCCCGAGCCTTCGCCGTCGCCGACCACCAGATCGCCCACGTCTACGTCCGCCGCCCGGAAGACCTCGACACCACGCGCGCCGCCCTCAAGGACGTCCCCGGCATCGACCAGCTCCTCGACGACGAGGGCAAGAAGGCACACCACCTGGACCATCCCCGCTCCGGTGAACTCGTCGCCGTCGCGGAGCCGGATGCCTGGTTCACGTACTACTACTGGCTCGACGACGCCCGCGCGCCCGACTTCGCGCAGCTCGTCGAGATCCATCGCAAACCCGGCTACGACCCCGTCGAGCTCTTCATGGACCCCGAGGACCCCTACGTCCGCGTCAAGGCCGCGGGCGCGCTGGCCCGCAAGAAGCTCGGCATGCGCTATCGCATGGCGGTCGTGCCCCTGGACCCGTCACCTATTCGCGGCAGCCATGGCCGCCTCCCCACGAGCGAGGACGAAAGTCCGCTCATTCTGTGCTCCACCCCCCGCGCTGTCAGCGGCCGCGTCGCGGCCACCGATGTGAAATCGCTCCTGCTCGACCTCGCGGGCCTGCGGTGACGACCGCTTGCCCGCGCCGCTGAATCTGCTTGATCTCCACTGAACCAGAAGGCTCGGGCCCTGCCATCAGGGTCCGACCCTCAGTGATCCCCGATCCGTTCTTCGAACCCATCCCTGACGCGACCCCGAGCCAGCCGAGGAGAACCGCATGATCCGCAAGCCATCCTCCACCGATCCCGAACTCGCCCGCAGACTCAGCCGACGCGGCATGCTCGGTGTGGCCGCCGGTGCGACCGCCGCGGCCCTCGTCGGCGCGGCCGCACCGACGGCCGCAGCGTCGACCGGCCCGACCGCTTCAAGCGGCTCGGCCGGCTCGACCGGCTCGACCGCGCCGGCCGGCGCGGGGAAGGGCCGCGGGCGTCCCGTCCTGCCGCCCGGCCGGCTCGGCATTCAGCTCTACAGCCTCCGCGACAAGGTCTCCACCCTCGGATTCGCCCCCGTCTTCGCGGAGTTGGAGAAGTACGGGTACGACGAGATCGAATTCGCCGGCTACACCCAGGGTTCGGCAGGCGCCATCACACTTGCCCAGCTGAAGGCGCTGGCGCGGGACCACGGTCTGCGTCCCATCGGCTCCCACGTCGGCTACTACGCCGACAACAACCCCAACGCGTACACGTTCGCGCAGAACCTCACCAAGGTCCTCGACGACGCCGAGGCCCTCGGCCTGAAGCACATCGGCACCGCGTCGGGACCCTTCCGCTACGGCACCACCGTCGACGCCTGGAAACGTGCGGCGGAGGACTTCAATACGTACGGCGAAGCGGCCCGCAAACGCGGCATGAAGTTCTACCAGCACAACCACGCCGAAGAGTTCTCCTTCGCCACCGACAAGCCGAAGGTCCGGCTCTACGACGTGCTGCTCGCCGAGACCGACCCCGACTTCGTGTACCTGGAGATGGACATCTACTGGGCCTACAGCGCCCAGTTCCGGTTCGGCAAGCGGCCCGACGGCACCCCCGCCCCCTTCGACCCGCTCGACTACGTACTCAAGCAGCCCCACCGATACCCGTTGTTCCACGTCAAGGACGGCATCCGCGACGAGACCACGCGCGACGGCTACCGCATGACGGACGTCGGCGACGGCGACATCGACTACAAGAAGTTCCTGTCCAAGGTGACCGCACGCACCCACCACGGCAAGCGCTACCACCACTGGCAGACCGAGCACGACAACCCGGCCGAGTCCTACGCCTTCGCGCGCAAGTCCAGCGAGCACCTGCACTCACTGCGCACCGGCCGCTGCGGCGACTGAGCGCACGCCTATATAGAGGGGGCCCTCTCGGCCGACGGAGGGAGGGCCCCCTCCATGCGTGGTCACGTCACGACATCTCCTCACCGAGGGGCCGTCGGGAAGCAGCTCCTGCACCTGGACGCCGTCGATACGGGCGCCGGGCGCGTACGCGCGGGCGTTCTCGACGACCTGGTGGAAGGCCGCCCGCACCTCGACGGCGCCCTCGACACCGACCACCACGCCACCCGCCTCCGTCTTGTGCAGGATGTCGGGGGGAGAGAGACGATCTTCAGGACGACGGGCCCGTCGAAGCGTGCGGCGTGCGCCACGGCCTCGTCGACGTCGGACGTGAACTCTTCGGCCGATACGGCGATTCCGTAGGCGTCCGCGATCACCTTGCTCTCGGGGGCGGTCAGCGACGTACGCCCTTCGGTGCGCACCGCGTCGAGCTGCTCGAGCGCCCACTCGGCGTCACCTTCGAGCCAGCCGGAGAGGTCCTGTCCGGTGAGCTTCCCGATGTCTGCGCGTGCGGCCCACTGGGTGAGCAGGAGCACGGCGATGCGCACCTCCGGCTCGGGGTGCGGGGGGTTGGCGGCGACATAGGCCAACACGGTCCCGGCGCTCACGGCCTGAGTGTGAGTACGCCACGGAAGGCGGCAGCTCCATCGCAAACGCCGACGCATGAGAGCCGCTCCTGACTCGCAATGTCCAGGTTCAGCAAGAGGGAGTTGCCCGGAGCGCGTGGCAGGGGTTCGGGTTCAGGCGTTGTAGCCGCCGTGGGCGTCCAGCACCGCGCCCGTGATGTATGACGCGGCGGGGCTCGCCAGGAAGGCGATCGCCGCGGCGATTTCGTCGGGGTGTCCCATGCGTTGCAGGGACAGCGAGCTGACCAGGGCCTTGAGGGTGTCGGGGTCCGGCGGTTGCATGCCGCCCTCCATCAGCCCGGCCTCCACGACGTTGGCTGTGATGTTCCGGGGCCCGAGGTCGCGTGCGACGCCCATGGTGTACCTCTCGATGCCTGACTTGGTCGCCGAGTAGTCGGCAAGGCCGGGGGCGCCGACCCGGGAGCCCAGTCCGGAACTCACCGTGATGATGCGGCCGCCCGTGCGCAGCACTCGGGAGGCGGCCCGGATGACGGCGATCACGCCGAGGTAGTTGGTGGCGTGCATCCGGTCCAGGGCGGCGGTGTCGGCGTCCGGGTCGTCCACCGTGCCAGCCACGGAGATCGCCGCGTTGTTGACCAGGATGTCCAGGCCGCCGAAGTGCGCGACCACGTCGTCGATCAGTGCCGGCGCCCGGCTCGTGTCCGCCTGGTCGGACTGGAAGGCGACGGCCTTGGCCCCCTTGCCGTGCACCTCGTCGACGACGGCCTGTGCCTGCTTCTCGGAGCTGACGTAGGTGAAGGCGACGTCGGCGCCCTGCTCGGCCAGCAGTCGTACGGTCGCGGCTCCCAGTCCCCGCGACCCCCCGGTGACCAGGGCGACCTTGCCCGTGAGTGGCTTGCTCATTCTTCTCACCTCGTTGATTGACTCTTCCCGGCAGTCGCAACGTTAATTGTTACGACCGCCTGTTGCAACCTTCGCTGTTACGACTGCGCTGTCGTAACATAAAGCGTTGCGGCCGAGAGGAGGGGCACATGAGTGCCAACAGCAGGCTGACCATCGCCGCCCACGCGCTGGCCTGGATCGGTCTCTATCAGCGCCAGGGCCATGAGGTCGCCACCTCCGAGCAGATCGCGACCAGCGCGAACACCAACCCCGTGGTGATCAGGCGGTTGCTCGGCGAGCTGCGCAGGGCCGGGCTCGTGGAGTCCCGGCGGGGCGTGGGCGCGGGCTGGTCGCTGGCACGCGAGCTGGAGTCGATGACCCTGCTCGACGTGTACGAGGCAGTGGAACCCGGCCCGCTGTTCGCGATGCACCGCACCACCCCGGACCAGGGATGCGTGGTGGGTCACGGCATTCAGCCGGCTATGCAGGGCATCTACGAGGGCATCGAGGAGACCCTGAGAGGCGAGCTGGCCCGCGTCACGCTTGAGGACGTCCTTCGGGACGTACTCGCGGCACCTCGCTAGCCTCCCCGTTACGCCCTCGTGCAACCTGATGGCCAGGGCTGGAGCGTCCCCGAGCCTGCGGGGGCGCGGCCGCCGTGCCCGGCAGCTGGCCGACCACCACGTTGACGCGCGCCCCGAGCAACGGCACTGGCGAGCACGCCAGCCCGCGCTGTAAGGGCTGCGGTCGCCGTGGTGGCGTGGGTGCCCTGAGTGGCTTCGCGCAGCGGGAGCACCCAGTACTCGACCCATTTTCGCGGAGGTGGTGGACGCCGACGTTCTCCTTGTTGCGATGGCCTTCTACACGCTGGATGAACGGCTTCAGCGGACTGCGGTCCGGGGACGACCAAGGGGTGCCTGCCCGGGCACCGTGAGCGGTGCTTCGGTGTCCCGAGCGGCCCCGTGGGGATGAGGTGGTCAGCAGTTGCGGACCGAGTACACCTGGTCCCAGTTGTACGCGTGTTGCCTGGCGTCCGGCGTGAACGAGTGCAGCACATTTCCGCTCTGGCCGTAGAAGTACGACCGTACGCCGCCGGTCTGGTTGTCGAAGTAGCCGCCGTTGCCCTGCCAGTAGAACACGTTGTACAGGTTGCACGCCGACAGGTTGAACTGGCGCCACTTATTGGTGACGGGGTTCCACACGGACGCGCAGAGAACACCCCGCGAACAGGGGGCGACCGAGCCCGGGCTGTATTCCACGTACCCGGCGGCCGGGGCGGTCGACGGGGCGGTGGCCCGTAAGGCGGGCCCCTGCGAGGCGGCGGGCGCGGCAGGAAGCCGGTGCCACTGGACCGCCGAGGTGTCCTTCGCCGGGGGCGTCGCCTGGGCGGTGCCCCCGGTGAGGACACCTCCGGCGATCAGCGCCGGCACCGCGATCACGGACAGCAGCAGTCGTTTGATACGCATCGGACGAATCTCCTCGGATCTCCGTGAGAGGACGGACTGTGCGCGACTATGCCGAGACGTCCGCCCGGGGCGCACCCCTTTCAACTCCCTCTGAAACACCATCCCCACGGCTCGCGGGCGGAGCGGCATGCCCTCGTGGGCAGAGCGAGAGCGGAACCCGCCCGCGGGCAAAGCGGTACGCGAACCAAGGTGATGAATCTCGCGCGGCAGGGAAGGAAGCGTGGCAAGGCCCCCTGCTCCGACTGACCATCGGGGCGACGGGGAAGGGCTTCAGGGGGAACGACATGCTGCGTATCCGCATGACCGCCGCCGACCTCGGACGCGTCCGGCTGGCCCGCGCACCCGCGCTGATGTGGGAGACCGCCCTCAGCGTGCACTGGCTGGAACGGCGCCCACAGGGGCTGGCGGGCGCGCAGTGGCTCGGTGCCGTGGCGGCCCGTCCCGCGCCTGGGACCGGACTCCTGCGGCACCTCATCCCACCGCGCGGCTACTTCCCGGACTTCCTCACTCCGTACGGCACTTCACCCGACTTCTCCGAGGCACTGGAACCGGTGCTGTGCACCTCGGCCATGCGCCTGCGCGAAGACCTTGCCCTCCTGCCCTTACGCACCCGCTCCGCCCCGTATGTCCGCGCCCTCACCACGGGCGACGCGACAGCCGTACGCCGCCTGGAACAGGCCCTGCGCCACCACCACGACATTGCCGTCGCCCCGTTCCGCGCGGCTGTTCACGAAAGCGTCGCCCGCGAACACGCCCGTGCGAGCGACCTGATGGTGAACGGCGGCACGGAAACCCTGCTGGCCGACCTCTCACCGCTGCTGCGCTGGCGCGCACCGACCCTGGACGTCACCTACCCGACGGACCGCGAACTGCGCCTGGAGGGCCGGGGTCTGCTCCTCGTACCGTCCTACTTCTGCCACGGCCTCCCGATCACCCTGGTATGCCAGGACACCACTCCAGTCCTGGTCTACCCGGTCGCCGTCCGCATCCCTGCGGCCACACCCGCCCACGACCGGTCGGACCACCTCACCGGACTTCTGGGCCACAGCCGCGCCGCCGTCCTCGAAGCCGCCGCGCAGGGCGGCAACACCAGCCAGCTCGCCGAGCTCGCCGACATCCTCGTCTCCTCCGCCAGCCAACACCTCACCGTCCTGCGCAGAGCGGGCCTCATCACCAGCCAGCGCCGGGCGAACGCGGTCGTCCACCGTGTCACCTCCCTCGGGGCCGACCTCCTGGCGGGCCGCCCGGCGCAGCAATCGGCCAGGGCTCAGCACTTGGCATAGATGAGTACGTGTCCCTGCTGCACATCCGCGCCAGTGCTCCGCCCTTCTGGCCGCGGGGGGGGGGGAGAGAGATCCGGTCCTGCCCGGTTCACCCAATGCCCTGCCGGTCCGGCCGCAGGGCGAACACACGGTCCGCCGCCTCCGGCACCGAGCGCTCCACGGCCTGGGCGAGGAGCTCCCGGTGCCGCAGCAGTGGTGCGCGCCGCTCCTCGGGGACGAGCAGCAGCAGATCGTCGAGCCCGGCCAGCATGCGCCGGGTCACCTGGGGGTTGCCGACCGCGTGGCCTCTGATCTCCGCGAACCCGAGGTCGACGAGGGCGGTCCAGTCCGGTACCGACTGGACGAGCCGCAGCGCCCCGCGCCGGTCGCGGTGCCCGAGTGCGCCGAGCGGGTGCGGGGCGATCGACGCGAGGAACTGCACGATGCGGTCCAGGGCCTGCACGGCGGTCGTCGGATCGTTCACCGCTGGCGACAGGGCCCGCAGTGCGATGTCGGACAGCTGCCGCAGACCGAACCCGAGATCCTGGTGGAAGGTCCGCTCCACCCCCACGGACACGGTGTAGGCGAGCGCCCGCCGCGAGGGCGCCGCGCCGCCGTGCACCGTGAACACGGGCGTCCCCGGCACCACGAAGTCCCCGATCCGAGGGATCAGCCGCAGCACGACCCCTTGTCGTCGGGCCGCCCGCACGGCCCGCGCGATGTTCACGTCCCGCAGCACGCCCGCCCTGCCGTGATGCGTGACCCGGGCGGTCTCGGGCCCGAGCCGCTTCGTGTCCACCGAAAGCTCCGTGGGCTGCTTCACGGCGACCCGGAACGACTCGCGGGCGATCCGGTCGATGACGAAACCGATGCGCATCATTCGTACCGTCCCGTTCACGTACGCCACGAAGAGCAGCAGGCTCAGCAGCACCATCATCATCGCCAGCACCGACTCCACCAGCGGCACGCTTGTCAGGAGGCGGGGGTCCCGCTCGCTGTCGAAGGAGGTGAGGGTCAGGAGGGAGAAGAGGAACGTCGCGAGGAACCCGGTCAGCGTGATCTTGGTGATGCGGGACCGGACGTACAGCCGCACCACCCGCGGGCTGAACTGCCCGCTGGCCATCTGCACGGCCACGAGCGAGATGCTGAAGACGACACCGATGAAGGTCATCATGGCGCTGCCGATGGTGCTGATCACCGCCTTGGCGTCGTCGGCGATCCCCATCAGCTCCTTGATCGCGTCGTAGTCACCCCCGTCCCGCAACGACGCGACGATCTCCATGTCCAGCTCCGCCGCGGCCCACCACAGGAGCATGGCCCCCACGAGCCCGGCGGTCGGCGCGAACCACATGGTGTCCCGCAGGTGCTCACGCAAGGGGGAGAGCATCCGGGGGCGGCGGGCCTGCACGTCGCCGAGCCTGCCAGTACCCCCGGTAATCGATCCGTCACTCATGGTGAGACTCTAGGTGGGGTGGTGCGCGTCACCGTGCATACCGCGGTCGGCGGACGGATACGCAGGTGAAAGGCACTCCGAAACCTTGGTATTGTTGTCCATGTCGCCGCGGGGAACACCCCAGGGCGGCAGACACCTGGTCCGGGTGGCGGAATGGCAGACGCGCTAGCTTGAGGTGCTAGTGCCCTTTATCGGGCGTGGGGGTTCAAGTCCCCCCTCGGACACAAATGGATCAATGGATCAATCGAATCCCCACGGTTCTTCGCGAACCGTGGGGATTCGTCGTTTCCGTGAGGTTCCGCGAGGGGGCGAGGCGGGTCGCTACGGATTGACGCAGGTGATCGAGCCGGTCGGCAGGTTGTTGCCGGTCGAGGTGGCGGTGAAGCCGAATGTGGTGGTGCCGTCCGGTGGGATGGTGCGGTTGTGGTCGACGTTCTTGACCGTGACCGTGCCGTCGGAGCCCGGGCTGAGCGTGCCGTTCCAGACCTGGTCGATCTTGGTGCCGGCGCCCGGCTGCCAGCGCACGGCCCATCCGTTGCGCGCGGTGGTGTTGTGGTTCATCACCTCGACGGAACCCTGGAAGCCGCCGTTCCAGGAGTTCGTCACCTTGTACAGGGCCATGCACCCGGTGTGCGGATCGCTCGGGGTCGGCGTCGGTGTGGGTGTCGGGGTGGGGGAGGGGCCTCCCGCGCCGTCGCGGATGCCGGTCACCTCGCCGTTGCCTCCGTCGAAGACGATGTCGGAGCAGGAGAAGAAGTTCTCCTGGCTGTCCGACCGCACCCACTGGATGAACATCATCGCGTCACCGGAGCGGCCCGAGGGCAGCTTCAGGTCCCAGTAATAGTGACCGGACTCGCTTCCCACGGAACCGGACTGCGGCGGGTCGGTGACGGTCTGGACGAGTTCCAGGTCGCCCCAGCCCAGCGGCTTCGTGGGCGAGTAGCCGGGCTTGGAGATGTACACACGGAAGTCGCCCGGGTGCGCCGCCCAGTTGCTGTGCTTGATCTTGATCGTCGCTCCGGAGGTGAGGTGCGTCCGGGGCCAGTCGGCGCGGGCGGCGTTGTAGCCGGTGAAGTTGTACGGGGAGCGGTCGCCGGCGCTGCACAGCTTGCCGTCCGGGACGTAGCCGGGACCGCGCCCGCCCGCGTTGGAGTCGAGCACGGCGAACCAGTTGTACAGCGCGTTCGCGCCGCTCTCCGCGAGCGCCGCCTTGCACGCCGGGTTCGTCGGGTCGAGCGCGCCGGTGCTGGTCTTGGCGTCCAGGTAGCAGAGGTACGTCCGCGATCCGGGCGTCATCGTCACGCCGTGCGCCTGCGCGCTGTTCTGGCCGACCAGGACCAGACCGAGCCCGCTGAGCAGGGTGGCCAGCACCGCGAGTAAGGACAGTGGTCGTCTCTTGCTTCGAGTCATCGTCCGTCTCCTAGGGGCCGTCGGTGGGTACGGCGGGGTGGGCGTTGCGTACGAGCATGGAGAACTGATCGTGGAACCAGTGCCCGGCCAGCGGCGCGTCGGGCATGGCGCCGGTCGGGTTGCCGCCCGCGCCGGGCGCTGTGTGGTCCGGGTCGCACATCGGGTCCGGGCGCTTGCCCTCGTCGTTCGGGATGTCCTTGCTCGCACCGTCCGATTCCCCCGGCGGCTTGACCCACAGGAACGCGTCGAGGTGCGAGTCCGGGGAGTCGGCGGGCACGGCCTGCGGGAGCCGGCCGAGCCCCGCGCCGTCGACGTTGCACCACAGGCCGCGGTGGGTGCGGCGGTCCACCTTGGACTGGCTGACGTAGGTGTCGAGTACGGTGCTGGTCCCCTCGGCGGTCGGGCGGGCGCTGCCGCCCCAGCCGTTGCGGGAGGTGTCGACGGCCATCCCGGTGGAAGCGGGCCAGCCCTTGGCGACCAGTGCGGTGTGCAGGGCCTTGGTGAAGTCCGACTCGTCGAAGTTCGGGTTCCACCCGTAGAACGTGCCCGACTTGATCATGTTGCCGCCGACCGTCTTGTCCGGGTCGGGGAGGAACGGCTCGGTGAGGGGCGTGTAGTTGGAGACGTTCGTGATCAGACCGTCCACGCTGCGCAGACCGGCCTTCGTGCCTTGGACGACGTCCGTGTACAGCTCGGCGGTCTGCGCGAGGTTGGTGTCCCAGCCGAGCCAGCCGGAGTGGCCGGCGTCCATGTACGTGTACACGTTCCGGATGGCGTGCAGCTTGTTCAGGGCGTACCGGGTGGCGGCCACTTGGATGCCGCTGCTCTTGGCCCGGGCGCACTCCGGGTCGGAGAGGTTGGTGACCAGGTTCGGCAGGCCGTCCGGCTCGATGACCGTGGTGATGCGAATGTCCCGGTACTTGGGTCTGGCGAAGACCTTGGCGATCTCGTCTATGTACTCGGCCTTGTAGCGCGCCAAACCCTTGTAGGTGAGCGGGAGTTCGCCGTTGGAGGCGAGGGCGGCGCAGTCGCGGCCCGGCAGGTCGTACACCACGAACGAGGCGACGAGCGGCCGGCCCGGCTTCTTCTGCGCGAGCGCCAGGTCGAGGTGGTCGGCGAGGCTCTTGCGGCCTCCGTTGGCGTCGCTTCCGTGAATGGCGGCGATCCGGTCCAGCCAGACGGCCGTCGGAGCGTTCTTGACCTGCTCCATCTTGGACTTGAGCGCCGCGTCGGTGGTCTTGCCGATGGACCCTTCGACGAGGCGGGCATAGTCCGGGTTGACGTAGAACGACGCGTCGGCGAACGGGTTGTCGACGTGCGGCTCCGCCGCCGACGCCGGGGGCGCGGCCACCTGGACCGCTGCTCCCAGCAGCAGGGTGCTCAAGGCGGCGGCCAGGGCAGCTGATGGCTTGCGGTGGGGCCTGCGGGGCCGGGTGATCGTGCGTCTGGTCGGGTCGGGCATGTGCGCTCCTGGATGGGGGTGGGGTGTGGGTGGAGGGGCAACTCCTCTTCGGCGCCGGGGGCAGCGGAGTCACCGGGTCCGCGCGGGGTCAGCCGCCGATGTTCACGGCGGAGGAGAAGGAGTTCACCGACAGCCCGGCGCCGTTCTGCCACGGCTCGAAGCCGGCCTGCACGCTTGTCAGGTACCAGTTGCGCTGCGCCATGCCTCGGGCGACGGCCTGGTCGACGAAGTCCATGACGTCGAAGTTCCAGCTCGTGATCGTCGACGGGGCGACGAAAGAGATCACGTCGTTGGTGCCGTTGCTGCCGGTCCAGACCTCCCAGGTGCGCCCGCCGACAGAGGCGGTGCCGACCCGGGAGCCGATGGGCTGGATCGGGCCGACCCGGTTGAACCAGATCATGATCTCGGTCCGGTTGACGCCGTCGGTGCGAGGCGTCGGGTCCAGCCAGATGTCGTACGAGGCGTTGAACACGGCGCCCGACACATAGCCGTACGAGATGCTGCTGGGCGCGCTGGAGACCGTGCTGAGCTGCGCGGGGAGCCTGGTCCCCGGCGAACAGACGGTGTAGTGGCAGCCGTTGAAGATCGACGGGTACGACTTGGGGGCGCCGTTGGTCGGCACCGAACCGTCGGCCCGGGCGATCCGGAAGCCGGTGCCGGTGGCGGTGACGCACTGGGTGGCGCTGGTGCCCCAGCGGTTGTTCTGGACGACGTAGCGTCCCTGGATCACGGTGGTTCCGAAGGGTTCGCAGATCGTGGTGTCGGCCTGGGCCGGGGTGCCGGCCACGAGGAGCGCCGCCACCGTGGTGAGAGCGGTGAACAACGCGCCCGACAGGGTGCGGACGGTGCGGAGGCGATGCGGTGATGAGCGCATGAGGGAGCCTCTTTCCGAGGGGGCATCTTTCCGACTGCGGGAGCGTTTCCGTCTTCCTGGAGGTGGGAGCGCTCCCACCCGCTCACAGCCGGACTGTAAGAGTCCGGCGAGGCCATGACAACCCTGTAGGCGCCGATCCGTCGAACGAAATCCGTATCCCCGTACAGGCACCCAGGCGCCCAGGCACCCGGCGAAAAACGTAACCCTGCCCGCAGCGAGCGAAAGTGGCCATCCGGCGGGCAGGCCCGGCCGTCGCCCTCCCGGCGGGGCTGCGGGAGGACTTCGCGAGCGCGATCCGACACCCTGGGCCGATGGCCGACCGACCTGAGTGAGCAGGTGCGACGTCACAGAGCGCGCCGGGTGCCCGGACGCGCCGACCGGTTCTCGCGGCATGCGCCGGCGCGGAGCGCACTCCCGCACGCCCCGGGGGATGGTGCCGCACGCGGAACCGGCGCCCATCAACCGGTGCGAACACTGTGCCGCGCGGTGCGGGGCGGGTCACGCGACAGCCGGCGAACCGGCCCCTGACCCCGGCTCTTGCAGCGCGCACGCCGCGTGCCGTACGCCCGGCGTTCGGGCGGAACGACCGCCGCCGGACGAGCCACCGGGCTGCCCCCCGGCTCCCTCTGCTAGCCGCGTCAACTACCGCGCGCATGTGGCGCATTCGCCTGTTGCTGCCCTGTTATCTCGCCCGCAGATTGTTTTGCGGGAGCGCTCCCACGCGTCGCACCCCACGTCACCCCCCACGTCTCATCCGACGCACCCCCACAGGAAGCAGGAGCCCGATGGATCGTCATTTTCATCTCCCCGGTACGAGACGCGGCCTGACGCTCGCCTTCAGCGCGCTGGTCGCGTCGCTGCTCAGCCTGGTCCCCTGGAGCGGGACCGCGGTGGCACATGGTTCGGTCGTCGACCCGGCGACGCGCAACTACGGCTGCTGGCAACGCTGGGGCAGCGATCACCTCAATCCGGCGATGGCCCAGCAGGACCCCATGTGCTGGCAGGCGTGGCGGGCCGACCCCAACGCCATGTGGAACTGGAACGGCCTGTACCGCAACGGCTCCGGCGGCAACTTCCGGGCGGTTGTCCCGGACGGCCAGCTGTGCAGCGGCGGCCGGACCGAGGGCGGACGCTACAACGCGCTGGACACCCCCGGCGCGTGGCGGACCACCGCCCTCGCCGACGACTTCACCGTCAAGCTGTACGACCAGGCCAGCCACGGCGCGGACTACTTCGAGGTCTACGTCAGCAGGCAGGGCTACGACCCCGTCACCCAGCCCCTGCGCTGGAGCGACCTCGAACTGGTCGCCCGCACCGGCAAGTACGGGCCGAGCCAGAACTACTCGATCCCCGTGAGCACTTCCGGCTACAGCGGCCGCCACGTGGTGTACACGATCTGGTAGGCGTCGCACATGGACCAGACGTACTTCCTGTGCAGTGACGTCGACTTCGGCTGACGCACCGGCCGAGTACCGTCCCGCCGGGCAGCGCCACGCCCGGCGGGAAGCGTCCGGCTCGGCCGGCTGCCCCTCTCCCTCCCCCCCCGGGTGCACCACCCGCCCTGCGCCCCGCCCCCTGGAGCCGACATGCCCCGAAGCCGCCGGACCGGCCCCGCCCACCCCACCTGCCCCGCCCGCCCCGTCCCCCTCTTCTTCCCCCTCCCCTTTCCCCTCTGCCTTCCCCTCGTCCTCCTCGCCCTCCTCCTGAGCACCCTCGTCACCCCGCCGTCCGCCGCCGCGATCCCGCGCGCCACGGCGTCCGGCGCGCCTTCGACCGGAAAGGCTCCGGACGTCCCCCTGACCTCGCTGCACGCCACCACCACGCAGGTCGCCTCCGGACTGAGACGGCCCACCGCCCTCGCGGCCCCCGACGACGGCACCGGCCGGCTCTTCGTCACCGAGAAGTCCGGCACCGTCCGCGTCTACCACCCCGACACCGGCCTGGCCCCCACCCCCCTCCTCGACATCAAGTCCTCCGTGGACGAGTCGGGCAACGAACGCGGCCTGCTGGGCATCGCCGTCCCGCCCGACTTCGCCACCAGCCGGCAGCTGTACCTCGCGTACACGGCCCTGCCCGACGGCGCGGTCACCCTCGCCCGCTACCGGCTCGACGGCGCCCGGCTGGAGCCCCTGCTCTCCCAGAAGCACGCCGAGTACAGCAACCACAACGGCGGCCAGCTCGCCTTCGGCCCCGACGGACACCTCTACTGGAGCATCGGCGACGGCGGCGGTTCGGCGGACCCCCTGCGCGCAGGGCAGCGGCTGGACACGCTGCTCGGCAAGATCCTGCGCGTCGACGTGAACCGCACGTGCGGAGAGCGCGCCTACTGCGTCCCCGACGGCAACCCCTTCGTCGATGTCCCCGGCGCCCGCCCGGAGATCTGGCTCTACGGGCTGCGAAACCCGTGGCGGTTCTCCTTCGACCGGGCCGACGGCTCACTGTGGGTCGGCGACGTTGGCCAGGGCCGCTGGGAAGAGATCGACCACATCGCCCCGGGCCGCGGCGGGCTCAACCTCGGCTGGTCCTGCTACGAGGGGCTGGAACGGTTCAAGGGCGGCGACTGCACACCGGGTGAGCGGTACACCGAGCCGGTGTTCACGTACTCGCCGTACACGGGCGGGTGTTCGGTCATCGGCGGCCACGTCTACCGCGGCAAGAAGTACGCCGACCTGGCCGACGGCACGTATCTCGCCACCGACTACTGCTCCTCGACCGTCTGGGCGCTGCGCCCCGACGGCAGCGGCGGCTACGAGCAGGCGGAGATCGGCGAGCTGCCCACCCAGGTGACATCGATCGGCGCGACCGTCGACGGGGAGCTCTACATGGTCAACGACCTGCCCGGCGGCCTGCACCGCCTCTCGCTCGCACGGGAGGAACCCACCTGCCGCGTGGACCGGACCGTGCAGAGCTGGGGGACGGGCACGAAGGTCGACCTCACCATCACCAACACGGGCACCACCCCTGTGAACGGCTGGCGGCTGGAGTTCCCCCTCGCCCTCGGCCAGAACGTCGTCTCCGACTGGGGCACCGACCTGACCCAAGGAAGCAACACCGTCACGGCCGCCAACGCCCCGTACAACGCCGACATCCCACCGGGCGGGCGCGTCACTCTCGGCTATCTCGCCGACCACACCGGAGACAGCTCACCACCGCCGCGCTTCCTGCTCAACGGGGACGCCTGCGCCATCGGGCGGTGACCTTCAGTCGCAGCTCGCAGCTCGCAGCTCGCAGCTCACGGCCGATCGGCGTTCTCCGCCCACAGCGACCGCACGTGGCCGAGATGCCGGGCCATGCACTTCTCCGCGGCCTCGGCGTCACCCGACAGCATCAGGTCGAGGAGTTCGATGTGCTCCTCGGCCGACGGGGTCAGCTGGTCGCGTTCGTCGAGGGTCGTCAGGCCGTAGAGGCGGGAGCGCTTGCGGAGGTCGCCGACCGTTTCGACCAGCCGGTCGTTGCCCGAGAGGGCGAGGAGCGAGAGGTGGAAGCGGCGGTCGGCCTCCAGATAGCCGATGAGGTCGTGGTCGCGGGCGGCCCGCACGATCTCCTCGGCGACCGGGCGCAGCACCTCCAGGTCCTCGCGGGCCGCGGTGCGGGTGATCCGGCCGATCATGGGGACCTCGATCAGACCGCGGATCTCCGTGTACTGGTCGAGGTCGCGCTCATTGACCTCGGTGACCCGGAAGCCCTTGTTGCGGACCGGCTCGACCAGGCCCTCCCTGGCCAGGTCGAGCATCGCCTCGCGCACCGGCGTCGCCGAGATGCCGAAGTCCTCGGCGAGGCCGGGCGCGGAGTAGATCTCGCCGGGGCGCAGTTCGCCGGAGATCAGGGCGGCGCGCAGGGCGTGGCCGACCTGGTCGCGCAGCCGCTCCCTGGTGGTGATGAGGTTCTTCTGCTTCAGGTGCCCCATGGTGTTCCCTCCGGTGGTCCCGCGCCCGCGCGGATCACCAAAGTACAATGTCACGTGGCAAGTTGGGGCCCGGTAGGTGCCGGGGAGGGCTCAGGCAGGCGGGGCTCAGGCGGAGCTCAGAGCAGGAAGCCCGCCGGGAAAGGGTCGTCCGGGTCGAGGAAGTACTGGGCGGTGCCGGTGATCCAGGCCCGTCCGGTGATCCGGGGGACGACCGCGGGCAGGCCCGCCACCTCCGTCTCCGCCACCAGCCGCCCGGTGAACTCCGTGCCGATGAAGGACTCGTTGACGAAGTCGCGGTCCAGCGGCAGCTCGCCGCGGGCGTGCAGTTGTGCCATGCGCGCGGACGTGCCCGTCCCGCACGGCGAGCGGTCGAACCAGCCCGGGTGGATCGCCATGGCATGCCGCGAGCGGCGCGAGTCCGAGCCGGGCGCGGCCAGGTAGACGTGCTTCACCCCGGCGATCTCCGGTTGCTCGGGGTGGGCCGGGCGGTCCGGCGACGCGTTGATCGCGTCCATGACGGCGAGGCCCGCCGCCAGCAGGTCGTCCTTGCGCGAGCGGTCGAACGGCAGGCCCAGCGCATCGAGGTGGACGAACGCGTAGAAGTTGCCGCCGTAGGCCATGTCGTACGTCACCGTGCCGTGCCCCGGCACCTCGACCTTGCGGTCCAGGGCGACACAGAACGCCGGAACGTTGGTGAGCGTCGCCGACGTGGCCGCGCCGTCGCTCACCCGTACGTCCACGGAGACGAGGCCCGCCGGGGTGTCGAGGCGCACCGTCGTGACCGGCTCGGTGACCCGGACCATGCCGGTCTCCACCAGGACCGTGGCCACGCCGATGGTGCCGTGGCCGCACATGGGGAGGAGTCCGGACACCTCGACGTAGAGGACTCCGTAGTCGGCGTCCGGGCGGGTCGGGGGCTGGAGGATCGCGCCGCTCATCGCGGAGTGGCCGCGCGGCTCGTACATCAGGAGGGTGCGGAGGTGGTCCAGGTGCTCGATGAAGTGGAGCCTTCGGTCGGCCATGGTGGCGCCGGGGAGCACTCCCACGCCGCCGGTGATGACGCGCGTGGGCATCCCTTCGGTGTGCGAGTCGACGGCGTGGAAGACGTGACGGGTGCGCATGGGTCCCTTCCGGTTCTCATGGCGGAGCGGGTGCGGACGGGGGGAGGGGAAGGGGTCAGCGGTGGCCTGCTGCCATCGCCTTCTCCGTGGCCGACCGCACCAGCGCCTCCGTGGCACCGGACAGCGGCGAGCGTGGCGGGCGGGTCGGGCCGCCGCGACGGCCCACGATGTCCATGGAGAGCTTGATGGCCTGCACGAACTCCGTCTTGGAGTCCAGGCGCAGGAGCGGGTGCAGCGACCGGTAGAGGGGCAGTGCCGTGTCCAGGTCCCCGGCGCAGGCGGCGTCGTAGAGCTCCACGCAGGTGGCGGGGAAGGCGTTCGGGTAGCCGGCGATCCAGCCGACCGCGCCCGCGAGCGCGAGTTCGAGCAGGACGTCGTCGGCGCCGATCAGCAGGTCGAGCTCCGGGGCGACTTCGGCGATCTCGTACGCCCTGCGGACGTCCCCGGTGAACTCCTTCACCGCCACGACGGTGCCGTCGCCGTGCAGCGCGGCCAGCAGGTCCGGGGTCAGGTCGACCCTGGTGTCGAACGGATTGTTGTACGCGACCACGGGCAGGCCCGCCTCGGCGACCTCGGCGTAGTGGGCGCGTACGGCGGGCTCGTCGGCGCGGTAGGTGTTCGGCGGGAGGAGGAGCACGGAGCCGCAGCCCGCCTCCGCGGCCTGGTCGGCCCAGCGACGGGACTCGGCACTGCCGTAGGCGGCGACGCCGGGCATGACGCGGGCCCCGTCGCCGGCGGCCGCCACGGCGGTACGGACGACGCGGGCGCGCTCGTCGTCGGTGAGGGTCTGGTACTCGCCGAGGGAACCGTTGGGGACGACGCCGTCGCAGCCGTTGCCGATGAGGTGGCTGACGTGCTCGGCGTAGGCGTCGTAGTCGATGGAGAGGTCCTCGCGCAGGGGGAGCGCGGTGGCGACCATGATGCCGCGCCAGGGGCGGTCGGGGGTCCAGGCGGTGGTGGTCATGAGGGCTGTCCTTCGGTCGGGTGGGGAGGGGAGGCGGACGAGTCGGGGTCCTCCGGGAGGGCCGCGAGGGCGCCGAGCGGCACGGGCGTCGCGAGCAGGCGGCGGTCAGGGGATGCGGGAAGGGCCGGTGGGTGGTGAGGGCGGTGAGGGTGGGGTGCCGGGGAAGGCGGCGGCGGTGACGAGGTGAGGCAGGTCGTCGTCCAGCCGCACATGCGGCCCTGGCACCAGCCCATGCCCGCCCGCGTCAGGAGTTTCACGGTGCGTGCGTCGCGGGCGCCGTACTCGGTGACGGCCTCGCGGATCCGGCCCGCCGGGACCTCCTCGCAGCGGCACACGTCCGTGTCGTCGGAGAGCCACCCGGTCCAGCCGGGGCCCGGCGCGTGCGCTGCGGCCATGACGTCGGCGAAGGCGTTCGCGCGGTCGCGGCGACGGCGCAGGGCGCGCAGGCGCGAGGTCGGCGCGGGACGACGTCCGGTGAGCCGGGCCGTGATGGCCAGAGCGGCCAACTCGCCCTCCATAAGGGCCGATTGTGCGCCGCCGATTCCCGATGCCTCGCCCGCCGCCCACAGGCCGCGCAGTGACGTCTCCTGAAGCGGGGACAGCCGCAGGGTGTGCGTGCCGTCGGTGGTGCGGCGGGTCGCGCAGCCCAGGGCGGTCGCCAGGTCCAGCTGGGGGACCAGGCCGTGACCGACGGCCAGCGCGTCGCAGGCGATGCGGCGGCCCGTGCCCGGCACCGGCCGCCAGTCGCGGTCGAGGCGGGAGACGGTCACCGCCTCGAGCCGGTCCGTGCCGTGCGCCTCGGTCACCGCGTGGCGGGTGCGCAGGCGCACCTTGTGGCGGAGCAGACTCGTGCCGTGGAGCGCGGCCTCCGCCAACTTGTGCGGCTGGGCGGCGAGTACGGCCGGGTGGCGGGCGTAGCCGAGGTATCCGGAGGCCTCGATCAGTTCGGGCACCTCCGCCCCGGCCGCGGTGAGCGACGCGGCCACCGCGAGCAGCAGGGGGCCGCTGCCCGCGACGACCACGCGCCGGCCGGGCAAGGCAAGGCCCGACTTGAGCATGGCCTGGGCGCCGCCCGCGCCCACCACGCCGGGCAAGGTCCAGCCGGGGAAGGGGAGATGGCGTTCGTACGAGCCGGTCGCGAGCAGGAGCGCGCGGGACCGGACGACCACTGGAAGCTGCTCCGCGTCACCCGCCCCGTCCTCCCCACCCGTGAGGGCGTGGACCGTCCAGTGGTCCTCGGCCTCACGCGTGACCGTCCAGACGTGATGGCCGAAGAGGCGCGTGGCGCCGCTCGCCGCCAGGCGGTCGCGCAGGTCGGCGAAGGTGGACCAGTCGTGATGCAGGGCTTGGGGGCGGGCGGCGCGGGTGGCCGCCGGAGGATGTCGGTAGAACTGGCCGCCCGGCTGGGGCGCCGAGTCCAACAGGGCGACGGACAGGCCCTGTTCCGCCGCCGTCACCGCGCCGGCGAGGCCCGCGGGCCCGGCGCCCAACACCGCGAGGTCGTACGGGGGCGGGCCTTTCGGTGCCGCGGTGGCCTCAGCTGTCGAGTCCGGCATGACCGTTCCCTTCCTGGGTGGTGACCGTGTCGCCGGGGCGTGCGGTGACCAGGCACGCCCGTCTGTTGGGCCGGCCGTTGACGGTCGCGAGGCAGTCGTGGCACTGGCCGATGCCGCAGAACGCCCCGCGCGGCCGGCCGCCGACGCGCGTGGTCCGCCAGGAGAGGATTCCCGCGGTCCAGAGCGTGGCAGCGATGGACTGGCCGGGGAGTGCGGTGAGTTGGCGCCCGTCGAAGGTGATCGAGAAGGCCGTTTCAGGGGGGATACCGACGAGTTCGGCGGGGGTCCGGTCGTCATACGTCATGTGGGTGTCCCCTCTCGGCGGCCTTGGACAGGATCTCTGCTGAGCCCTCGCGCGCGAAGCGTTCCGGGGCGAACGGACGCGCCGACACAGGGAGTTCAGCCCCCACCAGCATCGCCGCGATCAGCGCCCCGGTCGCCGGAGCCAGGCCGATGCCCGCCCCCTCATGGCCGCACGCGTGCAGCAGACCGGGAACGCGTGGGTCCGGACCGATCGCCGGGAGGTGGTCCGGAAGGTAGGGGCGGAACCCCGCGTACGTCCGGATCGCCCGCACCGCGGCGAGGGCGGGGAACAGCCCGACCGCCTGCGCCGCGAGCCGCCGCAGGACCTCCACCGACAGCGTCCGGTCGAAACCCACCCGCTCCCGGCTCGCCCCGATCAGCACCGGGCCCGCCGGGGTGCCCTCCACCACGGCGGAGGTCTGCAGCGCCGCCGAACCGCTGGCGACATCGGCGACGTACTCCGCGGAGTACACCTTGTGGCGCACCACGCGCGGCAGCGGTTCGGTGACGAGGACGAAGCCGCGGCGAGGGAGCACCGGCAGCTCCACGCCCGCCAGGCGGGCCAGTTCACCGCCCCACGTGCCGCCGGCGTTGAGCACGTGCGGCGCCCGCACCTCTCCCCGCTGTGTCCGTACGCCCCGCACCTCACCCTTCGTGCCGGTCAGGACCGCGGTGACCTCCTCGCCGAGCCGCAGGGTGAGGCGTCCGGCGTCGGTCGCCGCTCGCAGGAGGTGCGCGGCGGCGAGGGCGGGCTGGACCTGGGCGTCCTGCGGGTAGTGGAAGCCGCCCGCGAGGCCGGGCGCGAGGTGCGGTTCGAAGTCGGCGAGGCGGTCGGCGGGGACCTCGGCCGCCTGGACGCCCGCCCGTGTCTGCGCCGCGGCGAAGTCCCGCAGTGCGGCGAGCCCCGGCTCGGTCGAGGCGACGACCAGGCCGCCCTTCGCCTCGTACTCGACGCGCGAGGGAAGTTCGGCTGCGAGCTCTCGCCACAACTGGGCGGAGAGCAGGGCCAGTTCGAGCTCGGGGCCCGGCTCCTTGTCCGAGACGAGGAGGTTGCCCTCACCCGCTCCGGTGGTGCCGCCCGCGACGGGGCCGCGGTCGATGACGGTGACGTCGAGTCCGGCACGGGCGGCGTAGTAGGCGCACGCGGCGCCGACGACGCCCGCCCCCACGATGATGAGGTCCGGCTGTCCGGACGGGTGTCTCGTGAGCACGGCAGTAATATTTCACATGGCACTGGTGCTGCCAAGGGTGCGTCACCACAAGGGAGTTGACCGCACCGGCCGGAAGGGAGGACGGGGAGTCAGTCGCGGCGCTGATGCGCGCCGGGCGTGTATCCGTAGGCGCGGCGGAACACGTCGATGAACGCGCTGGTGGACGACCAGCCGCAGCGGTGCGCGACCGTGGTGACCGGCATGCCGTCGGCCAGCATGCGCAGCGCGTGATAGAGGCGCAGCTGCGTGCGCCACTGCGGAAACGTCATCCCGAGCTCCCGGCGGAAGAGCCTGCTCAGGGTGCGTTCGCCCGCCCCCGCCGCGGCGGCGAGAGCGGCCAGGCCGCGCGGGTCGGCGGGGTCGCCGTGCAGGAGGTCGCAGACGGCGACGAGGCGAGGGTCGGCGGGGGTGGGCAGCTGCACGGGCTGCTGCGGTGACGCCCGCAGCTGGTCGAGGAGCACGGCGCGCAGCCGGCGGCGCTCCGGGGATTCGTCGTGCGGGGCGCGGGTGCAGGCGAGGATCAGTTCGCGCAGGAGCGGGCTGACGGCGAGGACGGTGGGGGAGTCGAGGCCGAGCGGGTTCGTGCCTGCGGGCAGGCCGAGCAGGTGCAGGGCGAGGTGGCCGTGGGCGCGGTGCGCGTGGACGCATCCCGCGGGCACCCAGATGGCCCGGGTGCCGGGTGCGAACCAGGTGCCCGCGTCGGTGGTGACGGCGACGACGCCGGAGCCCGCGTAGATGATCTGGTGGTCGTCGTGACGGTGCGCGTCGATGCGCTCTCCGGGGGCGAGTTCCCGGGTGACGGTGGGGGCTTGGGGGGTGTGGCGGATGGACGGGGAGGTGCCACCGCTGCTCGGAGAGGTATGGCGGATCTTCGGCACAGGTTGGCACTTTATCGGAAGCGGGCCAGCCGGGGGCGTGGCGAGGATGAGGCGGTGTCGACGAACCAGCCCTCACCCTCGCGTCAGTACGCACGGCCTCCACGCACCCCCCGCGCCAAGGCGTCCCGTCCGCCCCGCCACGTCGTCCGCGGCCGCGCCGACCCTCGCACCCGCCCCGGCCCCATCCCCCTCCTCTCCCTCGGCCACGCCTGCGTGGACATCTATCAGGGTGCGGTCGCCGCCCTCGTCCCGTTCTTCGTCGCCGAGCGTGCCTATACCTACGCCGCCGCGTCCGGCATCGTGCTCGCCGCCTCGCTGCTCTCCTCCGTGGTACAGCCGCTGTTCGGCGCGCTCACCGACAAGTGGGCCATGCCGTGGCTGCTGCCGGTGAGCACGCTGGTGGGCGGTGCGGGGGTCGCCCTCGCGGGGGTCGGCGGGAACTACGCGCTGACCCTGCTGGCCGTCGCCGTGTCCGGCATCGGCGTCGCCGCCTACCACCCGGAGGCGGCGCGGGTGGCGCGTCAGGCGAGCCGGGGCAGCCACACGGCCATGAGCTGGTTCTCGCTCGGCGGCAACGTCGGCTTCGCGGCCGCGCCCCTGCTGGTCTCGGCCGTGATCGCGACGGGCGGTCTTCGCGCGTCGCCGCTCCTGGTCATCCCCGCCCTCGCGGGGGCCGTCCTGTGCGTGGCCGCGCTGCGGAGCGTCAGGGCGCGGGAGGCCGCCGCCGAGGGAGCACCCCAGGGCCCGAAGGGTGCACCCGCCCCGGTCGCCGAGGACGACTGGCCGTCCTTCATCAAGCTGTCCGGCGCCGTCGTCTGCCGCTCGATCGTCTTCACCGGGCTGAGCACGTTCATCGCGCTGTACGTGCGAGAGCGCACCGGCGGCGGTGCGGCCGCCGGTACCGTCGCGCTGTTCGTGCTCTACGTCGGCGGCGCGGTCGGCACCGTCGCGGGCGGGCGGCTCGCCGCGCGGTACGGACGCATCCCGGTCGTCCGGTGGTCGTACGCCTCGACGGTCCTCGCGGTGGCGGGCGTCGTCCTCGTCCCCGGACCGCTCCTGTACGTCTTCGTCGCGCTCGTCTCGGCCGGCCTGTACGTGCCGTTCTCCCTGCACATCACGCTCGGCCAGGACTATCTGCCGCGCCGCATGGGCACGGCGAGCGGTGTGACGCTGGGTCTCACCGTGAGCATCGGCGGCCTGGCGAGCCCGCTGATCGGAGCCGTCGCGGACGCCGCCTCCCTGCGGGTGGCCCTCGCACCGCTGATCGCGCTGCCCGCCCTCGGCTGGCTCCTCCTGCGAACCCTGCGCGAGCCGGGAGCGGAAGCGGGGCCCGACTCGTGAACCGCTAATTCCGTTAGAGCCGGGCGTTCCTGAGGGGTTGTCAGTGCAATTTCACATTACTACGTTACGCATCACATGACGCGGAGGCAGCCTCCAAGGCTTCCAAGTGGGGCTGCCCACGCGCCGGTTCAGCGTGACATCACCTCTTGCCCCCACCTCCCACACAGGAGCCCCCGGTGTCCCAGCCACGTCCAAGAACCCTGCGCAGATCCGTGCTCGCCGGCGCTATAGCGGCGACCCTCTGCGTCTCGGCCGCCCAGTACGGAAACGCGGCCGAACCGTCCCCCGCAAAGCCTGACCCCCGCACCACCACCCTGACCACGTCGTCCGCGCCCGCCGGGCCGAACCCCCTCGACGTGGTCGACCGCAGGGCGAAGGCCCCCGCGCCGAGCGCCTACAAGATCCCCGCGCCCGGCGGGCTCAAGGACGGCCAGGTCCCCGGCGCCCGTACCCCGAAGCCCAAGAAGAAGCAGGTCGCGACGGATGCCGCGGTCGCGCCCTGCACCCTTGACGGCGTCACCGGCCTGTCGCCCGAGCGGTTCGCCGACTTCCTCGCCGACCCGGCGGTCACCGCCGACGGCTGTCTGCGCACCCTCGTCTGGACCTGGGATCCGCGGCTCGCCCCCGTCATGTCGGACGCGCACGTCCAGGCGGTCTCCGGCCGCGTCACCCGCCTCGCGGCGGCCCACGACGGCAAGAACGGCAGCAACCTCCTGGAGCTGCTCACCTATCTGCACGCCGTCGCCTACCAGGACTTCTCGCACGACGAGATCGACGTCACCGACGCGCCGACCGTGGACGCCATGCGCCGCGCCGTCGCCGCCTTCGGCTCGGCCGCCCACACCTTGGACGCGACCCGCACCAACGCCGACTCGCTGCGCGAGGCGCTCTACGCAGCCAGCGCACCCGGCCTGCGGCAGCACCAACTCCCGCTCGTCAAAAGGGTCTTGGCCACCATGGACGCCAAGCACCCCGACACGGCGAAGGACCCCGCCTGGGCCGGATCCGCGCTCGCCGCGCTCTCCCTGAGCTACCTCGGCGTGTACCCCGGCAACAAGGACACCGCCTTCCACGCGGCGGTGAAGGCCGATCCGTCCTACCGCGCCGCCTTCAAGGCCTTCGGCGGACACACCCACCTCAAGGGCACGAACAACGCCTGGGTGGTGCGGGACGCCCTGAGCGAGTACGGCAGGTTCGGCCAGATCGACGGACTCACCGCCGAGATCGTCCCCGGGCTCGGCGGCCTGCTGCCCGTCACCGTCCGCAACTTCGGTGAGGGCAGCGCCCCGTGGGCGAAAGTGGCCCTCTGGCTGAACGAGTACGACGCCTGTGCGCCGTACAACGTGTGCAAGGCCGACATCGAGCGCCGCGTCTTCCCGCACACCTACACGTACGACAAGGGCGGCATGAAGGTCCGCACGGCGCTGGACCGGCGGACCGTCGACCAGCTGTACTACGCGAGCAAGCAGGTCAAGGCGCAGTTCCACCGCGTCGTCGGCACCGACGAGCCGCTCGCGGGCGACCCCAACTCCACGCTGACCACGGTCCTTTACGCCTCCCGCGTCGACTACGAGAACTACCACCCGCTGCTCACCGGCATGGACACCAACAACGGCGGCGTCTACATCGAGCGCGGCGCGACCTTCTACACCTACCAGCGGCGCGTCCCGCAGGACTCCACGCTGACGCTGGAGGAGCTCTTCCGCCACGAGTACACGCACTACCTCAACGGCCGCTGGGCGGTGCCGGGCTTCTTCGGCGAGGGACCCTGGTACCAGGGCGACCGGACCACCGCCATGGACGAGGGCACCGCGGAGTTCTTCGACGGCGCCACCCGTGACGACGGCATCAAGGTCCGCAGGTCGCTGGTCCAGGGCATCATCGACGACACGGCGAACGGCGGCCCCAGGATGACCGTCGACCAGCTGCTGCACGCCACCTACGAAGGCGACGGCTTCCGCTTCTACGACTACGCCGGCACGTTCTTCGAGTTCCTGTGGACCGAACGCCCCGCCCTCATCAAGGAGATGTACCGGCACCTGCGGGCCGACGACCCGGCTGCCTTCGACGCCTGGCGCGACCGGCTCGGCAAGGACCGCGGGCTGCAGAGCCGGTACGACGCCTTCCTGGACAAGCAGATCGCGCACGTCGACGACCTCTTCGTGCCCGACACGAAGTACGTGCCGGTCGGCGAGCTCCGCGACACCACCGCCGCCCAGGTCCGCACCTCCATCGCCGCGACGACGGGCATCACACCCGACTGCCGCTCGAACGGCGCACCGGAGCGTCCGCGGTACACCTGCACGGGCAGGATCACCGCGCACCTCGCCGCGGCCGACGACCCCGACGCCGTCTTCAAGGACATGTCGGAGACGGTGGACTACTACCTGCTCGACCGTTCCCTGGCAGGTGACAACAACCTCACCGACATGAACTGCTCCTTCGGCGAGGTGGACATCTGGTCCGACGGGCGCGCGGGCAGCGCGGACTTCAGTTGCGAGGGCCCGTTGAAGAGCTAGCGACCGGGGTCGCTCATCAGGGGGCGGCGGGTCAGCCCGCCGCCCCCGCGAGCAGCTCCGCCGCCGCGATGCCCGAGACGCGGGTCGCGCCATGGGTGATCAGGTGGGTGGCGCCGAGCGCGTCCCCCGAGGGGACGCCCATCTCGACGACCAGGGCGTCGGGGCGGCTGCGCAGGATGCGGTTGAGGGTGTCGGTCATCCAGCGGTGGCGGGCCGCGTCGCGGACCACGACGACCAGGGCCCGGCCCTGCGCCGGGGCCAGCACATCGCGGTCCACCACGTCGACGGAGTACGACAGTTCGGGCTCCGTCAGGCGTACGGATGTCGTGCCGGGGCGCAGGTCGCGCAGCGGTACCGCGACGCCCCACGGGGTGTGGCCGTCCACGGCGAGGTTCATCGTGGGGGAGAGCTCCACGACGTGCGGGACCCCGGCGACGGGGAGCGCGGCGTTCGCCGTGCCGACACGGTGGTGCACCCGTACCGCGCGGCGGGCCGCGACCAGGCCGATGGCGCCGATTTCGGAGGGTTTCGGGGCGCGCCCCACGGCCCGGGACCGCTCGCCGGACCAGGCGGCGAACTCCCGTACGCGCGTGCTCGCCTCGGCGAGGCGGGCCTCGGGCAGCGTGCCGTCGAGCACGGCCTTCACCAGAGCCGTGGAGAGCAGGTCGAACGTGGACTCGTCGGCGCTCTCGCCGCCCACGCACACCGCGTCCACGCCGCCGGCCACCGCCTTCACGGTCGCGCCGTCGATGCCGTAGCGGTCGGTGACCGCCCCCATCTCGATGCCGTCGGTGACCACGAGGCCGTCGAAGTGCAGGTCACCGCGGAGCAGTTCCACCAGGATGCGGTGGCTGAGGGTCGCGGGCAGGTCCGGGTCGTAGGCGGGCGCGAGCAGGTGCGCGGTCATCACGGCGCGCACGCCCGCCTCCATCGCCGCGATGAACGGCGGCAGCGCGGTGAGCGCGATCTCCTCCGCGGAGCCCTTCACCTGGGGCAGGCCGTAGTGCGAGTCGACGACCGTGTCGCCGTGGCCGGGGAAGTGCTTGGCGCAGGCGGCGACGCCGGCCTCCTGGAGGCCGCGGATCCAGGCGGCCGTGTGGCGGGAGACGACGTCGGTGCGGGAGCCGAAGGAGCGTACGCCGATCACCGGGTTGAGCGGGTTGGAGTTCACGTCGGCGCTGGGCGCGAAGTTGAGGGAGACGCCCGCCGCGTGCAGGTCGCGGCCGATGTCGTGGGCGACACGCTCGGTCAGGTCGATGTCGTCGACGGCGCCGAGAGCCAGATTCCCGGGGCGGGACGAGCCGGTCCACGCCTCCAGGCGCGTCACGTCGCCCGCCTCCTCGTCGATGGCGACGATGAGGTCGGGATTCTCCGCGCGCAGCGCCGAGGTGAGCCGCGCGACCTGCTCGGGCGTCTCGATGTTCCGCGCGAACAGCACGACGGAGCCCAGGCCCTCGGAGATCCTGCGGCGCACCCAGTCGGGGGCCGTGGTGCCCTCGAAGCCGGGCTGCAGCACGGAGTGGGCGAGGTGCTCCAGAGTCGGGTCACTGCTCGGTGCCATGGCGCGACCTCCGAAGTTGCGGGGTACGTACGGGAGACGTACGGGGCACAGGGTGTGCGGGGTGCACGGGGGGGAGCGGGTGTGCGGCGGGGCTGCTGCTGATTGGTCCAGGCCAATCGGATAGTGGATATTGGCTCGTACCAAACAGGGCTGTCAAGGAGTCGGAACAGGTCGAGGCGGGCGAATCCACCCTCCCGGCGGCAGAGTTGGGGAATCCTTGGGACTTCCGCAGATCGCATCCGCTGAGGGGAGAGGGCCATGCGCAGGTACGAGCTCGTCGGCAGGCGCGACATCAGGCTGGTCACCGATGTCGCGGTGCCGGAACCCGGGCCGTCCGAGGTCGTCGTCCGCGTCCGGGCCTGCACGGTCTGCAACCGCAGCGACCTCGCCTACTTGCACTACTACGGCCTGCGCGAGCACTGCTCCCAGGGGTGTTTCGGCCACGAGATCGCCGGAGTCGTCGAGGCGGCCGGCGCGGGCGTACGGCGTGTCGTGCCCGGGCAGCGGGTCTTCGTGCGGACCCCGCTCACCACCGGGTACGCCGATTACGCGCTGGCCCGCGAGATCTCCGTGGGCGCGCTGCCCGACGACGTGCCCTTCGAACAGGGCGCGATCCTCCAGCTCCTGCCGCTGGCCGTGCACGCCACCCGCGGCATCCGGCTCGGCGACCGCGTCGCGATCGTCGGCCAGGGGCCCGTCGGGCAGCTGGCGCTGCGGGTCGCGCTGGCGCGCGGGGCCGCCGAGGTCGTCGCCGTCGACCTCGACGACTGGCGGCTCGAACGGTCCACCGCCGCGGGCGCCGACGACGTGCGCCGCGTGGACGGCAGCGCGGTACAACTGGCCTCCGTCGGCGCCGACTTCGATGTGGCCGTCGACGCCGTCGGCACCCCCACGACCCTCAACGCCTGCGTACGTCTCGTACGGCAGAACGGCCTCGTCGTCCTCCTCGGCACGCACCACGTCGACACGCACGTCACCGTCGACCTGGTCACCTGGGAGCGCAAGGGGCTGCGCGTGCACAGCTCCGCGGAGCCGCTGGACACCGCGCGCGCCGAGGCGCTCGCCGTCGCCGAACGGCTCGCCCACCGCCGCACCGACTCCCTGCGCCTGCCCGACCTCCACACGCACACCTATCCCCTCGACGAGCTCCCCAAGGCCCTGGAACAGCTCTCCGCCAGCCGCTCCCTCTACCCGGACGCCCAACAGGCCCCCTATGACGGCCCGCCGCCCGAGACCCTGAAGGTGGCGATCGTCCCCTGAACGGCCGACGGCCAAGCGCATGAGGTGGGGCATCGCCGGATACGGCGACGTCGTGACACGCCGCGTGCTGCCCGCCCTGCACGCGCTCGGCGAGGAACCGGTGGCCCTCTGGGGCCGCGACCCGCACCGCGCCGCCCGCACCGCCGAGCGGTACGGGATCGCGAGGTCCGGCGCGGCACCCGACCTCCTCCTGTCCGGCGTCGACGCCGTGTACGTCGCCACTCCCGTCGTCCTCCATGTGCCGGTCGCCCGGGCCGTATTGGACGCGGGGTTGCCCGTGCTGATCGAGAAGCCGCTCGCGGGCGGCCTCGGCACCGGAGGAACACTCGACACGGCGGGGCGGTGTGCGGGCGTCGCCTATTACCGCAGGCTCGCGCCCGCCGTGCGGCGGCTGCGCGAGGAGCTCGGCGGGTGGACACCCGAGCGGGTCGAGGTGCGCTTCCGCCGCGCCTTCGAACCGGGGCCCGACGATCCGATGCGCTGGCGCACCGACCTCGCCGTGTCCGGCGGCGGGGTCCTCGCCGACGCCGGGAGCCACCGGATCGATCTGCTGCTGCACCTGTTCGGACGGCCGGACGAGGTGGCGGCCCGGCTCGGCCGCCGCTTCCCGCGCGGCGCGGAGCGGCAGGCCCGGCTCGTCCTGCGCTGGCGGTCCGGACTCCGGGCGCACTGCCTCGTGGAGTGGGGTGACGGCCCGCCCGTGGACCGCATCCGGCTCAGCGGCGGCGGACGCACCGTGACGCTCGACCCGCTCGACTCCGGCCACCTCGAAGGAACCCCCGGTTCACCTCTCCTGCTGCCCCCGGCGCCCAACCCCCACCAGCCGCTGCTTGCCGACTTCGTGGCCGCCGTGGCGACCGGCACCACTCCGGTCTGCCCGGTGGCCGAGGCCCGCCTCGTCGACGAGGTGATCGTCGCGGCGGAACGGTCGGACGCTGCGGGAGGGCGGGCCGTCAGGATCTGAAGGGGCTCACGCCCCGTCGTCCGCCGACCAGGGGCGGAGCCAGCGCGGGTCGGGAGTGTCGCCGGAGCGTACGAAACGGGTGTCGACGGAGAGACGCATGGCGTCCGTCGTCGTGTCCAGGGACGCGTGGATGATGCGGGGCAGGTGCACCATGACGTCGCCCGCCGCGAAATCGGCGCACAGCCAGCGGCGCCCCAGCGTGCGGGCGGTCAGCTCCAGGTCGTGGCAGATCTGCCGGCGGTCGCCGGGCCGGTCGGTGATGTCGCGCAGCGGCGCGTACTCCTCGGGCGGCAGCCGGTGGGAGCCCTCCAGGTAGACCAGGGCGCCGGTGCGCGGCGGGCAGTCACCGACCGGGATCCAGAAGGTGACGACGCACGGGGAGCCCTCGTCCATGTAGTCGAAGTCGACGTGCGCGCGGGAGGCGCGCCGCGTGCCCCGGTGGAAGTGGCGCAGGATGCGGCGCGGCAGCATCTCCGCGTCGGCGCCCAGGAGTTGGGCGGCGAGAGTGGAGAGGATGGGGTCGGCGACGAAGCGGTCGAAGTGAGGAGAGCGTACGAACGCGTACGCCGGGTGCCCCGCCACCCCGTACTCCGGAACGCCTTCGGGCACCTGCCCGGAGAACACCCCGTCCTCCGCTCCCGTGCCCGGCGCCAGCAGGCCTGGCGGGAAGAGTGAGAAGTACGCGCCCCGCAGCCGCAGCACCTCCGCACGGTCGAGCAGGCCCGGCAGATACAGATAGCCGTCCGTGTGCAGCCGTTCCCGGAGCGCGCCGGGGTCTCTCGGCGCCAGCAGGTCGGCGCTGGGCCGCAGCGGGCCGAAGAGCTCCGGCGTGCAGGGTATGGGTACGCCGTTCGACGACAGGTTCACGATGTGTGGCCCTCGATCCATCGGTCGGTGGACCGGCCGGCGGACCGGTCAGTAGACGCCTTCCACCGCCTCCTCGGCGGCCCCCGAGTCGCGGAAGGGGCGCACGGCGGCGACCCCGTCCCAGGGGAACCACGGATGCGGCCCGGTCCTGACCGCGCTGTCCCGCTCCAGGAGGTTGGGCAGGAACAGGTCCTCCAGAAGGGTCGTGGCGCGCACGCGGCCCCGCTGCCCGACCGCGACCTCGCGCCACGGGTCGGCCGGGTCGACGACCGTCAACACGGCGAAGGGCGGCGGCAGATGGTACGAGTGCCCGGTGCCGCCCGGCACGTCCGGTGCGCCCGCCACCGCGCCCGCCGCCGCGTCGGCCTGGAGCGCGTGGCCGACGAGCGTGTTGCCGTAGGTGTCGATCCACTGCACGCCCGGCAGATGCTCCTCGCGCAGGAACTCGGCCTCGGCGGCGCTGCACGAGGTGCCCCCGGTGCACACGGCACGGATGCCGTACGTGTGTAGGGGGCGGGGCAGCCGCATCGCGAGCTCGACGAGCAGCCGCGAGGTCGTGAAGAGCAGCGCGGGGCGTTCGGCGGCCAGCAGGACGAGGGTCTGGTCGATCAGGTGCGCGGTGTAGGCGCCGGCCTCGCCGCCCGAGCGCAGGGCGGCCTTCACCCAGCGCGGGTCGAAGTCGATGGCGTGCACGGCACCGCGCCAGCTGTCGGCCAGGCCCTCCACGAAGTGCCCGTACGCGTGCGGCCCGCTCGGCGTCATCGCGAGCACGTCGCCGCCGGCCACGCCGCGTGCCTCGAGGACCGTGCGGTAGATCTCCACGTCGTACGCGAGGCGCGTGACGTTGACGATCCGGCAGGGAGCGCCCGTGCTGCCACCGGTCTCGAAGACCCGGAAGGGCCGGTCGCGGTAGCCGCGGGGCCGCAGGTCGCGGGCGTGCGCGACGCGCAGCTCGGCCTTGTCGAAGAGGCCGAAGCGCGTCAGGTCGGCGAAGCCGCCGATGTCCTCGACCGGGTCGAAGCCGAGCCTGCCGCGCCGCGCGACCCAGAAGGGGCTGCCGGTCTCCGGGTCGAAGTGCCAGCGCATCATGCGGCGCGTCCATGTGTCGAGGTCCACGCCGAGCTCGGGGACGCGTTCGCGCAGCGTGTCGGACAGGGTGCTGAAGACGGTGGTCATTCGGGGCCTCGCTTCACCGGGCGGTACACGAACAAGGAGGCGGCGGTGATGGCCCGCGCGGCCTCGGGGGAGGCGCTCAGGACGGCGGCGGAGGGGAAGGGGACCTCGTGGCCGATCAGGGGATGAGAAGGGGCGCTGTGCGTGAAGTGGCCCGCGAGCAGGGTGAGATGGGGCAGCACGTACACGTCGTTCGCCGCACTGGTGAGTACGGGTGGCCGGCGGGTCAGGACACGGTCGCCGGGGCGGAGGCGGTCGCGGACGGTGCGGGCCGCGTGCTCCGCGGTGCCCGGTTCGCGGAAGGCGGCCAGAGGCCACGCGCCGTCCGGGGGCAGGGCGTCGAGGGCGGCGGCCAGCGCGGCGGCCAGTTGTTCCGCCGCGTCGGGCTCCTCGCACACGACGGTGCGCACGTTGCTGCAGAACCGCCCGGAGTCCGCCGCCACCAAGGGCAGCAGCCATGCCACCGCCTCGTCGGTCGGCATGCCCGGCGGCACCAGCGCGCAGCCCCGGCCGGGGCCGTGCAGGTTGAGGGCAGGGGAGGCGCGGAGCGTCGCGGCGAGTCCGGCGCCGCCGTAGACGACGTGCCGGTCCGTGAGCCGCAGAAGGCCCGACAGGGCACGCTGTTCGGAGGGGTACAGGCCGATGCGGGCCGGAGGCCAGCCCGCCGCGAGCAGCGCGGCGACGAACCGGGCCGCGGAGAACGGTTCGCGTCGGCTCGGCCGCAGCCACACGCCCGCCGAGCGCTCGGCCTGGTCGCAGACCGACTCCAGACAGGTGAAGGTGTTGCCCGGCAGCGCGACGAGGGCCAGCCGCCCGTCGGGTCCGGGTGGGTCACCGCGCTTCAGGAGGCCGTCCCGCAGCATCGCGCACCACCGGTCGACCAGCGGCCCCGGCAGCCCCGAGCTCTCCCACAGCGCCGCGCGGAAGCCCTCGGCGCTCTGCTCGCCGAGGCCTCCCACCGAGACGGCGCCGTGGTCGAACAATTCAAGTGCTTCAAGCAGGAGTTGGCGGCGTCCGGTGAGGCTGGGCAGGCCGGGCAGGGTGCTGTCCCACCAACGCCGGTCCGCGTCGGCGACGATCTCCGGGACCAGCGCCAGCTCCCGCCCCCCGGGGCCGGGCAGAGGAGCCCGGTCCAGGGACGTCCGCCACGCGCCCCGGCGGAACGCGGAGAGCACGGCGGTCACGGCAGCTCGCTGCGGAGCGCGGCGACCACCCGTAACTGCTCGGCCTCCGTGAGGGACGGGTACAACGGCAGGGCGATGTGGTGCCGCGCGAACCAGCGGGCCCGCTGGAAAGGGCCGTCCGCTGCGTCCTGGCGGCGCTGCGGTGCGAACTGCGGGTGGTCGCACAGCAGATGGTCGTAGACCTCACCGGCCAGGGACACACCGTGCCGCTCCCGGAGCCGCTTCTTCAGGAGCGGGCGGTCCAGCGGTGCGTCGGGGTGCAGGTAGGCGAGGTACTTGTAGTAGTTGCTGCCCGCCGCCGCGGGCACGGTGTGCGGCCGGACACCGGGCACGTCGGCGAGCAGCGCGTCGTACCGGGCGGCGAGCGCGCGGCGTGCGGCGAGGGTGCGGGAGAAGCGCTCCAGGTCCACCGTGCCGACGGCGGCGTGCAGTTCGCTCAGCCGCCAGTTGCCGCCGGGCCGGTCGTGCAGTGTGGAGCCCTGGGCGCTCTTTCCGTGGTCGCGCCAGCGCCGCACCTGCTCCAGGTCGGCCGCCGACGCGGCGGACAGCAGCCCGCCCTCGCCGCTGATCGCGACCTTCGTGGGGAAGAAGGAGAAGGCGCCGAACCGGCCGAAGCCACCGGCAGGGCGCCGGCCGAGCGTGGCTCCGAAGGCGTGCGCGGCGTCCTCCACGACCGGGATGCCGCGCTGCTCGCACTGTGCGAGCGTCGCGTCGAGCGAGGGGGCGACGATGCCGCCGATGTGCACCGGCAGGACGGCGGCGGTGTCGGGGTGCCGGTCCAGGGCGGCGCGCAGGGCGTCCGGGTCCATGCCGAGGCCGTCGAGTTCGATGTCGACGAAGCGCACGGCCGCACCGGCGCGCACGGCGGCGGCCGCCGTCGCGAAGAACGTGTTGACCGGCACGAGCACCGTGCGGCCCGCCACACCGATGACGCGCAGCGCGATCTCCAGGGCCGCCGAACCGGACGCGACCGCCGCCGTGTCCCGGCCGGTCCAGGGACGGGCGAGCGCCTCGAAGCGGGCCACCTGTGGGCCCTGCGTGAGGATGCCCGAGGCGAGCGCGGCGTCGACGTGGTCGAGCACGGCACGCCGCTCGGACACCTCGAAGTGGATGCGCTGGGCCGGTACGGCGGGACCCACGGATGCGGGCTCGGCGAGCGTGCGGGTGAAGAAGTCAGCGGCGTGGCCGACGTGTGTGCCGTGCCCCATGGGGAGCCCGTGGACCTCCGCCTCGGCCCCGGCGGCCTGGTACGCCTCCTGGACCGTGTCCGCCGCCGCCCGCGCGTCGGCGGGTTCCAGGTAGGAGTCGGCCGTGCCGTACTGGAGCTGGAGCGGCGCCGGGGCGAGGGCGCCGTACAGGTCGGGCAGGTCGGCGTACTCCAGGATGCCGGGCAGCACCGCCCCCTCATGCCCGGTCAACAGCCTTTCGTACAGGGCCCCATAGCTGCCGACGTGACTGGCCGTGCAGAGCGGGATGCCCTCGCGCCCGCTGAGCAGCGCGGTGTGCAGGGCGACGGCCGCGCCGAGGCTGTGGCCGAACAGGCCGACGCGGCGCGGGTCGACGAGCGGATGCGCGGCGAGGACGTCGAGCGCGCCCAGGGCGTCGCCGGTGAGGGCGCCGAGCAGGGAGCGTCCTGTGAGGGCGAAGGCGTGGGCGAGCAGCGTCCCTTCGTCCCGCCCTGCCCTGCGCTCGGCGTCCATGGCGCCGCCGATGCCGTGGTCGAAGGAGAGCGTGACGAAACCGGCGTGCGCCAGCTGCTCGGCGACGTTGCGGTCGGGGTGGTCCGGCGGCACGTCGCCGGTGAGCTGGTCCAAGCGGGCGTTCTTGCCGCCGAGGACGAGGACGGCGGGACGGGGCGGGAGGGCCGGTGGGGTGTCCGGCACGGCGTCCGCCGGTGCGAGGAGCGTGCCGTGGAAGGAGCCGCGTACGGGCGATTTCAGCAGGAGCCGCTCGCGGCGCAGACCGTCCCGCACGGAGACGGTCGTTTCGGTGGTGGTGAGCGGGGCGCGCTCGACGCGGGCCAGCCGCTCGACGACGGCCCGCACCCGGGCGGCCCGCGCCGCGTGGTCTTCGGTGCTCTTCGTGTGGCGCAAGGCGGGCTCGGCGGCGAGGAGCCCGCGGAGGTGGCGTAGCTGCATGCGCCCGGCTCAGACGAAGTCGCCGTGCAGGGTGCTCGGCACTTCCAGCGCGTAGGCGTCCAGCGCCTCGTCGAGTTTGATCTGGCCGCGTTTGAGGAGCTCCAGGAGTTCGTTCTGCGGGCGGTAGAAGCACGACTTGCACAGGTCGGTCCTGCGCGGGTTGGACGCCTCCCACTCGGCGCGCGGCCCGCCGTCCAGGACTTCCGCGTATCCCTGTTCGACGACATTGCCGATCAGATAGCGGCTGTTGAGATGCACCTGCGGGCACGGATAGAGATTTCCGTCGGCGCCGACGGCCGTGACGAAACGGCTGTAGTGGCAGCGCTCGAAGTCGCCCTCCACCTCTTCCACCTGGTCCATCGGACCGCGGTCCAGCTTCGGCACCGACACTTCGAAGGCGTCCGTGGAGAGCGCGGCGGCGTGGCGGAGGGATTCGGAGATCTCCGGCAGCACGGATTCGATGGTCTCGTGGCCGAGCGCGCTGTAGAACTCGGGCTCGAAACGCACGTAATGCGCGCCGGACTCACGGGCGATGCGGGCCGCCTCCATGATCTCCCGGTAGTTCTGCAGGGTGATGACGTAGTTGAAGCCGATACGGAAGTCCGGGGCGACGGCGTTCTCCCTGAGCCTGCCGACCGAGCCGATGAACTTCGAGAACGTCTGCTCGCGGTCCCGCGTGATGTCGTCGAAGGTGGCTTCCGTGCCGGCGTTCAGGCCGATGCGGACCCAGGTGTGCGTCTCGGCGACACAGTCGGCGACCTTCGGCCGGCCGAGGCGCGAGCCGTTGGTGATCAGCCCGATGCGCAGTCCGGCCGCGTGGCCGGCGCCGCAGATCTCCGCGTACCCCGGGTGGATGGTGCACTCGCCGCTGCCGCAGAACGTGACGGCGCGCCCGTCGTTCGCGGCGAACTCGCGGAGCAGCGTGACCGTCTTGTCGGTGGCGATCGAATCCTTGAACGAGAACAGGTCGTAGAACTGCTCTTCGTTGGGCGAGTGGAAGTTGCAGAAATTGCACCGCATATTGCAGGCGCCCATGATGCCGATCCGCATGTGGACCGGCTTGATCTCCTCGCCCGCGACGAAGCGTCGCAGCAATTCGCCGTGGGCGAGGACCTTCTGCGGTGAATGCGCCTGGTCGAGACTGACGACGGGCAGTCCTTCTCGGTTCCGGGGGGCCGCCATTCCGATGTCGCCGGTACCAGCAGTGCTGTCCACGAGCCCCCCACGCATGATCGATGTGCGGTGTGGTCCTTCGAGCGGTGCTGGGGACACTAGGGAGCCGGACAAAGGCTGTCAATGGGTCTAGACAACCCGCTGGTCGAGGGTGGAATCAGGGATGCCGGTCTCTGGAGAAGCTAGGGCGACTCGGTGATCGTGGCCGTCATGGAGGCCTTCTCGATGCCGAGGCCCGAGAGCGGTCCCGTGCCGTCCTCGTGCTCCAGGAGGGCGAGCAACAGGTGCTCCGTGCCGACGTAGTTGTGCCCGAGGCGCAGGGCCTCGCGGAACGTCAGCTCCAGGACCTTGCGCGACGAGGCGTCGTACGGAACGAGGGCGGGCACTTCGGCGGCCGGCGCGGGCAGTGCCTCGACGGCCGCGGCGCGCACGTCGTCCAGGGAGACGCCCTGTGCGGTGATCGCCCGGGCGCCCACCGCCTCCGGCTCGCTGAGCAGGCCGAGGAGCAGGTGCTCGGTGCGGACTTCGGCGTGCCCCGCGGTCTTGGCCTCCTCGTGCGCGGCCATCAGCGTCTTCTTGGCGCGCTCGGTGAAGCGGCTGAAGCCCTGGCTGGGGTCGAGGTCGGACGCCTCCCCCTGCTTCTTGGGGACGAACCGCTTCTGGGCCGCCTGCCGGGTGACACCCATGCTCCGGCCGATGTCGGTCCACGAAGCGCCGGAGCGCCGGGCCTGGTCCACGAAGTGGCCGATGAGGTGGTCGGCGATGTCGCCGAGGTGATCGGCGGCGATCACCGCGTCGGAGAGCTGGTCGAGGGCGTCCGTGTGGACCTTCTTGATGGCCTCGATGAGGTCGTCGAGGCGGACCGGCGGAGCTGGGGTGGTGCCGTCGGGAAGCGTCATGTGACAACCGTAGGTTGACACTTTCGCGAGTGTCAACCCGCGGTTGTCACCCGTTGGTGTGCGGGCTGGGGTCGGGGTTTGGGCCCGGGGCGGCCCGAGGAAAACCCTGGGTTCGGCCGTCGGCTGAAGTGGTTGAACGGCGGAACCAACGGTTCACGCGCCCCGCGTTCGAGGTCGTACGCCCCATCCGCCCCGCCCGCCCCGCGGTGCCCGGCCGCCCACCCCGGCTCCCGGCCCCGGACCCCAGGGTTTTCACGGTCGCCCCCGCCCGTGTACGGGTCCATGGTGTACCCACGGTCGCGGAACCGCGGCGGACCTGAAAACACCGAATCGGGGGGAAGAACCGGTGACCGGACGTACTACGGGGGTGTACGCACGGGTGGTCCGCCCAGGATCGGGGGAGCGACCGTCGCGAGGGCGGGGGACGGGGGTGCCCGACGGCACCCCCGCTCGGGTGCGGGACATCTTCAGGGCCGGGCGCACCGCACTGTCGCGGATACGGCTCCGGGGGGCCGGACGGCAGCGTGAAGTGCGCCTGGAACTCGTGCGGTTCGGCCCCGACGGCCCGGTCGAGGACCGGACCGCCTACGCCCTTGTCGGGGGCACGGGCGTGGGCGCAGACGTCGGGCGAGGCGCGTGCCCGGCGGAGGAGGGCCGATGAAGCCCGCAGGAGAAGCCACCGAGGAAGCCGCCGGAGAGGCCATGGCCGCCGGGGGCACCGGTGCGGCCGGAGCGGACCGGGCGGCCGGCACCGTCCTGGTGGTCGGCAGCGGCACCCAGGAGTACCGCGAGTACCTGCTGCGGTCGGCCGCGCTCCGCGCCGACCTCTGGCTGCTCGACGACGCGGCCCCCACCTGGCAGGCCCCGCACCTCACCGGCTGGACCGAGGCCGACCCAGGTGACCCGCACTCCCTGATCCGCGCGGCCCGCGCGGTAGTCGACGTCCGGAAGGTGCGCGGCGTCCTCTGTCACGAGGAGGCGCTGATCCTGCCCGCGGCCCGGCTCGCCGAGGCCCTGGACGTGCCGGGGCCGTCCCTGACCGCCGTGCGCAACTGCCGCGACAAGCACCGCACCCGCGCCCTGCTGCGCGACGCCGGACTTCCGCAGCCCCGGCACGCCGTGGTCGCCGACCTCGCGGAGGCGGCCGCCGCGGCCGAGTGGATCGGCTACCCCGTGGTGGTCAAGCCCCGCGGCCTCGGCGCCGGCAGAGGCGTCGCGCTGGTCCGCTCGGCGGCCGAACTCCGGGAGCTGTTCGCCGAGGCGCGGGCGGCGCACTGGCCGGGCGTCCCGACGTACCGCGTGGGCATCCTCGTCGAGGAGTACCTGGACGGGCCCGAGATCAGCGTCGACGGCGTGGTCCACGCGGGCCGCTACACGCCTCTCTTCCTCGCCCGCAGGCTCTCCCGCAAGGAGGGCGCCCTCTCCCCGTACTTCGAGGAGACCGGCCACCTGGTGAGCGCCGACGATCCGCTCCTTGACGACCCGGCGCTGCGCTGGGTGCTCGACAAGACCCACCGCGTGCTCGGCGTCAACGACGCCATGACGCACACCCAAGTGCGCCTGACCGCACGGGGGTTCGTCGTGGTCGAGGTGAACGGACGGCTCGGCGGCGACCTCGTCCCGTACCTCGGTTTCCTGGCGACGGGCATTGACCCGGGCCTGGTGGCCGTGGACGTCGCCCTGCGCGTTCCGCCCCGCCTCACGCCCGTCCTGACCCGTACCGCCGGCATCCGGTTCCTCCACCCGCAGGAGCCCTGCCGGGTGGAACACGTGACCGTACCCCAGGCCGACGCGACCAAGGGGCTGCTGCGGGTCGTGGCCCTCGCGGCGCCCGGCGACGAGCGCGGGCTGCCGCCTTTGGGTCATCTCCAGCGGTACGCGTACGTCCTGTGCGAGGCTGGCACGCCTGCCGAATGTGCCGCCCGCCTGGACGCGGCGGCCGACCAAGTGCGCCTGAAAGCAGGTCCGTTGTCCGTGGCGCCCGACGAACGAGCCGCTTCTTGAGAGCCGTGCGCTGTGAGAGAGAGCCGACATCAAAGAAGAGATGACGAACAGCGAGCCCGACACGGATGCCGAAGCGGAAACCGACACGGATGCCGAAGCGGAAACCGACACCGGCACAGGAACCGACATCGGCACCGACTGGTACGAGCGGTCAGGCGTGCGCAGTGGCCCCCACCGCACCGTGACGGGCCCCCTGGACCCCGCCACCAGGCTCTTCCCGCCCCACCTCGTGCCGTACTGGAGCCACCCGCTGGTCCGCGACCTCCCCGACCGGCGCCGCCACGAACTCCTGGCCCGGCACCTCTACCAGTACCTGACGTTCACGGCCCACTTCGAGACCCGCGTCGTCAACCGCGCCACCGAGCGCATAGCGGACGGCCGCACCGGGCTCGCGCTGCCCGCCGCGGTGCGCCTGGACGCGTACCGCATCTACTGCGACGAGGGCTACCACGCCCTCTTCAGTCTCGACCTCGTCGAGCAGCTCGCCGAAGCGACCGGCATCCCGCCGCTGCCCTACGCCTTCGACCCGTTCCTGCGCCAGCTCGACGGCATCGGCTCGGAACTGCTGCCCGGGGAACCGCTGTTGGCGCAGCTGTTGCAGGTCGTCGTCTTCGAGACGCTCGTCACGCCGGCCCTGGACGAAGTGCCAGGGGACCGTGCGGTGCTGCCCGTCGTGCGCGACGTCGTCCGCGACCACGCGCGGGACGAGGACCACCACCACGTGTACTTCTCCCGCTTCTTCGAACGGCTGTGGGGCGACCTGCCGGTGCCGCTCAAGCGCCGCGCGGCCCGCTGTCTGCCCGAGCTGATCGTCGCCGGGGTCGCGCCCGACCTGCGGCCGGTGGGTGCCGCGCTGACCGTGGCGGGTCTCCGCGCCGACGCCGTGCGGCAGGTCATCGCGGACAGCTACCGCACCCGGCGGAGCGAGGACGCCCTCCGGTCCGCCGCGGCCCGCACCGTCCGGCTCTTCCGGGACGCAGGGGTCCTCGAACTCCCGGGCGCCACCGAGGCGTTCGAGGCGGCGGGCCTGCTCCCCGGCGCATCCGACCCGCCGACGGCACCGGGAGATCAGACCCCCGAGACCTCCGAGGCCTGAGCGAGCAGCCTGACCAGCTGCGCCCTGCGGTGCACCCCGTCGAGCTTGCGGTAGATGTTGCTCAGGTGGAACTCGACGGTCTTAACGCTGAGGAAGAGCCGCTCCGCCACCTCGTGGTTGGTCAGACCCCGGCCGACGACCAGCGCGACCTGCAGCTCCTGCGGTGTCAGCCGCTCCAACGGCGCCCGCTCGGGCCGCACTTCGGTGCCGCCCGCGGCGTGCAGTTCGGCCGCCACCCGCGCCGCCCACCCGGCCGCGCCGAGCCGCTCGAACGTGGCGAGCGCCCGCTCCAGGAGGCGCCGTGCCTCGCTGCGCCGGCCCTGCCTGCGCAGCTGCTCGCCCCACGCGAACTCGGTCCGCCCCCGCTCGAAGGGCACCGGGCGCTCCGAGAGCAGCGCCAGGGAGCGCCTCATGTGCCGTGACGCCGCCTCCGGATCGCCCGGTTCGAGCAGTCCGCGGCAGCGGGCCGCCGCCCCCGCCGTGACGGGACGGTGGCCGCGCCCCGCCTCGTACTCCAGGACGCCGAGGACCTCGCGCGCCTCTTCGGTCCTGTGCAGGTGGACGTACGCGTCCGCGAGGTCCGCCGCCCACGTCAGATACAGGCCGTCGCCCCGCCCGTGCCGCTGCGAGAAGGCCCGTACCTCCTCCAGGTGGTGCACGGCCTCCTCGAAACGGCCGAGGCCCAGCTCCAGGAGGCCGAGCCCGCCGAGCGCCCGTGCCGCGTCCATCTGCAGCTCGGTGGACGCGGCCCACTCCATGGCCTGCGCCGCGTGCCGCCGGCAGTCCTCCTCGCGGTTCAGGACGGCCTCGGTCTTGACCAGGGCGGGGAGGCCGCGCGACACCTCGATCAGCTGGCCGCTGGCCTCGGCGAGCCGCACCGCCTCGTCGGCGTGGGCGAGCGACGTCGTCCAGCGGCCCCGCCAGAACTCGACGACCGACAGCGTGCACAGCAGGTGCGAGAGCAGTCCCACCGCGCTGGAGCTCCGCGCGGTGTACGCGGCCCGGTCCAGCATGTCGTGCGCCTCGTCGAGTTCCTCGGCGGCGAGGTGACAGAGGCCGCCCACCCCGGCGAGCGGGTAGGGGAAGACGGGGTCCGGTGAGGCGAGGGGTTCCGCCAGCTCGCGCAGGAGCGCGCGGCCCGCCTCCGCGTCGCCGCCGAGCAGCAGCACGAGAGTGCGCAGGAGACGTACGGGCAGCAGGGTCTCGTGCGCGGAGTCGGCGAGGGCCATCGCCGCGGCGGAGGTGGCGCGGGCCGCGGTGAGGTCGCCGACGGCGAGTTCGGTGAGCGCGATGCCGCCGAGCATGATCGCGGCGAGCGCCGGGTCGACCTTCTCCGCCTCGTCGGCGGCGGACCTGAGCAGCTCGCGCGAGCGGGTGGGGCGGCCGCGCTGCACGTCCAGGTAGCAGCGGAGCTGTCGGATGTCGAGCTGGGTGCCGAGCTGTTCGGCGTGCTCCAGGGCGCGGTCCAGGATCGTGGCCGCCTCGTTCAGCGACCCGGCCGCCTGGGAGGCGCGGGCCGCGCACAGCAGCCGCTCCGCCTTGTGCTGCCCCGCCGGGGTGAAGCGCGCGGCCCGCTCGTACAGCCGTGAGGCCAGTGGATACGCGAGGGTGTCGGGCGCTCCGGAGGCGGCGTTCTCCAAGAGGGACGCCACGTGTTCGTCCGGCTCGGCGCCCGAGGCGGCCAGGTGCCAGGCGTACTGCTCCAGGGCGGGGGCGGTCGCTCCTTGCAGGGAGCGGGCGATGGCGTGGTGGGCGCGGCGCCTGCGCACCGGGGTCGCGCCGTGGTAGACCGCCGAGCGGACCAGCGGGTGCCGGAAGGCGTAGCCGTCGCGTTCCTCGACGACCAGGCCGGCTTCCTCGGCGGCCTCCAGCGATTCGTAACTGAGCCCGTGCGCCCGCAGCGCCGCCTCGGTGCCCGCGAGCGGCCGGGTGCCGAGGACGGCTAGCAGCAGCATGGCGTCCTGTGCCTCCTGGGGCAGCCGGGCCACGGCGCTGCCGAAGGTGTGGGCCAGCATCTCGCCGATGGGCAGGGGCGCTCCGGAGCCTTCGCCGTCGTCGTCCCCGGCGCCGCTGCCCGCGAGGAGGGCGGGGAGTTCGATGAGGGCGAGGGGGTTGCCGCGTGCCTCCGCGAGGAGCCGGGCCGCCTCCTGCTCGGTGAGTTCGGCGGTGCCCTCCTCGGCGATCAGGCGGTGCGCGGACTCGGGGTCGAGGCCGGTGAGGGTGAACGTCTCGACGGAGGCGAGCCGGGCCACGGCCTCCTCCGATTCGTCGCGTGCGGTGAACAGGACGACGACGCCCTCGCGGCCCAGCCTGCGGGTGGCGAAGGCGAGCGCGTCCAGGGAGTACGGGTCGAGCCAGTGCGCGTCGTCGACGGTGACGAGGACCGGGCCGTCCTCGGCGAGCGCGCCGAGCAGGCTGAGCGTGCCCGCGGCCACCGCGAACCGGTCCTGGGCGACGGCGGGCCCGAGGGCGAGCGCGCCGGTGAGCGCGGCGGCCTGCCGCTCCGGTATGCGGTCGAGGAAGTGCAGGACGGGCCGGAGGAGATCGGCGAGGCCCACGTAGGGCAGGTCGGACTCGACCTCGACGCCGCGGGTGCCGAGCCGCAGCAGGTCGTCGGCCTGCTCGGCGACGTAACCCACGAGGCTGGTCTTGCCGATGCCGGCTTCCCCGCGGATGAGCAGGGCGCTGCTCTCGCCCCCGCGTGCCTTGTCGATGAGAGCGAGAAGACGAGCACATTCCGCCGAACGCCCCAGGAGCATGCGTAAAGCGTACCGGCGGTACAAGACTTCGGAGAGGCGTGGAAGGGGACGTTTCTTTTCTTCTCGGGCCGCGCCTCTGTCAACCGCTGCCGCCCCTCGCTACCCTCCGCGCATGATTCCCACGGTGGTCTGGGGCACCGGCAACGTCGGCCGTGCGGCCGTCCGCGCCGTCGAGGCCCACCCTGAGCTGACGCTCGCGGCGGTGCTCGTGCACAGCCCCGCGAAGGTGGGCCGCGACGCGGGCGAACTGGCCGGTTTCAAAAGGCAGTTGGACGTGAGTGCCACGGGCGATGTGGAGGCGGTCCTCGCCGCCCGGCCGCGTGCCGTGGTGTACGCGGCCTCCGGCGATCTGCGTCCCGACGAGGCGCTCGCCGATGTCGTACGGGCGGTGCGGGCCGGTGCCGTCGTCGTCACGCCCGCGCTGTACGCGCTCTACGACCGCCTCGGCGCACCGGCGGAGTCCAGGGAACCGGTGCTCGCTGCCGTCGCGGAGGGCGGCGGCTCGCTCTTCGTCTCCGGCGTCGACCCCGGCTGGGCCAACGACGTCCTGCCACTGCTGGTCAGCGGCCTCGGTTCCACCGTCGACGCGATCCGCTGCCAGGAGATCTTCGACTACGCGACGTACGACCAGGAGGACTCGGTCCGCCACCTGATCGGCATGGGGCATCCGATGGAGTACGAGCCGCCGATGCTCGCACCCTCGGTCCCGACCATGGTGTGGGGCGGACAGATCAGGCTGATGGCCAGAGCACTGAACGTACAACTCGACGAGATACGTGAGACGTTGGAGCGCCGACCGCTCGACGAGGCAGTGCGTACGCGGACGATGGGGGAGTTCGCTGCGGGCACCCAGGGAGCCGTGCGCTTCGAGGTGCGGGGCATCATCGAGGGCGAACCGCGCATCGTCATCGAGCACGTCACCCGCATCCACCCGTCCTGCGCGCCGGACTGGCCGGCCCCGCCCGACGGGGGCGACGGCGCCCACCGGGTGATCGTCGAGGGCCGGCCGCGCGTCGAGGTCACGGTCGAGGCCACCGACGAGGACGAGAACCGTTCGGCGGGCGGCAACGCCACGGCGGTGGGCCGCCTGGTGAACGCCATCGACTGGCTCGTGAACGCCGAACCGGGCCTCTACGACGCGCTCGACGTCCCGCTGCGCCCGGCAGCCGGCCGACTGGGAAGGAAGTGACCCGTGAGCGGACCCCTGCGCATCGACATCCCCGAGGGCCAGGACGCGATCCCTTACGTGTGGGGCGACATGGTGCCGGGTATCGGGCCGGCCGCGTCGAACTTCTCCCTCGCCGTGTACGCCCACACCACCCTGGGGCTACGGGAGTTCGAGGCCGCGCGCCTGCGCATCGCCCAGATCAACGGCTGTCTGTTCTGCCTGGACTGGCGCACCGAGCGCGACGGGCAGAAGGTCGAGGACGGCTTCGCCGACGCGGTGACCCAGTGGCGCACCACCGATGCCTTCGACGACCGCACGAGGCTGGCCGCGGAGTACGCCGAACGGTACGCCCTGGACCACCACCACCTCGACGACGCGTTCTGGGCGCGGATGACCGCGCACTACAGCCAGGCCGAGATCGTGGAGCTGAGCATGAGCATCGGGGCGTGGCTCGCCTTCGGCCGGCTCAATCACGTGCTCGGCCTCGACACGGTGTGCGTGCTGCCCAAGCCCTGATGCCCCTTTGGGGGTTCGCTCACAGGTCGGTCTCGATGATCTTCTCGATGTTCCGCTCGGCGAGCGCGGTGATCGTGACGAACGGATTGACGCTGGTGTTGCCGGGAATCAGTGCGCCGTCGATGACGTAGAGCCCCGGATGGCCGTGCAGGCGCCCGTAGTTGTCGGTTGCCTTGCCCAGCACGGCGCCGCCGAGCGGGTGGTACGTGAGGTGGTCGCCCCAGATCTTGTACGTGCCGAAGAGGTCGGTGCGGTAGATCGTGCCCTCCTTGGCGTTGATCCTGTCGAAGATGGTCCTGGCCGCGTCGATCGACGGCTGCTTCCAGGCGGTCTGCCAGTTCAGTTCGGCCCGGTTCGCGGCGGCGTTCCAGGTGAACTCGGCGCGGTGCGGATTCTTGGTGATCGACAGGTAGAACGAGGCGTACGTCTCGATGCCGGTGGGCAGCGGCGCGACCTCGGCGAAGGCGCCGCCCGCGGCCCAGTTGTCGATGCCGGCCGTGGGGATGGAGGACTGGAGCTTTCCGGTCGCGTCCCACATGTGGTTGGCGCGGCCGCACATGACGTTTCCGTTGTCGCCCCAGCCCTTGCCGACCTCGCCGTTGAGGCGGGGTAGTGCGCCGGTGGCCCTCAGCTTGACCAGGAGCTTGCTGGTGCCGACGCTGCCGGCGGCGAAGAAGACCCGGTCGGCGGTGACCGACGTGGTGGCCGTGGTGTCACCGCTGGTGTTGATCCGGTCGATGGTGACGGTGTAGCCGCCGCCGGCCGCCGGGGCGACCGAGGTGACCTTGTGCAGTGGGGAGACGGTGACCCGCCCGGTCGCCTCGGCGCGGGCCAGGTAGGTCTGCTGCAGGGACTTCTTGCCGTGGTTGTTGCCGTAGAGGATCTCGCCCGCGAGCGCTGACTTGGGGACGGTGCCCGCGGCCTCCTTCTTCATGTAGTCCCAGTCGTAGACGTCGGGCACGAAGACGAACCCGAAGCCGGAGCGCTGCGCGTGCTTGCGGCCGACCCTGGCGTACTGGTAGCACTCGGCCGTCTCGAACCAGTCGGGGTCGATGGTGCTCACGCCGAGGGCGGCGTTGGCACGCGGGTAGTACGTGCCGTACATCTCGCCCGCGTCGACCGTGGGCAGGACGGCGGCGAAGTGCTCGCGCCGGGGCGTGACCGCCATGCCGCCGTTGACCAGCGAGCCGCCGCCGACACCGCGGCCCTGGTAGACGGTGATGCCGCCGAACTCCTCGGCGTCCAGGATCCCGGTGTGGCGCGGGACGTCCTTGTCGAGCGGGAAGCCGAGGAAGTTGCTCAGGGGCTGCTTGGTCCGGGTGCGCAGCCAGTAGGAACGGACGTCCGGGCTCGTGGTGTTGGCGAATATCTTGCCGTCGGAGCCCGGGGTGTCCCAGGCCATGCCCATCTCGACCATGTGCACGTCGACGCCCGCCTCGGCGAGCCGCAGCGCGGCGACGGAGCCGCCGTACCCGGTGCCGATCACCAGGGCGGGGACGCGGGCGGCGTCGAGCGCGCGGGCCGGCGCGGCGTGGCCCGCGAGCGCGACGCCGCCAAGAATAGAACCCGTTCCTGCAAGGAATCTTCGACGTGACACCCCATCAGATGGCGTGTTGTGCTTGGGTGTAGTGCTCATGTGACCTTCCTCACGTTTGGCCGAATCGCAACGAGTTCTACTGCTGGCCGCATGGGAAGTCACGCCATACCTAAAAGTAACTTCTGTCCGATCTTGCCCCCCTGTGTCGACCGGTGGACACCACCGCCGGGCCGACATGTCACAGCCGCGACTGTTGGATCCGTCATACAAGCGACCTACCCTGGAACCGCCTGAAAGGGAGTCGCATGAGCGGACGCATCGAGCGCACCGGGACCAATGCACAACCTGTACGGCTCACCAAGGGGGAGCGGGTCGCCGACTGGGCGGACGGGCGGCTCGGCATCCACACCCTGGCCAAGAGCCAGATGCGCAAGATCTTTCCCGACCACTGGTCGTTCATGTTCGGGGAGATCTGCCTCTACAGCTTCATCATCCTGATCCTCACCGGCACCTATCTGACCCTCTTCTTCGACCCGAGCATGTCCGAGGTCGTCTACGACGGGCCGTATGTGCCGCTCAAGGGGATCATGGTGTCCCGGGCGTACGAATCCACGGTGGACCTCAGCATGGAGGTGCGCGGCGGCCTGCTGATCCGGCAGATCCACCACTGGGCCGCGCTCGTCTTCGTCGCCGGGATGCTCGTGCACATGATGCGGGTGTTCTTCACCGGGGCGTTCCGCAAGCCGCGCGAGCTCAACTGGCTGTTCGGCTGGACCCTGTTGTTCCTCGGCATCCTCACCGGCCTGACCGGCTACTCGCTCCCCGACGACATGCTCTCCGGCACCGGCATCCGCTTCATGCAGGGCGCCATCCTCTCCGTCCCCGTCGTCGGGACGTACCTCTCCTTCTTCCTGTTCGGCGGGGAGTTCCCGGGGGAGGACATCATTCCGCGGTTCTACCCGATCCACGTGCTGCTGCTCCCGGGCATCATGCTGGGGCTCGTCGTCGCCCACCTGATCCTGGTCTTCTACCACAAGCACACCCAGTTCGCCGGGCCAGGCAGGACCGAGAAGAACGTCGTCGGCGCGCCGTTCCTGCCCGTCTACATCGCCAAGGCGGGCGGCTTCTTCTTCCTCGTCTTCGGCGTGCTCGCGATCATGGGCGCGGTCGCCTCCATCAACCCGGTCTGGGCGATCGGCCCCTACCGGCCCGACCTGGTCTCCACGGGCGCCCAACCCGACTGGTACCTCGGCTTCTCCGAGGGGCTGATCCGGGTGATGCCCGCCTGGGAGATCAACGCCTGGGGCCACACGCTCAACCTGGGCGTCTTCATCCCCTTCTCGCTCTTCCCGCTCATCCTCCTGGCGATCGGCGTCTATCCGTTCATCGAGGCGTGGGTCAAGGGCGACAAGAGGGAGCACCACATCGCGGACCGGCCGCGCAACGCGCCGGTGCGCACCGGCCTCGGCGTCGCCTGGCTCTCCCTGTTCGGCGTGCTGATGATCGGCGGCGGCAACGACATCTGGGCCACCCACTTCCACCTCTCCATCAACGCGCTCACCTGGTTCGTGCGGATCGGCTCCTTCGTCGTGCCCGCCCTCGCCTTCGTCGTCACCCACCGGATCTGCCTCGGGCTGCAGCGCAGGGACCACGAGAAGGTGCTGCACGGCAGGGAGACCGGCACCATCAAACGCCTCCCGCACGGCGAGTACGTCGAGATCCACGAACCGCTGACGCAGGCCGAGCTGTTCCGGCTGACCGCCCACGAACAGCCCGTGCCCTACCGGATCGGCCCGACGGTCGACGCCAACGGAGTGTCCCGCAAGGTGCGTGCGTCCGACCGCCTCCGCGCCCGCCTCGCCCGTGCGATGTACGGACCCAAGGCGCAGGTCCCGAAGGCGACACCGGAGGAGTACCTCGCGATTCAGCGGGGGGACGGCGAGCACCACTGAAAGCGCGTTCACGAATCCCCGAAGACGCGGGCCGGGGGCCGCACCAGGTGTGCGGTGATTGTTCTGCCGGATGGCAGGCGGACGGGCCGGAGCGGCGTAGCGTGGGGGTACGGGCCGCTTCGGGCGGCTCGTCGGGGGCGGCCGCCGCCCATCCGGGTGGCGACGGCCGCCGAGGCGTGAGGAGCGAGGCTCCCCCTCGTCAGCTCCTCGCGCCATGGCCTCCCTGGGGGGATGCGGGAGGTTTCCCCACCGGGAGGACCGGGCTGGAGCCGCGTTGTCGGCGATGCGGCTCCAGCAGGCTCCGGGCATCCGGACAGCGCTGTAACCGAGAAAACAGGGGCAGGCTGGAGCGGATGCCGGTGCGGTCACGGAGCTTCATCCCAACTCCATTCGGGAGGATACCGGGACCGTGCCGTTGATCGGAACCCGCTTTGACGTGCCCTTTTCCCGGTGGCGGGCCGGATGTCGGGGTGGTCAGTCCTGGTCGAGGGGAGGCGGTCGCAGTTCGGGTGGATCGTGGGGCGGCTGCCCGGTGAGCCGCGTGATCAGGTCGATGCACAGGGTGCGGAGCTTGACGTTGCGGTTCTCGGAGGCGGCACGCAGGATCGCGAACGCCGCACGGCTGGGGCAGCGTTGCTGGGCCATGATGATGCCGACGGCCTGGTCGATCACACCCCGGTAGCGCAGCGCCTGCTGCACGTCCTCGGTGAACTGCCGGGAGCGGGACATGCGCTGGGCCAGCACGATGGCCCCGGTGGCCTGGGAGGCGAGGGCCCGCAGTGCGGCGAGGTCGGCGGTGTCGAAGCCGTGCGGGATGGGCGAGTACAGGTTCAGGGCGCCGGCGGTGTGGCTGCGCGGGGCGATGGGGAACGACAGGGAGGATCGGGTGCCCGAGGCCACCGCGTGCGCCGGGAAGCTTCCCCAGCGCTGTTCCTCCATCATGTCGCTGACGTGGACTTCCTTGCCCGTGCGCAGCGCCTGCAGGCACGGCCCGTCGTCCAGGCCGTACTGCCTCTCGTCCATGGCCGGCGCGCAGGTGCCCGCGTTGGACACGGTCAGCAGGCGGCCCTGGCGCTGCAGCGTGATGCCGCAGCCCTGCGCCTCGGGCGCATGGGTCATCGCCGTTTCCGCGAGGCCGTGCAGGAGGTCGTCCAGGGTTTCGGTGTCCAGCAGCAGGTCGAGCACGCCGGAGACATGGACGGTGTCACCGTTGGGGGAGCTCATCGAGATCCGTTCCACGGGCCGTGGCCCGCTGCCCGGGAGAGGTGGGCGGTAACCGAGGCCCACGAAATCCAATGTCGCGGGGGCTACATCCCGGCACGCGGTCGACACCCGCTCTCCGGAAGGAGGTCTGGGGAAATGAGCCGCACCCCCACCCTCCTCCGTCGGCGGGACCGACGCAACACCCCCTCCCCGCCGCGATCGGCGACAGCTGTCGGGGGACGGTGGGGCCGGCGAGGAACCCCACCGGCTCGGTTAGCCTCACACAGTGATGGCATCCGAGAAGACTCCGAACCTGCTCGCGATCAGCGACCTGCACGTGGCCTACGCGGAGAACAGGAAGTACGTCGAGACCATCCGGCCCCGCACCGACGAGGACTGGCTGATCGTCGCCGGTGACGTCGCCGAGCGCATGGCCGACATCGAGTGGGCGCTGCGCACGCTCGCCGGCCGCTTCGCCAAGGTGGTGTGGTCGCCGGGCAACCACGAACTGTGGACGCCGAAGGACGACCCGGTCCAGCTCCGCGGCGAGGAGCGGTACCAGCATCTGGTCGCGCTCTGCCGCGATTTGGGGGTCGTCACCCCCGAGGACCCCTACCCCGTGTGGCGCGGCCAGGGCGGCCCGGTCCTGGTCGCCCCGCTCTTCCTGCTCTACGACTACACCTTCCGGCCCGAGGGCACCCACGACAAGGAAGAGGCGCTGAAGGTCGCCCACGAGGCGGGCGTCGTCTGCACCGACGAGTACTTTCTGCACCCCGACCCGTACGCGACCCGCGACGACTGGTCCCGCGCGCGCGTCAAGCACACCGAGGAGCGGCTCGCCGAGCGGCCCGCGGGCATGCCCACCATCCTCATCAACCACTGGCCGCTCATCCGGGAACCCCTGCGGATCCTGCGCTACCCCGAGTTCGCCCTGTGGTGCGGCACCGAGCGCACCGCCGACTGGCACGTGAAGTACGAGGCGGCCGCCGTCGTCTACGGCCACCTGCACATCCCGCGCACCACCGTGCACGACGGGGTGCCGCACATCGAGGCGTCCGTCGGCTACCCGCGCGAGTGGCGCAGGGACTTCCACCCCGACCCGCATCTGCGGCAGATCCTGCTGGTGCCGCCCGCCGAGGAGTGACGGGCGGGCCCGGCAGGGCTGGGCGCGGTCCCGTCAGGGCTGTGCGGGCAGCGGTCTGCGGGAGAGGAGCTCGGCCAGGCCCTGCCGGGTCGCGGCCAGCACGACGCGGTCCTCGGGGCGCAGTTCGTACTCCGGGTCGAGCTCCCACTCCAGGCCCGACGACAGACGGGGCCCCTGGCCGGACGCGCGCTCCAGGGCGACGACGCGCCACGCCCCCGGCCGGAACACCTCGGCGATCCTGCGGCCCGTCAGCTGCGGTTGGAGCGACACGTCGAGCGCCGCGAAGAGCAGCACCGAACGCTCGACCGGCAGCGCGCCCAGGATCTGCCGGCCCATCATCGCCCCGGCGAACGCGGGCGCGGCGAGCGCGGACACGCTGCGGCTCCGGGTGAGGGCGCCGGGGTGCGCGGCGCGCAGGGTGCGGTAGACGGCGGTCGCGAACTCGTCGTCGTACAGCCGCAGCGCCACCCGCAGATCGGGCTTCACCGACCGTGCGTACAGGGCCGCTTCGAGGTTGATGGTGTCCGCGCTGGTCAGCGCGAGCAGGGCGTGCGCGCGGTGCACCTTGGCCGCCTCCAGGACGCCCTCCTCCGTCACGTCCCCGATCACGGTCGGCACGCGCAGGCGCCGGGCCAGGGAGATGCCGCGCGCCTCCGGGTCGGCCTCCACGCAGACCACCGGGATGTCCAGCTCGCGCAGCCGGGCGAGCACCCGCGTGCCGATCTTGCCGAGGCCCAGCAGGACGACGTGGCCCGAGAGGCCGCGTGGCGGACGGCGCAGCGACGACGCGGTGCGGAACGTGCCGAGCGCCTCCAGGACGGCGGCGAACAGGATCGGCAGGAGCAGCAGTCCGACCAGACCGGCGAGGAGCTGGAGGATCTGCCGGCTCATCGGCCCGTCGGTCGCCGGGTCGTTGATCGAGAAGAGGTCCAGGAGCGTCAGATACGTGGCGTGCAGCGGGGTGGTGTTCTCGGTGGTGACGATCGACGCGATGGCCATGCCGACGACGGCCGCCGCGAACCCGGCCACCGACCAGCGCAGCCGCCGCGAGAACAGCTCGCGCAGCGGCACGCCGCGCCCCGCGAGAAAGCCGGGCGGTGGCGTGGAACCCGAGTAAGAGACGGTCTCCAGGACCAGCGCGCCCCGCCCGGGAGCGGCGGCGACGGCGTCGTCGTCCGGCAGCAGCCGGGGCCCCGCGCCGGCGCCCGCGTCGTCCGAACCCTCCGCTCCCGCAGGGTCGTTGGCGGTGGCCGAGAGCAGCGCGAGGGTGGCAAGGCCGCGCGGCGCCACCTCGCCGGGCGCCGGCGGGGTCCGTTCCACCGCGCGCAGGAGCAGCCCGTCGGCGTGCACGACCTTGGTGGTGCCGGCGACCGCGGTGGCCGCGAGGGCCGGGGCCGCGGTGTCCGCGTCGGACAGGACGGTGACGCTGGCATCGGTGGTGGCGAGGCCCGCCACGGCGGCCGCCTGGTCGAGCAGCTCCTCCACGTGCTGTCCGAGCTTGCGGTTGTACAGCCGGATCACCAGGCGCAGCCGGGGGTTGAGCCGGCGGGCCGCGAGCGCTGTGCGGATGTTGGTCTCGTCGTCGTCGTGCATGAGCGCGAGCGCGGCGGCCTGCGGGATGCCCGCGTCGGCCAGGACGTCGTCGGTGAGGTCGGTGGCCTCCAGGGTCCGCGGCAGCTCCGCCGGGCCGCCGCCTTCCCCGTATCCGTTGCCCGCACCTCCGTGCGCGCTGCCGTGCGTGCTGCCGTTCGCGTGGGCGGAGCCGTTTCCATTGCCCGTGGTGCGCGTGACGGCGGCGGTGATACGTCCGATCAGTGCCGTCGTCCGGGCCCGCCCCGTCGGCCGGTTCGGCTCACCGCGGCCCGCGGGCGGCACGACGAGGACGACCTGTTCGCCGTAGACACCGCGGAGTTCGGCGGCGAGGCGGTGGGCCAGGACGTTGTCGCCGCCGCACACGACCATGTGGCCGGATGCGGGCAGCGGCGGGCGCTGTGGGGGAAACGAAGATGCGTGCGACACAGAAGGAAGAGTGCCTCATATGGCCGGCCGGTTCCCCGTGTCGAGCCGCTCGGCGAGTTCGACGAGGTCTGCGAGGCGCAGCACCCGTCCGGTCTCGGCAGCCCCGGGCAGCGGTACGTGGAGGGGCGCCGTCCAGCGGGCGGGGATCGCGCCGAGACCGTAACAGGCGCCCGCCAGCCCACCGGTGACGGCGGCGACGGTGTCCGTGTCGCCGCCCAGGTCGACGGCGGCGCGCAGGGCACCCTCGAACGACGTCGTCGTACGCAGCGCCCACAGCGCCGAGCCGAGGCACGGCCAGACCGCGCCGTTGAACTCGGTGGCGTCGTCCGGATGCCAGGTGGGGGAGAGGACCACGGCATAGCGGTCGCGGTGGTCCGGGTGGACGAGGGCGAGCGTGTCGGGGAGCGCGGCGAGCGGATCGTCCCCGGCGAGGGCCACGCGCAGCAGCTCGTGGAAGAGGGCGGTGCCTTCCCAGGCGGCCCGGTCGCCGTGCGTGAGGGCGGCGATGCGGCGGGCCGCGTCCAGGGTGGCGGCCTGCCCGGCGGGGGCGAAGTACACGGCGGATGTGGTGGCCCGCATCAGCGAACCGTTGCCCGCCGCCCGGAGGTTGACCTGGTAGTGGGCCTGCGCGGCGAGGTCCCAGGGCCTTCCGTTGGTGAGGACGTCCTCGGTCTGCAGCCCGATGTCCTTGGGCTCGTCGGCGGCCCACCGCTGGAAGCGGGCGAAGATGTCCGGCAGATCGAGCCCGCCCCGCTCCAGCAGCGAGTCGGCGACGTGCACGGCCATCTGGGTGTCGTCCGTGGCCTCCCCGGGATCCCAGCCGCCGCCCCCGCACATGTCGCGGGCGCGGTCGTCCCCGGCCGTCGGGAAGCGTGCGGAGAACGCGCCCTCCGCCCCGAACTCGAAGGGCGCGCCGAGCGCGTCCCCCACGGCCGACCCGACGAGGGCGCCCGCGGCGCGCTGACGACGTTCCATCGGAGCAGCCTACCGAGGCCCCGTGACGCGGCCGGAAGAGCCAGTGACTGATGCGTCAGTCAGAATCGCAATTCCTGCCCAGGATCTCCTCAACTCCTGGTGAGTGGTGGGAGTGAGGTGACCACGAGTGGGCGTACGCGTTGCGTTCACCGCAACACGCGGGTAGGGTCGCCGACCATGCAGCACGACCCCGAGGTGGCGGACCGCGTCCGCAAGGTGATCGCCGATGCCGGAGTGACCCAGCGCGAATTCGCCCGCCGTATCGTCATGGACCCCTCCAAGCTCTCCCGCTCGCTGGGCGGCACCCGGCGCTTCACGGCCGCGGAGCTCGCCCGCATCGCGGACACCGGCGGGGTCGACGCGGGCTGGCTGCTCGGCGCCGCCCGGCCCGCGGAGCCCGCCGCCCGGCGCGAGCGCGCCGTGGCGCCCGAGGGCGGCCGCCCCCTGCAGATCGTCCGCGAGACCGTCCGTCTCATCGCGGAGCGCGGCTTCCACGCCGTGCGCGTGCAGGACATCGCGGTGGCCTGCGACGCAAGCACCGCCGCCATCCACTACCACTTCCCCGGCCGCGACGACCTCCTCGAAGCCGCCGTGCGCTGGTGCATGGACGAGGACACCGCGCGCCGGGCCGCCCGGATCGCGGACGCCGCGGACACCGCCGACGAACTCCGCCAGCTCATCGAGCTGCAGATCCCCCGCACCCCGCAGCAGCGCTGGCAGTGGAGCGTCTGGCTCGACCTGTGGGCGGAGGCCGCCCGCTCCACCGCCGTGGGCCGCCTGCACGCCGACTACTACCGGCAGTGGCGCACCACCGTCGCCGATGTCATCCGCCGCGGCATCGCCGAAGGCGTCTTCCGCCCCGCCGACCCCGAGGCCGCCGCGCTGCGGCTGACCGCGCTGATCGACGGTCTGGCCACACAGGTTCTCGCCACGGCGCCCGACAGCCCCGGCACGAGCCCTGACGACATGCACGAGTCCCTCGTCGCCTACGTCGACGCCACACTGACCGCGCGCTGACCGCACCTCCGTCCCGTACGCAACACCCCACCCCCGAGGGAGAGTCCAGCATGCCCGTGAACGACAACGTGATCATCACCTGCGCCCTGACCGGCGCGGGCGACACCGTGCGCAAGAGCCCGCACGTGCCCGTCACGCCCGAGCAGATAGCCACCTCCGCGGTCGAGGCCGCCGAGGCGGGCGCCGCCGTCGTGCACATTCACGTCCGCGACCCCGAGAGCGGCGACCCCTCCCGCGACCCGCGCCTGTACCGCGAGGTCGTCGAGCGCATCAAGGAGACCGGTACCGACGTCGTCATCAACCTGACGGCGGGCATGGGCGGCGACCTCGTCATCGACCCCGTCCAGCCGCTGAAGGACCTCGGTGAACTGCCCGGCACCGACCTCGTCGGCGGCCTGGAGCGCCTCCCGCACGTCGAGGACCTGCTGCCCGACATCTGCACCCTGGACTGCGGCTCCCTCAACTTCGGCGACAACCTCTACATCTCCACGCCGGACATGCTCCGCCAGGGCGCCAAGCGCATCCAGGAGCTCGGCGTCCGCCCCGAGCTGGAGATCTTCGACACCGGCCAGCTGTGGTTCGCCAAGCAGCTCCTCGCCGAGGGACTGCTGGACAACCCCACCGTCTTCCAGCTCTGCATGGGCATCCCGTGGGGCGCCCCCGCCGACCCCGGCGTCCTCCAGTCCATGGTCAACATGCTTCCCGAAGGCGCCCAGTGGGCGAGCTTCGCGCTCGGCCGCATGCAGATGCCGTGGGTCGCCCAGTCCATCCTGCTCGGCGGGCAGGTCCGCGTCGGCCTGGAGGACAACCTCTACCTCGGCAAGGGCAACAAGGTGACCAACGCACAGCTCGTGGAGCGCGCCGTCCAGATCACCGAGAACCTCGGCTCGCGGGTGGCGACGCCCGATGAGGCCCGCCAGAAGCTCGGCCTCAAGCCCCGGTCCTGACCCCCGCCCCCCCCACAGAGGACACCATCACCATGAGCAACACCACCCCCGAGAACGTCCGCCGCGTCGCCTGCATAGGCGCCGGCGTCATCGGCGGCGGCTGGGTCGCCCACTTCCTGGCCCGCGGTTACGACGTCACCGCCTGGGACCCCGCGCCCGACGCCGAGCAGCGGCTGCGCCGCCTGGTCGAGGCCGCCTGGCCCGCCTTGACGCAGCTCGGCCTCGCCGAGGGTGCCTCGCAGGACCGCCTGACCGTCGCCGCGACCCTCGAAGAGGCCGTCGGCGACGCCCAGTTCGTGCAGGAGAGCGCTCCCGAGAAGCTGGAGCTCAAGCGCGAGCTCCTCGCGAAGGTGGACGCCGCCGCCCCCGCCGGCGTCGTCATCGCCTCCTCCACCTCCGGCTATCCGATGACCGACATGCAGACCGAGGCCGCCACACCGGGCCGCCTCGTCGTCGGACATCCCTTCAACCCGCCGTACCTGATCCCCCTCGTCGAGGTCGTCGGCGGCGAGCGGACCGACGCCGCCGCCGTGGCCTGGGCGTCCCGGTTCTACGAGGTCGCGGGCAAATCCGTCATCACGATGAAGAGCGAGGTGCCCGGCTTCATCGCCAACCGCCTCCAGGAAGCCCTGTGGCGCGAGGCGCTGCACATGGTCGCCAACGGAGAGGCCACCGTCCAGGAGATCGACGACTCCATCACCGAAGGCCCCGGCCTGCGCTGGGCGTTCATGGGCCCCATGCTCACCTTCGCGCTCGCGGGCGGCGAGGGCGGCATGGCCCACATGCTCGACCACTTCGGCCCGTCCCTGAAGTCGCCGTGGACGCGCCTCGAAGCACCCGAACTCGACAAGAAGCTGTACGACGCCGTGGTCGCCGGGTGCGAAGAGGAGGCGAACGGCCGCACCATCGCGGACCTCGTCGCCGAGCGGGACCAGGGCGTCATCGACGTCCTGCGCGCCACGGGCCGGCTCCCCGGAGGCACCAAGTGACCGAGCCCCTGCCCCTGTGCCACCGGACGGTGCGCCCCGAGTGGATCGACTACAACGGCCACATGAGCGAGGCCTTCTACGTCCTCGTCTTCGGCTACGCCACCGACGCCATGATGATCGAGACGGGCCTGCACGCCGGCTACCGCGAGTCCACCGGCTGCTCCCTCTACACGGTCGAGGCCCACGTGCGGTACCTCGACGACGTCTCCGAGGGCTCCCAGCTCGCCGTCCGCACGCGGATACTGGGCGCGGACGCCAAGAAGGCGCGGTTCACGCACGAGATGTACGTGGTCGGGGCCGAGGGCGCTGAGCCCGCCCCGGACGCCACCCCCGTGGCCACCACGGAGCTGCTCGCCCTCCACGTCGACCAGAACGCAGGTCGGGCGACCCCGTTCCCGGACGAGATCCGCGAGCGCCTGACGAACCTCGCGGAGGCGGCCCCGGACTGGGCGGGCCGTTCGATCGCCGAGGTACCGAAGGTGCCCTAGGGGCGCGGGGAACTGCGCGCTCAGCCGCGACGAACCCGCAGCCACAGAACTCACCGTTCCAGCGGCTCGCGCGCCGTTTCCGGCAGCCGCAAGTAGACCACCGAGGACACGACGCACAGCACGGCCACGTACACGGGGAAGAGCCCGGGGGAGCCGATCTCCTTGAACAGGGTGCCCATGTACGGGGCCGTGCCGCCGAACACCGCGACGGTCAGCGAGTACGGGAAGCCGATTCCGGCGGCGCGCACCCGCGCGGGGAACACCTCGGCGTTCACGGCAGCCGAGATCGACGTGAAGCCGGTGAGCAGCACCATCCCCGCGCACTGCACGAGCAGCAGCGAACCGAACGAGCCGGAGAGCGACTTGAGCAGCGGCACGCTCAGGACGGCGAAGCCGACGCCGAAGAAGAGCAGCAGCGGCCTGCGCCCGACCCGGTCGGAGAGCAGCCCGCCCACCGGCTGGAGCGCGGCGAAGAAGGCGAGAGATATCGTGCCGGCGAGGAGCGCCTGTCCCTTGCTGATGTCCGTGTTCAGCTCGGCGTACGTGGGCAGGTACGACGTCCAGGTGTAGTAGGCGAGGGTGCCGCCCGCCGTGATGCCGCAGATCAGCAGGGACTGACGGGGGTGGTGCCGCAGTGCGTCGAAGAGGCCCGGCCGGTCGCCCTCCTCGGCGGGCGTCCGGTGCGTCTCGTGCGCCCCCTGCCTGATCCAGAAGCCGACCAGGCTCAGCGCCGCCCCGATGAAGAAGGGCAGCCGCCAGCCCCAGCCGTCCATCTGCCCGTCGGAGAGCGTGGCGACGAGGAGGGCGGCGACGCCGGACGCCGCGAGCTGGCCGATGCTGGTGGAGACGTACTGGAAACTGGAGAAGAGGCCGCGCCGCCCGGGGCCCGCCGACTCGACGAGGAACGTCGTCGACGCGGCGAACTCCCCGCCCACGGAGAGGCCTTGGAGCAGCCGGGCCAGCACGAGCACGACCGGCGAGAGCAGACCCACGGCCGCGTACGTCGGGGTCAGGCCGACCAGCAGACTGCTGCCGCCCATCAGCAGGATCGTGACGGTCAGCGCCGCCCGCCTCCCCTGCCGGTCGGCGACCGCGCCCATCAGCAGTCCGCCGACGGGCCGCATGAAGAAGCCCACCGCGAAGACGGCGAACGTGGAGAGCAGCGGGACGAGGGAGTTGTCGGATCCCTTGGGGAAGACCTGGTCGGCGATGTATGTGGCGAGGAAGGTGTACGCGTACCAGTCGTACCACTCCACGGCGTTGCCGACCGACGCGGCGAGCAACTGCCGTATCGGGCGCGGCTCGGGGGCGGGGTCGGCGGCGGTCACCTGCTGGTCGTGCTGTGTCATGATCACGACCTTCCCCTGCCCCACGGCACCCCACACGTCCTGTCCGCCAGGCGGACTCAGCCCGACGTCGGCCTGTACGCGTACACCGCCGTCGTCACCAGGCACGGTGTGGGCGGCACCACCTCGACGCGCAGGGTGCGGCGCGCGGTGTCGTAGTCGACGCCCTCCGTCTCGAACGTGCCGGAGCAGATGCTGCGCTGCGGCGCCGCGAAGAGGCTCGTGACGCGCCCGGTCACCGGCTGCCCGTCGAGCGGGCGCTCCAGGTCGACCTGGAGGACCGGGCGGTCCTCGGGGAACAGCTCCTTGGACGCGTCATTGGAGGCACACACCAGGCGCGTATCGGAGACGAAGTCGCAGCCCTGGATGTCGCGCACCGGCTTGTCGAGCGTGATCTGCCCGGCCTGGGGGAGCGCCCCGCCGGCGGGCGGGGTCGAGGAGTTGAGGAGCGGGGCGGGGAACACCTGGAGGCGGTGCTGGTCGCCCCACTCGCCGGAGACCAGCCACCGCGCGTCGGGCGAGACGGCCGCGAACGAGTTGTTGAGCTTTTCGCCCGCGTCGAGCCCGTGCTCGTACAGGTAGCGCTTCCCGGTCGGCGTCGTGACCGCGAACATCTTCGACCGCGCGCTGTCGCCGCCCTGGTAGGCGTCGAAGGTGTGGCCGTTCGCGATGTCCGGGTCGCCTATGTGCCCCCAGCCCTTGGCACGCAGATCAAGGGGTATCGAGCCGAGCCCCCGGTAGAGGAGGCTGCCGTCGGCGCGGCTCGCCAGGCCCTGGCTGCCGGTGAGGGAGTTGACGTACAAGGTGCCGGACTCCTGCCAGCCGCCGGGTGAGGCGGGCGCTGCCGAGGCGGCGCCGCCCGTCATCACCGCCAGGGCGACGGTGCCGAGCAGGGCGGTTGATGCCTTCCAAAGGGTCATTGGGGCGCTACCTCCGTGGGGGGTCGGAACGCTGCCGCGTCATCGTACGTAACGTGAGCACCGGTGATAACGGTCCGACAGAAGGCGGTTCAGACGTGAAGCTGGCAATTCTCGGCGGCGGCGGGTTCCGTGTGCCGCTTGTCTACGGGGCTCTCCTCGGCGACCGCGCCGAGGGCCGCGTCACCGATGTCGTGCTGCACGACCTGGACGCGGCCCGGCTCGACGCCATCGCCCGCGTCCTCGCCGACCAGGCCGCCGGCATCCCGGACGCGCCCTCCGTGACCGCCACCACCGACCTCGACGAGGCGCTGCGCGGCGCCGACTTCGTGTTCTCCGCCATCCGCGTCGGCGGCCTGGAGGGGCGTGCCGCCGACGAACGCGTCGCCCTTGCCGAAGGCGTACTCGGACAGGAGACGGTCGGCGCGGGCGGCATCGCTTACGGGCTGCGCACCGTGCCCGTCGCCGTGGACATCGCGCGCCGCGTCGCCCGGCTCGCCCCCGACGCCTGGGTCATCAACTTCACCAACCCCGCGGGCCTCGTCACCGAAGCCATGTCCCGCCACCTGGGCGACCGCGTCATCGGCATCTGCGACTCGCCCGTGGGCCTCGGCCGCAGGGTCGCGCAGGTGCTCGGCGCCGACCCCGACGAGGCGTTCTTCGATTACGTGGGCCTCAACCATCTGGGCTGGCTGCGGGGCCTGCACGTCGCGGGCCGCGACGAACTGCCGCGGCTGCTCGCCGAGCCCGAACTCCTCGTCTCCTTCGAGCAGGGCAGGCTGTTCGGCCCCGACTGGCTCCAGTCGCTCGGCGCGATCCCCAACGAATACCTGCACTACTACTACTTCAACCGCGACACCGTGCGCGCCTACCAGCAGGCCGAGCGGACCCGCGGCGCCTTCCTCCACCACCAACAGGCCCGCTTCTACACCGACATGCGCCACCCCGGCACCCCCGCCCTCAAGGCCTGGACCGACACCCTCGCCGAGCGCGAGGCGGCGTACATGGCGGAGAACAGGGAAGCGGCGGGCGTGGGGGAGCGGGCCGAGGAGGACCTGGAGTCCGGCGGGTACGAGAAGGTCGCCCTCGCGCTGATGCGCGCCATCGCACGCGACGAGCGGTCGACGCTGATCCTCAACGTCCGCAACGGCACGACCCTCTCCGCGCTGGACGCGGACGCCGTGATCGAGGTGCCCTGCTCCGTCGACGCCAACGGCGCCCACCCCATGGCGGTGACCCCGCTGCCCGGCCACGCGACCGGCCTGGTGTGCGCGGTCAAGGCCGTCGAGCGCGAGGTGCTCGAAGCGGCGGACAGCGGCTCGGCGACCACCGCCGTCAAGGCGTTCGCGCTGCACCCGCTCGTCGACTCCGTGACCGTCGCGCGGCGCCTGGTGGACGGCTACCGGGGCGTGCACCCCGGCCTCGCGTACCTGAGATGATCACGACATGAGTCCCGTCGTCTCCATCGGTGCCGCCGCCCGCCGCCCCTGCACGCTCGTCGTGTGCCGGGGCTGCTGCTGCGGCGACGCGCGCAAGAACCCCGGCATCGACCACGCCTGGCAGCTGGAGCGGCTGCGCTCCGCGGCGGCGGCCTCGCGCGGCCGGTTCGCGGTGCGCACGAGCGACTGCCTGGGCCCGTGCGGCCAGGCCAACATCGTCGTGGTCCAGCCCTCGTCCGAGGGGCGCAGGCGGGGCGGCCGGGCCGCCTGGGTCGGCTTCGTCACGGACGACGAGTCGCTCGACGGAATACTCACCTGGGCCGCGGCGGGCGGCCCGGGCCTCGCTGAGCCCTCGGACACGCTCAGCCTCCAGATGGTCGACCCCCGCGCGAGCTAGGGCCTGTCCGGCGGGTCAGGACGAGGTGCTTCGTCGGGCTGGGAAGTCCTGGCCCCGTTCCGCACGACGGCCGGCACGCTGCTGGTCGGCTCCGCGCGGACGTATTTGGAGCGCCCGGCGGTTGCGCCGTTCGGGCCATTCCGGCCCGTCCGAGGCGCGGCCCGGGAAAAGCCGGGGAGGCATGACGGCATGGGCAATGTGACTGGAGTCGCGGGCGCCGGGGTGATGGGCGGGGGGATCGCTCTGACGGCCGCGCTCGCCGGGTCCCCCGTTCTCGTCTGGAGTCGGAGGGAGACGACACTTCGATCCTGCGTCGACAAGTGCGGAAGGGATCTGGGCCGAGCCGTCGAGAAGGGCTGGATCGACGAGGCTTCCGCACACGACGCGGTCTCGCGGATCCAGCCGGTCACCGATGTGCGTGAGCTGGCTGCGGCCGACCTGGTCATCGAGAGCGTGGCCGAAGACCTCTCCGTGAAGAAGGAGGTCCTCGCGCAGCTCGACCGCGTCTGCGACGAGAACACGATCCTGTCCACCAATACGTCGTCCATCCCGATCGACGCGCTCGCGGAGGCGACCCGAAGGCCGCAGGACTTCCTTGGTACGCACTTCATCTACCCGGCTCCGATCCGCCCGTTGGTCGAAGTCCTCACCGGAACCGCGACCAGTGAGGAAACGGTGTCCCGCGTCCGTGTGCGGTTCGAGGAGTGGGGGAAGCGCTGCCTGATCGTCAAGGACGACGTATCCGGCCCCGTCGTGAACCGCCTGTTCGGTGTTCTCGCGGCCGAGGCGATTCGTCTCCACGAATCCGGAGCCGTGAGTGCGGCCGATATCGACGCGATCTGTGAGCTGGGGTTCGGGCATGCGACAGGGCCGCTCAAATCGCTCGACGCCGTGGGGCTGGATGTGGCGCTTGCGAGCTTCGGATACGCGTACGAGAGAACAGGGGAGGCTGTCTTCGAGCCGCCGGTGACCCTCTCTCGCATGGTTTCCCAAGGTCTTCTGGGGCGAAAGTCCCGCAAGGGCTTCTACGAATATCCGAGCAAGTAGGCAAGCCGGACGCCGGGCCGAGGGGAGAGAAAGACTCATGAGCACGCGCGACGAGACGGCGCCGAGCCGTAGGACGTACTTCTTCCACGACCCGTCCACTCAGATTCCGACCCTCCTGGCCCTGGACGGGCTCCAGTTGATGCGTCGGCTGAAGGAGGGTTCACTCACGGCGGCCCCGCTGGAGTCCACCTTGGACTACCGGGTCGTCGAGGTCGACCGGGGGTCGGTGACCGTCGGTGTGCGGCCCAGGGAGTGGCACGGGACCCACAGCGGGAACGTGCACGGTGGACTGATCGCGTCCGTGGCGGACGCCGTGTGCGGGTACGCCGTCCAGACCCATCTGCCGGCCGGTTCGTACGCCGTGACCGCAAAACTGTGCGTCAGTTTCCTGCACCCGGTGAGCCCCGGGCAGCAGGAGCTGCGCTGTGTGGGGTCGGCCCCCGTGCCCGAGCAGGGGCGCTCCCGGGCGGCCGCCGAACTCGTCGACCCGGACGGGAAAGTACTGGCCACGGCGACCGCCGACGTGCGTGTCCTGTCCGTATAACCGCTAGGAGGGTCTTCTGTGTGCGCGGTGAACGGCTTCCCGTACACGATCACCGGATTGGCCGTGGAACTGGGGGATCAGGTCGACATCGGGGCCTGGGCGGAGCGGGCCCGGGTTCCGGACCAGAAGCATCCCGGCTCGACCATGTCCGGGGAGGTCCTGCAGAAGATCCTGGGGGTGACGGGCAAAGCCTGGGCCCGCGACCGCTTCTCCGACGCGCGTGTCCTCACGGACGTGGCCCGGACGGCTCTCGACTCGGCGGCGGTCACGGCGCGGGACGTGGACACGCTGATCCTCGTGTCCTGCACGCCGTTCCAGGTGATGCTCGACCAGGACGCGCTCAGCCTGGCGCGCGACCTCGGAGTGCCGGACACGGTCTCTCCGCTCCAGCTCGGAGCCGGCTGCGCGGGGCTGGCCCGCGCGGCGGAACTCGTCCGCAGGATGAACAGTGAGCGGGCCCTGATCGTCGCCTACAACGTGGCGAGCCGCCATTCCGTCGACTCCCGGGGAGCCCTGTACTCCCACGGGGAGGGCAATGAGGCACACCCCTTCGGGGCGTTGTTGTGGGCTTCCGCCGTACTGTTCTCCGATGCCCTGGCCGCCATGGTGCTGACGCGAACTCCGGACAGCGACGGAATCTCTTTCTACAGCAGGGACGCGCTCTCCTTCGCGGACGGCCCGGGACTCACGGATCCGCTCATCCACTACCCGGGCGGAGGCGCCCAGAATCCGCCGGGGGAGCCGAACTCCACACTCCTCATGTCGTACGGGATGAACAGCGAGGAGATCATCACCTACTACATGCAGGGAATGACGGAGAACCACAAGACTCTGGAGAAACACAGGCCCGGCTACCTCGACCAGGTCTCCCGCGTCTACACGCACCAGGCGAGCCCGCGCCTCGTGGAGGCGTTCGCCGAATCGGTGAGCATGCGAAAGGAAATGGCCCCTTCGAACGCGGCACGGTACGGAAACATGGTCTCGCCCTCCACGCTGGCGCTGCTCCAGGAAGACCTCGCGGAAGGATCCCTCTCCGCGGGAGACCCGGTGTGCTTCAGCGTGGTCGGATCGGGTCCGGAACGCGGCGCGTTCATCACCTCGGTCGATATCGGATCCGGGGTTCTGTAGAACCTTCACGCCAGGGTCGCGGCCCGCTCGGGGTCGACGGCGTGCCGCAGGGGCTCGCCTCGCAGGAGGCGGTCGAGTTCGTCGAGCACGAGGTGCCCGAGCCGGTGGCGTTCGGCGCCGAGTGCGCCGGCGAGGTGAGGGGTCAGGACGGTGTTGGGGAGGTCGTAGAGGGGCGAGTCGGGGGCCGGGGGCTCCGGGTGGGTGACGTCGAGCACGGCCGTGACGTCGGGCCTCGCGCGCAGGACGTCCGCCAGCGCCGCCTCGTCGACGAGCGCACCCCTGGCCGTGTTGACCAGCGTCGCGCCCGGCAGCAGGGAGGCCAGCAGGCGCGCTCCGACGACGCCGCGGGTCTCGGGCAGGAGGGGCGCGTGGAGACTCACGACGTGGCAGGTGGCGAAGAGCTCCTCGACGCCGACGAGCCGTACGCCCGCCTCCCGCGCGGTGTCGGCGGAGGCGAGAGGGTCCGTCGCGAGGACCTCGACGTCGAAGCGGCCGAGGTGCGCCGCGACGAGCCGGCCGATGTGACCGAGCCCCAGCAGACCCACGCGTGACCGGTAGGCACCGGGGACTTCGGGGTCATGGGGGAAGCCGCGGTTCCGGGCCACCTCGCGGCTGATGCGATGGGTCTGTTTCAAGCCGAGGAGGACCTGGGCGAGGGCGAACTCCGCCACCGGCACGGCGTTGGCCGCGGCCGCCGAGACGATCGGTATGCCCCGGGCCCAGAAGGCGGGCGTGGTCAGATGCCGTACGGAGCCCGCGGCGACGAGGACGGCCCGCAGCGCGGGCGCGCGCGCCAGGAAGGCCGCGTCGAGGACGGGGGCTCCCCAGCCGGTGAGGAGGATCTCGGCGCGGCGCAGGGCGTCGGGGTGCTCGTCGAGCTGATGGCGGGTGAGAGAGAGGCTTCCGCGGTCCACGAGCCGGTCGATGCCGGCAAGCACCTCGGGCGGATAGACGTCAGCTCTCCGCTCCTCCTCCATGACCAGCAGGGCCGTCGGTCGGTGTGCCGCCTCGTCCATGTCGATGACGCTCCTCGTCGAAGACGCTCCTGGCCCGGTCGGGTCTGTGCGCAAAAGTTCGGCCGTGTGTCGCAGCGTGGAGCAGCGTGTTCGAAATATCGACCGAACCGCCTGGAAGGAGACGATACATCGGATGACTCAAGTGTCCACCCGTAGAGGGCAATTGTTCGGCGTACGGTGTCGCGGTGCGGCTTATCCCGTGTCCAGGTGCGGGTCCGGGCGAGGGCAACTCGGTGGGCGTCGGCCCGGGCTGCCGTGGCCCTGCCGAAGGAATCTCGTATTCATCGGAGTATTGACCCAGGATTTGGCGCCCGTTAGCGTCCCCCGGCAAGCGCTTGCTACAGGCGGTTGTGACGCGGTGGAACGGGAGTTGCGATGCAGAGATCGCGGTGGATCGGCGCGGGTTTCCTCGCGTCGGCACTGATCCTCACCAGCTGTACATCAGGACCCGCGGGAGCGGACGTCGAGCAGGACACCAAGGCGCCCCTCGAACTGTGGACCAGGACGACACCCGGCGGACCGGGCGAGAAGGGCACGCTCGCACTCGCCGCCGCCTTCGAGAAGGCCACAGGACACCAGGTCGAAGTCACCGCCATCTTCGACGACTTCGAGACCAAACTGCAGCAGCGGGCCGCGCAGCGGGACCTCCCCGACATCGTCATGAACGACGTGACGCAGCTCGGCGCCATGCACAGCCAGGGGCTGCTGCGCGAGATCGACCTGGACAAGATCGAGCACAGCCGGCAGGTCGTCGCCCAGGGGCTCGACTCCGGCAAGGGCGTCGACGGAAAGCAGTACGGCCTGCCGTACTCCGCACAGGCCACCGGGCTGCTCATCCGCAAGGACTGGCGTCAGAAGCTGAAGCTCGGCGTCCCCCGGAACTGGGACGATTTCGCCGCCATGGCCGAGGCCTTCACCACGAAGGACCCGGACGGCGACGGCAAGAAGAACACCTTCGGCCTCGCCGCCCCGCTCTCCACCAAGCGCGGCTACGCCTCCTGGTACTTCTCCAACTTCCTCTGGGCCGCGGGCGGCGACTTCATCACCGAGACCGGGGACGGCAAGTACAAACCCGCGATGAGCACGAAGGAGTCGGTCGGGGCCGTGCAGTGGTTCCGCGACCTCGGCTGCGCGGCCAAGGCCGTCCAGCCCGGCGCGGTCACCATGGACACCCCGCCCACGAACGAGACGTTCGAGGCGGGACGGACCGGCATGTTCGCCGTCGGCCCCTACCTGCTGCCCCGCTTCGACGAGGTCCTCGGCAAGGACAAGTACGAGGTCGTGCCGATGCCGAAGGGTCCGAAGGACGCGACCGTCCTCGCCGAGGGCGGCACCGTCTACCTGATGGCGGGCTCCGAGAACCGGGCGGGCCAGGACGCCTTCGCCGACTTCGCGATCTCCCCCGAGGGGCAGCGCACCGGGATGCGCGGCGAGACCGGCTTCACCGTCCAACTGCCCGTCAACAAAACGGTGGACGTCGCCAAGGTCCGCCCCGACCCGCGCTGGAAGACGTACGACGAGATCTACCGCTCCTCCGGCAGGTACGCCCCCTCCGTCCCGAACTGGACCGCGGTGCGCCAGACCACCGCGGAGACCGTCAACGCGCTGATGGCCGACTGCGACCTGGACACCCGCGGCGAGCTCCGCGACCTCGACAAGAAGCTCGCCGGCATCCTCGAGGAACAGGGAATCGCCGCGTCATGAGCCTCGACCAGGTCGAACACGCCCCGCACTCCGGGCGTGGGCCCGCCGGTCCGAAGGGGCGGACGGGCGGCGGCGCCGCGGCCGCCCGCCGAAGACGCAGCCGCCGCACGGGCCGGTGGTGGACGCCCTGGCTCTTCCTGGCCCCGGCGCTGCTCCTCTTCCTGTACTTCAAGTTCATCCCCATGGCCAACGCGCTGACCATGTCCTTCCAGGAGGTCCAGCCCTATCTCGGCAACAAGTGGGTCGGCACGGAGAACTACGCGACCGTCCTCGGGTCCGCGGGTTTCCGCGAGGCCGCCTGGCACACCGTCGTCCTGGCCGCCGGGCAGACGGCGGGCTCGATGCTCCTCGGTCTGGTGCTCGCGCTGCTGATGGAGGGGCAGGGCCGCCGCCTGGGATTCGTGCGCTCCGCGGCGTTCCTGCCGGTCGTGGTGCCGATCGCCGTCGTCGCCGAACTGTGGCGGATCATGTACCACCCGACCGGGGACGGCATGGTCAACTCCCTCCTCGGCCTTGTGGGGTTCGGCCCGTCGGGATTCATCAACGACCCCGACTCCTCGCTCGCGTCCATCATGGTCACCGGCATCTGGCGGGGCGCCCCCTACGACATGATGATCTTCCTCGCCGGGCTCGCCAGCGTGGACCGCGGCCTGTACGAGGCCGCGAAGGTCGACGGCGCCTCCCGGTTCCAGCGGGTGTGGCACGTGACGGTGCCCGGGCTGCGGTCGGTGTTCTCGATCCTGTTCATCCTCGCCGCGATCCGCGGCCTGCGGGTGTTCACCGAGGTCTTCCTGCTCACCAACGGCGGCCCCGACGGCTCCACCGAGGTCGTGATGACCCTCATCTACAAGCTCGGCCTCGAACAGAACCGGCTCGGCGTCGGAGCGGCGGGAGCCGTCCTGCTGTTCCTCACGACGCTGGTCCTCACGATCGTCGTCCACCTCGTGCGCCGCAGGGAGAGCAGATGAACGCGCCGACCGAGACCGCGCTCGGCCTCACCGAGAGCAGGAGCCCGGGCGGCCGCCTCCTGAAGGTGGTCACCTACCTCCTGGTACTGATCCTCTTCGCGGGGCCGCTCCTCGCCCTGCTGGTCAGCGCCTTCAGCAAGGTCAAGGACCCGACCCAGCTGAGCGTCGTCCCCTCCGGCGCCACCCTGGACAACTTCAGGATCGCCTTCGACCAGGGCGTGCTGACGTATCTCCTGAACTCGTTCTTCGTGGTCGGCTTCGGCCTGCTGCTCCAGGTGGCCGTCTCCGTCCTGGCCGGTTACGCGCTGGCCCGCAAGGTCTTCCCCGGTATGACCATCGCCCTCGTGGCGATCCTGGCCACGCTCATGCTGCCCGAGGAGATCCTCGCCCTCCCGCTCTCCCTGATCCTCGCCGATCTCCCGGTCGTCCACTTCAACCTCATCGGCACCCTCGCCGGCATGATCGTCCCGCTGGGCGCCTGGGGCTTCTCCATCCTCGTCATGACCGAGTTCATGAAGGACGTACCGAAGGAACTCGAAGAGGCCGCCCGCATCGACGGCGCCGGTGACCTGCGGATCTTCGCCCAGATCATCCTGCCGATGTGCAAGCCGGCGCTGGGGGTCATCGGGGTCTTCGGCTTCACGATGATCTGGGACCAGTACCTGCTGCCCCTGCTCGTCGCCACCGACTCCTCCTCCTACACGCTCCCGCTCGCGCTGCGCACCCTGCGCATCGACCCCGACGTCACCCCGGGAGTGGTCCTCGCGGCCTCGCTGCTCGCGCTGCTCCCCTCCGTGATCGTCTTCCTCTTCTTCCAGCGTTCCTTCGTGTCAGGGCTGTCCTCCGGCGCCCTGAAGGGCTGACGCGCCCACCCGCCCCCATCCGTCGACCTCAAGGAGCGCCACCCCGTGACCCCGACCGCCGCCCCGGACACGACCTGGTTCACCACCGACCGGTTCGGGATGTTCGTCCACTGGGGCCTGTACTCCCTCGCCGCCCGCCACGAGTGGGTCAAGAGCAGGGAGAAGCTGTCCGACGAGCAGTACCAGGTGTACTTCGACCACTTCGACCCCGACCGCTACGACCCGGTGCGGTGGGCGAGGACCGCGAAGGCCGCCGGCATGCGCTACGTCGTCCTCACCACCAAGCACCACGACGGCTTCTGCCTGTGGGACAGCGCCCTCACCGACTACAAGGTCACCAACACCCCGTACAGCCGCGACCTCCTCACCCCGTTCGTCGAGGCGTGCCGCGCCGAAGGGCTCAAGGTCGGCTTCTACTACTCGCTGATCGACTGGCACCACCCGTCCTTCCCCGTCGACGGCACCCACCCCCAGCGCGACGACGAGGAGTTCAAGGCCGCCCACGCCGACCGCGACATCGCCGACTACCGGCGCTATCTGCACGGCCAGGTCCGCGAGCTGCTGACCGGCTTCGGCCGCGTCGACCACCTCTTCTTCGACTTCTCCTACGCCGGCCGCCACTGGTGGGGCGGCAAGGGCCCCGACGACTGGGACTCACCCGGGCTGATGCGGCTGATCCGCGAGCTCCAGCCGCACGTCCTCGTCAACGACAGGACCGGCCTGCCCGGCGACTTCGTCACCCCCGAGCAGTACCAGCCCGCGGGGCCCATGACGAAGGACGGGAAACCCGTGGTCTGGGAGGCCTGCCAGACCCTCAACGGCAGCTGGGGCTACGACCGCGACAACCACGACCACAAGAGCGCCGACCTGGTGATCCGCATGCTCGTCGACGGCGTCTCCAAGGGCGGCAACCTGCTGCTCAACGTCGGCCCCACCGGCCGCGGCGACCTCGACCCGCACACCGTCGCCGTCCTCGGCGAGCTGGGCCGCTGGATGGACCTGCACGAGAGGTCGGTCCGCGGCTGCGGCCCCGCCCCGTACACCGCCCCCGCCGACTGCCGCTACACCCGGCGCGGCGACCGGCTCTACCTCCACCTCTTCGCCTGGCCGCTGCGCCACCTGCACCTGCCCGGACTCGCGGGCCGGGTCCGGTACGCCCAGCTCCTCAACGACGCGTCCGAGATCCCCCGCGTCGAGATCGCCCCCGGCCAGCCCGCGCTCAACACCGAGATGGGCGGGCAGCCCGCAGGCACCCTCACCCTCCAGCTCCCCGTGCAGCGCCCGGACACGCCCGTCCCCGTCATCGAGCTGTACCTGGACACATCCACCGACAGCTGACGCACCGCCCCCCCGAAACCCCCCATGGAGGCACCATGCAACGCCGCACGTTCCTCACCGGCACCGCCGTCGGAGCGGCACTCGCCGCCGCGCCGCTCGCCACCCTGCGCACGGCGGGCGCGGCCGAGCCCACGGCGTCCGCCACCGTCAGCTCCCTGCCCGATCTGCAGAGAGCCATCGACGGCGCGGCGCCCGGCGACCGGATCGTCCTTGCGGACGGCACCTACACCGTTCCGCCGGGCGACTCCATCGACGTGACGGGCAAGCACGGCACCCAGGACGCGCCCATCACCATCACCGCGGCCTCCCGCGGCGGCGCGGTCCTGCGCGGTGAGCGCGGCTTCGTCTTCAGCGGGTCGAGCAACATCACCGTCAGCGGCTTCGCGTTCCGCCAGAGCACCACTCTGGAGATACCGGCGAACTGCTCGCGCATCCGGCTGACCCGCAACGACTTCCGGCTCGCCGACATCGAGGGCCTGCACTGGGTGATGGTGCGCGCCGACGACACGAAGATCGACCGCAACCACTTCCACGGCAAGACCACCCTCGGCGTCTTCCTCGGCGTCGAGGGAGCGGGCGGCACCGCCATGGCCCAGCGCGTGCACATCCTCCGGAACCATTTCTCCGACCACACCTTCGCCGGTGCCAACGGAGGGGAGCCGATCCGCCTCGGCGTCAGCCCCCGCGCCCTGTCCGGCGCCCGCGCCGTCGTCGAATACAACCTGTTCGAGCGGTGCGACGGAGACCCCGAGGCCATCTCGGTGAAGTCGTCCGACAACACCGTCCGGTACAACACGATCCGCGACAGCGCCGGCGGCATCGTCCTGCGCCACGGCAACCGCACCCGGGTGGAGAGCAACTACCTGATCGACGGCAAGGAAGGCCTGCGCCTCTACGGCAACGACCATCTGATCGTCAACAACTACGTGGCCGGTCTGTCCGGCCGGGCGCTGGTCATCGGCAGCGGCAGCACCCGCGACCACCACTCCGGAGAGACGGCCGACGAGCGGCGCGGCAACGACGCCTGCGACCGCGCGGTGATCGTGCACAACACCCTGTACGGCAACGCCGAGACGCTCTCCGGAGAGGACCGCCCCTACGAACCCCAGAAGGTGGTCGTCGCCGACAACCTCCTGGTGGGCGACTCCGGAGACCTCGTCGCGATGGAGAGGACCACCGGCTTCACCTGGCGGAGCAACCTCCTGTGGGGCGCCGCGGCGAACGGCAACATCCCCTCCGGCGGCTTCACCCGGGCCGACCCGAAGCTCCGGCGCGGGCCCGACGGCGTGTTCCGGCTCTCGGCGGGCAGCCCGGCGATCGGCAGGGCCACGCTGGGCAGCCCGGCCGTGACCGACGACATCGACGGCGACCCGCGCGGCGCCACACGGGACATCGGCGCCGACGAGTACGCGACGGCGGCACCACTGCGCCGCCCCCTCACGGCGGCGGACGTCGGCCCGCACGCGCCCTGACCGGCGGCTCCTGACGGGCTCCGGTCAGCCGTCGAGGACCTGGTCCAGGAAACCGTTCAGGTTCTGCATGGTCCGCGCGTTCTGCTCCTCCGGCGTGAGGCTCTCCTCCAGGCGGCGGCGGGCCTGCGCCGTGGTCTTCTTCCCCCGTACGTAGAGGGAGCAGGCCAGGTCCGCGCAGATGTACAGCCCGACGGAGTTGCCCTGGCGGCCCGCCGCGCCGGCCTTCGGGGCCACGAGCAGCGTGATGCCGGAGCCGGACTGCGGCGTCACGCAGACCGAGCAGATGCTGGACTTGAGCATGCTCCTGCGGGCCCCGGTGGAGGCCCGCAGGGCGATGCCCACGGGCCGGTCGTCCCGCCACGTCACGACATAGCCGCGCTCGGGCGCCTTGGGGTCCCGCCAGCCGAGAAAGTCCAGGTCGGACCAGGGGGTGTCGGCGAAGTCCGCAGGGAGGGTGAGTCTGCGGGCCTCGCCCTTCGAACAGTTCACAAAGGACGCACGGATCTCGTTCTCACTGACGGACTTCATGATCCGCAAGGTACCAACGGGCCGCGCGGGCCGTCCTGCCATTTTCTGCCGGCCACCGGGCGCGGGTGCTGAGTCGCGGTCCTCGGGGCAGGCTGTCGACTGAGGCGTCGAGGGAGTTTCGAGGGAGAGGTGGCCGCGTGGTGCCGACCGGTGAGAACGGCGAGGATCTGCTCAAGGGCCTTTCGGTGGACGAGGCCCGCCCGGAGCGCCCGGTGCTCCTCGACGAGGAGGGGCAGCCCCTTCAGACGTGGCGGGAGAACTACCCGTACGCGGAGAAGCTGGGCCGCCGGGAGTACGAGCGGCGCAAGCGGATCCTCCAGATCGAGCTGCTCAAACTGCAGAAGTCGGTGCGTGACCGGGGCCTGCGCATCGTGGTGCTGTGCGAGGGGCGTGACGCGGCGGGCAAGGGCGGCACGATCAAGCGGTTCACCGAGCGCCTGAACCCGCGCGGCGCGAGGACCGTGGCCCTCGACAAGCCGAACGAGCACGAGGCGGGCCAGTGGTACTTCCAGCGGTACGTCGCCCAGCTGCCGACGGCCGGCGAGATCGTCTTCTTCGACCGGTCCTGGTACAACCGCGCCGGCGTCGAGCCGGTGATGGGGTTCTGCACGCCCGCCCAGCACCGGCACTTCCTGGAACAGGCTCCGCTGTTCGAAAAGATGATCACCGATGACGGCATCATCCTCGTCAAGTTCTGGTTCTCCGTTTCACGGGCCGAGCAGCGGACCCGTTTCGCGATCCGGCAGGTCGACCCGGTGCGCCAGTGGAAGCTGTCCTCCACTGACGTCGCCTCACTGGACCTGTGGGACGCCTACACGTACGCGAAGGTCGAGATGTTCCGGGCCACGGACACGGCGCACGCCCCCTGGACCGTCGTGAAGACCAACGACAAGCGGCGCGGCCGCCTCGAAGCCATGCGCCATCTGCTGCTGCGGGTCGACTACGAGGCCAAGGACACGGAGGCCGTAGGGAAGGCCGACCCGCTGATCATCGGCCCGGCCAACACCCTGCTGGAGCCCGGGGAGGACGCCACGGACCTGTCGCCCAGCAAGCTCGCCCCCAACGACAAGGGTCCCGGCCGGCACCCCGACACCTGAGTCCCCGGCCGCACCCCGGTCCCTGCGGTCGGCGGATCCCCGGCGTCTCGTGCCGGGCCCGGGGCGTCATGCCCCCGCTGTCGGTCCCCGTTCGGCCAGCCCCTCGTACAGCGCCCCGACCAGGTGGATGCTGCGCAGGTCCTCGCCGGAGGTCCCGGCACCCATGCGGTTCATGGTGTACGCGTACGAGACGCCGTTCTCCGGGTCGGCGAAGGCGTACGACCCGCCCGCGCCGCCGTGCCCGAACGCCCGCGGGTTGGGTCCTGCCTGCCCGAACTGGTTGAGCATGTAGCCGACGCCCCACGGCCAGTTCTCGGCGAGCGGGGTGCCCGCCCGCAGCACCAGGTCGGGCTCGTCGCCCTTGCCCTGCCGGGTGCGCAGCCGCTCCACGGCGCCGGGGGAGAGGAGTCTGCCGTTCGCCAACTCCGCGTACACGGCGGCGAGTCCACGTGCGGTGGCGTGGCCGTTGACCGCGGGGATCTCCGCGCCGCGGTAGGCGGCGGCGTTCACGTCGCCGAGCGGCAGGTACTGCAGGGCGAGCGTGACCGGCGCCATCGGATGGTCCGTCAGACCGCCCACCGGGGGCTTCGGCGCCTCGCCGAACACGGTGCGGGCCGACTTCGGTGCTTCGCCGGACTCCTCGGGAGCCGACGAAGGCTTCTCGGGGGCGCGGAGGGCGGGCGCCATGTCCGCGCACCGCCCGTGCTCGCTCTCCGGCGTGCCCACGTGGACGTCGGCGCCGAGCGGCCCGGTCACCTCCGTGCGCAGGAACGTCCCGAGCGAGACACCCGTGACGCGCCGCACCACCTCGCCGACGAGGAAGCCGAACGTCACCGCGTGATAGCCCTGGGCGGTGCCGGGCCGCCACCACGGCCGCGTCGCCGCCAGCGCGTCCGTCACCTTCTCCCAGTCGTACACCGCGCCCGGCGCCATCGGCTCGCTCGGCGCGATGAGACCGGCGCGGTGACTCAGCAGCCAGCGCACCGGGATGTCGGCCTTGCCCTCCCGTGCGAACTCCGGCCAGTACCGCGCGACCGGCGCGTCCAGGTCCAACTCGCCGCGGTCGACGAGCAGATGGGCGCAGAGCGCCGTCATCCCCTTGGTCGTGGAGTAGACGTTGACCAGCGTGTCCCGCTCCCAGGAGCGGGTGCCGGTGCGGTCCGCGTCGCCGCCCCACAGGTCGACGACGAGCTCGCCGCCGACCGTGGCCGCGACGGACGCGCCGAGGTCGTCGCGCTCGGTGAAGTTCCGCTCGAATTCCGCGCGTACGCGCTCGAATCCGGGGGCGCAGGTGCCGTGCACGCGCAGAGTCATGGGCTCATGGTTGCCTACGGCACCTATCGCCGCAAGAGGGCCGGAGGTGTGTACGACGAGTGAAGAAATGTCTGCGCCGAATGTACGGGTTTCCGCCTCGATGACCGGCGCTTGTGTCCTGCCCGCCAGAGGTTGGACTTCTCTTCACACAGCCGTCACAGGCTCTTCCGTATCGCTTGCTCCCCTTGGCACACTTCACCCCGCTCACGTCCCCCACAAAACACGAGGTCGGAACATTCATGCCTGAACTCAATCGGCGCCGCTTCATGCAGCTGGCCGGCGGCACCGCGACGTTCGCCATGCTCAACCAGAGCATCGCCCGCGCCGCGTCCCTGCCGGCCGCCCGCGCCACCGGCACCATCAAGGACGTCGAGCACGTCGTCGTACTGATGCAGGAGAACCGGTCCTTCGACCACTACTTCGGGACGATGAAGGGCGTACGCGGCTTCGGCGACCCGCGCCCGGTGACCCTGCCCAGCGGCAAGCCGGTCTGGCACCAGCGGGGCGGCGGCAAGGAGGTGCTGCCCTTCCACCCGGACGCCGAGAACCTCGGCATGCAGTTCATCGCGGGCCTCGACCACGACTGGGCGGGCGGCCACAAGGCGTTCAACAACGGCGCGTACGACCAGTGGATCCCCGCGAAGTCCGAGCGGACGATGGCCTATCTGGAGCGGAACGACATCCCGTTCCACTACGCGCTGGCCGATGCGTTCACGGTCTGCGACGACTACCACTGCTCGTTCATCGGGGCCACCGACCCCAACCGCTACTACATGCTCACGGGCCACGTCGGCAACGACGGCAAGGGCGGCGGCCCGGTCCTCGGCAACCAGGAGCTCGGCTACGACTGGACGACGTACGCGGAGCGCCTGGAGCAGGCGGGCGTGAGCTGGAAGGTCTACCAGGACATCGGTGACGGCCTGGACGCGGCGGGCCACTGGGGCTGGATCGACGACGCCTACCGCGGCAACTACGGCGACAACTCGCTCCTCTACTTCAACAAGTACCGCAACGCGAAGCCCGGCGACCCGCTGTACGACAAGGCCCGCACCGGCACCAACGCCAAGGCGGGCGACGGCTACTTCGACATCCTCACGGCCGACGTGAAGGCGGACAGGCTCCCGCAGGTCTCCTACATCGCCTGCCCGGAGGCCTTCACCGAGCACCCCAACTGGCCGGTGAACTACGGCGCCTGGTACATCGCCCAGGTCCTGGACGCGCTCACCTCCAACCCCGAGGTGTGGGCGAAGACGGCCCTGTTCATCACCTACGACGAGAACGACGGCTACTTCGACCACATCGTCCCGCCGTACGTGCCGAAGGACGCCAACCAGGGCAAGTCCACCGTCGACACCACCCTCGACTACTTCCCGGGCAACGCCTCCTACGCGGCCGGGCACTACGGCCTCGGCCAGCGCGTCCCGATGATCGTCGTCTCGCCGTGGAGCACCGGCGGCTTCGTGAACTCCGAGGTCTTCGACCACACGTCGATCATCCGGTTCATGGAGAAGCGCTTCGGCGTCAGGGAGCCCAACATCTCGCCGTGGCGCCGTGCGATCTGCGGCGACCTGACGTCCGCGTTCGACTTCAGCGGCAAGGACACCGACCCGGCGAAGCTCCCCGACACCGCCGCCTACGAGCCGCCGGACAAGCAGCGCCACCCCGACTACGTGCCCAAGGCGCCCGCCAACCCGGCGCTGCCCAAGCAGGAGCCCGGCTCCCGGCCCGCCCGCGCGCTGCCGTACGCCCCGCTGGTCGACGGCGCGGCGGACCCGGTGGCCGGGAAGTTCACGCTCACGTTCAGCGGTGGCGCCAAGGCCGGCGTCTGCTTCCACGTCCGGTCCGCGAACCGCACCGACGGCCCGTGGACCTACACCACCGAGGCGGGCAAGACCCTCTCGGACACCTGGAACTCGAAGTACTCCAAGGACGCCTACGACCTCTCCGTCTTCGGCCCCAACGGCTTCCTGCGCACCTTCAAGGGCCCCGGCAAGAAGGCGGGCCCCGAGGTCGTCGCCCGCCACGACGGCACGACGGGCAACATCAAGCTGACCCTGAAGAACGCGGGCAGCGCCGATGTGAACCTCACGGTGACCAACGCCTACGGAGGCGCGGGCCAGACCTTCAAGGTCAGGGCGGGCGCCTCCGTGGAGCACACCGTCGACCTGCGGGCGAGCAAGCGCTGGTACGACCTGACGGTGAAGTCCGACACCGACGCCGGATTCCTGCGGCGCCTCGCCGGCCATGTGGAGACCGGCGCGGCGGGCGTCAGCGACCCGGCGATCAGCACCGGCTGACGCCGGGAGAGCGCCGAAAAAGGGGACGCCTGCGGGCGGCGGGCCTGGATAGCATCCAGAGGCATGGCATCCACCCATCGCCGTGCAGGCGTCCCCGAGAAGCCCGTCCTCGACGGGCTCGAAGAGAAGTGGTCTCGGCGATGGGACGAGTCGGGCGTATTCGCCTTCGACCGTTCGAAGACGCGGGACGAGATCTTCTCCATCGACACCCCGCCGCCCACGGTCAGCGGCTCGCTGCACGTCGGCCACGTCTTCTCGTACACCCACACCGACGCAGTCGCCCGCTACCAGCGCATGCGCGGCAAGGAAGTCTTCTATCCCATGGGATGGGACGACAACGGCCTGCCGACCGAGCGGCGCGTCCAGAACCACTTCGGTGTCCGCTGCGATCCCGCCCTGCCGTACGACCCGGACTTCGTCCCGCCGGAGAAGCCCGGCAAGCGCCAACTCTCCATCTCCCGACGGAACTTCATCGAGCTCTGCGAGCTGCTCACCGCCGAGGACGAGCAGGCCTTCGAGAACCTGTGGCGCAGGCTCGGGCTCTCCGTCGACTGGTCCCGCACCTACCGGACCATCGGCGCCGACGCCCGCGCCGCCTCGCAGCTCGCGTTCCTCAACAACCTCGCGCGCGGCGAGGCGTACGTCGCCGAGGCGCCCACGCTCTGGGACGTCACGTTCCGTACGGCGGTCGCCCAGGCGGAGCTGGAGGACCGTGAGCGGCCCGCCGCCTACCACCGGATCGCCTTCCACGGCACCGACGGCAGTGTTGACGACGGCAGCCCCGTCGGCGGCAACCTCGTCGAGATCGAGACGACCCGCCCCGAACTGCTCCCCGCCTGCGTCGCCCTCGTCGCACACCCCGACGACGACCGCTACCGCCACCTGTTCGGCACGACCGTCCGCACCCCGCTCTTCGACGTCGAGGTCCCCGTCGTCGCGCACCGCCTCGCCACCCCCGAGAAGGGCACGGGCATCGCGATGGTCTGCACGTTCGGGGACACCACCGACGTCACGTGGTGGCGCGAACTGCGGCTCGCCACCCGGCCGGTGATCGGCTGGGACGGCCGCTTCCGCACCGAGCCGCCGAGCGGCGTCGAGACACCGGCCGCCGTCGCCGCGTACGCGAAGCTGGCCGGCGCCACCGCGCACATGGCGCGCGAACGCGTCGTCGAGATGCTGCGCGACAGCGGCGACCTCCGGGGCGAACCACGCCACGTCACGCACGCGGTGAAGTTCTTCGAGAAGGGCGACAAGCCCCTGGAGATCGTCACGACCCGCCAGTGGTACGTCCGCAACGGCGGCCGCGACACCGCCCTGCGCGACCGGCTGCTGGCCCGCGGCACCGAACTGGCCTGGCACCCGCCGCACATGCGCGTCCGCTACGAGAACTGGGTCGGCGGCCTCAACGGCGACTGGCTCATCAGCCGCCAGCGGTTCTTCGGCGTCCCGATCCCCGTCTGGTACCCGCTGGACGGCTCGGGCCGGCCCGACCACGACCACCCGATCGTCCCCGACCGCGCCGCCCTGCCCGTCGACCCGAGCGCGGAGACCCCGCCCGGCTACGAGCCGGCACAGCGCGGCGCGCCGCACGGCTTCGTCGGCGACCCGGACGTCATGGACACCTGGGCGACGTCCTCCCTCACCCCGCAGATCGCGGGCAAGTGGCGGACGGACCCGGATCTGTTCGCGCGGGTCTTCCCGATGGACCTGCGCCCGCAGGCCCACGAGATCATCCGCACCTGGCTGTTCGCCACGGTCGTGCGCTCCCACACCGAGCACGACGCGCTGCCCTGGCGGCACGCGGCGATCTCCGGCTGGATCCTCGACCCCGACCGCAAGAAGATGGCGAAGTCCAAGGGCAACGCGGTCACGCCGGACGGCCTCCTCGTCCGGCACGGCGCGGACGCGGTCCGCTACTGGGCGGCGAGCGGCCGCCCCGGCACGGACACGGCGTTCGACGTCGGCCAGATGAAGATCGGCCGCCGCCTCGCCACGAAGCTGCTGAACGTCGGCAGGTTCGTCCTGAGCCTCGGCGACGTCGATGCGGAGGCCGCCGTCACCGAGCCGCTCGACCGGGCGCTGCTCGCCGGACTGGCGTCGACCGCCGACGAGGCCACCGCGGCCTTCGACGCCTTCGACTACGCCCGCGCCCTGGAGCGCACGGAACAGTTCTTCTGGCGCTTCTGCGACGACTACGTCGAGCTCGTCAAGGCCCGCGCGTACGGCGACCACGGCGACGCGCCCGCGACCGCGTCGGCCCGGGCGGCGCTGCGCACGGCGCTCGACGTCCTGCTGCGGCTCTTCGCGCCGGTCCTCCCCTTCGTCACGGAGGAGATCTGGTCGTGGTGGCGCGAGGGCTCGGTCCACCGTGCGGAGTGGCCGAGCGGGTCGGAGCTGCGCGAGCACGCGGGCGACGCGGCGGTCCTCGGCACGGCGTCGGAGGCCATCGCGGCGATCCGCGGGGCCAAGTCGCGGGCGAAGCTTTCGATGCGGGCGGAGGTCGTGACGGCGACGGTCACGGCGGACCGTGCCGCACTCGACCGTTTCGCGGCGGCGCAGGGCGATCTGCGGGCGGCGGGCCGGGTCGGGACGTTCGAACTGCGGGAGGGCGAGGGCGAGCTGCGGGTCGAGGCCGCGTTCTGAAGGGCGCACCGCCCTCCGTAACGGACGTCACACCCCCGTTGAGGGACTGGCGAACGCCCCGTACACGGAGGGTAGGGTCTCCCGGGTGACAACGCATTCGAACACTCCTGCAGGCTGGTACCCGGACCCTCACGGCGCGCCCCAGCTGCTCCGCTGGTGGGACGGCTCCCAGTGGACGGACCACACCAACCCGGCCCCGCAGGGCCAGGCCCAGCAGGTCCCGCAGCAGGCGCAGCCCGCGCAGCCCGCCGCACAGGCCCAGCAGCCCGCGCAGGGTCAGTTCGGTCAGCCCCAGATGCAGGCGCCGCAGGGCCAGTTCGGCCAGCCGCAGCCGCAGGCTCCGCAGGCGGCCGACCCGGCCAAGGTGCAGCGCCAGGTGCAGAAGCAGGCCGGTGTCGCGCCGTCCGCGCAGGGCGGCGGCACGCTGTTCACGGAGCCGGTCCTGGTCGTGAACCAGAAGGCCAAGCTCATCGAGCTGACGAACGAGTACAGCGTCATGGACCAGGCGGGCAACACGCTCGGCTCGGTCGTCCAGGTCGGCCAGAGCACGCTGAAGAAGGTCGCCCGTTTCGTCGCCAGCGTCGATCAGTTCATGACGCACAAGCTGGAGATCCGCGACGCGTACGGCCAGCCGCAGATGATGCTGACCCGCCCCCGCAAGTTCATGAAGTCGCGGGTGATCGTCGAGCGCCCGGACGGCCAGCAGGTCGGCGAGATCGTCCAGCAGAACATGATCGGCAAGATCAACTTCGCGATGATGGTGAACGGCCAGCAGGTCGGCGCGATCAAGGCGGAGAACTGGCGCGCCTGGAACTTCTCGATCGTCGACCACGCCGACAACGAGGTGGCCCGGATCACGAAGACGTGGGAGGGCCTCGCCAAGACGATGTTCACCACGGCGGACAACTACGTCCTCCAGATCCACTACCAGCTCCCGGACCCCCTCCTGAGCTTGGTCGTGGCAACGGCCCTGACGGTCGACACAGCCCTCAAGCAGGACGCCCGAGGCTTCGGCTGACCGAGCCCCGGCGCCCCGGGGCACGAGACGGCTGGCCGAGCCCCGTCGTCCCCAGGGGCGCGGGGAACTGCGCGCCCAGCCACATCCCACCCGCAGTCCCCGGACGGCGTCGGCGGCACACCCCCGGAGGGGCAGCGTGCCGCCGACGCCGCTGTCGTATGCGGACCGAGCGGGCTCAGGACCGCGAGAGGCGAAGCCCCGCGGTCTCCACCGGCTGAGCCGGGATCGACGGCAGAGGCTCCGGCACGGGGCCATCCACCGCCCCCCGGGGCGACCGCGTGAGCACCACGACCCCGTACGCAGCCACCCCCGCCCCCGCCACGGCGAGGAGAATCCCACCGGCCCCGCCCTGGAGGCGCTCGCCGAGCAGCGCGACGCCGATGACCGAGGCCGCCACGGGATTGGCGAGGGTCACCACGGCGAGCGGCGCGCCGAGGCCCCCGCGGTAGGCGGTCTGCGAGAGTAGCAGCCCGCCCGCGGCGAACGCCGCGACCAGCAGCGCCACGACGATCACCTGCGGGCTGAGCAGCGGGCCCGACCGGTCCGTGACGGCGACCGTCACGGTCTGCGTGAGCGCCGACGCGACCCCGGACGCGAAGCCGGACGCGGTCGCGTGCCGCAGCCCGGGCCGGGTGCCGGGCCGGGAGAGGACCCCGATGACCGCCATGGTCGCGGCGGCCACGACCAGCGCCTCCGGCACGGTCAGCGTGTCGTCGGGCGCCGGTCCCGAGGCGGTCAAAAGCAGCGTGCCGAGGCCGATGAGCGTGAGCCCCGTGCCGCGCCACTCCAGGCGCGTGACCCGGCGGCCCGCGAGCCGCGCGCCCAGCGGCACGGCGGCGACCAGGGTGAGCGCGCCGAGCGGCTGGACCAGGGTGAGCGGGCCGTACTTCAGGGCCGCCACGTGCAGCAGCGCGGCGGACGCGTTGAGCCCGACGGACGACCACCAAGTGGCGTTGGCGAGCATGCCCATGACCCCGCTCTCGCCCTCGCGGACCCGCGAGGCGAGCCGCTCCTGGGCGACCGCCGCGGCGGCGTACGCGGCCGCCGAGACGAGGGAGAGCGCGACGGCGAGCAGCGTGGCGTTCATCGGCCGGCCCCCGAGGTGATCAGTTCCGGTGCGGGCACCGAGCGGCGCACGACGCGTGAGCGCCCCGGGTGGGGCAGCCGGATCACCGCGAGCGCGATGCCGAGCAGCGCGGTCGCCGCGAGCGCGTCGAGCCAGTAGTGGTTCGCGGTGCCGACCACCACGAGCAGGGTCAGCAGCGGGTGAAGGAGCCACAGCCAGCGCCACCGCGACGACGTGGCGACGATCAGCCCGACGGCGAGCATCAGCGCCCAGCCGAAGTGCAGCGAGGGCATGGCGGCGAACTGGTTCGCCATGGTGTCGGTCGCGGGCTTGGCCGCGTACACCGAAGGCCCGTACACCTGTGCCGTGTCGACGAGGTGCGCGACGTCCAGCATCCGCGGCGGCGCGAGCGGGAAGCCGAGGTGCAGCACGAGCGCGGCGGCGGTCAGCGCGGCGAGCACCCGTCGCGTCCACACGTAGTGCCGCGGGCGGCGCCAGTACAGCCAGACCAGGAACAGCAGCGTCGCCGGGAAGTGCACGGTCGCGTAGTACGTGTTCGCGACGTGGATCAGCGAGTCGCTGCTGAGGAGGGCGTCCTGCACGGCGCCCTCGCCGGGCAGGTGCAGCGAGCGCTCGGCGTCCCACACGCGGTGCGCGTTCTGGAAGGCCTCGCCGGTGTGACCGTTGGCGAGCTGCCTGCCGAATTTGTAGACGAGGAAAAGTCCTACGACGAGGAGGAGCTCGCGGACGAGGGGCGGTCGGGCAGATGTGTCCGGCTTCCGGACGGCGGTGGCGCCCGGCTCCCGGACGGATATGTCCGGCTCCCGTTCGACAGGCTCGGTTCGGGATTCCATCCCCCGGCCCCTTTACGTGATGACTGGGTAGTGCGGTCTGAGCGGAGGATCGCCCCACTCATCGATACGCCAGTGTACCGATACGGAGGCGTACCGGTACACTGGCGTATCGAAAGGTGCCGATCGAGCCGGTCGGCCGCCGTACCGAGGAGAAGAGCCATGACGTCGACGTCGAGCCGCTCGAAGATCACGCCGGAGCGTGAGCAGGAGTTCTACGACGCCGTCCTCGACCAGCTCCGCGAGTGCGGCTACGAGGCGCTGACCATGGAAGGCGTGGCCGCCCGCACCCGGTGCAGCAAGTCCACGCTCTACCGCCAGTGGAAGACCAAGCCCCAGTTCGTGGCCGCCGCGCTGCGCGCCAACCGCTGTGTGCGGTTCGCCGGCATCGACACCGGCAGCCTCGCCGGGGACCTGCGGGAGGCGGCCCGCGCCGCCGGTGAGCAGTCGGGGCGCGACACGATGCTGGTCCAGGCGCTCAGCCACGCGGTCCTGCAGGACGAGGACCTCCAGCGGGTGCTGCGCGAGACGCTGGTCGAGCCGGAGCTCAGGGCCATGGCGGCGATCATCGAGCGCGGTGTCGAGCGCGGCGAGATCGCCGCGGGGCACCCGGCGGTGGAGTTCCTCTCCGTGCAGCTGTTCGGCGTGCTGCGGGCCAGGCCGATCCTGGAGGGCGCGTACGCCGACGAGGAGTACGTGACCCGCTTCGTGGAGGCCTGCGTGCTCCCCGCACTGGGCCTCACCTGATCGTGGGCCCGGGTCTGTCGGATGACGGGACCCGGGCCTGCCCGCGCCGCACCGTGGGGACGGGGGCGGCGCGCACCCCCGGACCGGACGGGGTTCCTTGTGAGCGGCGAGGAACCCCGTCCGGTCCTGTTGTCCGGGCTGTTCCCCGGTCCGTCACACGTCCTGGCCGGCCCCGCCGCCGCCCTCGACGACCGGACCCGCCTTGATCCCCTTCGCGATCTCGTCCATGGCGGACGGCGAGGGGGCCTTGTCGTTGACGTCGATGCCCATGCGGACGACGACGAGCTTCGACTTGTCGGTGGGGGAGGGGAAGGCGAGCGACTCGACGTAGCCGTCGTCGCTCTTCTGCGTGACGGCCTTCCAGCGGACGTGGTAGCCCTTCTGGCCCGCCACGGTGATCGGCTCGGAGGCCAGCACCTTGTGCGAGGTGATCTTGCCGTAGGTCTTGCCTCCGTACCCTTCCTTCGCGTTCTTCTTTATGTCCTCCTTGGCGGCCGCCTCGGGCGTCTTGGCGTCGAGTTTCAGCTGCTCGGCCGATTGCGAGTAGGCGCTGCCGCGGGTGCACTGCTCGTCCGGGTTGCCCGGGCAGGGGATCGGGTCGGTCTGCACCCCGGCGCCGAACTGCGTGGTGCCGCCCTTCCAGCCGTCCGGCACGGGGATCTTGATGCCGTTCAGCACGTCGCTCGCGAAGCCCGGGTCCTGCCCCGGGAGCCGGTCCTCGGGCCCGCCCGGCGACCGCGGCGCCCGGGGCGGCTCCGTCGACTCCGGCGCTCCCGGCTCCCGCGGGGCGTCGGCCGACGGCTCCTTGCCCACGGTGTCGGCGCCGTCCCCGTCGTCGTCCGAGGTCAGGGCGTACACGCCGCCGCCTATCCCGGCGAGCACGGCGAGCACCACGCCGGCGGCTATCGCCACGCGCAGTCTGCGGCGCGGGGCGGGGGCCTCTCCGGGGTGCGCCGGAAAGGCCGATTGAGTCGGGTACGCCGCGGTACCGGCGGCGGCGCGCACCTGGTCCGTCCACACGTTCCCGTCCCACCAGCGCTCGGTGGGAGGACCGCCGGCGGTCTGGCCGGGATCGGGGTACCAGCCTGGGGGAGTCATCTGGGTCATGGCCGCCAGCGTATGAGCACCGCGTGAAAGGCGGATGAGAGGGGCCGCCCTTGTCCCGGCCTTTTTCCGCCGATCCCCGCTCCGGCTACCGGCCCGCGCTCCCATGGCCGTTGACCAGGAGCCTCTCGGGCCCCGTCGCCCCCTCCACCGTCCGGGGCCACGGCGTTCCCCGGCGTCCCGGTGTGATCGAGCCCAGCACGCTCGGGTGCCGCGCCCCCGTGCTCGCGGGGACGGTGCCGGGCAGGCCGTGCAGGGTGAGGAAGCCGAGGACGGCGAAGGCGTACGCCTCCTTCGCCGCGGCGGGCAGACCCAGCTCGTCGGAGGTGCGCACCGGGATCCCGGCGCCCAACTCCGCCCGCAGCGCGGCCATCAGCGCCGGATTGCGCGTCCCGCCGCCGGAGACGACGACCTCGGAGGCGCGCACGGAACGCACGGCGTCGGCGACCGTCCGGGCGGTGAGCCGGGTGAGCGTGGCGACGACGTCCTCGGCGGACAGCTTCTCGTACCCCTCCAACGCCGTACGCAGATACGGCAGATGGAAGAGCTCCTTGCCCGTCGTCTTCGGCGCCGGGAGGGCGTAGTAGGGCTCGGCCAGGAGCCGCGCGAGGAGTCCGTCGTCGACCGTGCCGCGGGCGGCCAGCTCGCCGTCCAGGTCGTAGGCGAGACGGCCGCCCGTCGCCTCGCGCACCGCGGCGTCGATCAGGGCGTTGGCGGGGCCGGTGTCGAAGGCGGTGCCGTCGGCCGCGGTGATGTTGGCGATGCCGCCGAGGTTCACCGCGGCCGGACTGCCCGGCCTGCCGCGCAGCCACATCCGGTCCACCAGGCTGACCAGGGGCGCCCCTTGGCCGCCGGCGGCGATGTCCCGGGGGCGGAAGTCGGCGACCACCGGCAGGCCCGTCGCCTCGGCGATCCACGCGGGCTGCCCGAGCTGCAGCGTGCCGTGCACCTGCCCGTCCGCCACCCAGTGGTAGACGGTCTGCCCGTGCGAGGCGACCAACTCGGCCCGCCCGTCGCACAGCTCACGGTCCGCCTCGACCGCGGCCGCCGCGAAGGCCCGCCCGATGCCGGTGTCCAGGCGGCAGACCTCGGCGAGCGTGGTGGCGGCGGGCGGCAGCGCGGCCGCGAGCCGGGCGCGCAGCCCTGCCTCGTAACCACGGCTGATCAGTCCGAGGGGGGTGAGCGTCAGACGGTCGCCGTCGAGGGCCAGATCGGCGGCTGCCGCGTCGATCGCGTCGTACGAGGTCCCTGACATCAGCCCGATCACGCGCACGTGGGGCCCCCTTCTCGGTCGGCTCACCAATGTGCTTGATCATCGCATCCCGGGGGCCGCGGACGGCTCGTCTTCCCGGAAAGCGGCACGCGGTGCAGCCGCAGGCTCCCCCTCTTCCGGGTCACTCCCGGGCGTCGAGGACCCGTCCCCGCCACACCCCCGGATCCCCCCAGGCGCTCCGCAGCGCCCGCGCCTTCGTGAGCCACAGGGACAAGTCGAACTCCGCCGTGTACCCGATCGCCCCGTGCAGCTGGAGCGCGGCACGGGCCGCGCCGTACGCGGCCTCGCCCGCCGTCACCTTGGCGGCGGCGACATCGGCCCGCGCCATGGTCGTCGCCGCGCCGAACACCAGCGGCCGCGCGAACTCCAGCCGGACCAGCACGTCCGCGAGCCGGTGCTTGACGGCCTGGAACGTCCCGATCGGCGCCCCGAACTGGGTGCGCTGCTTCACGTACGCGACGGTCCTGTCGAGCAGCGCGAGGCCGACGCCGAGGGACTGCGCCGCCGTGGCGAGCGCCGCCCAGTCGCCCGCCCGTCGCGCCGCCGCGGCCACGGCGGGCCCCGAGGCGAGCAGCTCCCCGCCGGGCAGCGGCGCGGCGAGGCGCCGGGCGGGGTCCAGGGAGCGGCGCACGCGCGCGTGCCCGGGCGCCAGCCGCAGGTCGCCGTCCGTCACGGCGAGAATCAGGTCCGCCGCGTCGGCGTCCAGGGCGAGCGGGCCGCCGTCCGGCAGCGTCAGCGTCGCGCTCGCCGCCCCCGAGGCCAGGGAGGGCAGGAATCGTTTGGCCGGTTCCCGCTCACCCTCCTCGGCGAGCTGCGCAAGGAGCACGGCCGCCACCACCGTCTCGACGGCCGGCCCCGGCACGGCGTGCCGCCCCAGCTCCACGAACGCGACGGCCGTCTCGACGGACAGCGGCCCCACACCCTCGTACTCCCCGGGCACCGGCAGCGCGAAGACCCCCGCATCCGCGAGCCGCGCCCACACCGCCCGCCCCCGCGCGGGGTCGCCGAGCCCCCACGCGCGCGTGGCCGCCACCGTGTCGGCCGCCGTCAGCATCGCGTCCAGGGAGCGGGCGAACTCCCGCTGCGCGTCGTCGAGGAGGAACCTCATCAGCGGCGTCCCTTCGGCAGACCGAGCAGGCGCTCGGCGATGATGTCGCGCTGGATCTCGTTCGTCCCGGCGTAGATGGGTCCCGCGAGGGCGAAGACGTACCCCTCGGCCCAGGCGGAACCGTCCGGTGGGACGCCGTCGGTCAGTTCCCCGTCCGGGCCGAGCAGGTCGAGCGCCGTCTCGTGCAGCGCGATGTCGTACTCCGACCAGAAGACCTTGTTGAGACTGGACTCGGCGCCGATCGTCTCCCCGGCCGCGCACCGCGAGGCGTTGGCCCAGGTGAACAACGCGTAGGCGCGCGCCCCGATGACGGCGTCGGCGACCCGGTCGCGCAGCGCCGTGTCGGCCGGGTCCGCGCGCTCCCGCCACTGCCGCACCAGCCGGTCCGCGGCGGCGAGGAAGCGGCCGGGGGAGCGCAGCGTCAGGCCGCGCTCGTCGCCCGTGGCGGACATGGCGATCCGCCAGCCCTGGCCCGGCTCGCCGATCACGTCCTCGTCCGGTACGAAGACGTCGTCCAGGAAGAGCTCGGCGAAGGCGGGCTTGCCGTCCAGGCGCCCGACGGGACGGACCGTCACCCCGTCCGCGTCGAGCGGGAACATCAGATACGTCAGGCCCCGGTGCGGCTTGTCCGCGCGCCCTTCGCGCTCCGGGCCCCCTCCGCGGCCCTCGGACGGCCCGCTGCGGAACAGGCCGAACGCCCGGTCGGCGAACGCGGCCCGTGACGACCACGTCTTCTGCCCGCTGATCAGCCAACCGCCCTCCGTGCGGCGGGCGGTGGAGCGCAGCGACGCAAGGTCGGAGCCCGCCTCCGGCTCCGACCAGGCCTGCGCCCAGATCACCTCGCCGGCCGCCATGGGAGGCAGCACCCGCGCGCGCTGCTCCTCGGTGCCGAAGTCGAAGAGGGTGGGCGCGAGGAGACTGATGCCGTTCTGTGAGACGCGGCCGGGCGCGCCCGCCGCGTAGTACTCCTCCTCGAACACCAGCCACTTGACGATGTCGACGCCCTGTCCGCCGTACTCCTCGGGCCAGGACACCACCGACCAGCGGTCGGCGGCGAGCGTGCGCTCCCACTCCCGGTGGGCCGCGAAACCCTCCTCGGTCTCCAGTGAGGGCAGGGGTGCGGCCGGCACGTGCGCGGCGAGCCAGTCACGGGCCCGCTGCCTGAACTCCTCTTCCGCGGCGGTGAAGTCGAGGTCCATCAGTGGCCCACCTCTTCGATTCACTCTTCCCTAACAAGTGTTTGGTAGATTAGCCTAGGAGCAGTCCGACCGTCGAGAGCCTGAATCCGGAATCGGGGGGCCGCCGCCCATGGACGCACCCGCCTATATGCCAGCGCACGACCTGCTCGCGGGCCGCACCGCCGTGATCACGGCAGCCGCCGGAGCCGGCATCGGCGGCGCCACCGCACGCCGCTTCCTGGAGGAGGGCGCGCGCATCGTCATAGGAGACGCCCACCCACGCCGCACCAAGGAGACGGTCACGTCGCTCGCCGAGGAGTTCGGCGCCGACCGGGTCGACGGCATTCCGTGCGACGTCACCGACGAAGGGCAGATCCAGGCGCTGTTCGACCTGGCCGAGCGGCGCCACGACCACCTCGACATCGTCGTGAACAACGCCGGACTCGGTGGCACCGCGGAGCTCACGGAGATGACCGACGAGCAGTGGGACAAAGTCATCGACGTCACGCTGACCGGCACCTTCCGCTCCACCCGGGCCGCCCTGCGCCGCCTGCGGGCCGCCGGCCGGGGCGGCGTGCTCGTGAACAACGCCTCCGTGCTCGGCTGGCGCGCCCAGGCAGGACAGGCGCACTACGCCGCGGCGAAGGCGGGCGTCATGGCCCTCACCCGGTGCGCCGCCCTCGAAGCCGCCCCCCACGGCATCCGGGTCAACGCGGTCGCGCCGAGCCTCGCCCTGCACCCCCACCTCGCGAAGGTCACCTCGCCCGGCCTCCTCGAAGAGCTCACCGCACGCGAGGCGTTCGGACGGCACGCGGAGCCCTGGGAGATAGCCAACGTCATCGTGTTCCTGGCCGGCGGCTACTCCTCGTACATGACGGGGGAGACGGTCTCGGTCAGCAGCCAGCACGCCTAGGCGGAGAATGACCGTGTGTCGAAACAGAAGCAGAGCACCAGTGACCAGCCGGCCACCGGCAAGAAGAAGCCCCAGGTGAGCCCCTCGCCCGAGCGCCGCCGCGAACTCCTCGGCATCGCCGCCGACGTCTTCGCCGAGCAGGGGTACAACGCGACCACGGTCCGCAAGATCGCCGACTCCGCGGGCATGCTCGCCGGCAGCCTCTACTACCACTTCGACTCCAAGGAGTCGATGCTCGAAGAGATCCTCCGCACCTTCCTCACCGAGCTGTGGGACGGGTACGACACCGTCCTCCAGGCCCAGCTCGACCCCCGCGCGACGCTCGAAGCCCTCGTCACCGAGTCCTTCCGGGAGATCGACCGGCACCGCGCCGCCGTCGCCATCTACCAGAAGGAGGCCAGGCACCTGGTCGCCCAGGAGCGCTTCCAGTACCTGTCGGACTCGCAGCAGCGCTTCGAGAAGGCCTGGCTGACGACACTGGAGCGAGGCGTCGCGGAAGGCGTCTTCCGCGCCGACCTGGACGTCCGGCTCGCCTACCGCTTCGTGCGCGACACCGTCTGGGTCGCCGCGTCCTGGTACCGCCCCGGCGGCGGCCACAGCCCCGAGGAGATCGCCCGCCAGTACCTGTCGATGGTCCTGGACGGCATCTCCGTACGTACGTGAGCGGAGCGTCGACGCACGGCGCCCCCCGACCGAGGAGTACTCATGGCCGAGGCCTACATCGTCGAAGCGGTCCGCACCCCCGTCGGCAGGCGCAAGGGAGGACTCTCCCGGGTCCACCCCGCCGACCTGGGCGCCCACGTCCTCAAGGCGCTCGTCGAGCGCACCGGCATCGACCCCGCCGCCGTCGAGGACGTCGTCTTCGGCTGCCTGGACACGGTCGGGCCGCAGGCCGGCGACATCGCCCGCACCAGCTGGCTGGCGGCCGGGCTCCCCGAAGAGGTGCCCGGCGTGACGATCGACCGGCAGTGCGGATCGTCCCAGCAGGCCGTGCACTTCGCGGCCCAGGGCGTCCTGTCCGGCACCCAGGACCTCGTCGTAGCCGGCGGCACACAGAACATGTCGATGATCCCCATCGCCTTCGCCTCCCGGCAGGCCGCCGAACCCCTCGGCCTCACCGAAGGCCCGTACGCGGGCAGCGAAGGCTGGCGCGCCCGCTACGGGAACCGGCCGGTGAACCAGTTCCACGGCGCCCAGCTGATCGCCGAGAAGTGGGGCATATCCCGCCGCGACATGGAGGAGTTCGCGCTCCGCTCGCACCGGCGGGCGGTCCGCGCCATCGACGAGGGCCGCTTCGACCGCGAACTCGTCGCCCACGGAGAAGTCACCACCGATGAGGGCCCGCGCCGCGACACGACCCTGGAGAAGATGGCCGCCCTCAAGCCCGTCCTCGACGGCGGCACGATCACCGCCGCCTGCTCCTCACAGGTGTCCGACGGCGCCGCCGCCCTGCTCATCGCGAGCGAACGCGCCGTAAGGGAACACGGATTGACGCCCCGCGCCCGCGTCCACCACCTCTCCGTGCGCGGCGAGGACCCCATCCGGATGCTCTCCGCACCCATCCCCGCCACCGCGCACGCCCTCAAGAAGACCGGCATGGGCATCGACGACATCGACCTCGTCGAGATCAACGAAGCGTTCGCGCCCGTCGTCCTCGCCTGGCTGAAGGAGACCGGCGCCGACCCCGAGAAGGTCAACGTGAACGGCGGCGCGATCGCACTCGGCCACCCCCTCGGCGCGACCGGCGCCAAGCTCATGACGACCCTCCTGCACGAACTGGAGCGCACCGGCGGCCGATTCGGCCTCCAGACGATGTGCGAGGGCGGCGGCCAGGCCAACGTGACCATCATCGAACGCCTCTGACGGCCCGCCGGTGTACACCGGCCGTCCCCGAGACGCCCTCTTCCTCACCCCTTGCGGGAGTACCTGCCCCGACCGCGCTCCACAGCGGCCCCGACCCGGCTAGTCTCGACTTCTGTACGTCGATTGAGCGACCCCGGGAGGTAGCGCGATGACGCAGGCACGGCCCGGAGGAGCCGCCTGGGCCCCGCTGTGGGAGCGCGACGCCGAACTCGCCGCGGTGGCCCGGGCCGTCGAGGAGCTCTGCGCCGACGCGACGACCACGGGAACCCTGCTCGCCTTCTGCGGAGAGGCCGGCATCGGCAAGACCGCGCTCCTCGCCGAAGTGCGCCGCATGGCCGAGGGCCGCGCCACGGTCTGGTCCGCCCGCGGCGGCGAGACGGTCACCTCCGTCCCCTTCAACGTCGTACGGCAACTGCTGCAGCCCGCGCTCGTCCAGCTCACCCCCGACGAGGCCCGCGAGTACTTCGGCGACTGCTACGCGACATCGCGGGCCCCGCCCTCGGCATAACCGAGCCCGGCGGACCCCAGGCCGACCCGCAGGGCGTCTGCGACGGCCTCGTGGAAGCGGTCTCCCGGCTCTCCCGACTGCACTGGCCGCTCGTCCTCCTCATCGACGACGCGCACTGGGCCGACCAGGAAACCCTGCACTGGCTGGCCACGTTCGCCCAGCGCCTGGACGAACTGCCCGTACTCGTCGTGGTCGCCCGCAGGCCCGGCGAGGCCACCGGCGACAGCGCCCGCCACCTGGCGACGGTCGCCGCCGAGGCCCGCTCCTTCAGCACACTGCGCGCCCTCACGCCGGACGCCGCGGCCGGCCTGACCCGCGCGACGCTCGGCGAGCACGCCGACGCCCCGTTCTGCCGCGAGGTCTGGGCGGTCACCGGCGGCAATCCGTACGAATCCGTCGAACTCCTCGCCAAGGTGCAGGACAGCGAACTGGAACCGGTGGAGAGCTCCGCCGACGAACTGCGCGCCCTCAACCGCAGCGCCCGCGGCCGCGGTCTCGTCGCCCGCCTCGAAGGACTCGGCACCGACGCCACCCGCTTCGCCTGGGCCGCCGCCATCCTCGGCAGCGCCATCTCCCTCGACCTGGCCGCCCAGCTCGCCGGAATGCTGCCCGACAACGCCGAACGCTGCGCGGAGCGGCTGTGCGCCGCGCGCATCCTCACCGAAGGCGACGACGGCCTGGAGTTCGTCCACCCCCTGATCGCCAGCACGGTCTACCGCTCCATCCCGGCGGCCACCCGCACCGCGATGCACGGCCAGGCCGCCTCCATCGTCACCCTTTCCGGCCGCGGCGCGGCCGCCGCCTCCCGGCACCTCCTGGAAGTCCACCCGGACGACGACCCCGAGCTCGTCGAGCAGCTGCGCGAGGCCGCCGCGGAACACCTCGCCGTCGGCGCGCCCGACGCGGCCCGCCGCTGCCTGGAGCGGGCCCTGCGCGAGCCGCCCCTGCCCGAGATCCACGCGCGCGTGCTCTACGAACTCGGCTGCGCCACCATGCTCACCTCGCCCGCCACCACCGTCCGCCATCTGCGCGAAGCCCTCTCGATGCGCGGCCTCGACCGGGAGCTGCGCGTAGACGCGGTCTGCCGTCTCTCCCAGGCCTTCGTCCACAACGACCAGCTGGAGGAAGGCCTGCGGGCCATCGCCGAGGAGGCGGGCAGGCTCGAACAGGGGCCCGCGAGGCTGCGCCTGCAAGCCGTGCAGTACATGTGGGAGGGCATCCACGCGGGCGAGCAGGACTCGCCGGGACGCTCGCGACGGCTCGCCGCTCTCGCCGGACCCCTCACCGGCCGCGACAACTCCGAGCGCGCCCTGCTGATCCTGCGCGCCTTCGACGCCATGACCCGCGGCGAGAGCGCGGATCTGGTCGTCGAGCTCTGCGACCGCGCCCTCGTCAACGGCCGCCTCGCGCCCGGACTCGGCTGGACCGACACGGAGTGGAGCTTCGAGCTCCGCCTGATGCTCGGCGGGTCGTACGCCTTCTCGGACCGCCTCGACCGCGCGGAGAGCCTGTTCACCGAGGCCGTGCGCGCCTACGAGACCGCGGGCTGGAGCGGCGGACACCTCGCGCTCGCCCACGCCTTCCTCGGGTACGTGTACCGCAGGCGCGGACGGCTGACGGACGCCGAGCGTTCGCTGCGCGAGAGCCTGCGTCTTGCCGACCGCGTCGGCCAGGGCCTGCCCATGCACTGGGAGGCGGCCAGCATGCTCATCGACACGCTCCTGGCGCGCGGACACATCGACGAGGCCGGTGAGGTCGCCGACCGGTACGGCTTCGCACCGCCCTCCGCCTCCACGATCTACGTCCCCGACGCGCCGTCCGTACGCGGACGGCTGCTGCTCGCCCTCGGGCGCACGGAGGAGGGGCTCAACGAACTGGAGGCCACGGCGAAGGCGCTGACGGCCCGCGGCCAGTACAACACCGTCCTCGCCCCCTGGGCGTACGACCTCGCTCGCGCCCTGGCCGACGACGACCCCAAGCGGGCGGCGCACCTCGTCTCGGACGCCCGGATGCAGGCCGAGCGGTTCGGCACGGACACCGCGATCGGTGAGGCGCTGCGGTGTGCGGCGGCCCTGGAGAGCGGCCCGCGCTCGGTGGCGCTGTACCGCCAGGCCGTCACCTATCTGGAGGCTTCGCCCTGCGCGTACGAACACGCGGTCGCCCGCGTCGAGTACGGAATCGCGGCGGGGTCCGCGGTGGAGCTGGAGCACGGACTGACCCTGGCGCGGACCTGCGGGGCGGACGGTCTCGCCGACCGCGCCCTGGACCACCTGGGTCCTCGGCCCTCAGTCGCCGGGCGGGCCTGACCCCGGTCCGCACCGACCGGGCAACGCGTCCATGGCCTCGTAAGCCTCCCGCATCAGCCGTGCCACCAGCTCCGCGCACGAGGGCAGGTCGTCGATCAGCCCCGCCACCTGGCCCGAAGCCATCACGCCCAGCTCCGGACGGCCGTCCACCATCGCCGATCTGAGCATCATGGGCGTGTTCGCGGCGAGGAGGACCTGGCTCCAGGTGAGGTCCTTGCCGCGCTTCATCGCGAGGCCGTCGCGGGCCAGCCGGGTCCAGCCGAGGCCGGACACCTTCCGGAACGCCGCCGCGTGCCGCACCGCGCGGGCGAGGGAGGCGAGGCGCCCGGACCGCTCGAGGCCCGCCACCAGCTCCGTGCGCAGCATGCGGTGGGGGAGCCCGTCCACGCGCGTGGTGACCGTGACGTCCTTGACGGAGGCGGCCAGATAGCGGGCCTTGACCGCGTCCGGCACCGTCGAGTCCGAGGTGAGCAGGAAACGGGTGCCCATGGCGACGCCCGCGGCTCCATAGGCGAGGGCGGCGACCAGGCCGCGGCCGTCGTAGAAGCCGCCGGCCGCGACCACGGGAAGATCCACCGCGTCGACGACCTGCGGGAGCAGCACAGTGGTGGCGACCTCGCCGGTGTGCCCGCCGCCCTCGCCGCCCTGCACGAGCACCGCGTCCGCGCCCCAGGCGGCGACTTTCTCGGCGTGCCGTCGCGCGCCGATCGAGGGGATCACTACTACGCCGGCGTCCTTCAGCTCGGCGATCAGCTCCTTGGACGGCGCCAGCGCGAAGGACGCGACCCGCACCCCTTCGTCGATGATGATGCGGACCCGGTCCCGCGCGTCGCCCGCGTCCGCCCGCAGGTTCACCCCGAAGGGCGCGGGCGTACGGGACTTGACCTCGCGGACGGCCGCCCGGAGCTGTTCGACCGTCATGGTCGCGGAGGCCAGGATGCCGAGCGCCCCGGCGTTCGCGGTCGCGGAGACCAGGCGGGGGCCCGCCACCCACCCCATACCGGTCTGGACGATGGGGTGCCGGACGCCGACCAGTTCGGTGAGGGGCGTCCTCAGTGTGGGTGTCACGAGCTGCGGTTCCGGTGTCACGGGCGCACCTCGCGGTCGCGCAGGCCGCCCGGGTCCACCACGTCACGGATCAGCCGCAGCTCCTCGGCGGTCGGCTCGCGGGTGTACGGGACGTCGTCGTCCGGCACGGCCAGGGTGAACCCGGTGGCTTCGCGCACCTCCTCCAGCGTCACACCTGGATGCAGGGACACCAGGCGCATCCTGTGATCCGGGGTGTCGAAGTCGAAGACGCCGAGGTCGGAGACGACCCGGCGCAGCTCGTGGAAGCGGGTCGCGGAGGGCCCGGCGGCGGCCGCGCTGTCGTACCCCACCCCGCTGATCATGTCGACCTTCTCGACGAACACCCGGGACGAGTGCCGCGGGATCCAGTAACTCACCGGGTTGTTGAGCGTGTTGACCGGCGCGCCGCGCACGCCCAGGAGCTGCCGTTTCGGGCGCTCCCAGGCGCCGATGCACGAGATGTTCTGGTTGCCGAAGCGGTCGAGCTGGCTCGCGCCCATCATCACGTGCCGCCGGCCGCCCATCACCATGGTCAGGTGCCTGCGGTACGGCAGCCAGCCCTCGGCCACCGCCGACGCGGAGCCGACGGCCGGGACGTCGCCGATGAGCAGGGCCTCGCCGTCCGTGAGCAGCAGGTCGGGGGAGAAGGTCAGCTTGGCGAGGCGGGCCGCGACCGCAGGGACCGTGCCCATGGGGGAGGCGAGGATCTCGCCGTCGTCCCGCCAGGCCTCGGCGCAGGCGATCACGCAGTACTCGGCGCGGGTGGCGGTGTGCCCGGGCGCCTCCGGCGTGCCCGGTCGGGGCCGTGTCATCGCTGCTCCTTGTGCCAGGTCTGGACGGCCAGTTGGTAGTCCCGCTCGGTTCCGGTGAGGAAGCGGCCGCGGAAGGCCTGCCAGGCCTCGGGGTCGGCCGCCGCGGTGGCGTACGCCTTCTGGAAGGGCTCGTCGCGGCCGTAATCGGGGACGCAGGACGTGAAGTGCGCGCCCTGGGGTGTCTCGGTCACGCCCGTCACCGAGTGGCGGGAGACCAGCATCGTCTGGGGCGCGGCGTGCGCGGTGAGCTCGGCGGAGTCGACGATCCGCTCGCACGAGACGTACGCGGTGTCGGAGGCCTCGCAGAACAAGTCGTCGAAATAGGGGTCGGGGCCGAGGTACTGGCCGTTGCCGAAGCGGTCGGCGCGGTTCATGTGGACCAGGGCCGCGTCCATCCGCAGGGCGGGCACGGCGACGAGTTCCTCCCCGTCCTCGTAAGGCGAAGTGACGGTCCGCAGGTGGGGGTTGACCCGCAGGACGTCCGAGCCGAGCCCGGCGCGGATCGGCAGGAACGGCAGCCGCTGGGCGCCCGCGGTGAGGCCCTGCATGAACATCGCCTCGTCCAGCTCGGAGAGTTCGAAGGCGGCACGCTCGCGTGCCGCGCGGAAGTGCGGCTCCAGGGGGATCGAGTCGAGTGTCGTGAAGGCCGTGACGAGCTTGCGGATGCGGCCGGCCGCGGCGAGCAGGCCGATGTCCGGGCCGCCGTACGACACGACGGTCAGGTCCGTGACGTCGGACCGCAGCAGTGCGCGGACCAGCGCCATCGGCTTGCGGCGCGAGCCCCAGCCGCCGATGCCGAGCGTCATGCCGCTGGCCAGCCGCCCCACGACCTCCTCGGGCGTCATCCTCTTGTCGGTCCTGCTGTCGGCCCTTTTGCCGGTCCTGCTGTCGGTCCTGTCGGTCTCGTCGCTCATGACTCGCCCTCTTCTCGCGTCCCGAACTCCTCACGGATGCGGTCGGCCAGGCCGCTGAGGTTCGCCTCGAAGGTGAAGCCCTGCTCGAAGCGGTAGCTGCGGTGCACGTCCACGGGGTCGATTCCGTTGATCGCGGCCTTGGCGAGGCGCAGCAGCGTGCCGTCCTTGCGGGCGATCTCCCGCGCCAACTCCAGGGCGGCGTCGCGCAATTCCGCGCGCGGCACGACCTGCCACACGGAGCCGTGCGCGTGCAGCTCGGCGGCCGTCGCGGTCCGTGAGGTGTAGTACAGGGCGCGCATCAGGTGCTGCGGGACGAGGCGGGCCAGATGGGTGGCCGCGCCGAGCGCGCCCCGGTCCAGCTCGGGCAGGCCGAAGGTGGCGTCCTCGCTCGCCACGATCGCGTCCGCGTTCCCCACGAGGCCTATGCCGCCGCCCAGGCAGAAGCCGTGCACGGCCGCGACGACGGGCACCTCGCACTCGTACACCGCGGAGAACGCCTCATAGCAGCCGCGGTTGGCGCCGATCAGCGCGGTGTGGCCGGGGTCGCGCTGCATCTCCTTGATGTCCACGCCCGCGTTGAACCCCCGGCCCTCGGCGGTCAGGACGACGCAGCGGGTCTCGGGGTCGCGGCCGGCGGCGCGCACGGCGTCCGCCAGGTCGTACCAACCGCGTACCGGCAGGGCGTTGACGGGTGGGTGGTCGACGGTGACGACGGTGACGCCCTTGTCCGGGGCGGAGGTGGAGACAGACATCAGACGATCCGCTACCTTTCAACCCACACGCCTCAACCAAACATTTGTTAGTTGGAAAGGTAGCAGCGATGACTGACACCCGACAGGTGGTCGTCGTGACCGGCGGCACCCGCGGCGTCGGTGCCGGAATCGCCCGCAGCTTCCTCGCCGCCGGCGCCCGGGTCGTCATCTGTGCCCGCAGGCCGCCGGACGAGCCCGTCGAAGCGGCGGGCGCCGCCGCCGAGTTCAGGCCCCTCGACCTGCGCGACCCGGCGGCGGCCACCGCCTTCTTCGCGGAGGTCGCCGCGGTCCACGGGGCGGTGGACGCCCTGGTGAACAACGCGGGCGGCACACCGTTCGGACTGCTCTTCGAGACCGCACCGGCCCGCCAGGCCAAGATCGTCGAGCTGAATCTCCTCGCTCCCTTGTACGCCTCGCTCGCCGCGTACGAAGTGATGCGCGGTCAGGAGACCGGCGGCAGCATCACGATGATCGGCAGCGTCAGCGGGACCCGGCCCTCGCCCGGCAGCGGTGCGTACGGCGCCGCGAAGGCGGGCCTGGAGAACCTCGCGGGGACCATGGCCGTCGAGTGGGCCCCGGCCGTCCGCGTCAACACGGTCGTCCTCGGCCTCGCCCGCACCGAGAGCGCCGCCCTGCACTACGGAGACGACGAGGGCGTCGCCCGGGTCGCCCGCACCGTCCCGCTGGGCCGCCTCGCCGACCCCTCCGACGTGGGCGACGCCTGCGTCTTCCTGGCCTCCGACCGCGCCAGGTACATCAGCGGAGCCGCGCTCCGGCTGCACGGCGGAGGCGAACGGCCCGCGTTCCTGGACGCGGCGTCCGTCAACCACTGAACGCGCGCGCCCGTCAACCGACCGCACAAAGCGAGGAGTTCCGCCATGACGTCAACTGCCAAGCCCGACGGGATCTGCGAAGGCCGCGTCGTGATCGTCACGGGTGCGGGTCGCGGCCTCGGCAGGGCGCACGCGCGCGCGTACGCGGCCGAGGGCGCCCGGGTCGTCGTCAACGACCTCGGCGTGGGGCCCGACGGTTCCGGGGCTTCCGGCGGGCCCGCCCACGACGTCGTCGAGGAGATCCGCGCGGCGGGCGGGGAGGCCGTCGCGCACGGCGGCGACATCGCCACGTCCGAGGGCGCCGCCTCGCTGGTGCGGACCGCCCTCGACGCGTACGGGCGCCTCGACACCCTCGTCAACAACGCGGGCTTCCTACGGGACCGGATGCTGGTCAACCTCGAGGAGGACGACTGGGACGCCGTAATGCGCGTACATCTCAAGGGGCACTTCCTCCCGCTGAAGCATGCGGGCGCCCACTGGCGCGCCGAGGCGAAAGCCGGCCGCACCCCGCACGCGTGCGTGGTCAACACCAGCTCCGGAGCGGGTCTTTCGGGCAGCGTCGGACAGGGCAACTACAGCGCCGCGAAGGCGGGCATCCTCGGCCTCACCCTGGTCGCCGCCGCCGAACTGGCCTCCTACGGAGTGCGCGTGAACGCCATCGCACCTGCCGCCCGGACCCGCATGACCGAGCAGACCTTCGCCGAGACGATGGCCGCCCCCGAGGACGGCGGCTTCGACACGATGGCCCCGGAGAACGTGTCCCCTCTCGTCGTCTGGCTCGGCTCACCCGCCTCCGCCGGGGTCACCGGCCGAGTCTTCGAGACCGAGGCGGGCCGCATCACCGTCATGGCGGGCTGGCACCCCGGCCCCACCGCCGACAAAGGCGCCCGCTGGACCCCGACGGAGGCGGGCGAGACGGCATTGAAGCTGCTCGGGGCCGCGAGGCCACCCCGCCCGGTGTACGGGTCCCGCTGATCCCACACCCCCCGACCCCACGGAGCCACCCTCCGTCGGACTTCGCGTTGGCGGACGCGGTGGCGCTTCGCGGGGGGGCGAAGGGGGATCCGGTGCAGTCGTGGTGCGGGGCCCAGGGGCGTCGGTCGGCGCGCGTCACCCTTCGTCGCGTCCTAGGCCCCGGCTTCCTCGGCGAGTACCCGTTCGGCGACCGCGAACGCCGCGTTGGCTGCGGGAACTCCGCAGTACACCGCCGTCTGCAGCAGGACCGCGCCGATCTCCTCGGGCGTCAGGCCGATTCCGCGGGCGGCGCGCACGTGCATCGCGAGTTCGTCGAGGTGGCCGTGGGCGACCAGCGCGGTCATGGTGATCATGCTGCGCTCGCGGCGTGCGAGCGTGGGATCGGTCCAGATCTCGCCCCACGCGTAACGGGAGATGAAGTCCTGGAAGCGCGCCGTGAAAGGTGTCGTGCGCGCCTGCGCGCGGTCCACGTGCGCGTCGCCGAGCACGGCGCGCCGTACCGCCGTGCCGTTCGCCGGCGGGCCCGTGAAGTGGGCGCGCAGGGCCGCCGCCACGGCGTCGGGGCGCTCCGCCGGGGCCAGGTGGGAGGCGTTCGCGAGCTCCGTCAGGGAGGCGCCGGGGACGGCGTCGGCGATCTCTCGCGCGTGGGCGGGCGGAGTCGCCGGGTCCGCGCGCCCGGCGACGACCAGCGTGGGCGCGACGATCGACGCCAGCGCGTCCCGCATGTCGTACGCGGCCAGGGCGTCGCAGCACGCCGCGTACGCACCCGGGTCGGCGGCCCTGAGGTCCGCCACGAGGGCGGGCACCGTGAACCCCGGCGTGAACCAGCGCTCAGGCGCCGACTCCGCGATCCCGGCAAGCCCCTCGCGGCGCGCCAGCGCGGCCCGCTCCCGCCACGGTGCCGCGCCGCCGAAGTGCGCCGACGAGCAGATCACGGCGAGGCCGGTCACCCGGTCGGGGTGCCGGGCCGCGAGCTGGAGCCCCACGGCGCCGCCGAGCGAGACCCCGGCGTACGCGAAGCGGTCGATGCCGAGCGAGTCGGCGAGCGCGAGGACGAGCCCGGCGAGGTCGGCGACCGTCGCGCCGGGGCCGATCAGGTCCGCGGGCGACCTGCCGTGGCCCGGCAGGTCCCAGCGCACGACCCGGTGGGTGGTGGAGAGTTCGGGTGCGACGGCGTCCCACAGGGCGGTGGAGGTGCCGAGGGACGGGCCGAGGAGGAGCGGCGGCGCGGTCGCCGCCCCTTCGACGGTGTGGTGCGGCAGAGGCAGCTTGCGCCTGCCGCGCGGTTCGTCGGTCAACGTCGCTCCAAGTCACGGTCGGTGAGGTCGCCGGGTGGTTTGTCGGTCAACGTCGCTCCTGGGAGCGGTCGGTGCGATTACCGCGCGGTTTGCCGGTCAACGTCGTCCCAGGGCGCGGTCCGTGAGGTCACCGGCGAAACCGGTGTAGCGGGTGGGGTCGGTGAGCTCGGCGAGGTCGGTGAGGTCGATGTCGTCGAGGGCGGGGTCGTCGGCGAGGGCCTCCGCGAGCGTCCGGCCCTCGGCGCGGGCGCGCCGGGCTGCCCCGGCCAGCAGTTCCTTCGCGCGGGCCGCGCCGAGCGACGGCGTGAGCTCGATCGCCAGCCGCTCGGAGACGATCAGCCCGCCGGTGAGGCCGAGATGTGCACGCATCGCCTCCGGGTGCACCCGCAGCCCCTCGGCGAGCTCTGCCGCGTCCCGTGCCGCACCCCCGGCCAGCCGCAACAGGTCGCGCAGGGTCTCCCACTCGGCGTGCCAGGCCCCCGCGGGCCGCTCGTCCTCGGCCGCCAGCGAGCCGTACAGGGTCGCGGCGAGGCCGGGCGCGCGCCGCGCGGCGGCGGCGATCAGCGTGGCGCGTACGGGGTTGCTCTTGTGCGGCATGGCGGACGAGCCGCCGCCCGCGCCCTCGGAAACCTCCGCGATCTCGGTACGGGAGAGGGTGAGGACGTCGGCCGCCACCTTGCCGAGGGCGCCCGCGGTGAAGGCGAGGGCGGAGGCGAGATCGGCGACGGGTGTGCGAAGACTGTGCCAGGGCAACAGTGGCGCCGACAGCCCCAGTTCGTCGGCGAACGCCGCCACGACAGTCTCCGGGGCCGGGACCGGAGTCTCCGGTACCGGAACCGGCGACGCCCCCGAGGCCCTGCCCGCCCGAGCCATGTACGCCCGGAACGACGCCAGCGTGCCCGCCGCGCCGCCCAGCTGGGCCGGCAGGCTGCCGCGCACGGCCTCGGCCCGGTCCCGGGCATCGAGGGTGAGGGAGCGCCAACCCGCCGCCTTCAGGCCGAAGGTCGTCGGCACCGCGTGCTGGGTGAGGGTGCGGGCCGGCATCGCCGTGTCGCGGTGTTCGGCGGCGAGGCGGGCCAGTGCCTGTTCCGTGCGGGACAGGGCCGCGAGGATCAGGTCCAGCGTTCGCGCGGAGAGCAGCATCAGGGCCGTGTCCAGGATGTCCTGGCTCGTCGCGCCCCGGTGGACATAGGGCGCCGCGTCCGCGGGCACCGCCGCCGTCAGGGCCGCCACCAGCGGGATCACCGGGTTTCCGCCGTCCCGCGCGCGCAGAGCGAGGTCCCGCACGTCGAATCGGCCGACGTCCGCGGCCGCCTCCGTGACCGCTGCCGCCGCCTCCGTGGGCGCGAGGCCCACAGCCGCCTGCGCGCGGGTCAGGGCCGCCTCCGCGGCCAGCAGCGCTTCCAGGAAGGAGAGGTCGGAGGTCGCGTCGGCGGCGGGGGAGCCCGCCCACCCCGGAGAGAACAGTCCGGTCACGGGGACACCTCCGGTGCTTCCGGGACGTCCGGGACTTCCGGTGCTTCCAGGACTTCCGCTGATTCCAGGACTTCCGAGGCTTCCGGGGCCTCCGAGGCTTCCGACTCCTCGGGGCACGCCGGGAACTCCAGGAAAACCGTTTCACTGGACCCCTGGAGGCGGATGTCGAACCGGTACGTGCGCGGGGCCTCGCCCCGGGCGACCAGCGTGGCCCGGCGCTCGGCCGCGAGGGAGCCGAGCAGCGCGTCACCGGGCTCGTCCACCAGGTACGCGCGCGTGTACAGGTGGTGCAGCAGACCGCGCGCGAAGACGGCGAGCGAGATGTACGAGACGCCGCCCGGCGGCAGCGTCCGCACGGCCCAGTGGCCGTCGGCATCGGTCGGCACCCGGCCGAACCCGGTGAACGCGACACCGTCACGCCCGACGACCCGCCCCGTCACGGGGTCGTGCCGCAGCGATCCCGGCACGCCCGCGCGCGAGCCGTCCGGCCCGGGCTGCCAGGTCTCTATCAGGGCGTCGGGCACGGGCTGCCCCGCGCCGTCGAGCACGTACCCGTGCAGGGTGATCGTCTCCGTGTCGCCGGAGGGCGCCACGTCGCCGCCACCGGGGAACGGCAGCGCGTATCCGTAGAACGGGCCCACGGTCTGGGAGGGGGTGGGTGCGTGCATCAGTGGTCGTCCTCCTCCTCGAAGAGCGTCGCGGACGGGCCGTCCAGGACGATGTCCCAGCGGTGGCCCAGGGACCACTCGGGGACGGAAAGGCCGTGGTCGTACGCGCAGACGAGGCGCTGCCGCGCCGACTCGTCGGTCACCGAGCTCAGCACCGGGTCGTACGGCAGGAGCGGGTCGCCGGGGAAGTACATCTGCGTTACCAGGCGCTGGGTGAACGCCGTGCCGAAGAGCGAGAAGTGGAGGTGCGCAGGACGCCAGGCGTTGGTGTGGTTGCGCCACGGATAGGCGCCCGGCTTGACGGTCGTGAAGGAGTACCTGCCGTCGTCATCGGTCAGACAGCGGCCGAAACCCGTGAAGTTCGGGTCGAGGGGCGCGGGGTGCCGGTCCAGTTGGTGGGCGTACCGGCCCGACGCGTTGGCCTGCCACAGCTCGACCAGCTGGCCGCGCACGGGCCGCCCCCGGCGGTCGAGGACCCGGCCGGTCACGGTGATGCGCTCGCCCAGCGGCTCGCCCGCGTGCTGCCGCGTCAGATCGCTGTCCAGCGCGGAGACGTCGGTGACGCCGAACGCGGGGCCGCTCAGCTCCACGGCCTCCGGGTCGCGCAGCGGGATCAACGGCTGTTTGGGGTGCCGCAGATGGGTGCTGCGGTACGGTGGGTAGTCGCGGGGCGGATGGTGCGCCCCGGGCGGCGCGGCCAGCTGTGCGCGTGTGACCTCGGCGTCCATCGCGTCCTGGCTGAGCCCGTCCGGCAGAGGTTCGGTGGTGAGGGTCATGTGGTGTGGCTCCCTGCGCGAAGGCCGTCCGGGACGTGGATCTTCGCCGCGGTCTTCGAGGCGATCTCGTCGGCGGTGACGCCGGGCGCCGTCTCGACCAGTTCGAGACCGTGTGCGGTCACTTCCAGTACGCCGAGGTCGGTGATGATCCGGTCGACGCAGCGCTTGCCGGTGAGCGGCAGCGCGCACTCCTCGAGGATCTTCGGTGAGCCGTCCTTGGCGGTGTGCGTCATGACGACGACGACCGTCCGGGCGCCGTGCACGAGGTCCATGGCCCCGCCGATGCCCGTGATCAGCTTTCCGGGGATCGCCCAGTTGGCGAGGTCCCCGCGCGCGGAGACCTGCATCGCGCCCAGCACGGCCACGTCGATGTGACCGCCGCGGATCATCCCGAAGGAGAGCGCCGAGTCGAAGAAGGAGGCGCCGGGCAGCACTGTGACGGTCTCCTTGCCCGCGTTGATCAGATCGGGGTCGACCTCCGCCTCGGTGGGATAGGGGCCCACTCCGAGGATGCCGTTCTCCGACTCCAGGACGACTTCGACGCCGGGCGGAAGGTGGTTGGGGATCAGCGTGGGCAGTCCGATGCCGAGGTTCACGTACTGGCCGTCCCGGAGCTCGCGCGCGGCGCGGGCGGCCATCTCCTCACGGGTCCATGCCATCAGCCGGCCACCGTCCGCTTCTCGATCCGCTTGTCCGCCGCCTGCTCCGGGGTGAGCGCCACCACCCGCTGCACGAAGATCCCCGGCAGATGCACCGCGTCCGGTTCGATCCCGCCCGGCTCCACCAGCTCCTCGACCTCCGCGACGGTCACGCGTCCGGCCATCGCAGCGAGCGGGTTGAAGTTGCGGGCCGACCTGCTGAAGACGAGGTTGCCGTGCCGGTCGCCCTTCGCCGCGCGGACCAGCGCGAAGTCGGTCCGGATGCCGTGTTCGAGGACATGGGCGGTGCCGTCGAACTCCCGTACCTCCTTGGCCGGGGACGCGAGCGCGACCCCGCCCTCGCCGTCGTAGCGCCAGGGGAGCCCGCCCTCGGCGACCTGCGTGCCCACTCCGGCCGGGGTGTAGAACGCGGGGATGCCCGCGCCGCCCGCCCGCAGCCGCTCGGCGAGCGTGCCCTGCGGGATCATCTCGACCTCCAGTTCGCCGCCCAGGTACTGCCGGGCGAACTCCTTGTTGGCGCCTATGTAGGACCCGGTCACCCGGGCGATGCGGCCCGCCGCCAGGAGCACCGCGAGGCCCGAGTCCATGGCGCCGCAGTTGTTGGACACGACCCGCAGGCCGGAGACCCCGGACGCGTGCAGCGCGCGTATCAGCTCGGCGGGCACGCCGCTCAGCCCGAAGCCGCCGACCGCGAGCGACGCCCCGTCCGGGACGTCCGCCACGGCGTCGGCAGCCGTGGCCACCACCTTGTCCATCCGCGCGGCCCCTCTCTTCCATTCGAATTAATCAGGGCACTGACTATTTCGGCGAGGATAGGGGGACTCGAACTGCCGCACAAGAGCTGGACTGTTCGGAGCGCAAGGCGAGTATTGTTCAGTGCACCGACGAAATGCGCCGGGAGAGTCGAAGCGACACGGAGGACCCCATGGCCGCGGTGGACCTTGCCACCCACCCCGGGCACCTGGCCCGGCGGCTGCAGCAGGCGCACCACCTGCTGTGGAACACGATGGTGTCCGAGGAGATCACCTCACCGCAGTTCGCCGTGCTCAACGCACTCGTCGCCGAACCAGGCCTCGATCAGCGCACCGTGGGGGAGCGGGTGGGCCTCGACCGGTCCACGATCGCCGAGGTCGTCGCCCGGCTGATCCGCCGCGAGCTGCTCGACAAGGTGCGCGACCCGCAGGACGCCCGCCGCTACCTGCTGCGCCTCACCGACGAGGGCCTGCGCACGCACAGTGCACTGACCGTGCGGACGGCCCGGATGAACCAGGTCCTGCTCGCCCCGCTCTCCGCCGACGAGCGGTCCGTCTTCCTGGACCTGATCCAGCGCGTCGCGGACGCGGCGGAGGACCTGCGCGCCCCGGCCCCGCTCACGCCTTCGCGTACACCACCCACACCTGCCCCTTCGCGAACGGCAGCCGCTCGCCCTCGGCCGTCGTGAACTCCGTGCCGGCCCCGGCCGTCGGACGCTTCCACCGCGCCTCGTAGGCGCGCCCGTCCCGCAGCACGCTCGCGGAGCCCTCGCCGACCGTCTCGGTGAAGGGCGAGACGCTGCCCGAGCGGTCGTGGAAGCGGGACGGCCGTACCTTCACGTACTGCACGACGACCGTCGAGGGGCTCAGCTCCTTGCCGTCGGACGTCCGCGCCCGCTCCCCGTCCATCGCGACGCGCCAGCGCCCCTCGTACTCCACCCAGTCGAAGGTGAAGCGCGCCGCGGGGAAGGCGACCGTCCGCCGCGTCTGCGGAGTGCCGCCCCGCGGGCGCGGCCCGAACCGGAACCCCGCGTCGGCCAGGGCGTCCGCGCGCGGGTCGGCCTTCAGGGCTTTCGGGCGTACGAAGAGGTTGTGCGGCGCGGGCTTCGCGCCGCCCCGGTAGTACGCGCCGTCGGGTGCCTTGCCCGGCGACAGTGCCCGCACGGGCGCGCCGGCGATCAGCGGCTGGAGCTTGGACTGCGCTCCGGAGTACGCGAGCACGGGCCGGTCGAACTGCCGCAGGAGTTCGAGATCCGTCTCGCGCGCGCTGCGCACGGGGCCGACGGCGGGCGGCAGCCGCGACGCGTACACCGCCATCAGCCGGGTGAGTCCCGCCTCCACCTGCTCGACGTACACGACGTCCGCGGCGTCGAGACCGGTCTGCGGACGCGCAGGGCGTACGTTGTCGACCTTCACGGCGAGCACGCTGCCGCCGCCACCGCCCGCCCCGGGGGCCTTCCCGTCCGCCCCCTCGATCGTGCAACCGGACACCAGGGCGGCGAGTGCGATCGCCACCGCCGCCCCGGCCCTGCTCCGTGTCCGTGCCCGCGTCCCTGCCCGCGTCCGCCGTGTCATGCGGGAGTCCTACCCCGAACGCGCCCGAACGCAGCGCGTCAGCCGAGATCGAGGGCGTTCGGCAGCCCGAGCCGGTAGCGGGTGCGGTCGTGGCGCTTGAGGGCCTCGATCGCCGGGACGCGGTGCAGCGGCCGCACCGTGCACGGCTTCTGGTCCGAACCGATCTGCTTCAGGAGGGCGTTGACCGCCTGGCGGGCCGAGGCGTTGGCGCCTTCCATGGTCGCCAAATCGATGTCTACGGAGACGTAGTCGCCGGAGAGGAAGAGGTTCGGGATCTTCGTGGCGGCCGACGGGCGGTTGTGGAACGTGCCCACCGGGTGGATGAGGAGCTGGTCCTCGTTGGTGGGGTTCGGCGTGCCCAGGCCGTCGACGCCCGGGTCGAGGAACCACGAGTGGAGCTTGCTGTCGCTGAGGACCGTCTTCCCGGTGTCGTTGAGGGCGGCCTTGAGCTGCGCCCACACCTCCTTGGCGACCTCGTCGCGGGTGCACTGCTTGGCCGTCTTGCCGTACAGGATTCCCGGCTTGTCCCACTCGGAGATGTCCACCGACAGACAGTCGACCGCGACGCCGTCTCCGTAGTCGGCGGGGAAGTCGCGCTCGGGCCAGTGGCCCGCCTGGGCGATGCCGGTCAGCGACCAGGGCGAGTCGATGAGGTTGAAGTGGCCCTTCACGACGGGCGGGCGCTCGGTCAGATAGAACTGGATGCCCGTCATCCAGTCAGTCTCCAGCTTGTCGCAGCGCGCCAACTGCGGGTCGGCCGCCTTCAGTTCCCTGCTCCACGTCCGGCGGGCGTGCTCCACCGGCATGGCCTGGACGTAGTGGTCGGCGGTGATGTCACGCCGTACGCCGTCGGGGTCCTCGATGACCGTCTTCGTGATGCGGCCGCCGCCGAACGCCAGCTCGCGGACGGTCCAGCCGATGCGGAACTCCACGCCCAGCGACTTGAGATGGGTGACCCAGGGGTCGATCCACGCCTCGTTCGTCGGCGCGTTCAGGATGCGGTCGGGCGGGCCGTCGGCGCCCTGGCCGAGCGCGTTGAGGACGAACGCCTCGCCGAGCGTGCCGACGGTGCGCGTGCTCGCCTCCTCGGCCTTCGTCGCCACGATGTTGCGGGTCACGCCGATCACGAGGATGCGCTGGTAGTCCTTGGACATGCGCTCGGCGCGGGTGAAGTCCCACCAGGGCGTCGACTCCCAGTCGTCGTCACGGCGTTCGTCGCAGCTCGTGAAGAAGACCAGGGCGCGGTTCACGAAGTACGCGGCCTCGTGGGCCGGCAGGTTGAACGCGGTGTCGAGCAGCGCGGTGAGCGCCCGCCGGATGTCGTCCAGGGTGAGCTTCTCCGGCTCGCTGCCCGGCCACGGGATCGGCATCCTGATGTCCTCGCGGCCGGTGCGCGCGAACGACATCTCGCGGGGCGCGATCAGGTTGTCCCACACGCCGTTCGCGTTCCCGGGGAACGGGATGCGGCGCATCGTATCCGGGAGGTTGTGGTAGATGCCCGGGATGAACCGGAAGCCGTGCTCACCGGGCAGCGGCTTGCGGTTGCCCTTCGCGCTGCCCGGCACGTCCATGCTGCGGGCCTTGCCGCCCAGCTCCCTGCGCTCGTAGACCGTGACGGCGAAGCCGCGCTCGGCCAGTTCGTGCGCGGCCGTGAGCCCGGCGACGCCACCGCCGAGCACGGCCACCGACTGCTTCGCGCGCGGTGCGTCCGGCGTGGCTGCCGCCGCGGGCAGCGCCCCGGCCCCCGTCCCGACTCCCAGCGCGGCCGCCCCGCCCACCGCCGCGGCTCCCGCGACGAACCCCCGCCGCGTGCTTCCCTCGGCACCGCTGTGCCCCATGCCCCGCCCCCCTTACCGTCGGTAACTGACGTGTCAGGCGCAGGAGCATACGGTCACGGCCCAGGGGGCGGAAGCTACCCGGGTGCTGAATCGAACAATGGCGTGATTATGGTGGTCCTTGAGGCGCTCGGCAACGGGTGCGGTGAACGGGGGGTGCGGGTGCGCGGTCAGCCGGTGGTGGTCCCCAGCGCGTCCGCGAGGTCGTACCGCACCGGCTCCTCCAGCTGCGCGTACGTACAGCTCTGCGGGGTCCGATCCTCGCGCCACCTGCGGAACGCGGCCGTGTGGCGGAAGCGCCGCCCGCCCTCCATGTGGTCGTACGCCACCTCGCAGACGAGCTCCGGGCGCAGCGGCACCCAGGAGAGGTCCTTCTTGCCCGACCAGCGGCTCGGGGCGCCGGGCATGCGGGCCGTCTCGTGCGCGGCCTCGTCCGTCCAGGAGGCCCACGGATGCCCGGCGGCGGACTCCATCCGCAGCGGCTCCAGCTCCTCGACGAGTTCGGCCCTGCGCTTCATGGAGAAGGCCGCGCACACGCCCACGTGCTGCAGGGCGCCCCCGTCGTCGTACAGCCCGAGGAGCAGCGAGCCGACGACGGGCCCGCTCTTGTGGAAGCGGTAGCCCGCGACCACGCAGTCCGCCGTGCGCTCGTGCTTGACCTTGAACATGAGGCGTTCGTTCTGGCGGTAGCGCAGGTCGAGCGGCTTGGCGATCACGCCGTCGAGGCCCGCGCCCTCGAACTGCTCGAACCACACCTGCGCCACCTCGGGGTCCGTGGTCGCGGGCGCCAGATGGACGGGCGCCGTGACACCGGCCAGCGCCTTCACCAGCAGGGCGCGCCGGTCGGTCAGGGGCGCGTCGAGCAGCGCCTCGTTCCCCAGGGCGAGGAGGTCGAACGCCACGAACGAGGCGGGCGTGCGCTCGGCCAGCGTCGCCACGCGCGAGGCGGCCGGGTGGATACGCTCCGTGAGCGCGTCGAAGTCGAGATGGCCGTCCCGGGCGATCACGATCTCGCCGTCCACCACGCACCGCTCGGGCAGCCGCTCCCGCAGGGCCGTCACCAGCTCGGGAAAGTAGCGGGTCAGGGACTTGCCGGTGCGGCTGCCGAGCTCGATCCCGGCGCCGTCGCGGAACACGATGGAGCGGAACCCGTCCCACTTGGCCTCGTACTGCATGCCCGGCGGAATCTTCTTCACGGGTTTGGCGAGCATGGGCTTCACGGGCGGCATCACCGGCAGATCCATGGTCCGATTCTGCTCCGGAATGTCACTTGTCGCCCGGTGTGCGTGGAATGTCAGAGGCGCTTAGCGTGGCTCGCATGGGTGCAGCCAAGGGCAAGAGCGCGGCCGTGGAGATCGACACGGGGGAGCGGACGGTGCGTCTGTCCAGCCCGGACCGGGTGGTCTTCCCCGAGCGTGGGTTCACCAAGCTGGACGTCGCCGAGTACTTCGTGGCCGTGGGCCCCGGCATCCTCCGCGCGCTCCGGAACCGCCCCACGACCCTCCAGCGCTACCCGGAAGGGGCGGCCGGCGAGTTCTTCTACCAGAAGCGCGTCCCGAAGAACCACCCCGACTGGATCCCCACCGCCACCATCGCCTTCCCCAGCGGCCGCACCGCCGACGAGATGTGCCCGACCGAGGTGGCCGCCGTCATCTGGGCCGCCCAGTACAACGCCCTCACCTTCCACCCCTGGCCGGTACGCGGCGACAACCTCGACCACCCCGACGAGCTCCGCATCGACCTCGACCCGCAGCCCGGCACCGACTACACGGACGCGGTACGGGCCGCCCACGAACTGAGGGCGGTCCTCGACGAGTTCGGCGGCCTGGTCGGCTGGCCCAAGACGTCGGGCGGGCGCGGCCTGCACGTCTTCGTGCCCATCGAACCGCGCTGGACCTTCACCCAGGTGCGCAGGGCCGCGATCGCCTGCGGACGGGAACTGGAACGGCGGATGCCGGACGCGGTCACGACGGCCTGGTGGAAGGAGGAGCGGGGGCAGCGGATCTTCGTGGACTACAACCAGACGGCGCGGGACCGCACGATCGCCTCCGCCTACTCCCTGCGCGCCCGCCCGCACGCCCCTGTGTCGGCCCCGCTGCGGTGGGACGAGGTCGAGGACGCCCGCCCCGAGGACTTCGACCTCGCCACCATGCCGGGCCGCTTCGCCGAGGTCGGAGACCTCCACGCGGGCATGGACGACCGGGCCCACTCGCTCGAGGCGCTCCTGGAACTGGCCACCAAGGACGAGCACGACCACGGCCTCGGCGACCTGCCCTACCCGCCGGAGTACCCGAAGATGCCGGGCGAGCCGAAACGCGTCCAGCCGAGCCGCGCGAAGCACGAGGAGTGAGGAGCCCGGTGCTCGGCTCGTAGTCTCCCGGTGTGAGCGATGACCACACGATCCTGGCACGCGCCGCCGAACTGGCGAGAAGCCGGTCCCTGGCGCAACTCGAACCGCTCTTTGCCGAGGCCCCGCGCAGCGCCACCGACCCGGAGGCCGAGCTGCGGGCCTGCCTCCTCGGCGAACTGTCGCTGCGGGGAGTGCCGTGGCGGCAGCGGCCCGCGCTCGACGCGTACGCAGAGCGGCTGCGGGAGGCGGGGCACCCGCTGGCCCGGCTCCCGGAGACGCGGCTCGACATCGAACACCGCTTCGGGGCGCGGACGCGCGGCGTCGGGCCCGTGCGGTCGGCAGGTCAGCTGCGGGCGCGCTTTCCGGAGGTCCCGGCCTCCGAGCGCGGGACGGCCGCCGGGCGCACCGCGCGGGAGGCACCGGACGCGACACGCTCACGGGCGGCCGCCGGAGCGTTCACCGCAGGAGGCTGGACGTGCGAACCGGAGGTCCGGTTCTTCACGCTGCCGCGGCCGCTGGCCGGGGACGACTTCGGGATGTCGTTCCTCCAGGAGCTGCCGCTCGACTGCCTCGCGGGGGAGATGGGACCGGGCGGGCTGACGGCCTGTGTCACGGCGGCGGACGACGCGCTCGACGCGCTGTACTCGGCGGCGGCCGCCGGCGGTGTCAACGGCCGCCCCCTGTACGGCGCCTACGCCCGGCTCCACGCCTGGCAGGGCCTGTACGCCCTCCTTGACCTGCCGTGGGACACATCGTTCCTGGACGCCGTGCGGTACGCGGCCGGGTGCCGGTGGCTGCGCTTCATGGCGTTCACGCGCTGGTTCCGGCACGACACGGCCGACGTGGGCCTCGCAGTGCTCGACCCCTCCGGCACACAGGTGTCGGTCCTTGCGGCCACGGACACCGACGACTAGACCCCGCATCAGCACCCCACCGCGACGGCGCCCCCGCCCCGTGCGGGGGCGAGGGCGCCGAAGCGGAACGGCAGGAGGCTCGGCTACAGCTCCTTGATCCGGATGTCCCGGTACGACACCACGTCCGTCACGCCGTGGACCTGGAGCCCGACGTAGCCGGAGGCGTACCTGCGGCCGTCCGTGCCCGGGTCGTCGGCGCGCGGCGGCGTGAACTCCTGGCCGCCGGTGTTGTCGAACTCGTTGATCAGGACGCCGTTGCGGTAGACCGAGTAGTGCTGGTCCACCACCCGGATCTCGTAGTCGTTCCACGTGCCCTTCGGAGTGACCCCGGCACCGGCCAGACCCACCCGGTCGAAGCCGTAGATCGACCCCGTCTTGTACATGTCGCCGTCGGGCCGGTCGTGGACCTGCACCTCGTGCCCGTACTTGATGGCCACCCACTCGGGCCGCGACTCCTCCGGGTGGTCGTGGACCTGCGGGAAGCGCACGAAGACACCGGAGTTGGTGTTGCCGTTGCCCGGCGCGTCGTCCCGCCACTGGAGCTTCAGCGAGAAGTCGCCGTACTTCCGCTCGGGGAACCAGAGCATGCCCATGCCCGGGACCGTGGTCGAGCTGGTGATGGTGCCGTCGGCGTTGAGACCGAACTTGCCGCCGCCCACTTGCTCCCACTTGGCGAGGGACGCCGCGGTGCCGTCGAAGAGCTTGCGGTAGCCCTCCGTCTGACCGGGCTTGCCGATGCCGGACTGCTTGGCGGCGCGGTTGATCTTGTTGTACTCACGCTGGTCGATCTCGCCCGCCCTCAGGAGCTTGTCCGTCACGCTCTTGACGTGCTTCAGGAAGAGCGCGTGCGACGTCCACTCCTTCTCGTCCTCGATCAGCTCACCGATGCGGCAGCGGTTGTTCGTGACGCGGTTGGGGATGCCCGTGTCGACCGTGCCCACAAACACCGTCAACCGCTCGTCGTACTCGGGGCAGTTGGGAGCCGGCACGCCGCCGCCCTCGGCCACGGTGAAGGCCACGGTCTTCGCCGCGGCGGCGTTGCCCGCCTTGTCGCTCGCCCGGTACGCCACCGTGTGGCGGCCCGCGCGGTCGACGACGACCGGCGCCTCGTACGCGAGGTAGGGGCCGCCGTCCAAGGAGTACTCGACCTTGTCGACGCCCGAACCGGCGTCCGTGGCGGTGACCGTCACCTTCGCCTTCCCGAGGTAGGCCCCGTCCGAGTCCTTGTCGCCCTCGACCTTCGCCGACGTCTCCGGAGGCGTCCTGTCCTCCACGGGCGGCGTGACGACCGTGAAGTCGACGGCCTTCTCGGCGGACGTGTTGCCCGCCTTGTCGGACGCGCGGTAGCGGACCTTGTGGGCGCCCGCCTCGTGGACCATGACCGGCGCGGTGTACGCGGTCCAGGCCCCGGAGCCGATCGCGTACTCGATCTTGTTGACGCCGGAACCGGTGTCGGACGCCGTCACCGTGACCGTCGCCATCCCGACGTACTGCCCCTGGTCGTTCTTCTCGCCGGTCACCGTGGCCGACGTCTCCGGAGGCGTCCTGTCGTCCGTCGGCGGCGCGACGACCTTGAAGTCGACGGCCTTCTCGGCGGACGTGTTGCCCGCCTTGTCGGTGGCCCGGTAGCGGATCCTGTGGGTGCCGACCTGGTCGACGACCACCGGCGCGGTGTACGGCTGCCACGCGCCGTCCGCCCCGACCGCGTACTCGATCCTGTCGACGCCCGAACGCTCGTCCGTCGCCGTCACGGCCACGGAGGCCGAACCGACGTACGCGCCGTCGGCGTTGGTCTGACCCTCCACCTTCGCCGAGGCCGCCGGCGCCGTGGTGTCCTCGCCGCCGCCCTCGGTCACGACCAGGATGCCCTGCATCGCACCGTGGCCGGGGATGGTGCAGTGGTAGCGGTAGCGGCCCGGGGTGAGCGTCACCTCGGCGGTGTGCTTGCCGCCCTGGTCGTCGTTGGGGTTGGCCAGGATGTTCAGCGGGACGTCGTTGTTGTACTCCGGGTCGGAGACGTCGAAGGTCAGCGTGTGCGGCATGCCCGTGGTGTTGCCGGTCGCCTCGCTGTTCTCGAAGACGATCGTCGTCGGCCCCGCCACCGCCGTCGTGGGCGCCGACTTGTACTTGGCGATGTCGTTGTCGGCGGTCCAGGTCAGGGTCTGCGCGGCGGCGAGCCCGGTGTTGTCGGGCCGCGCCGTCGCCGCGGTCGACGTCAGCCCGAGCACCATGAGGAGCGCGGCGAACAGCGCTGTGAGCAGTCTTCGTTTCCGAACGGCCCGCCTCCGTGCGGCCCGCTGCGTCGGAGATCGCATCATCCCGCCTTCCTTGCCAGGTCGTCGGCGGCCGGCGTCGCAGCCCCGCCCTTGTACGTCACGCGCCACAGCGCCGACTTGGCGTCCGAGGTGAAGAAGCCGCGGCCGTAGTCGAGGACGTACAGCGAGCCGTCCGGCGCGAACTTCCAGTCCATGAGGTTCTTGATGCCGTCGTTGCCGGTCGGAATGATCTTCTTCAGGGATGCGGCGTGGACCGGGAGGCCGCCGCTGCCGACCGTCTTCGGATCGGTCACGACCGCGTGCCGCGGCTGGTCGCCGTCGTAGAAGTCGCCGACGAACCACTTCCCGTCCCAGTACGAGGGCCACTTGTCGGCGCTCGTGCTCGCCGCGTCGTAGCGGTAGACCGGGCCGTTCATGGTGGCCTGGCCGCCGCCCTTGAGCCACGGCAGGAGCAGCTTCTGCTCCTCGGTCTTGTAGCTCGGCACGCCGTTCGCGTCGCGCGGGTAGTCGACGCCGCCGCCCTGCGGCGAGTACCAGATGTTGTTCGGCTCGGCCGGCGGGATGTTCACCAGGCCGTCGTTGTTGGGCGACTCGTTCTTGAGGTTCTTGCAGTCGTACCAGCCCAGCGGCTTCGTCGGGTCCGGCAGATTCCGGTCGCGGTAGGGCTGGTTGTTGCCCATGCAGTACGGCCAGCCGCGGTTGGAGGCGTGGGTGATCGCGGCGAACGTGTCGTACTTCGCCGGGCCCCACGTCGTCGACGGCGCGCCGGCGTCCGGGCCGACCCAGCCCGCGTACAGCGTGTCGGTCTTCTTGTCGATGGAGATGCGCGCCGGGTTCCTGACACCCATCACATAGATCTCGCCGCGCGTCTTGCCGCCGCCCTCGGCCTGCTCCTTGCCGGTGAAGAGGTTGCCCTCGGGAAGGGTGTACGTCCCGTCGGCCTCAGGGTGGATGCGCAGGATCTTGCCGTTGAGGTTGTTGGTGTTGCCCGCGGTGCGGCGGGCGTCGGCGAAGGAGACGCCCTTGAAGTTGGGCTGCGGGTTGTTGCCCGAGTAACCGCCGGTGAATCCCGAGGAGTTGTTGTCACCGGTTGCGATGTAGAGGTTGCCCTTGGAGTCCCAGGCCATCCCGCCGCCCGCGTGACAGCAGCTGTGGATCTGCACCGGCCATTTCAGGAGCACCTTCTCGCTGCCCATGTCCAGCTTGTTCGTGGCCCGGTCGAGCGTGAAGCGGGAGACGTACCGCTCGGCCATGTGCGTCTCGCGGTTGATCCTCGAGTGGGGTGTGTAGTGCAGGTACACCCACCCGTTCTCCTCGAACTTCGGGTCGAGCTCGATGCCGAGCAGGCCTTCTTCGACCTTGATGAGCTCGTCGCCGCCGCCCTTGTTGCCGAAGACCGTCAAGGCGCCCGCGAGGGTCACTTTCTTGGTCTTCGGGTCATAGACGTGGATCTCGCCCGTGCCCTTGCCGATGTCCGGGTTGTTCCAGTCGGTGACGACCGGCTGGGAGGAGTCGGCGCCGCCACGCCCGATGTAGAAGACCTTTCCGTCGGGCGCGGTGACCAGGCCGTGCGGCTCGCCGATCTGGTCGTTCTTGCCCGGCTGGTTGGCCTGCGTGAGGCGCTCCGCCTTGTAGTGGGCGTTGATCGTGCCCTTGCAGTCGGCACGCGCGATGCGGGTCGTCCACAGCAGGGCGCCCCGCAGATGGTTGCGGAAGTCCGCTTCGTCGTACGACGCCGCGGTGCCGCCCATGCCGGTGTAGAAGGAGCGTCCGCCGTCGTAGTCGCGGCACCAGGACACCGGGTGGTCCCAACCGTTCGCCCCGGAGCCAGGCTTGTATGTCGTCTCTCGTACACGGGCGACCGTATGCACTTCACCCGAGGGGTTCTTCTCCCAGTTCAGCCACCGGTCGGGGCGCTTCCACTGGAGGGGCAGCTCCTTGGTCGCCGGGTGCTCGCGGTCGCCGACCTCCACGGTCGCGCGCTGGACATCCGTCGGGCTCGCGTCGGCGGGCCTGGCGCCGATCAGGCCGGTGAACCAGTTCGAGTACGGCTCGGCGCGGGCCGCGTCGTGGATGCCGAGGAAGCCGCCGCCGGCCTCCATGTAGGCCTCCAGGCCCGCCTCCTGCTCGGGGTCGAGGACGTCACCGCCGCCGGTCAGGAAGGCCACGGCGTTGAACTTCCCGAGCCTGGCCTCGTTCGTGAAGACGGCCGGGTCGTCCGTCGCCTCGATCCTGAACCGCTGGGCGGCCGGGCCCGACCGGCCGATCCTCTCGATCGCCTCGATGCCGGCGTTGACCACCGGGGACTCGTCGCCGCCCGCCGCCGAACCGTGGAAGACCAGGACCTTGACGTTGGCCCCGCCGGGCGGCGAGGGGACGGACATCGTTGTCGGCGGCGGTTCCGGGTACGGCCGCGCGGCAGCGGCCTGCGCCGAGAGCGCCCCGGTGACCATGGCTCCGGACAGCAGCGCGGCCGTCCAGGCCCGGCGCGAGCGGTTCGGTCTGTGTCGTGCTCGGATCGACCCTCGTACGGTCAAGGGCTCTTGATGCGGTGTGCGCCGCATGAGTACACCCACCCCTCGTCGGTCACAGCAACAGCGCCGACGAAGCTAGACCTCTTTTCGCAACTCGCCAATAGGTATCACCGCGATAGCACGAACTTTGTCCTGCCTGTGGATAAACGAAGGTCCGGCCGATACCGTGTGGCCGTCCCCGGGGCCTCCTGCGCCCCGTCAGTTGCCGTACCGCAGTGGGGAGTTCGTCATGGGCCGGCGGAACCGACAGGATCTCGACAGGCGGAGCTTCAACCGGCGGATGCTGGTGGGCGGCGCGGCAGCGGCGGCCGGTGTGACATCGTTGTCGATCGCGGGCGCGCCCGACGCGAGCACGGCGGACGCGCCGCGGACCGCCCCCGCGGGCGGCGAGGTCAAGCGCATCAAGATGTACGCGGAGAAGCTCCCGGACGGGCAGATGGGGTACGGCCTGGAGAAGGGCAAGGCCTCCATTCCGGGGCCGCTCATCGAGCTGAACGAGGGCGACACCCTGCACATCGAGTTCGAGAACACGATGGACGTGGCCGCCAGTCTGCACGTCCACGGCATGGACTACGAGATCTCCAGCGACGGCACCAAGCACACCAGAAGCCACGTCGAGCCGGGCGGAAAGCGCACCTACACGTGGCGCACGCACGCCCCGGGCCGCCGCAAGGACGGCACCTGGCGCCCCGGCACCGCGGGCTACTGGCACTATCACGACCACGTGGTCGGCACGGATCACGGCACCGGCGGCGTGCGCAAGGGGCTCTACGGTCCGCTGATCGTGCGCCGCAAGGGCGACCTGCTGCCGGACAAGACCTTCACGATCGTCTTCAACGACATGACGATCAACAACAAGTCCGGCCACGACAGCCCCACCTTCGAGGCCACGGTGGGCGACCGGGTCGAGTTCGTCTCGATCACCCACGGCGAGTACTACCACACGTTCCACGTGCACGGTCACCGCTGGGCGGACAACCGCACGGGTCTGCTGACCGGCCCCGACGACCCGAGCCAGATCCTCGACGACAAGATCACGGGCCCGGGCGACTCCTTCGGCTTCCAGGTCATCGCCGGCGAGGGCGTGGGAGCCGGGGCCTGGATGTACCACTGCCACGTGCAGAGCCACTCGGACATGGGAATGGCGGGCCTTTTCCTGGTGAAGAAGCCGGACGGAACGATCCCGGACTATGAGCCACACCATGGGGCGCGGTCCGGGAAGTCGTCGAAGGAGCCGTCCGGGTCGTCCTCCGGGAAGTCGTCATCCGGCAAGTCTTCCTCCGGGAAGTCGTCGGAAGGCGCCGCCGGGGAGCACGCGCACCACTAGTGACCGCCCCGCGAATAGCGACCGCCCCGCGAACCGGCGACGCCCCCTCCTCCTTCAGCTACGGTCGCGTACCCGCTCCAACAGCTCCTCCAGCGCCTCGTCGAGATCGTCCAGGTCGGGGTGGCCCTCCGGGTTCTCCCAGCGGTCGACCCAGCCGGTCGCCGCCAGGCGCTCCAGCCGCTCGGCGAGTCGGGGCCGGACGTCCTCGGGGAGGCTGAACCGCACGTCCATGGCCGCCAGTTGCAACGCCTTCAGGAACTCCCAGTGCACGTCGGGTGCGTCGAACTCGGTGAGCAGCCGGTCGTACGCGTCCGGGGCGCCGTGTTCCAGGGCGTACTGGAGGGTGGCGGCCCTGATCCCCGGCTCGGGCGAGCCGGCGTGGCGTGCCATGGCGTCCGCCACGGTCCGGGCGGCGGGCAGTTCGGGGCGGGCCAGGCCGGCCAGGCTCCCGGCGGCGGCACCGCGCACCCCGACGTCGGAGTCGTGGTCAAGCCGCTCCACGAGGGCGGCCACGACCCGGGTCTCCGCGGGGGTGCGAGGGGCCAGCAGCCCCAGGCCCGACGCGGCGCAGGAGCGCACGTCGGCGTCGGCGTCGCGCAACCTGGCGAGGAACAGGTCCACCGGCGGGTCCGGCAGCCGCGCGACCAGGTGCAGCTGGATGTAACAACCGAGGAGCTGGAACAGGACGAACGGCGGCTGCTCGCGCGCCAGCAGGCGGTCGAGGACCTCGCGGGTCCGCCCGCGCCTGAGCACGTCGTCCCGCATGATCTGGTGGTGCAGGGTCTCGACGCCGAGGACCACCCGGTCGTCGTCCGCGCTCATGCAGAGCGCCAGCGTCTCGTCGACCTGTACGCCGTGCCGTGCGCGGTCCGTCCACGACTCGGTGTCGGGCTCGTCGACCAACGGGGCGATGCGGACGAGGCGTTCCTCGCTGTCGGGGGGCCAGGCCAGGGCGCTGTCCAGAACCGCGCGCGTCTCGCCCCGCACCCGCTCCGCCTCCTCGGCGGACAGCGGTTCGTTCCTGCGCACCACGAGCGACGCCAGGAGGACGGCGATGTCGAACGCCAGCTCGCGGATGAAGGTGCCGGGCCGGCCGAGACGGTCGAGCCCCTCGGCGGTCCAGCCCTCGCCGCGCAGATACCTGAGACGCTCCCGCATGTCGTCGCAGAGGTCCGCGCCGATCTCGCTCGGCGCCGGGGGCCCGCCGAGCTCCGCCACGAGACCGGTCCACGCCCGCACGAAGCCCTCCGGGTCGTCCAGATGCTCCGCGACGATGCGCGCCGTGCGCTCCCGTATCGCCGTGTCGCGGCGCAGCGCGACCGCGAAGCCGTCCACCACGGTCTCGTGGAAGTCGTCCGCCCACGGCTCGCGCGCCACGGCCGCCGCCAGCTCCCGGAGCGCCCACTTCAGGTCGGCTCTCTCCGCCGCGTCGACGGCCGCCTTGGCCCGCACCGCCACGTCCGGATCCCGCAACGCGCCGGCCAGCTCCTCGTGCAGCTCGGCCTGCCTGCGCTCTCTCCGCTTCTTGAACATGGGGGCAGGGTATGCGTGTTCAGGCGGTGAGCCGGGCCGTCAGGCCGTCGAGGACCCGGTCGAGCCCATAGGCGAAGTCGTCGTCGCGGATCCGCTGCGGGTCCACGTCCTGCCGGGCGGAGCTTCCCTCCCGCAGCCGCGGGTGCCCCTGTGACGCCGCGTCGAGGGCCGGGCGCAGGTCCGCCACCCACTCCCGCTCGGTCCTGCCGCTGCGCGCGATCAGGGAGAGGTACGCCGCCTCGGAGGCCGCGATCCCGACGACGTACGCCGTGAGGGTCCCCACGGCCCGGTCCTGCTCCTGTGCGGGAAAGCCCGCGGCCTCGAACTGCGCGAGCAGCCCCGAGGACATCCGCAGGGCGTTCGGACCGATGTGGACGAGGCCGACCTGGCCCAGCTCGGGGGCGATCCAGGGGTGGCGCAACGCCATCGCCCGCAGATCGCCCGCGGTGCGGGTGACTGCCGCGCGCCAGCCGGCGGGGTCTGCGGCGGGGACCCGCAGCTCTCCGAAGACGTCGTCCACGACCAGCTGGATCAGCTCGTCCTTGTTGGCCACGTGCCGGTAGAGGGAAGTGGCCGCGGCGTTCAGGCGTGTGCCGAGCTTGCGCATGCTGAGCGCCTCGATGCCCTCCGCGTCGAGCAGTTCGATCGCCGTGGCCACGATGTGCTCGCGGGTCAGCTGCTCCCGCTGCCGGGGCCGCGGACGGGTCCACACCGATGCGGTCGGCTTCCTGTCGGTCGGCATGCGCCCCTCGTCTCTCGGTTCTCCTCGCGGTCTGCCTCCCCGACTCTAGTGCACACCGTTCGCGGTTGCGTACAGCGTTTCGCTGTGCGTACAGTGTTCGCAACGGAGAACGCCGTACGCATCGAGTGGGGGACACCATGCCGAAGACCGCCGTGAACTGGGACGAGCGGGGCAGCTGGGGCGCCGAGGGCGCGTGGGGGAGCCGGAGTTCGGGCGGCCGGAAGCTGGACCTCGCCCACTGGCAGGCCCGCCTCGACACCTTGCGCGCCGAGCACCACGTCCCGGCCGCTTCGCTGGCGATCATCGTCGACGGGACCGTCCACGAGCTGGCCGGCGGAGTGCTGCACCGCGGCACGGGGGTCGAGGCGACGACCGACTCCGTCTTCCAGGTGGGATCGATCGCCAAGATGTACACGGCCACCCTGATCATGCGGCTCGCCGAAGCGGGCGAGCTCGATCTGGACGCACCGGTCGTCGACGTGCTCCCGGAGTTCTCGGTCGGCGACCCCGAAGCGACCAGGGCGATCACCACGCGCCGGCTGCTCAGCCACACCAGCGGCCTCACCTGCGACTTCACCTATGACAGCGGCCGGGGTGACGACTGCCTCGCCCGGTACGTCGAGGCCGCGAAGGACGTGGCACTCGACTGCCCGCCCGGCACCGCGCTCTCCTACAGCAGCGTGGGGTACAACGTGCTCGGCCGGATCATCGAGGTGGTGACCGGCAAGGTCTGGGACGAGGCGCTGAGGGAACTGCTCCTCACCCCGCTCGGCGTCACGCACACGATGACGCTGCCCGAGGAGGCACTGCGGTTCCGCGCGGCGATGGGGCACCTGGGCGAGGCGGGCCAGGATCCGGACCCGGCGCCCTCCTGGGACCTGATGCCGCGCTCCGCGGGCCCGTACGGCAGGGTCATCGCCACGGCCGGGGACGTCGCCCGGCTCGCGAAGCTGCACCTCGACGGCGGCGTGGCGCAGGACGGCACGCGCGTGCTCGCCGAGGAGACCGTCGCGCTGATGCGGCGGCGCGTGGTCGACTCCCCGGACAAGTGGACCGTCAGCGCGGACGGCTGGGGACTGGGCTGGACCCTCTACGACTGGGACGGCGTCCAGGGCTACGGCCACGACGGCGCCTCCATCGGGCAGTACGGCTATCTGCGCGTGGTGCCGTCGGCGGGCGTCGCGGTCGTGCTGCTCACCAACGGCGGCGGCGCGCGCGAGCTGTACGGCGCGCTGTTCCGTGAACTCCTCGCCGAGCTGGCCGGAGTGACGATGCCCGAGCCCTTCGCCCCGCCGGCCGAGCCGCCCGCGGTCGACCTCGCGCCGCTCGTCGGCACGTACCGGCGCGAGGGTGTGGTCATCACCGTGACCGAGCGGGACGGCGCGGGACACGCGGTGTACGAGTTCGTCGACGGCATGAAGGACTTCTCCGAGCCCCTGGAGATCGATCTGGTGCCGGTGACGGACTCGGTCTTCGCGGGCACGGGGGTGGGCGCGGCGTTCAGCGAGGACTACATGCCTGTCGTCTTCTCCACGCTGCCGGACGGTACGGGCTGCGTCTACATCGGGATGCGCTGCGGCCCCAAGGTCGCGTAGTGCTGCCGGGGAGGCCGCGAACCGCCCGTCTCCGGCGACGACTTCGCCCTCGCCGGGCGGTCCCGGGAGCCGATACGGGAAGATGCCTCCTGAACATCGTCAGGGAGGAGTGACCGAGGTGACCGAGGAACCGCGCCCGACCCTGGAGGCCGTGGCAGCCCGTGCCGGGGTGTCCAGGGCCACCGTCTCGCGTGTCGTCAACGGCGACCCAGGGGTGCGGGAGGTACTTGCCGAGAAGGTGCGGCACGCGGTCGACGAGCTCGGCTACGTCCCCAACCGCGCCGCCCGCAGCCTGGTCACCCGGCGCCACGACGCGGTTGCCGTGGTGATCGCCGAACCGGAGACACGGGTCTTCGCCGACCCGTTCTTCGCGCTGCAACTTCGGGGCATCAGCAAGGAGTTGACGGCGAACGACATCCAGCTCGTGCTGCTGCTCACCGAGGGGCGGGACGACCACGAGCGGGTCGGCCGCTATCTCGCGGGCGGTCACGTCGACGGCGCCCTCGTCTTCTCGCTGCATCTCGACGACCCGTTGCCCGGCATCATCCGGCGTGCCGGGGTGCCCACCGTGTTCGGCGGCCGGCCCGGGTGGCCGCAGGCGGGGCCGGGCGAACCGGGCGTGGCGTACGTCGACTGCGACAACCGCGGCGGTGCGCGCGAGGCCGTGCGCCACCTGGCCGGCCTCGGCCGCGGCCGTATCGCGCACATCACCGGGGCACTCGACCAGACGTCCGCGGTCGACCGGCTCGACGGCTACCGCGACGTGCTGGGCGACGTCGATCCGCGGCTGATCGCCGAGGGGGACTTCACCCCGGCGGGCGGGGAGCGCGCGATGCGTGAACTCCTCGACCGCGTACCGGAACTGGACGCCGTCTTCGCCGCCAGCGACCTGACCGCGTCCGGCGCCCTCCGCGTGCTGCGCGAGCGGGGCAGGAGGGTGCCGGACGACGTGGCGGTGGTCGGGTTCGACGACATGCTTCCGGTGGCCGAGCAGACCGATCCACCGCTGACGACGGTCCGTCAGGAGATCGAGGAGATGGGCCGGTTGATGGCCGGGATGCTGCTGCGCGGCAGGGGAGGGGCGGAACCCGTCCCCGTCGAGCCGGCCGGTGTGGTCCTGCCGACGTCCCTGGTGTGCAGGGCCTCGGCGTGACCGGTCCGCCGGAGCCGGCCCGTCCGGCGGGGTGGGTGGCGCGTGACGGGACGGGTGGCGCGTGACGGGGTGGGTGGCGCTTCAGGACCCCACGCTCACCGTGAACCGTCGCGGGTTCCCGTCGTGCGCCGCCCCCGACACGTCCGGCTGCCCGTCGGGCCGCACGTCGTCGTACGGAAACGCGTACCCGATGGGGGAGTTGGCGTGCACCACGCGTGACCAGTGGTTGGTCACCGCGTCCCGGTAGTAGTCGGCTGTGCTCGTGCCGTTCGGCTGCTGGGGGTGGGTGAGCATGATGCTGCGGTTGAAGCCGGCCGCGAGCCGGGCGAGCAGGCCCTTCTTGTCGTCGGGGTCGTTCGGGTTGTTGGCGAACGGACCGTGGTTGCAGGTGAAGATGTCCTTCGAGGTGGGCTTGGTGAAGGAGTGACCGCCGTTGAACGTCAGTACGTCGCCGCTGACACGCCCGGTGAACACGCCGCGGCCGCCCTGGAGGTCGATCTTGAGGTCGGTGCCGCGGTACTTGTCCCACACCTTGTCGATGTAGCCGTTCCACACGTCGCGGAACGGCATCTGGTCAGGCCTGTCGAAGTACGGCGCCATGAGGTTCTGCGGCGAGATCACCCGCAGCACGCCGCCGTCGTCGCCGCGGATGACCAGCTTGTCCCACGGCTGCCCGTCCTTCGCCGCCTGCGCCGCGAGGTCCGCCGCGATCCTGCCGACGGCTCCGTCCGGCAGCGGGGCGACGGTGTGCCTGGCGTCGCCCTCCAGGGTCAGGCCGATGGGCAGCGCGGTGACGAGGTCGACGTAGCTGATGTTGGCGTAGAGCTGCTGGGGGTTGAAGGTGAACTCGCAGAACGACCACGTGCGGCCGTAGTTGGGGTCCGCGCGGGTGGCGAAGGCCGGTTCGACCAGCGCGGGGCCCGGGTTGAGGAAGAAGTCCAGCCTGTCGTCGCGTACGAAGTACACGCGCGCGCCGAACATCTGAGGCAACGTCAGGACCTTGGGTGCCGATCCCGCGGCGCCGAGCGGGATGGCGCAGTCGACGGGCAGCGGGGTCTGCGGGGCCGAGGGCGACTCGGGGCGGTAGACGCCGCCGTCCGGCTTGAGCAGCAGCCAGCGGCCGGTGCCCTGTTCGTGCCCGGTGACGTAGGCGCGGACCTGTCCCGGCAGTGACTTGTTCACCAGGGCGAGTTCGCAGGTGGCGGGGGCGGCGGCCGTGTTGCTCGCTCGGGCGCCGGGGCTGAGGGCGCTGCCCCAGGCGGGGTAGGTGAGGGCGCTCGCGGCGCCGGCTGCGGAGGTCAGGAACGTTCGACGCGATATCACGGAAGGTCTCCTGCGCGGTTGCGTGGGGGGAGGGGGTGGGGGAGGGAGAGGGGGGTCCGGGGGTGGTGCACCACTGTCCCGACGCGGGAATGCGGCGTCAAGAGTTGTGACTGAGAGCGCTCTCAAAAATGTTGTTCCTTCACATAATGGCGACGTCAGGGCTCCTGGAGGCGGCCGTGGCCGAGAGGAGGCGGATTGTCAGTGGCGGGTGCCAGACTCAGAAGTGCGGAAGAGAGATGCGACAAAGGAGTCGATCATGCTCAATGACCGTTTTCTCACGGGAGCCCCCGTCTGGGTGGACTCGTGTGCGCCTGACCTCGACGGCGTCAGCGCCTTCTATCGGGAGCTGTTCGGCTGGGAGCTCCAGCGGGGTCCGGCGGAAGTGGGCGGCTACAGCCAGTATCAGCTCGGCGGCCGCACCGCCGCGGGAGCGATGGCCATGCCGGCGGACGAAGCGCCGCCGTCCTGGACGCTGTATTTCAGGACGCCTGACGTGGACGCCACGGTGAAGTCGGCGGAGCAGGCCGGTGGCGGCACGCTGTTCGAGGCCGCGGACATCCTCGACCTCGGCCGCATGGCGGGTCTCTCCGACTCCGCGGGCGTGCCGTTCTCCTTGTGGCAGCAGGGAGAGCTGAAGGGCCTTGATGTCCTGAACGAACCGGGCGGGCTGGTCTGGACCGAGCTCTACACCCCGGACGTCCCCGCCGCCCTCCGGTTCTACGGCTCCGTGTTCGGCTGGCAGACCACCGAGGCCACCTTCCCCGGCGGGACGTACACGATGGTGCACCCTGCGGACGGCACGGCGGACGACATGTTCGGCGGCGTGGTCCCGCTGGCCAGTGACCCCTCCGAAGGCGACGGGGCGTATTGGCTGCCGTACTTCCAGGTGGACGACTGCGACGGCGCGGTCGCCAAGGCCCGGCAGGGCGGCGGCGAGGTGCGGATGGAGCCCGTCTCGATGGAGGGCGTCGGCCGCTTCGCAAAGCTGGCGGACCCGGCGGGCGCACGGTTCGCGGTACTGCAGCCGTCGCCTCCGGCGGAGCAGGGCGCATAGCGCGAGCAGGCCACACCAGCACACGGGGCAGGGACCCTGCCCGACCGACAGGGCCCCTGTCCGCTGCGGCCGTCCGTCTCCCCCCTCACATACCTCCCCCCGAACCCCACAGTTTCGCCCCGCCCCTCCACGGGCAGTCCTCAGCGGGGCACCGGCCCCGGCACCGGCACCGGGGCGCGGGGCAACCGGGCGTTGATCGTTCGTTGATTGCTTGTTTCGCGTGGTGGGACAGCATCGGTGGCATGCAGATCGAGATGACAGCCGAGCCGGAACTCGCCTGGCAGGAGCAGGCCCTGTGCGCCCAGACCGGCGCCGACTTCTTCTTCCCCGAGCCCGGGAGCTCGGTGCGCGAGGCGAAGGACATCTGCCAGATGTGCGAGATGCGCACGGCTTGCCTGGAGTACGCACTGGCCAACGACGAGCGGTTCGGCGTCTGGGGCGGCCTCTCCGAGAAGGAGCGGTACGCCCTCAGACGCGAATCCCGCGCCTGACCCAGGCCCACGGGCCATCAGGCGTACGCGACGACGAATCGCCGGGTCCCCGCGGGGACCCGGACGTCGTCGCCGGAGACGGGCAGCTCCCGGCCGTCCGCCGACACCGACCGCACCTGTCCGAAACGGCACGGATAGACGTAGCGCACGCTGTCCGGGGCCTCCGTGACCTCCACCGTCACCGTCCGCCTGCCCGCGTCGTGCGTGAGCCGGTACCCGAAGGGTTCGCCGAACAGCGTCGGAGCGGACTCGACGGCCACCGTGTCGCCGTCCGGCACCCAGTGGGGCCGTACGCCCGGCGCGATGTACACATGCGGATCGTGGTCCTCGTCCGCCTCGAAGAGCAGGATGTCGCGGATCAGGAGCAGATATTCGGCGGCGGCCCAGCCGTGCGGGATGTCCCCCATGTACCAGGGGCGGGACGGCACTTCCCGGAAGTCCGACGCGACGGTGAAGGCGTGCTGCTCGTTCCACGCGCCGAGCGCCACCGCCCGCTCCTCCGTCCGCGGGAACGCCGCCCCGACGATCCAGCCGAGCAGCTCGTCCATCCGCCCGGGGTCACCCGCCAGTAGGTACGCGTGCGCCAACTGTGTCGTGAGATAGGGCCCGTAGGCGTTCCACGCGGCCTCGTGCCGGTAGCCGCCCGACACGAAGTGGGCGTACATCGTGTCGAGGGTGAAGCGCGCCGCCGCGTCGATGTCCGTGCCCAGCTTGCTGCCCATGTGCAGCCGCAGCGGGTGGAAGAACGCCGCGGTGCCGATCATCGTCGAGTCGAGCCGCCCGACGTCGCCGGGCCCGGTCGGGATGTACGTCTCCCACGCCCCGCGCCCGCGCTGCTCCGCGAGGACCCACCGCACCGAGGCCGCCGTCGCGCGCTTCACGTCGTCGAAGGCGGCCCAGAGTTCGGGCACGTCGGGCGAGCCGATGCGCTCCGCGAGCCGCGCCGCCTCGTACAGACCGGCCAGCGCCCACAGGTCGTCCCAGTAGTGCGGCTTGTCGCGCTCGCCCAGGTGCTCGGCGCTCCAACCGCTGTGCAGCAGCCCGTACTGGTCGCGGTTGTCGCGCAGCCAGCGGGCGCCGTCGATGACGTACGGCGTGTAGAGCTTCGCGCCGAACGCGGCGGCGCGGCCCTTCGTGCGGTCGAAGCGGCCGATCGCCCAGAGCGCCTGGCCGTTGCTGTCCCACTCGCGGTCGTCCCGCTCGTGCGGCCCGCCGTAGAAGCCGTACTCCGCGCACGGCCCGATGCGGCCGGTGCCGCGGTTGAACTTCAGCGGGTAGTGCGTGCCCAGCTGGTGTTCGGCGAGCGCGCCGTCACCCACCAGCGAGCAGGCGGTGGCCTCGACGGACGAGTCGCGGATCCAGAACGAGTCGTAGACCGTCGGGCCCGGGTGGATCTCCCCGTGATCGGAGAGGATGAGCAGCTGCGAGCGCGACTCGCGGAAGAGGTCCGTCAAGTGCGCGACAGGGCGCGGCAGTTCCGGCTGCAGGCCCTGGTCGATCAGCTTCGACGTCCAGAAGGCCCGGTTGGCCTCCTCCAGTTCGGCGGCCGGCGTGGCCCTGATCTCGGCCAGGTCGTCGGCCCCGCTGTACAGGTCGACGGGCAGCCGCACATCCAGCTCGAACATCTCGTCGTCGATGACCCGGAACGGCCAGGCGAACGCCGCGCTGCACAACCCCGCGACCTGGTCCTGCGCCTGCCCCGCACCGTTCAGCTTGCCGCCCGTGACCAGGTCGTGGAACGGGTTGCGCGCCAGATACGAGTCCGGGTCGTGGCTGAAGTCGGGGTTGCCGTACACGCCGTACTGCTCGGGCGCGGTGTCGAACACCGGTCCCCAGCCGCTGTTCGTCTCCACCCGGTTCTCCAACGGCAGATGCCGTAGGAACGTCAGCCTCCGGTCGGTGATCTGCCGGCCGTTGCGGTCGTGCCGCTGGAAGCCGCTCGGGCCCGCGGGCATGACCGCCGCGCACAGCCAGCCCTCGCGCGGCTGCCCGGTCGCGGAGCCCACCGTCACCCGCGTGACGACGAGGTCGCGCTGCCGCGCGCCCACGGCCGTCGCGAAGGTGCGCTGCACGAACGCGACACCGTCCGGCGTGCGGAAGTCCGTGAGGACCACCGGCAGGTGCGGGGCCTCCATGCGCTGCGACACCGTGCCGCCGTCGGGCAGCTGCGGCAGGCGCAGGGCGCCCGTCGCCGGGTCGTACAGGAAGAAGGCCAGGCAGTACTTGTCGTAGACCGGCTCGATCTCGCCGGCCTGCCCGATCAGGGACTCCTGACGGTGGTCCTTCACGCCCACCATGTGCCAGTAGCGGTACAGGGCGTTGGAGGCCAGGGCGGCCTCCTTCGATTCGTACGTCCCGGAGTCGAAGTCGTCGCTCCAGCGCCGGAAGGCCTGCTGCGCCCACCACGGCACGGGACAGGGCACCCGCCCCCTGGCCGCCCAGCTGCGCCACATGACCTCGTAGAACATCCACTCATGGGTCTGCGCCATGGGTTCCACCCCCGGTGCCCACCGTTGCACCGCGAGAGGCGTTCGTAAATCGTGTGCCCCCGGTTCTCGGGCCAGGGCCCCCGGGCCCCCCGGGTCAGGGTCCCGGCTTGACCGTCTTCATCGTCAGGTGCGAGTCGACACGCAGGACGCAGGGGAGGCCGGTGAGCTTGCCGGTGAGGAAGGCCTCGTAGGCGGCGTGGTCGGCGACCGCGACGCGGATGAAGTAGTCGGGGCGGCCGAACATGCGCCGCACCTCTATGACCTCCTCGTAGGAGGCCACGACCTCTTCGAACTCCAGGTACGTGTCGCGGTCGTTGGCGCTGACCTCCACGTCGATGAGGACTTCGAGGCCGCGCCCGAGCGCCGCGGTGTCGATGACGGCGTGATAGCCGGCGATGACGCCCGCCTCCTCCAGGCGTTTGACCCGGCGCAGACAGGGGGGCGCGGTCAGGCCCACGCGTTTGGCCAGCTCGACGTTGGTGAGACGGCCGTCCTGGCGCAGGTGAAACAAAATTTCGTGGTCCAGGGCATCAAGGCGGATTTCATTGCTCACGGGCTCATCATAGGGCCACTATCCGCAACCAAATTAGGTGTGGATCTTCATAAAATGTCGGCATGCGAATAGCACCACCCGTCGCCGATGACACTTCTGTGTCCGCTTCCGTCCCCCCTCCGCGCCCCATGTCAGGGCTGCGGACCGCGCTCGGGGACACCGCATCCGTGGGACTCGCGTTCCTGCCGCTCGGTCTCGCCTTCGGGGCTCTCGTCACCCATTCCGGGCTCGACTGGTGGTGGGCGGGCCTGTCCGCCGCGCTCGTCTACGCGGGCTCGTTCGAATTCCTGCTCATCGGCATGGTCGCCGCCGTCGCCCCACTGGCCTCGATCGCCGGGGCCGCCTTCATGGTGAACGTCCGGCACGTGTTCTACGCGCTGTCCTACCCGCTGCACCGTGTCCAGGGGCGGGTCGGCAAGGCTTATGGCACCTTCGCGCTCAGCGACGAGGCGTTCGCCCTGACCTCGGCGGAACAGGCCCGCTCCTGGCCGGGGCGGCGCATCCTCGGGCTGCAGCTCCTCCTGCATCTGTACTGGGTGGCCGGCTCGATCGCCGGTGCGCTGCTCGGCTCGCTCATCCCCGACAGCGTCCGGGGCCTGGACTTCGCGCTGACCGCCCTGTTCACCGTGCTCGCCGTCGACGCCGTACGGGACCTGCGCGGCGATCTGCCCACGCCCGTACTCGCCCTGTTCAGCGCCCTGTTCGCCCGCCTCGTCTTCCCCGGCGAGCTGCTCCTGGCCGCCTTCGTCCTGTTCACCGTGGGGCTCCTGGCCCGTCACCTGGTCACCCGGAGGATGCCGCGCCATGCCTGACGCCAGGTACGCCATCGCCGCGGTCCTCGTCACCGCCGCCGTCACCTGGGCCCTGCGCGCCCTGCCCTTCGCCGCCCTCGTCCCGCTGCGCGAGAGCGGCACCGTCCAGTACCTCGCCGCCCGCATGCCCGCGGGCGTCATGGTGATCCTCGTCCTCTACTGCCTGCGCGACCTCCCCCTCGCGGGCAGGTCCGCCCTGGCCCCGATCGCGGCCGTCGCCGTCACCGTGGGCCTCCATCTCTGGCGCCGCAACGCGCTGTTGAGCATCCTCGGCGGCACCGCAGTCCACGTGGTCCTGGCCAGTACCGTCTTCGCCCCCTGAGGGCCCGTGCGGGTGAGCGCCGCCGCCCGCGAAAACCGAAGCGACACAGGCGCGCGCCCCTGGTTAAGATCCGGGGGCCGCACGCCGGGCGTGCGGCGGGAGGTCCTGTAGAGCAGAGGCAGACTCACCGCCATGGCATGGCGGGTACGCCGGTTCGAATCCGGCCGGGACCACGAGCACGGAACACACGGGGCGGGAACACATGGGTGAGAGCGGCGGGGTCGGCGAGGCGGACCTCGCGGCCTTCCACGACCTGGTCGGCAGACTCCGGGAGCTGCCCGTCGACGACCCGGCGCGGTTGCGCGCCGAGCAGGTCGCCGCCTCCTTCGCCCGCGACGGACGGCTGCGCAGACGCAAGGCGCGCGGCGCCGAGCTGTCCGCAGCCGACGCGGCCGCCATGGCCGCCACCGCGACCGGCGCGGACGACCGCCGCGAGGACGCGCCCCTGTCCGCCCCCGGCACGGGCGGCGTCTTCCGGCGCCCACGCCCCTGCTATGTCTGCAAGACGGTGTATCGACAGGTCGACTCCTTCTACCACCGGCTCTGTCCGGACTGCGCGGCCGACAACCGCGCCCGGCGCCGGCTCACCACGGACCTTCGCGGGCGGCGCGTCCTGCTCACGGGCGGCCGGGTGAAGATCGGCTTCCAGCTGGCCCTGATGATGCTGCGGGACGGCGCCGAACTCCTCGTCACCAGCCGCTTCCCGCACGACACCGTGCGGCGCTTCCGTGCGGCACCGGGCAGCGCGGCCTGGCTCGACCGCCTCACCGTGCTCGCCGTCGACCTGCGCGACCCACGCCAAGTGCTCGGCCTGTGCGAGGAGTTGCGGCAGACGGGCGATCCCCTCGACATCCTCGTCAACAACGCGGCGCAGACGGTCCGGCGGCCCCCCGAGTCCTACGCGGCTCTCGCGGCGGGGGAGAGGGCCGAACTGCCCGCGCTCGCCCGGAGAGCGCCGGGATTCCAGCCGATGCGGGCGGTGGCGGGCGCCGCCGGACAGGGTGCCCTCGCGCTCGTCCTGCGCGACGCCGACGAGGCCGGGCTGCTCCCCGACCCCGCCCCTGAGAACTCCTGGTCCGCCCGGCTCGGCGGCCTCGACCCCGCCGAAGTCCTGGAGACCCAGCTGGTCAACGCGCTCGCCCCGGCCCTGCTCTGCGACCGGCTGCTGCCCCTGCTGCTCGCGTCGCCGCGCCCCCGCACGTACATCGTGAACGTGACAGCGGTCGAGGGCCGCTTCGCCGTGCGCAACAAGACGGCCGGGCACCCCCACACGAACATGGCGAAGGCCGCCCTGAACATGCTCACCCGCACCAGCGCCGCCGAACTCGCCGAGCAGGGCGTGCACATGTGTGCCGTCGACACCGGCTGGATCACCGACGAGAACCCCGCGCCGAAGAAGGACCGCATCGCGGGCGCGGGCTTTCGCACGCCGCTCGACGTCGTGGACGGCGCCGCCCGGATCTACGACCCGATCGTGCGCGGGGAGGCGGGCGCGCCCGTCTCGGGCGTGTTCCTCAAGGACTACCGCGAGGCGCAGTGGTGACCGAGGCAGTACAGCCATGAGCGAGTACGGCCTGCCAGCCGGAGTGCCGCACGTCGTGCCCCGGCCGGTGGGCGAACTGGCACCCCTGCTCGACTGGTTGAGGTCAGGGAACCCGGCGGCCGAACGCCTCGACTTCACGGCGGGTACGGCGCTGCCCGACGGGCGGCTCGACCTGTGCAAGCAGGCGATCGGCGCACGGGGCGCGGCCCTCGTCGCCGAGGCGCTGCGCGACACCGGGGGCGCCTCGCCCGTACGCCACCTGCTGCTCGGCACGGACGGCCTCGGCGACACGGGAGCCTCGGAGGTGACGGGCAGCGTCGGCGAGAGCGGCATCGAGACCCTCTACCTCGGCTGCAACGGCATCACGGCGGGCGGCGCCTGCCGTATCGCGGACCAGCTGCGCGCCTCGCCGCAGGTCGTGACCGGCGTCTGGCTCAAGCGCAACCCGCTGGGTCCGCAGGGCGGCCGCGCGGCGGCCGAACTGATCGCGTCCGTACGGTCGTTGCGCACCCTCGATCTCGTCCAGACCGGCCTCGACGCGGCCGGACTCGCCGTCCTCGCCGACGCGCTCCTCGCAGCCGCCGGCACCGGGCGGCACGTCGAGCGGCTCTTCCTGGGCGGAAACCCGCTGGGGCGGGACGGCGCGGCACCGCTTGCGGAGCTGATCGCCCACGGCGCGGTACGTGAGCTGTACGTGTCGGCGGCGAGGTTGGGCGACGAGGGAGCACTGCTGCTTGCCGCCGCGCTGGAGCGCGCCCCGCACGGCGGGCTCGACCGGCTGTCCGTCGCCGGCAACGGCATCGGACCGCGTGCGGCGGCCGGGCTGGTCGCCGCGTCGGTGTCCGCCGGGGTGGAGCTGCTCGATCTGGGCCGGGTGCGGGCCGCCGGGGTGCTCGGCGCGGCCGACAATCACTTGGACGACGAGGCGTCCGAAGCCGTCGCGGCCTCGCTCGCGGCGGGCGAGCACCGCTTGGCCCACCTGGTGCTCACCCACACCGGCATGCGCAGCCGGGAGGCCCACCGGCTCCTCGACACCGCCGAACTGGCGCGCACCCCGACGCGGTTCGTGCTCGGCCGGGGCATCGCGGCGAGCGTCAAGCGCCGTCTCGCGGCGTTGAGCGCGGACATCCCGGCGCCCCGGGTCGCGCCGGACGTCGCGGCGGTCCGCAGCGTCCACCGCTGACCCGGGGCGGGATCGGGGGCCGTGACCCCGGGCGGGCGAGGCGTACGATCTTCCGCAAGGGCGGGGTCGTAGCGCAGAGGCAGTCGCGCCGGTCTCCAAAACCGGAACACGCTGGTTCGAATCCAGCCGCCCCGCCCCCTCGGGCCTTCGGCCGGGGTCAGGCCCCCCGCGCCGCCATCCGCGCCTTGCGCGCGGCCAGCTTCTCGTCGAACTTCGACGCCTCGGCGTCGAGGCCGTTCATGTAGAGGCCGAGCTCCTCCTGTGCCTGCAGCCCCTCGGGGCCGAGGCCGTCGATCTCCAGGACCTTCAGGAAGCGCAGCACGGGCTGGATCACGTCGTCGTGGTGGATGCGCAGGTTGTAGACCTCGCCGATGGCCATCTGCGCGGCGGCCCGCTCGAAGCCGGGCATGCCGTGACCGGGCATCCGGAAGTTGACCACCACATCACGGACGGCCTGCATGGTGAGGTCGGGGGCGAGCTCGAAGGCGGCCTTCAGGAGGTTCCGGTAGAAGACCATGTGGAGGTTCTCGTCGGTGGCGATGCGCGCCAGCATGCGGTCGCAGACCGGGTCGCCCGACTGGTGGCCGGTGTTCCGGTGCGAGATGCGGGTGGCCAGCTCCTGGAAGGCGACGTACGCGACTGAGTGCAGCATCGAGTGGCGGTTGTCCGACTCGAAGCCCTCGCTCATGTGCACCATCCGGAACCGCTCGAGCTGGTCCGGGTCGACGGCGCGCGAGGCGAGGAGGTAGTCGCGCATCACGATGCCGTGCCGGCCCTCCTCCGCCGTCCAGCGGTGCACCCAGGTGCCCCAGGCGCCGTCGCGGCCGAAGAGGGAGGCGATCTCGTGGTGGTAGCTGGGGAGGTTGTCCTCGGTGAGCAGGTTGACCACCAGGGCGATGCGCCCGATGTCGGTGACCGGGGACTGGCCCTTCTCCCACGCCTCGCCGTCCTCGAAGAAGCCGGGGAAGTTGCGGGCGTCGGAGAACGGGACGTACTCGTGGGGCATCCAGTCCTTGGCCACCTTGAGGTGGCGGTTGAGTTCCTGCTCGACCACTTCCTCCAGCGCGTAGAGCAGACGGGCATCGGTCCAGCTGTCCGTGCTGCCGAGGTGGGGAGAGGTGATCGTCACGGGGGCTCCAGAGGGGGGACGGGGCTACTTACAGGCGGTGCGGGCAGGCAGCGCGAGCGGTGCGCTACCTACGGTCTCGTAGGTTACGTTGCCGTAGGTTAAACCCGCCGTAAAGAGGCTGTGAGCCCGGACCGCACCCGCCCCTGCCGCAACAAAGGCCCCAGCACTGGTCAGGCGTACAGATCGCGCAGGCGAACTGAGAGGCACGTCACACAGCCTTCGAGCTTCTCGAACTCCCGGATATCCACGAGAACCGGATCAAATCCGAGATCGGCGAAGAGCTCCGCGCTCTTCGGCGCGCTCGCCGACATGAGCAGCTTCGCGCCACCGAGGAGCACCACGTGCGCGCCCGCCTCCTCCGGCACGGGCAGGAAGCGCGGGAAGAGCGCGGCGGCGTCGACCAGCGGCTCGTACCCGATGACCGTGCCGTCGGGCAGCGCCGTCACCGCGGACTTCAGATGCAGGACCTTGGTCACGGGGACGGCGACGACCCGCGCCCCGAGCGGTTCGAAGACTTCCCGCAGCTGCCGCACCCCGTCCGCGTTCGTCCGCCCGCCCCTGCCCACGTACATCGTGTCGTCGATCTTGAGGACGTCGCCGCCGTCGAGCGTGCCCGGCTCCCGCACCCGGTTCACCGAACAGCCGAGCCCGCCCACCGCCTCCTCGACGCCCGGTGTCTCGCCCCGCCGGGACGCGGCACCCGACCGCGCGATGAGGGCCACGTTCCGGAAGGCCACCACCGCGTCCTCCACGAACACCGCGTCCGGGCAGTCGTCGGCCGGCTCCACCTCGAAGGTCTCCCAGCCGTGTCCGACCAGCGCCGCCGCGTACGCCTCCCACTGCCGCGCCGCGAGCCACGTGTCGACCGGTGTGCGCCGCAGGTGGGTGACCAGGCCGTCGGCGAGGCGGGGTCCCGGGCGGCGGATCAGGGCCTTCTTGCTGGACACGGCTTGCTCTCCTCACGCCGGCGGCACGGTGCCGCACATCATGCAGCGCGGGCCCCGCCCTCGCCCAGAGCGCGTCGCAGATGCTCCGCCGTGTACGAACCCTCGGCCCGCAGCAGCTGCGCGGGCGTCCCCTCGAAGACGATCCGTCCGCCGTGCTTGCCGCCGTCGGGACCCAGGTCGATCACCCAGTCCGCGTGCTTGACGACGTCGAGGTTGTGCTCGACGACGAGGACGGTGTTCCCAGCGTCGACCAGCCGGTCGAGCAGCGCGAGCAGCCCGTCGACGTCCGCCATGTGCAGACCGGTGGTCGGCTCGTCCAGGACGTAGGTGGTGCCCGTGCGGTGCAACTGCGTGGCCAGCTTGATGCGTTGGCGCTCGCCGCCGGAGAGCGTGCTCAGCGGCTGGCCGAGCGTGAGGTAGGTGAGGCCCACGTCCCGCAGCGCCCGCAGCCGGCGGCGTACCGACGTGTCGTCGAAGCGCTCGAAGAACTCCAGCGCCTGACCGGCCGTCATGTCCAGTACGTCCACGACGGAACGCCCGCCCACGGTCAGCCGCAGCACCTCGTCCTTGAAGCGCCGCCCCTCGCACGCCTCGCACGTCGTGGTCACCGGGTCCATGAACGCCAGATCGCTGTAGATGATCCCGCGCCCCTGGCAACGCTCGCACGCCCCATGGGAGTTGAAGCTGAACAGGCTCGCCTTCGCGCCCGTCTCGCGCGAGAACAGCTTGCGCACCGTGTCCATGATCCCGAGATACGTCGCCGGGGTCGAGCGGCCGGAGATGCCGATGGACGACTGGTCCACGACCACCGCGTCCGGATGCGCCTCGACGAACGCCTTCGACACCAGCGTGCTCTTGCCGGACCCGGCGACACCGGTGACCACCGTGAGCACCCCGGTCGGCACCCGCACGCTCACGTCCTTGAGGTTGTGCAGATCCGCGCCCTTGACCCAGTGGCCGCCGACGGCCTCGCGCGGGTGCTCCTTGACGCCGGTGGCGCGCCGCAGGTGGCGGCCGGTGAGGGTGTCGGCCCGGCGCAGCTCGTCCGGCGTGCCCTCGAAGACGACCAGGCCACCGCCGGTGCCAGCCGCCGGGCCCATGTCGACGACGTGGTCGGCGACCGCGATCACGTCCGGGTCGTGCTCGACGACCAGGACGGTGTTGCCCTTGTCGCGCAGCCGGCGGAGGAGGTCGTTGAGGCGTCCCACGTCGCGCGGGTGCAGCCCGACGCTCGGCTCGTCGAAGATGTACGTCATGCCGGTGAGGCTGGAGCCGAGGTGGCGCACCATCTTCAGGCGCTGCCCCTCGCCGCCGGAGAGCGTGGACGTCTCCCGGTCCAGACTGAGATAGCCGAGGCCGATCGCCTCGATGCGCTCCAGGGCCGCCACGGCGGCGCGGGCGATCGGTCCCGCCACCGCGTCGTCGATCCCGGCCAACTCCCCGATCAGATCGGTGACTTCCATGCGGGTGCAGTCGGCGATGCCCAGGCCGTTGACGCGGGTGGCGAGCGCCGCCGGGTTGAGTCGGGCCCCGCGGCAGGCCGGGCAGGCGCCTTCGATCAGGAAGCCCTGCACCATGTCGCGGGTCTTCTGGGCGAGCGCGGACAGGTCGCGGTTGAGGTACAGCCGCTCGAAGCGGTCGGCGAGCCCTTCGTAGTCGATGTCCCGCGCGCCGCCCGTGTTGTCGACGCTGACCTTCCTCTTCCCCCCGCCGCCGCGCAGCAGGAACTGCCGCTCGGCGGCGGTGAACTCGCCGACCGGCTTGTGCGTGTCCAGGTCGGTGGTGTTGGTGTACGTCTGGCCCTGCCAGGTCCCCGCGGCGAACGGCGGGAAGAGGATCGCGCCGTCCGCCAGGGACCTGGTGGGGTCCAGGATGCGGTCGTAGTCGGGCCGCACGGTGCGGCCGAGCCCGTCGCACGCGGGACACATGCCCGCCGGGTCGTTGAACGAGTACGCCGTGGCCGGGCCCGCGCTCGGTGTGCCGTGCCGGGAGAACAGCACGCGGATCACGGAGTAGATGTCCGTCATCGTGCCCACGGTGGAGCGGGAGTGGCCGCCGATCGGCTTCTGGTCGACGACGATCGCGGGGGAGAGCCCCTCGATGGCGTCCGCGTGCGGCCGCTCGTACTTCGGCAGCCGGTTGCGGACGAACCAGGTGAAGGTCTCGTTCAGCTGGCGCTGGGACTCCACCGCGATCGTGTCGAAGACGACCGACGACTTCCCGGACCCGGACACCCCGGTGAAGACCGTGAGCCGGCCCTTCGGGATGCGCAGGTTCACTTCCCTGAGGTTGTTCTCACGGGCTCCGTCGATGACGATGTGCGTTTCCTGGTGCATGCGTCCGAAGCTACGAGTAATACCCGACAGCTTCTGTCCTCTTTTCCTGGGTGATCTCCTTGAGTTCTCCGTCCAGGAGCAGCCACCGCGTGATGCCGATGGACTCCAGGAACGGCAGGTCGTGACTGGCGACGATCAGCGCGCCCTCGTACGACTCCAGGGCCGTCGAGAGCTGCTTCACGCTCGCCATGTCGAGGTTGTTCGTCGGCTCGTCGAGCATGAGCAGCTGCGGCGCGGGCTCCGCGAGCAGCAGTGCCGCGAGCGCCGCGCGGAACCGCTCGCCGCCCGACAGGGTGGCCGCCTGCTGGTCGGCCTTGGCGCCCTTGAACAGGAACCGGGCAAGCCGTGCCCTGACGCGGTTCTTGGTCGCGTCGGGAGCGTACGCCGCCACGTTCTCGGCGACGGTCAGGTCGCCGTCGAGCACGTCGAGGCGCTGCGGCAGGAACCGCGTCGGTACGTGCGTCCGCGCCTCGCCGGAGACCGCATCCAGCTCTCCGGCGACGGTGCGCAGGAGCGTGGTCTTGCCGGCGCCGTTACGGCCGATCAGCGCGATCCGCTCGGGCCCGCGCAGCTCGAACTCGCCCTTCACGCGCGCTCCGTAGCGCAGTTCGAGACCGCTGAGGGTGAGCACGGTGCGCCCGGGGTGCACCAGGGTGTGCGGCAGGTCGACGCGGATCTCGTCGTCCTCGCGCACCGCCTCGACGGCGTCGTCCAGGCGCTCCTTGGCCTCGGCGAGCTTCTCCTGGTGCATGATGCGGTGCTTGCCGGCCGACTCCTGCGCGGCCCGCTTGCGCGCGCCCATCAGGATCTTCGGCTGGCTCCTGCTGTCCTGGATCTTCTGGCCGTACCGCTTGCGGCGGGCCAACTTGACCTGGGCGTCGGCCAGATCGCGCTTCTGCTTGCGCAGATCGGTCTCGGCGACGCGCACCATGCGCTCCGCCGCCTCCTGCTCCACGGCAAGGGCCTCCTCGTACGCGGTGAAGTTGCCCCCGTACCAACTGACCTCCCCGTCCCGCAGATCGGCGATCTGGTCGACGAGGTCGAGGAGTTCACGGTCGTGGCTGACCACGACCAGGACACCGGACCACGCCTCGACGGCCGCGTACAGGCGCCGACGGGCGTACAGGTCCAGGTTGTTGGTCGGTTCGTCGAGGAGCAGCACGTCGGGGCGGCGCAGGAGCAGTGCCGCCAGGCGCAGCAGCACCGACTCGCCGCCGGACACCTCGCCCGTGGTGCGGTCAAGACCGATGTGGCCGAGTCCGAGCTCGGCGAGGGTGGCGACGGCGCGCTCCTCGACGTCCCAGTCGTCGCCGACCGTGGTGAAGTGCTCCTCGCGCACGTCACCGGCCTCGATGGCGTGCAGCGCGGCGCGGGTCGCGGCGATGCCGAGCACCTCGTCGACGCGCAGGCCGGTGTCGAGGGTGACGTTCTGCGGCAGGTAGCCGACCTCGCCCGCGACGCGCACGGCGCCGTCGGTGGGCGTCAGTTCACCGGCGATCAGCTTCAACAGGGTTGATTTCCCCGAGCCGTTGACGCCGATGAGTCCGGTTCTGCCGGGACCGAAGGTCACCTGGAGGTCGTCGAAGACGTCGGTTCCGTCGGCCCAGGCGAAGGAGAGCGACGTACAGGTGATGGAGGTGGGGGAAGAAGACATACGGGCCTCGCGGTTGCGTGGTGTGAAGCGCGGTCAGGGGCAACGCGTTCGAGACACCGCGGCGAGGACGAGGCCGGGAAAGAGAAAAGGCCTGTGCCGGGGGGACGGGACGGCTCGTGATGCCGAGGTCGCACACGGCGTGCACGGCAGCGAAGGCTGCGTGACGCGGTGTCTCATGACCTCAGACGAGCAACGTCCTACTCCTATCGACGGCAACAGAACCGCTGTACACCGTAGGGGGCTCCGTGGAGCCTGTCAATGCTTTATCGGCTGTACCGGGACCCCGGCGGGCCGCCTCAGAGGGCGTCCCGCATCAGCTCGGCCAGGTCCTGGTCCAGGTCGACGTGGCGGTGCTCCTGGCCGACCGGCACCAGCGCCGTCGTGCGGCGCAGGAAGCCGCGGAGCTCCCCGGTGCGGATGTGGACGATCGCGGTGCCCTCGGGGGCGTGGAACTCCACGACGGTGCGGTCGAAGCCGTACGGCCGCACGCGCACGTCGCCGTCGCCGACCGCGCGCTCGACGCCCTGGACGAGCAGCTCGCGGGCGAAGGTCCAGTACACCTCGACGCCCTCGAGGGTCGCGGGGGCGGGGAAGCTCATCCGTACGGCGAAGGGATCCCGCCGGTCGTAGTGGAGCGTTGCGGGAATGCTCGGCATCCGCGGCGCGGCGGCGACGAGGCGGGCCTCTACGGCTTGCTCGATGACGGTGGACAACGCCTGCTCCCTCACTGACTGCTGGACGACTGGGGTCGGCACTTGACTAGACGACGGAATGACGAGATCCGTGCACACGAAGAGTGCGCGAGACCGAGTGACCTCTGTCACCGCGACACCGTGGCGGCGCCCGCGGTTCCCGGCGATCACCTCATGGGGCAGGCCTTCCGGCCATCTGGACGAGCCCCGGCGCGTCGGCTAGCTTCGCCCGCCATGAGGGGCATGGGGAAGTCGAAGGCGATGAGGCGGACGGTACTCGCGGGACTGTGCGGGGCGGCACTCGCCGGCAGCGTCCTCGCGGCGCCCGGCGCCGCCGGGGCGGACACGCGGACGCACCGCCCGGACCGGGATCCGCGCTGGCAGCTCACGGACAGCGGCACCGACGCCCGCTTCCGCGGTCTCGCCGCCGTCAGCCGTGACACGGCCTGGGCGGCCGGCACCGGGGGAACCGTGCTGCGTACATCCGACGGCGGCGAGAGCTGGCGTGAAGTCTCCCCGCCCGGCGCCGCCGATCTGGAGTTCCGGGACATCGAGGCCTTCGACGGCCGCCGCGCGGTGGTGCTCGCCATCGGCGAGGGCGAGGCGTCCCGGGTGCTGCGCACCGAGGACGGCGGCGCCACCTGGACGGAGTCCTTCCGCAACACCGACGCCAGAGCCTTCTACGACTGCATGACCTTCTTCGACCGCCGCCACGGACTGGCGGTGAGCGACCCGGTCGACGGCAGATTCCGCATCCTGTCCACCGCCGACGGCGGCCGCTCCTGGCGGGTCCTGCCGAGCGCGGGGATGCCCGCCGCCCAGGAGGGCGAGGCGGGATTTGCCGCGAGCGGCCAGTGCCTGGTGAGCTCCGGGCCGCGAGACGTGTGGCTGGCCACCGGGGGAGCGGCACGCGCGCGTGTCCTGCACTCCGCCGACCGCGGGCAGACCTGGACGGCCACCGACGCGCCGGTCCCCGCGGGCGACCCGGCCCGCGGCGTCTTCGGCCTCGCCTTCCGCGACCGTACGCACGGCATCGCGGTCGGCGGCGACTACCGCGCCGGCCAGGCCTCGCCGAAGGCGGCCGCGGTCACCCGGGACGGCGGCCGCCACTGGGGCCCGGCGGACCGCCCGCCGCCCGCCTACCGCTCGGGCGTCACCTGGTTCCCGCACAGCCGCTCCACGGCCCTCGCCGTCGGCCCGACGGGCACCGACGTCACGACGGACGGCGGCCGGAGCTGGCGGACGGTCGACACGGGGTCGTACGACACCGTCGACTGCGCCCGGGACCGGGGCTGCTGGGCCGCGGGGGAGAAGGGCCGCATCGCCCGGCTGCGGGGGCATTAGCGAGAGCGGCGCCTAGGCGGGCAGCTGCTCGCGGTACGGGGCGAGGGCCGGGGCCGTCTTCGTCGCGAAGAACTCGGTGATCCGGTACTCGCACACCCCGGCCGTCGTGAACGGGTCCTCGGCGACGAGCTCCTCGATCCGCGCGCGGTCGTCGGCGACGGCGATGATCACGCCGCCGTCGCGCGGGTTCTTGCGGCCGGAGGCGATGAAGACCCCGGCCTCGTACTGCCTGTCGAGCCACTCGACATGGGCGGCAAGCTGCTCGTCGACGGCGGAGACCGGCGCGGTGTAGGTCAATTCGAGAATGAACATGATCGCGAGGCTACCGGGCGCCACAGGCGTCGGCCGAGGCCCGCCGCCCCCCTGGATGCCGCACCATGAACACGTCAATTGGATCCTCGTCCTCGACGGTGAACCCGTGCCGCTCGTACAGCCGCCGCGCGGGGCTGCCCCGCAGCACGTCGAGGCGGACCGTCGTGTCCTCGGCGTCGGTCAGTTCCAGGAGATGGCCGAGGACGGCCGAGCCGATGCCTCTGCCCTGGCACCGCGGCGCCAGGTAGAAGTGCTCGAGCCATCGCCCGTCCGCGGCGGGCCTCAGCGTCACGCAGCCCGCGAAGGCGCCCGCCGTCTCGATCACCGACGTGTGCGCGGCGGAGAACGAGTCCCGCAGCCGCTGCCGAGCCCGGTGCGGATCGAAGCGTTCGAGCCGCTCCAGGTCCGGTCGCAGCACCGTGGCCCGCAGCTCGGCGATGGTCTCGATGTCCGCCGTCCGTGCGGAGCGCAGCACCCAATCCATGATCGAAGTATCACCGCGCGGGGTGCGCGGCCGGACGCCGGGGGTGCTAGCGCGCCAGCTCCGCCCGGACCGTCTTGCCGTGCCGGTCGCGCGTGACGCCGACGGCTCTGGCCAGCTGCTGGACCATGGGCCAGCCGAAGCCGCCGGTCCCGCCGTCGAAGTCGGGGGCCCGCTCCCGCGGCGGCCGCGGGTCGGCGTCGGAGACGGCGACCGTGATGACACCGGGCCGCGCGTGCAGCCGCAGGGAGCACAGCGTGCCGCGGGCGTGGCGCACCACATTGGTGATGAGCTCGGAGACGACGAGTTCGATGCTCGCGGCGTTCTCGCCGTCCACGGCAGGGGTGAGCCCCGCGAGGTAGCCGCGGGTCAGGTCCCTCGCGTCCGAGACCGCGGCGGGCCTCTTGTCGAAGGTGGCGGTTGCCGGCGGTCCGGTGTCGAGCGGTATGTGCTGTGTCCGCATGAGCCTCCTCCTCGATCGGGTCGGCCATCCCGATTCATGGCCGTACGAAAGGAACTCTTGCCCGAAAAGTGGCGGGTTCAACGCCCTTGTTCTGCGGCGCGACGCGCTCAGCCGCGGCCCCGCCAGTCGAGGCACACGATCATCGCGTCGTCGTCGGTGTCGATCGGCCCGCGGTACCCCGAGAGCTCCTTGAGCACCGCGCGCGGGACCTGGGAGGGCGGCAGGAGGCGGGTGCTTGTCATCGCCCGGGTGAGCGCGCGCTCGCTGTACCGCTCTCCCGTCGGCGACGCCGTGTTGTAGACGCCGTCACTGACGAACAGGAGCCGGTCGCCCGGCCGGACCCGGAAGTGCTCCGTGACGTAAGGGGTGTCCTCGGACATGCCGAGCGGCAGCTGTGCGTCCAGTTCGATGGGCTCGGGCCTGCCGTCCCGCATCCGCCACATCTTCGGCGAGCCCGCGTCGATGATCTCCACGTCCCCCGTGGTGAGATCGAAGCGCAGGAGCAGCACGGAGAGGTGAACCGCGCCCTGGAAGTGGCCGTAGACGGCCTGGTCGGCCAGGCAGGCCTGGTCCACGAGGGACAGCCCGGCGCGCCGGGCGTTGCGCAGCGCGTTGACCGCGAGGTTGGTGAGCAGGGCGGCCTGGATGCCCTCGCCCATTCCGTTGGTGACGGTGAGGGTGAGCTGGTCGGCCGATGACGACCAGTCGAAGTTGTCGCCGTGGATGGCGTACGCCGGTTCGAGCTGGGCGCCGATGTCGTACTCGGGACGGGAGCTGGAGCAGCCGGGCAGCAACTGCCACTGCATCTCGGCGGCGAGCGTGAGCCGGTCGGCCCGGCGGGCCCGCAGGTAGAAGTCGGTGTCGCGGTCCGCCACGACGATCGCGTGGGCCAGCGCCTCGGCGGCCTCGGCGAGTTCGCGGACGGTGGTGGGGTCGCAGGTCTCGGCGGGCAGCCGCACGCTGAGGACACCGATGCGGTCGCCGCGTACGGTCACGGGGAGGTGGGCGGTGGCCAGGCCGTCGTGGGTGTCCGTCTCGACACGGGGTTCCTGCGAGCCGAACGCGCGGCCGGGCGCACCGGTGTGGACCGGCACGGGTGTCGCGGTCTCCGGAGGGGCGTTGACCGGTTGGAGTATGGTCATCGCGTAGTCGGCCATGAGCAGTTCCACGGAGTCGGCTGCGTAGTGAACGGCGAGCGCGTCCCGCACTGCTTCGATGAGAGCGTGCGGTGCGGATCTGCGCAGCGCACGTTCCACGGCCGTGTGTCTGTCCACTTGTCGGGTACCACCTGTTCCTGTTCGGTCATTCCTGATACGGGAAGAGCTTGTGAAGGAGCTGTCGGCCTGCCATGTCCCAGCGACTGACAGGATCATTGCGAAGTGTCACAGTTGAGGGCATGGATTCCGAAACTTCCGCCGGAGGCAGCCGGCATGCGGCCGCGCATGCTGCTCGGGAAGTCATCGAACTGCTCGAGGTGCTGTGGAGCAGGGGCAGGGACATCACCACGACGGCACCGGTGTCGTCGTCGCAATTGCGAGTGCTCTACGCCCTGGACGGTGCGCAGGGGATCAACCTCCGCACTCTCGGTGAGTACCTGGGGTCGGCGCCGTCTTCGGTGAGTCGTATGTGTGACCGCCTCCATGCCCTGGGTTTCATCGAGCGGTCCCTCAGTTCAGCCAGTCGCCGAGAGCTCGAACTCCGCTTGTCGAGCCGGGGAGAAAATTACCTCAACGAACTGCGGGCCCGCCGGGAGAGTGCGCTGCTCGAAGCCATCTCGGAGATGCGGCCTGCGGAACGCTCCGCCCTGGTCGAGGGATTGAGCGGGTTCAACAGGTCGGTGGAGTGCACGGCGCCGAGGCCCGGCACGACGGGTGACCGCGCGGCGGAGTCCGCCTGACCGCGGCAGAGTCCGGAGCGTCGGCCGGCCGGTGGATGTTCGCCTGATCGCGTGGGTTTACTTCCGGCGTATCCAGGTACTCGCAGACGGTCGTGGACCGATCACGGTGACAACGGTGCTGCTGGTGCGCGCAGTTGACGCGTCGTAGCCTCTGCCTGCGGAAGATCGTCGACCTCGGTTAACATTTGCCGTGCGACAACAATTGCTAAGGTGGATGGAATGAACACCAGTGAGCCCGAGGCCCGGTCGCGCGTCATTGCCGCCCTGCGTGAGCAGGGGGAGAAAGTCGCCGATCGCTGGGTGCAGCTTCAGTCGGAACAGGCGGTCCTGGAGACAGGCATCACCGAGGACGAGCTGAACGAGGAAGCCGACTCCTTGGTCGAGACGCTGCTCGCCGGCCTGGAGACGGACTGTCCCGTGCAGGAAGTCGTGGTCTCGCACCGCAGTCTGCGGCAGGCCATCATGGACCTCTCGCTGCGCCGCGCCAGAGGAGGCGCGAACCCCACGTCCATCTACATGGCCGTGCTGGCGCTGAAGGAAGCGCTGCTGGAAGCGGTGCAGCAGGACACGCGGGACGTCACCGCCCTCTACCAGGCCGCCCTGTTCATCAACCGCCTGCTCGACAACGCCGGCGCCATCTCCTTCGAGACCTTCGTCGAGGGCCGAGAGGAGATCATCCGGCGACAGAGCCGCCAGCTCCTGGAAGTGTCCACGCCCGTGGTGCGCATCTGGGACCGGGTCCTCGCCGTCCCGCTGATCGGGACGCTCGACACGACCCGCACCCAGGTCGTGATGGAGAACCTCTTGGAGGCCATCGAGCGGGACGAGGCGCAGGTCGCCATCATCGACATCACCGGTGTTCCCACGGTGGACACCGCGGTCGCGCACCACCTCATGCAGACCGTCAACGCGGTGCGGCTGATGGGCGCCGACTGTGTGATCAGCGGCATCCGCCCGCCGATCGCCCAGATCATCGCGCAGCTCGGCATCGACCTGTCCGCCATCTTGACCCGTGCGACGCTGGCCGACGCCCTCGCCGCCGCCATCCCGCTGCTCACCGACCAGCCGGAGCAGCGGGCCTCGTTCGCGGACGCGCGGTGAGCGGCGACTTGAGCGGCGTACCGATCCTGCGGCTCGGTGACGTGCTCGTCACCGGTCTGCTGAACGAACTCGACGACAGGGCGGCGATCGCCTTCACCGAGGAGCTGACGCAGCGCATCGTCGCCGACCGTGCGCGCGCGATCCTCATCGACATCTCCCGGCTGGAGATCATCGACTCGTTCGTGGCTCGTACGCTGATGGAGCTGACGACCACGGCGCGGCTGCTGGGCGCCCGGGTGATAGTGGCCGGCATGCGGCCCGCGGTCGCGATCACCCTGGTGGAACTGGGGCTGGAGCTGTCCGGTGTGGAGACCACCCTCAACGCGGAGCAGGGGATGATCGCACTCGGCTGGCAGCCTGCCCGATCATCCAAGGGGAGCCGTGGTGTCCCTCTACGGTGACCTCGAAGAAAAGCGCACCGTCCCCGCCCAGACCCGTGCCGAGGGCGAGCCCCTCCGCAGCGAGCACGCCATCCGGGCCGAGGAAGACCTGCTCGCGGTGCGGCACGCGGTGCGCGAAGCGACCCTGCGGGCCGGCTTCGGGCTCGTGGACCAGACGCGCATCGTCACGGCCGCCAGCGAACTGGCCCGTAACGCCTACGTCCACGGCGGCGGAGGCTCCGTCACCCTGGAGATCATCGGGCAGGGCGGCCGACGCGGGCTGCGCCTCTCGGTGACCGACCAGGGGCCGGGCATCGCCGACCTCGACCAGGCGTTCGTCGACGGGTACACGACCGGTGCAGGGCTCGGCCACGGGCTCGGCGGCGCACGCCGCCTCATGGACGAGTTCAAGGTGCAGACCGCGCCGGGCCAGGGCACGACCATCACCGCCGTGCGGTGGAACGGACGACGGTGAACACCGACGCGGCGGCACGCACCCTGCACATCGCCATAGACCACCCCAGCGCGGTGCAGAGCGCGGCCGATCAGGCCCGGTCGGCGGCGCGCGGCATGCCAGGAGCGCTGCCCGACCAGGCGGCCGTGCTCGCGAGCGAGCTGGCCAGCAACATCGTCAAGCACGCCAGGAACGGCGCCCTGTTCATCCAGCGCTCGCCCCTGCGCGGCGGCATGGACATCGTCGCCGTCGACAGCGGCCCCGGCATGCCCGATGTCGCCCTGAGCCTCAGGGACGGCTACAGCACCACCAAGACGATCGGGGCGGGGCTCGGCGCCGCGCGCCGCATCGCCACCGACTTCGCCATCCGCTCGGACGGCGGACTCGGCACGCTCGCCCACGCCCGCCTCGCCGAGCCGGACGAGCCCCGCGCCCCGGCCGCCCTGGGAAGCCTGTGCCTGCCGGCCGACGGGGAGCACGAGAGCGGCGACGGATACGCCGTCGCCGAACACGACGGCACCCGGACCGTGCTGGTGATCGACGGGCTCGGTCACGGCGCCGAGGCCGCCACGGCCGCCCAGCGCGCCGAACGCACCTTCCTGGCGAACCCCACCGCCCCCCTGGTGGACATCATCGCCGCACTGCACAAGGCGCTGCGGCACACCCGCGGCGCCGCCGCCGCCGTGCTGCGCACCACCGGCGACCGGATCGAGTTCTGCGGCATCGGCAACGTCCGCGCCACGACCCTGTCCCCCCGAGGCATCCACCACCAGCTCACCGGGCACGCCGGCATCGTCGGCTACAACCTCCCCAAACCCAGGAGCCGGTTCGTGGACCTCGCCGAGCACACCACCGTGGTCCTGTACACCGACGGCATCGACCACCGGTGGACCCACGCCCCCACCGACGCGCGCCTCACACTGCCCCCGGTGCTGCTTGCGGCCTCCCTGGCCCACACCCACCGCCGCCGTCGTGACGACGCCACCATCCTGGCCCTCGGCCCGCACCTGGGAATGAGATGACCCGCGAAACCGTCCGTACGCTCAAGGCCCTCCGGCACACCGTGCGAAGCATCGCCCTGGGGCACCGGCTGCCCGCCGACGACCGGGCGCGCCTCGTCCTGTCACTGAGCGAGGTGGCCGCCTCGGCCCTCGGCCACGGCCGTCCGGTCACCCTGCTGAGCGGACGCGAGACGGGCGAGGACGGCGCCCACCGGCTGACCTTCGCCCTGCGCCTGCCGCACCAGAGCACCGGCGCGCAGGTGGCGACGGACCGCCTGCCGCTGCGCGCGATGACCGAGCCGGACGGCACGTTCGTATGGAACCTGCCCCTGCCGCCCGCCGGCTCGCACGGCCCCGGCACACCCTACGTCGGCGGGTGGCAGCCGAGCCGCCCCCCGGCCGCCCCCGCGCAGCACGGCGAGACCGACGTCGCCCTGCTGGAGGAGGAGCTCCGGGCGGCGCTGGCCCGCGCGGACGCCCTGGCCGACGAACACCAGCGGCTCAAGCACGAGCTGGCCGAGACGAACAGCGGGGTCCTCGCCCTCTACGTACAGCTCGAAGAACGCGACGAACAGCTGCGCACGGCGCACGGCCGCACCCTGCGCGCCCTGGAGGACGCGCTGCGCCCCAGACCGCTGCACGTCGACGGCCTGGAACTGGCCGTGCACTACGCCCCGGCCAGCGACGACGCCCCCACCGGCGGCGACCTGTACGACTGGTTCACCCTCCCGGACGGCACCGTCCACATCACCGTCGTCGACGCGATCGGGCACGGCATCACCAGCACCCGCACCGCGCTGACCGTCACCCACGCGGTGCGCACCCTCGCCCTCGAAGGCCACCCGCTGGAGAGCATCGTGGCGCGGACCGACACCATCCTGGCGCCCTTCGACCAGAACGTCATGGCCACCCTGCTCCTCGCCCGCCTCGACCCGGTCGACGGAAGCCTCTCCCTGGCCAACGGCAGCCACCCCCCGGCCCTGCTCGCCCACGGGGACGGCAGCGCGACCTATCTCGAGGTGCGCGGGCGCGGAATCGGTTTTCCTCTGCCCGGCAGCGACCGCGTCCTGACCACCACCATGGCCCACGACGACGTGCTGCTCCTCTACACGGACGGCCTCACCGAGAGCCGCAGGGACCCCATCGCGGGCGAGGCCCGGCTCAAGGAGGCCCTGTGCCGGCACCGCGCACGGCCGACCGAGCAGATCCCCGGCCTGCTGGCCGGGGACCTGCTCGGTGACGTGCTCCACCAGGACGACACGCTGGCGCTCGTGATGCGGCGTACGGGAGTGAGCGGCGGCTAGTCGGTCACTTCGATCCGGCCGTTGACGGGCGCGGGTGCGGGCGCCGGTGCCGGCGCCTTGCCTCCGGTGAGGTTCTTCAGGAGCTCCGCGAGGTCGACGCCCGTGGTGGAGTTGAGCAGCTCGACGCCCTGGGCGACGTTGTCGGCCACGGTGCGCGAGAGTTGGCTGGCCCCGTCCGTGGAGATCACCGTCATCTTGTCCACCGCGCTGAGCGGCTCGGACGCCTTGGCGACCACGCTCGGCAGGACCTCGACGAGCATCTGCAGGACGGCGGCGTCGCCGTACCGCGTGAACGCGTCGGCCTTCTTGTGCATCGCCTCCGCCTCAGCGGTCCCCTTCGCGCCGATGGCGGCGGCCTCCGCCTCGCCCTCCAGGCGCACGGCGTCGGCGAGCGCGGCGCGGTGCGCCTTCTCGCCCTCACCGGTGAGACGGGCCCGCTCCGCGTCGGCCTCGGCCTGCTTGACCAGGCCGATCCTGCGGGCCTCCGCCTCCTGCTCGGCCTGGTAGCGCGCGGCGTCGGCGGGCTTGCGGACCTTGGTGTCCAGCTCGCGGTCGGTCAGGGCGGCCTGGCGCTGGGCCACCTTCTCCTGCTCGGACAGGACGTCCTGCTGCCGGGCCGCCTCGGCGAGCGGTCCCGCGGCGGCGGCGCGGGCCGCGGCCTCGTCCGTCTCCGCCTTGATCTCGGCCTGCTTGAGCGCGAACGTCCGCTGGGCGATCGCGATCTCCTCCTCGGCCTTCAGCCGCGCCTGCTCGGCGGCGCGGCGCGCCACCGCCTCGGCGATGTCCGCCTCCTGCTTGGCGCGGGCCGCCTCGGGCCGCCCGAGGTCCTCCAGGTAGGAGCCCTCGGTGGTGATGTCCTGGATCTGGAAGGCGTCCAGGACGAGGCCCTGCCCGGACAGGCTGGCCTCGGCCTCCTCGGCGACCTGCCCGGCGAACGCGGCGCGGTCCCTGATGATGTCCTCGACCGACATCCGCCCCACGATGGAGCGCAGCGCGCCGGACAGGACCTCCTGGGTGAAGCCGACGATGCCGTCCTGCTGCACCAGGAACCGCTGGGCCGCGGCCCGTATCGAGTCCTCGGTGCCGCCGACCTTCACGATGGCGACGCCTTCGAGGTTCGCCTTCACGCCGCGCAGCGTGACCGCGCCGCGCACGGCGATCGGAATGTGCCGCGAGGACAGGTCGAGGGTGAACTTCTGCTGCACGAACGGCACGACGAAGACGCCGCCGCCGACCACGACCTTCTGGCCGCTGTTGTCGGTCATGACGCGGCCGGTGTCCGGGTCGGTGGACTTCTTGCCGCGCCGGCCGGTCACGATGAAGGCCTCGCTCGGCCCGGCGACCTTGTAGCGCGTGATGACGACGAGCGCCGACAGGACGAGGAGTACGACGACTCCGACGACGGAGATCAGGACTGGGCTCATGGTGCGTTCCCCCCTGCCGCCCGGGGACGGCAGATCGGTTTCGTGATGGGTCGGGTGTGCGGCCGGCGGGTGACCGGTCGGCGTGCGCCGGGTCAGCGCTCCACGGGCCGCACGGTCACCGAGGTCGGCGAGAGCGTCGCGTCGACCCAGATCTCGGTGCCCCGCGCCACGGCGGCGGAGCTGCGGGCCGCGAACTTCACGCGCTGGCCCGCGAGGTGCAGCAGCACTTCGCCGTAGCCGTCGGCCGGGATCGCGGTGACCACGGACCCCGGGGTGCCCACGAGGTCGTCGCCGCGCGGGGTGCGGGCGGTCTGGTCACGCATCAGGGCCCGGGTGAACTTCCACGTCACCCAGCCCGCGCCGGTCCCGGCGCAGGCTCCCGCGACGGTGGCGGGGCCCGCGCCGAGTCCGGTGGTGCCGAGCACGAGCGCCCCGCCGAAGCCGAGCATGGACACGAACCCGGCGACGACCGGCAGTGAGAGGAGGCCGTCGAAGAGCCCGTCCAGCGCGCCCGCCCCGCCGAAGAGGCTGTCGAGCACCCCGTCGAGGACGAGCGAGAGCGCCAGCAGCACGATCCCCGTGATGCCGAGAACCAGAAACACCGTCATCGGATCACTTCCCCCGTCAAGCCGTTCACCTCGGTACGGGGCGATCCTGGCACGGCGGCAAAAGCTCTGACATTGCCTGCTTCCGGCAATCTTTACGCTTCTTTAATGCCGGACATCCAGGTCCGTGATGCCGGACATCCGGGCCGCCTCTGGCGGTCGTCGTCCCTCGTCGGCGCCCAACTAGGCTGGCCCGCACCATGATCAGCCACACACTGCCCCCTGACTGGCCCACCGACGAACGGACGGCCCGCGCCGTCCAGGACGAATTGCGCGCTCGCGTCGTCCTCGACGAAGAGGGCCCGCCGCCCGGCACGGGACACGTGACCGGGGTGGACGTCGCCTACGACGACGAACGGGACGTCGTCGCCGCGGCCGTCGTCGTCCTGGACGCCGCGACGCTCGACGTGGTCGAGGAGTCGACGGCGGTCGGCACGGTGGCGTTCCCCTATGTGCCGGGCCTGCTGGCGTTCCGCGAGATCCCGGCGGTCCGCGCCGCGCTCGACGGGCTGCGGGCCGACCCCGGGCTCGTCGTCTGCGACGGCTACGGCATCGCCCACCCGCGCCGCTTCGGCCTCGCGAGCCACCTCGGCGTCCTGACCGGGCTGCCCACGCTGGGCGTCGCCAAGAACCCCTTCACCTTCTCGTACGACGCCCCGGCCGCCGCGCGGGGGAGCGGGGCGCCGCTGCTGGACGGCGCCGAGGAGGTGGGCCGCGCGCTGCGCACCCGAGAGGGTGTGAAGCCGGTCTTCGTCTCGGTCGGCCACCGCGTGAGCCTGGCCAACGCCTGCGAGCACGTCCTGCGGCTGACGCCCCGCTACCGCCTCCCGGAGTCCACCCGGCGCGCGGACGCCCTGTGCCGCAAGGCTCTGCGGGAGGCGACCGGAGCGTGAGTGACCGGGTTGAACGATCAAATGAGGGGCGGGTTAGCATATGAGCGCCGCCTAGCTCGAAAGATACTTCTGTGACTGTCAATGACGACTCGTTCACCAATTGGAAGCACCGCGAGGAGATCGCGGAGTCGATGATCCCGATCATCGGGAAGCTGCACCGCGAGCGGGACGTGACGGTCCTGCTGCACAGCCGCTCCTTGGTGAACAAGTCGGTGGTCAGCATCCTGAAGACCCACCGATTCGCCCGGCAGATCGCCGGCGCGGAGCTCTCGGTCACCGAGACGCTGCCGTTCCTGCGGGCGCTCACCACCCTCGACCTCGGCCCCTCGCAGATCGACATCGGCATGCTCGCCGCGACGTACCGGACCGACGACCGCGGTCTGAGCGTCGAGGAGTTCACCGCCGAGGCCGTCGCCGGCGCCACGGGCGAGAACAAGATCGAGTGCCGCGAGGGCCGCGACGTCGTCCTCTACGGCTTCGGCCGCATCGGCCGCCTCGTCGCCCGCCTGCTCATCGAGAAGGCGGGCTCCGGCAACGGCCTGCGACTGCGTGCCGTTGTCGTGCGCCGTGGTGGAGAGCAGGACATCGTCAAGCGCGCCTCGCTGCTGCGCCGCGACTCCATCCACGGCCAGTTCCAGGGCACGATCACCGTCGACGAGGCGAACAGCACGATCGTCGCCAACGGCAACGAGATCAAGGTGATCTACGCCAACGACCCCTCCGAGGTCGACTACACGGCGTACGGCATCAAGGACGCCATCCTCATCGACAACACCGGCAAGTGGCGGGACCGCGAGGGCCTCTCGCAGCACCTGCGCCCCGGCATCGACAAGGTCGTCCTGACCGCCCCGGGCAAGGGCGACGTCCCGAACATCGTGCACGGCGTCAACCACGACACGATCAAGCCGGACGAGCAGATCCTGTCCTGCGCCTCCTGCACCACCAACGCGATCGTGCCGCCGCTCAAGGCGATGGCGGACGAGTACGGCGTGGTGCGCGGCCATGTGGAGACCGTCCACTCGTTCACCAACGACCAGAACCTGCTGGACAATTACCACAAGGCGGACCGCCGAGGCCGCTCCGCGCCGCTCAACATGGTCATCACGGAGACCGGGGCCGCCTCCGCCGTCGCCAAGGCGCTGCCGGACCTCAAGGCGCCGATCACGGGCAGCTCGATCCGCGTGCCGGTGCCGGACGTCTCGATCGCCATCCTCAGCCTGCGGCTCGGCCGCGAGGCGACCCGCGACGAGGTCCTCGACTACCTCCGCAACGTGTCGCTGACCTCGCCGCTCAAGCGTCAGATCGACTTCACCAGCGCCCCCGACGCGGTCTCCAACGACTTCATCGGCTCGCGCCACGCCTCGATCGTCGACGCCGGCGCCACCAAGGTCGACGGCGACAACGCGATCCTCTACCTGTGGTACGATAACGAGTTCGGCTACTCGTGCCAGGTCATCCGGGTCGTCCAGTACGTCTCCGGGGTGGAGTACCCGACCTACCCGGTGCCGGTGGTCTGACCTGCCGATGGATGCCCCGCACGGGAACGTGCGGGGCATCTGCGCGCGCCGTGCTACCGCACCGAGGCGACCCGGAACGACATCCCCGCCGCCCGCAGCCGCGCGAGCAGCGCGTCGCCCATCGCCACTGCGGTGGTCACCTGCCCCGCGGTCGGCGGCAGGGTGTCGAGGGCGAGGCACAGCGCCGACTCGGCGAGGATCTTCGCCGTCTCGTCGTAGCCGGGGTCGCCGCCCGAGACCTCGGTGAAGACCCGCTTGCCGCCGCCCTCGCCGACGAACCGCACCGAGAACCACGTCTTGGCCCGCCGCTCCTGGCTCGGCCCGTCGCCGGGCTTCAGCCGGCCCGACAACCACCGTCGCGCGGGCGGCAGTTGCGCGGCCGCCAGCAGACCGCCGAGGGCCACCGGTGCGCCCAGCGCGACCGGCAGCGTCTTCACGGCCGCGTAGTGCCGGTAGCGGAAGTCGGGCCCGTACCGCTCCAGGGCGCGCGCCGAGCGCTGCACCACCTGCGGGTCGATCGTCGGCAACGGCAGTGCCCACGCGCCCACTTCAGCTGCGTACCGGGGCGCGCTCGGCGGGGCGTACGCCTTGCGGTCCGTCGGGCGCGGCTCGTGGCGCCGTCGCTCCTTCGCGGCGGCCAGCATCTGCGGGGCCCGCGCGAACTGGTTGAGCGCGGAGGCGAACGTGCCGCCCGAGAACTGGCCGTTGGTTCGCACGAAACCGTCGACGCGCAGCGGCACTCCCTCGGGCAGCTGCTGCACGGTGAAGTACGCACCCAGGTCGTGCGGGACCGAGTCGAAGCCGCAGGCGTGCACCAAGCGCGCGCCGGTCTCCCGCGCGCGGGAGTCGTGCTTCACGTACATCAGGTCGACGAACTCCGGCTCGCCCGTCAGGTCCACGTAGTCCGTGCCCGCCTCCGCGCACGCGGCGACCAGGTCCTGCCCGTACGTCAGATAGGGGCCGACGGTCGTGGCGACCACGCGCGCGTGGGCGGCCATCTCCCGCAGGGATTCCGGGTCCGCCACATCGGCGCGCACCAGGGGGAGTTCGGCGCACGCGGGGTCGAGTGCGGCCAGGCGCTCGCGCAGCCGCTCCAACTTCCCCGTGTCGCGCCCCGCGATGGCCCACCGCAACCCCTCAGGGGCGTGCGAGGCGAGGTACTCGGCGGTGAGCACCCCCACGAAGCCGGTCGCTCCGAAGAGCACGATGTCGTAGGCGCGTTCCGTCTTCGCGCCGGTCTCGTCGTTCCCGTCGCTTTCGCCGTGCTGACTGGTCATGACACCTCTCCGCTGTACGCCCCCGTGCGGTCGTGAGTGGCCGAGGCTAGCGTGCGCGCGCCGGAGCCCGGCCTACACCCCCGGCGCCGGCCGCACCTTGAGGCCGTTCCGCTCGAACAGGGCCGCGGTGACCCCGTCGCCCGCCACCAACTCCCCGCCGAACGACCCGTCGTACACCGTCCCACGGCCGCACGACGGGCTGCGCGGCATCAGCAGCGCCTCCGTGCACCCGCCGTGCCGCGCGGCGGCCAGCGCGCGCCGCGCGCCGTCCACGAACTCGGCCGTCACGTCGCGTCCGGTGTCCTCGACCACCCGCGCGGTGCCGTCAAGGACGTCATGCCCGTCGCCCCCGACGAGCTCGGCGGGGCGGCGCGGCGTCGGCAGGCCCCCGGCGGCCTCGGGGCAGAACGACACGACCGTGCGGCCCGCCACCGCCTCGTCGAGCTCCGGCAAGGCCTTGTCCCGGCCGTCGTAGCGGCAGGGCACTCCCCGCAGACATGCGCTGACCAGTACGGAATCCATGCCTCCAGGCTAGGCGCCGCACGGCCGGGAGTGGGCGGCGCCCCGGAATTGGCTAAGCGCTTGCTCGCCAGGGGCTTGTGCACGGTGGAACACGTTCTTAGCATCACTGGTGTTACATCAGTTGTGTCATAGCTGGGTCATAGCGCTGGGGGCTCAATGGCAGTGCCGGGCAAGAGCGTTCACGGACCGCTCGCCGGAGTGCGCGTGGTGGAGCTGGCGGGCATCGGGCCCGGCCCGTTCGCGGCCATGCTGCTGGCCGATCTCGGCGCGGACGTCGTGCGCGTCGACCGCCCCCGCGGCGGCGGCCTCGCGATCGATCCCGATTACGACGTGACCAACCGCAACAAACGCTCCGTCGTCATCGACCTGAAGGCCGATGACGGCGCGGCCCGCGTCCTCGACCTGGCCGAGCGCGCCGACGTCCTCATCGAGGGCTACCGGCCGGGCGTGGCCGAGCGCCTCGGCGTCGGCCCCGAGGCCTGCCACGCCCGCAACCCCGCGCTCGTCTACGGCCGGATGACCGGCTGGGGCCAGGAGGGACCGCTCGCACAGCGTGCCGGGCACGACATCGCGTACATCGCCATCACCGGCACCCTCGGCATGATCGGCAACGCCGACGAGCCGCCAGCGATCCCCGCGAACCTCGTCGGCGACTACGCGGGCGGCTCGCTCTATCTGGTCGTCGGCGTCCTCGCGGCGCTCAACCACGCGCGCGTGCACGGCACCGGGCAGGTCGTGGACGCCGCGATCGTCGACGGCGCGGCCCACCTCTCCGCGATGATCCACGGCATGCTCGCGGCCGGCGGCTGGCAGGACCGCCGCGGCGCCAACCTCCTCGACGGCGGCTGCCCGTTCTACGGCACTTACGAAACCGCGGACGGCGGCTACATGGCGGTCGGCTCCCTGGAGCAGCAGTTCTACGACGAGTTCATCGCCCTGCTCGGCCTCGCCGACGTGGCACCCGCCCGCAAGGACCTGGCCCGCTGGGGCGAGCTGCGCGAGGCGGTCGCCACCCGCTTCAGGGAACGTACGCGCGACGAGTGGACGGCCGTCTTCGAGGACTCCGACGCGTGCGTGGCGCCCGTGCTGTCCCTGCGCGAGGCGCCCGCCCACCCGCACCTCGCCGCGCGCGGCACCTTCGTCGACCACGGCGGCATCACCCAGCCCGCCCCCGCGCCCCGCTTCTCCGCGACCCCGACGCGGGTCCGCACGGGTCCCGCGCAGCCCGGCGCCGACACCGCCGAGGTGGCCCGCGACTGGGACGTACCGGCGCTCGCGACAGAGCAGCCAGAGAAGGAAGACGACTGATGGAGCTGTCCTCACCCCTCGCCTACGCCGGCGACCCCCGCGAGGCGGCCGACAACGTCGCCGCGCTGGAGTCCGCGGGCCTGGACGCCGTGTGGGTCGCGGAGGCGTACGGCTTCGACTCGCCCACGATCATGGGCTACCTCGCGGCGCGTACGGAGCGCATGAAGATCGGCGCCGCCATCCTCAACGTCTACTCCCGCACCCCCGCCCTCATCGCCCAGACCGCCGCCGGACTCGACGCGGTCTCCGGCGGGCGCGCCATCATCGGCCTCGGTGCCTCCGGCCCCCAGGTCGTCGAGGGCTGGCACGGCAAGGCGTACGACAAGCCGCTCGGCCGCACCCGCGAGACCATCGAGCTGACCCGCCGCATCCTGCGCCGCGAGGTCATCGACCACCACGGCATCACGGACATGCCGCTGCCTCCGGAGAAGGGCGGCAGGCTCGGCAAGCCCCTGAAGATCCTCACGAAGCCGGTGCGCCCCGAAGTACCGCTGTACGTCGCCTCCCTGGGCCCCGCCAACGTCCGCATGACCGCCGAGGTCGCCGACGGCTGGCTGCCCACCCTCTTCATCCCGGAGAAGGCGCACGAGGTGTGGGGCGCCGCGCTCGCCGCCGGCAAGGAGAAGCGCGATCCGGCCCTCGGCCCGCTCCGGACCGTCGCCGGGGGACTGCTCGCCATCGGCGACGACGCGGCGGCCGCACGGGACCTCGCGCGACCCCAGATCGCCCTCTACGTAGGCGGCATGGGCGCGAAGGGGAAGAACTTCTACAACGACCTCGCGGTCGCGTACGGCTACGGAAAAGAGGCCGCGCGCATCCAGGAGCTCTACCTGGCAGGGAAGAAGAAGGAGGCCGAGGCCGCCGTCCCGGACGAGTTCTGCGAGCTCATGTCGCTCTGCGGCCCCGAAGGCTATGTCCGCGAACGCGTCGAGGCCTTCCGCGCCGCGGGCGTCACCATGCTCAACGTCATACCCGTCGGCCCCGAGCCGGCCGCACTGATCGAAACCGTCAAGGGCTGGCTCTAGGAGGCCGTACGTGAAGCGACAGATCTTCTCCGCGGAACACGAGGCGTTCCGCGAGACCGTCCGCACCTTCCTCGCCAAGGAGGTGCTGCCGCACTACGAGCAGTGGGAGAAGGACGGGATCGTCAGCCGTGACGCCTGGCTCGCCGCCGGCAAGCAGGGCCTGCTCGGCCTCGCCGTCCCCGAGGAGTACGGAGGCGGCGGGAACGACGACTTCCGCTACTCCGCGGTCCTCGCCGAGGAGTTCACGCGCGCGGGCGCCGCCGGGCTCGCGATCGGCCTGCACAACGACATCATCGGCCCCTATCTGACCTCGCTCGCCACCGAGGAGCAGAAGCGGCGCTGGCTGCCCGGCTTCTGCACCGGCGAGACCATCACGGCCATCGCGATGACCGAGCCCGGCGCCGGCTCCGACCTCCAGGGCATCCGCACCAGTGCCGAGGACCACGGCGACCACTGGGTGCTCAACGGCTCCAAGACGTTCATCTCGAACGGCATCCTCGCCGACCTCGTCATCGTCGTCGCCAAGACGTCCCCGGAAGGCGGCGCCCACGGACTGTCGCTCCTCGTCGTCGAGCGCGGCACGGAGGGCTTCGAGCGGGGCCGCAACCTCGACAAGATCGGCCAGAAGGCCCAGGACACGGCGGAGCTCTTCTTCAACGACGTGCGCGTCCCCAAGGAGAACCTGCTCGGCGAGCTCAACGGCGCCTTCATCCACCTGATGACGAACCTCGCGCAGGAGCGCATGGGCATCGCCGTCGCCGGGATCGCCGCCGCCGAGCACCTCCTGGACATCACCACGACCTACGTGAAGGAGCGGGAGGCCTTCGGGCGGCCGCTGGCCAAGCTTCAGCACATCCGCTTCGAGATCGCGGAGATGGCCACCGAGTGCGCCGTCACCCGCACGTTCCTCGACCGGTGCATCGTCGACCACTCGAACGGCGAACTCGACGCCGTGCACGCGTCGATGGCGAAGTGGTGGGCCACCGAGCTGCAGAAGCGGGTCGCCGACCGCTGCCTGCAACTGCACGGCGGGTACGGCTACATGGCGGAGTACCGCGTCGCCAAGGCCTTCACCGACGGCCGCATCCAGACCATCTACGGCGGTACGACCGAGATCATGAAGGAGATCATCGGCCGCTCGCTCCTCGGCTGACCTCTCAGGCCCCTCGACCCTCCCGGACACCCCGGACCCTCCCGGACACCCCCGAAAGGCTCACGCGTGACCACCGAAGCGTACGTATACGACGCGATCCGCACCCCGCGCGGACGCGGCAAGGCCAACGGTGCCCTGCACGGCACCAAGCCGATCGACCTCGTCGTCGGCCTGATCCACGAGATCCAGGCACGGTTCCCGGACCTGGACCCGGCCGCCATCGACGACATCGTCCTCGGCGTGGTCGGCCCGGTCGGCGACCAGGGCTCCGACATCGCGCGGATCGCCGCCATCGCCGCCGGCCTGCCCGACACGGTCGCCGGCGTCCAGGAGAACCGCTTCTGCGCCTCCGGCCTCGAAGCGGTCAACCTCGCCGCGATGAAGGTCCGCTCGGGCTGGGAGGACCTGGTGCTCGCGGGCGGCGTCGAGTCGATGTCGCGGGTGCCGATGGCCTCCGACGGCGGCGCCTGGTTCAACGACCCGATGACCAACTTCGAGACCGGCTTCGCGCCGCAGGGCATCGGCGCCGACCTCATCGCCACCATCGAGGGCTTCTCGCGGCGCGACGTCGACGAGTACGCGGCCCTCTCGCAGGAGCGCGCCGCCGCGGCCTGGAAGGACGGCCGCTTCGACAGGTCCGTCGTACCGGTCAAGGACCGCAACGGCCTCGTCGTCCTCGACCACGACGAGCACATGCGGCCCGGCACCACCGCCGACTCCCTGGCCAAGCTGAAGCCGTCCTTCAAGGACATCGGCGACATGGGGGGCTTCGACGCGGTCGCGCTGCAGAAGTACCACTGGGTCGAGGAGATCGACCACGTCCACCACGCGGGCAACTCCTCCGGCATCGTCGACGGCGCCTCACTGGTCGCCATCGGCACGAAGGAGATCGGCGAGCGGTACGGCCTCGCGCCGCGTGCGCGGATCGTCTCCGCGGCGGTCTCCGGCTCCGAGCCGCTGATCATGCTGACCGGGCCCGCGCCCGCGACCCGCAAGGCGCTCGCGAAGGCCGGGCTCACCATCGACGACATCGACCTCGTCGAGATCAACGAGGCGTTCGCGGCGGTCGTGCTGCGCTTCGTGAAGGACATGGGGCTGTCCCTGGACAAGGTGAACGTCAACGGGGGTGCGATCGCGCTCGGTCACCCGCTGGGGGCGACCGGGGCGATGATCCTCGGGACGCTGGTGGACGAGCTGGAGCGCAGGGATCTCCGGTACGGGTTGGCCACGTTGTGCGTGGGCGGGGGGATGGGCATCGCCACGATCGTCGAGCGGCTGTAGGGGTCGCGCCGTAGGGGCCGGGGTGCGTCGCCGACCGCGGGTGCGTCGTGGTTGCTCGCGCAGTTCCCCGCGCCCCTGAAGACACGCGGCTTCGCCGCAGTCTTCCCCGGACGCGCCCCTGAAGGCCTGCGGCTTCGCCGCGCCTTTCCCGGACGCGCCCCCTGAGACGGCGCACGAAGTGCGCCTTTCAGGGGCGCGGGGAACTGCGCGACCAGCCCCCACCCACCGCCAGTCGGCCACGAGCCCCGGCGATCTCCTCCCAGATTCCGCCTGCCACAGACTTCACGGAGAAACAGACATGACCGCAAGCACAACGATCCGCTGGGAACAGGACGACACCGGTGTCGTCACCCTCGTCCTCGACGACCCCAACCAGTCCGCGAACACCATGAACCAGGCGTTCAAGGACTCCATCGCGGCGATCGCCGACCGCGCGGAGGCCGCCGTCGCGGCCGACAAGGACGCCATCCGCGGGTTCATCTACACCTCCGCGAAGAAGACCTTCTTCGCGGGCGGCGACCTCAAGGACATGATCAAGGTCGGCCCGGAGAACGCCCAGCAGGCGTTCGACACGGGCAACGCGATCAAGAACTCGCTGCGCCGCATCGAGACCCTGGGCAAGCCCGTCGTCGCCGCCATCAACGGCGCGGCCCTCGGCGGCGGTTACGAGATCGCCCTCGCCTCCCACCACCGCATCGCCCTCGACGCCCCCGGCTCCAAGATCGGCCTGCCCGAGGTCACCCTCGGCCTGCTCCCGGCCGGCGGCGGCGTCACCCGCACCGTGCGCCTCATGGGCATCACGGACGCACTCCTCAAAGTGCTCCTCCAGGGCACGCAGTACAACCCGAAGCGCGCCCTGGAGAACGGCCTCGTCCACGAAGTGGCCGCCACTCCGGAGGAGATGATCGAGAAGGCCCGCGCCTTCATCGACGCCAACCCCGAGTCGCAGCAGCCCTGGGACAGGCCCGGCTACCGCATCCCGGGCGGCACCCCGGCGAACCCCAAGTTCGCGGCGAACCTCCCTGCCTTCCCCGCCAACCTCAAGAAGCAGACCGCGGGGGCCAATTACCCGGCCCCGCGGAACATCCTCGCGGCGGCCGTCGAGGGCTCCCAGGTCGACTTCGAGACCGCGCTGACCATCGAGGCCCGGTACTTCACCGAGCTGGTCACGGGCCAGGTCGCCAAGAACATGATCCAGGCGTTCTTCTTCGACCTCCAGGCCGTCAACTCCGGCGCCAACCGTCCCAAGGACATCGAGCCGCGCCAGGTCCGCAAGGTCGCCGTGCTCGGCGCGGGCATGATGGGCGCCGGCATCGCGTACTCCTGCGCCCGCGCGGGCATCGAGGTCGTCCTCAAGGACGTCTCCGCCGAAGCCGCAGCCAAGGGCAAGGGGTACTCCGAGAAGCTCTGCGCCAAGGCCGTCCAGCGGGGCCGTACGACCCAGGAGAAGGCGGACGCGCTGCTCGCCCGCATCACGCCGACCGCGGACCCGCAGGCCCTCGCGGGCTGTGACGCCGTGATCGAGGCGGTCTTCGAGGACACCTCGCTCAAGCACAAGGTGTTCCAGGAGATCCAGGACATCGTCGAACCGGACGCGCTGCTCTGCTCCAACACCTCCACGCTGCCCATCACCACGCTCGCGGAGGGCGTCTCGCGGCCCGTCGACTTCATCGGGCTCCACTTCTTCTCGCCCGTCGACAAGATGCCGCTCGTCGAGATCATCAAGGGCGAGCGGACCGGCGACGAGGCGCTCGCCCGCGCCTTCGACCTGGTGCGCCAGATCAACAAGACGCCGATCGTCGTCAATGACTCGCGCGGCTTCTTCACCTCGCGCGTCATCGGGCACTTCATCAACGAAGGCGTCGCGATGGTCGGCGAGGGCATCGAGCCCGCGTCCGTCGAGCAGGCGGCGGCCCAGGCGGGCTACCCGGCGAAGGTCCTGTCCCTGATGGACGAGCTGACCCTCACCCTGCCCCGCAAGATCCGCAACGAGACGAAGAAGGCCGTCGAGGAGGCGGGCGGCACCTGGGCGGGCCACCCCTCGGACACCGTGATCGACCGCATGGTCGACGAGTTCGAGCGCCCCGGCAGGAGCGGGGGAGCGGGCTTCTACGACTACGTGGACGGCAAGCGCGCCAAGCTCTGGCCGGGCCTGCGCGAGCACTTCACCAAGCCGGGGCACGAGATCCCGTTCAAGGACATGCAGGAGCGCATGCTCTTCTCCGAAGCGCTCGACACCGTACGCCTCCTGGAGGAGGGCGTCCTGACGTCGGTCGCCGATGCCAACATCGGCTCCATCCTCGGCATCGGCTTCCCGGGCTGGACGGGCGGCGTCCTGCAGTACATCAACGGCTACGAAGGCGGTCTGCCCGGATTCGTGGCACGCGCGCGTGAGCTCACCGAGCGCTACGGAGAGCGGTTCACGCCGCCCGCGCTGCTCATCGAGAAGGCGGAGAACGGCGAGACGTTCAGCGACGACTGACCTGTCGTCCGTCGCCCGTCACCGTCCGCGGGAGTGGCTCAGCCCTCCTTGAGCCACTCCCGCAGCTCCTCCTTGAGGGACCGCTGGAACGCGGTCACCAGCGCCTGCACCACCATCGGCTGCATATGGGCCGAGAGCGACCGCATCGCCGCCACGTGCTCGGGGTCCGACTCACGCTCGCGGTAGGGCCCCCAGACCTCGTCACGGAAGAGCCGGGACAGCTCGTGCGCGGCCTCGCGGGTGTGTTCCATCAGGACCGTGCGCGCCGCCAGGATCGTCTCGTGCGCAATCGGCACGTCCAGGAGCTGCACCCCGAGGCGCAGCAGGCCGAGGTCCACGCGGTACGTGCCCGGCACCGGGGTGCGGGCGATCACGCCCATCGCCGCGAGCCGGTCCAGGTCCTCGTCGTCGAGCGCGCGGCCCGCCCTGCGCTCCAGCTCGGCGTGCGGGGCGTCCTCCGCCGAGTCGGGCGCCCACGAGGCCACCACGGCACGGTGGATGGCCAGGTCGTGCGCGCTCAGGTCCGCGGGCAGCTGCTCCAGATACCGCTCGATCGCGGCGAGCGTCATGCCCTGGTGCTGGAGCTCCTCGATGAGCGCGAGCCGGGACAGGTGCTCCTGGCCGTAGTGGCCGACGCGGCGCGGCCCGATGACCGGGGGCGGGAGCAGCCCCTTGGTGCTGTAGAAGCGGATCGTGCGGACCGTGACGCCCGCGCGCGCGGCGAGTTCGTCGACCGTGAGCGTCGGCTCCTCGGCCCCGGTCGCGACACCCTCGGTGTCGGTCGTCATGGCGGCGCCATCCCTCCCCGGTCGGCTCGGGGGACGTCTCCCCGCTTCGTGCGTCAATCCGGTGCAACAGTATTGCTGGCACACCAGTGTTGTGAAACCCTCCGGCCCAATCGATGGCACCAGGAGGCGGTCATGACCACGATCCTGCGACTCCCCGGAGATCCTGCCGACATCACGCTCCCCGCCCTGCTGCTCCGCAACGCCGAGGACCACGGCGACCTGCCCGCGCTCTCGTGGCGTGCGGGGGAGGAGTGGTCGACGCTCACCTGGCGCGAGGCGCGGCGCAAGGTGGCCGTCCTCGCCGCCGGTTACGCCGCGCTCGGCGTCGAGCGCGGCGAGCACGTCCTGATGATGATGGGCAACCGCCCCGAGCACTGGCTGAGCGACCTCGCCCTGGTGCACCTCGGTGCCGTGCCCGTCACCGTGTACGGCACGTCGGCCCCCGAGCAGGTCGCGCACATCGTCCGGCACAGCCGGGCCCGCTTCGCGATCGTCGAGGGCGCCCGCGAACTGCCGCGCTGGGAACCCCTCCTGTCGGACGCCACGGCACCGCTGGAGCGCCTCGTCGTCGTGGAGGCGGCCGATGCGGGCGAACACCGCACGTACGGCTCCCTGCACGCCACCGGCAGCCGCCTCTTCAACCCCGACGCCTTCGAGAAGGCCTGGCGTGAGAACCGCCCGACCGACCCGCTCACCGTCGTCTACACCTCGGGCACCACCGGCGACCCCAAAGGCGTCCGCCTCACCCACCGCAACGTGATCCTCAACGGCATCGCCCTGGACGGCGTCGTCGAGCTCCCCGCACACGTCGGGCACATCTGCTACCTGCCCTTCGCGCACATCGCGGAGCGTCTGCTCGGCATCTACCTGCCGGTGCTCCGCGCCGCCCACGTCTATCTGTGCGCCGACCCCGCGCACGTGGCCGCCACCGCGCGCGAGCTGCGTCCCTCCCAGTTCTTCGGCGTCCCGCGCGTGTGGGAGAAGCTCGCCGCCTCCGTGCGGGCCGCGCTCGCCGGGCTGCCGGAGGAGCGGCGCCGCGCCATCGAGGCGGCGAACGAGACGGCACGCGCGCACGTCGCCTGCCGGGAGCGCGGGGAGGAGCCGCCCGCCGAGCTGGCGGCGGCGTATGCGGAGGCCAAGGAGAAGGTGCTCGACCCGCTGCTCGCCCTGGCCGGCTTCGACCGCCTCGTGTGGACGGCGAGCGCGTCGGCGCCGATGCCGGTGGACGTGGCCAGGTTCTGGGCCGGCTTCGGCCTCGTGATCATGGACGCGTGGGGGCTCACCGAGACCTCCGGCGTCGTCACGACGAACGGTCCCGACGGGTTCAGGATCGGCTCGGTGGGCCGCCCCCTCGAAGGCCTGGAGGTACGCGTCGCCGACGACGGCGAGATCCTGGTGCGCGGCGCGACGGTCTTCGACGGATACCTGCGGCCGGACGGCGGCGTCGACGACGCGCGGGACGCCGACGGCTGGTTCGCCACCGGCGACATCGGGCGGCTCGACACGGACGGCTACCTCTGGCTCACCGACCGCAAGAAGGAAATGATCGTGACCTCGACGGGCAAGAACGTCGCGCCCGCCCTCGTCGAGAGCGCGCTCAAGGAGCACCCGCTGATCGGGCAGGCCCTCGTCCACGGGGACGGCCGCTCGTATCTGGTGGCGCTGCTCGTCCTCGACCCGGAGATGGCGCCCGCCTGGGCCGCCGCGCGCGGCATCGAGGGGGAGCTCGCCACGCTGGTCACCCACGAGGCGGTCCTCGCGGAAGTGGCCCGCGCGGTGGAGGCCGCCAACGCGCGCCTGAACCGCACCGAGCAGATCAAGCGCTATCGGCTGCTCGCCGAGGAGTGGGGCCCGGAGACCGGCGAGCTGACGCCGTCCCTGAAGCTGCGCCGCCGGGTCATCCGTGACAAGTACATGCAGGTCATCGATGCTCTGTACACCCCCTGACCAGCATGTGAGAAGTCCCGCTATGTGACGTGTGCCACCGCGTGGGGGGCGATGTGTGGGGGAAGGTGTCCCGTCGGTCCGCGCGCGTCAGGGGTGTCGCGGGCCGGAGCACATCCGGACCCCGGAGCTCTTCCGGGCACCAGAGAGTAGATCCCCCACGTGAGCAAGGAAGCCGTAGATTCGGCCGTCCTGGACGCATCCCGCACCGATGCGCGCCAGGCCCCCGCGGACGCGGGCGACGCCGGTTACAGCAAGGACCTCAAGGCCCGTCACGTCAACATGATCGCGATCGGTGGCGCGATCGGCACCGGCCTCTTCCTGGGGGCGGGCGGCCGCCTCCACTCGGCGGGCCCCGCGCTCGCCCTCGCGTACCTCGTGTGCGGCATTTTCGCGTTCTTCGTCGTCAGGGCGCTCGGCGAGATGGTCCTGTACCGGCCCTCGTCCGGTTCGTTCGTCTCGTACGCGCGTGAGTTCCTGGGCGAGAAGGGCGCGTTCTTCGCCGGTTGGATGTACTTCCTCAACTGGTCGACCACCTGCATCGCCGACATCACGGCGATCGCGCTGTACACGCACTACTGGAGCTTCTTCACCGACATACCCCAGTGGGTGCTCGCGCTGATCGCCCTCGCGGTCGTGCTGTCGGTGAACCTGGTCTCGGTGAAGTACTTCGGCGAGATGGAGTTCTGGTTCTCGATCATCAAGGTGGCCGCACTGAGCGCCTTCATGATCATCGGTATCTTCCTGCTGGCCAGCCAGCACAAGGTGGGCGGCGAGACGCCCGGCCTCAACATGATCACCGACCACGGCGGCCTCATGCCGAACGGTCTGATGCCGGTCGTGATCGTGATGCAGGGCGTCGTCTTCGCGTACGCCTCGCTGGAGCTGGTCGGCGTCGCGGCGGGCGAGACCGCCGAGCCGCAGAAGATCGTCCCGCGCGCGGTGAACTCGATCATGTGGCGCGTCGGCCTCTTCTACGTCGGCTCCGTCGTCCTGCTCGCGCTGCTCCTGCCGGGCACGGTGTACTCGGCCGACCAGAGCCCGTTCGTGACGGTCCTGTCCAAGATCGGCGTACCGGCCGCCGGCGACGTGATGAACTTCGTGGTCCTCACCGCCGCCATGTCCTCGCTGAACTCCGGCCTCTACTCCACGGGCCGCATCCTGCGATCGATGGCCATGGCGGGGTCCGCCCCGAGGTTCACGGCCAAGATGAACCGGAACCAGGTGCCCTACGGCGGCATCCTGCTCACCGCCTCCCTCGGTGTCGTCGGCGTCGGCCTCAACAAGGTGGTTCCGGGCAAGGCCTTCGAGATCGTCCTGAACGTGGCCTCGCTCGGCATCATCGGCACCTGGATCACGATCATGGTCTGCCACCTCGCCTTCGTGCGCAGCGCGAAGCGCGGCGAGATCACCCGGCCGAAGTTCCAGCTCCCCTTCAGCGGCATCACCGAGTACGTGACGATCGCGTTCCTGCTCGCCGTCCTCTGCCTGATGTGGAAGGACGCCGAGGTCGGCCGCAAGACGTTGTTCCTCATCCCGGTCGTGGGCGCGGCCCTGGTCGTCGGCTGGTTCGGCGTGCGGCGCCGGGTGGAGCGCGAGGCGCAGAGCCTCACGGTGCCGAAGGACAGCTGACAGCGCGCCGCTGCGCGGAGGACGGCTCGGCCCGGTGCGGCATCGGTCGCACCGGGCAACTGGCCCGCATGTGTGCGTTGTTGCGCACGGATGAGCGGGTAGAGCCCCGACATGCAGTTCATCCCCGTGCAGCTCGTCCCCACGTGGCTCGGCCCCACGCAGCTCGGCCCCATCGCCCTGCTCTGTGCCCTTTGCCTCCTCGCCGTACGTCTCCTGTCCGGCGCCGGCCGGGTCCCCGTACTTGCAGCGCCGCCGGTGGACGGCAGCCGGCGGGAGCCGCGCGGAATGCTGCTCTCCGAGGCGCGCGCGGACGGGCCGTGGGAGGACGCAGGACCCCTCGCCACCGGCCAGGCCCGCGAGGAGGCCGAGCGTGCCGAGGCGGAGGCGGAGCTGCGCCGCCAGATCTCCGAGTGGGCGTCCGAAGTGGCGGGCCGCATCGCGGAGGCCCCGCGGACCGCCCCACGCGCCGACGCGTGGTCCGAGCCGGGGCCCGATCCGACGGGTTCCGGTCGCTAGGCGTACGCATTCACGCCCTCGTCCGCCGCCCCCACTGGTGGCCCGGCCCCCGCAGCCGGAGACTCGGGACATGGACGTCATGGTCTCGGTCAAGGACGGCGAACTGTGGTCGCACGACTCGGGTGAACCGAGCGGCACGGAAGGCGGCAGCCTTCCCCTGGTCCTGTTGCACCCCGGAGTCGGCGACTCCCGCATCTGGGACGGCATCCTGCCGAGCCTCACGGAGCGGCACCGGGTGATCCGTTACGACGCGCGGGGGTACGGCAGGTCGCCGGCCCCGACCTCCTCGTACTCCCTGGTGGAGGACCTGATCGCCGTCCTCGACCACTACGGGGTGGCCCGCGCGGTCCTGGCCGCCTCCAGCATGGGCGGCGCGACGGCCCTCAGCCTCGCGCTCCGCGACCCGGGGCGGGTGGCGAGCCTCGCCCTGGTCGTCCCGGGTGTCACCGGTGCCGCCGACCTGGTCCCGGCGGAGTTCATGGCCGAGATGGGCCGGCTCGCCGAGGCGCGCGACATCGACGGCATCGTGGCCCTGCTCAGGCGCACGTCGGGCGCCGCGGGCGCCGGGGGAGCGGACCCGGAGGTGGAGGCCCACATCAGGGCGGTGATCCCGGCCTGGTTCGCCAACCACCCCCACAACGTCCCCGACCCGCCCGTCTACGACCGGCTCGGCGAGCTCGACGTTCCGTGCGTCCTGGCCCTTGGGGAACTCGACCAGCCCGAGGTGGTCCGCGTGAACGAGACGATGGCGCAGCGCATCCCCGGCTGCCGCCTCGTCCGCCTCGAACACAGCGACCACTTCCCGACGGTCCGCGAACCCGACGCGGTCCTCGACGTCATCCTGGACGCGTACGCCCTGGCGCGCTGACGGCCCGTCCGCCCGCGGTCGCATACTGGAACACGCACGTACCGGGCACGGCCGAGGAGCACGTCACATGAACCACCACGCCGACGACCGCGACCCGGAACCGCCCCCGCCCGGTGGCATCCTCTGGAGCATCGCGGGCGACATCCGCATGTTCCTGATGCTGCCGCCCGCGCTCACCATGCAGGTCGCGCACCCGGCGGTCGGCGCGGGCGTCGACGAGCACTCCGTCTTCCGGACCGACCCGTGGGGGAGGGGCGAGCGCTCGGTGCGCTCGGTCCTGCTGTGGGTGTACGGCGGGGAAGAGGCCGCCGCGGAGGGCCGCAGGCTGCGCGCACTGCACCGCACCATCCAGGGCACGGACACGCGCGGCCGCCGCTACCACGCACTGACCCCCGCGAACTACGCATGGGTCCACGCCACCGGCTTCCCCGTCTACCAGCACGCGCAGAGGTACCTCGGCCGACCCTTCACCGAGGCACAGGAACGGCAGCTGTACGCGGAGTGGCTCAGGGTCGGGCGCGTCCTCGGCCTCCACGACCGGGACATGCCGCAGACGCTGGAGGAGTTCTGGCCGTACTACCGCAAGGTCCTCGCCGACGAGCTCGAACTCACGCGGGTGGCCGCCGAACTGACCGCCACCGACCAGCCCGTCCCGCCACCGGACCGCGGCCCGCTCCCCGTACGCCTGCTGCTGCGCGCCCTGTGGCCCGTACTGCTGCCCCCGCTGGCCCGCTTCCGCCGCTTCGTCACGATCGGCCTGATGCCGCCGGACGCCCGCGAGGCGATAGGCCTGCCCTGGACCGCCGCGCAGGAGCGCAGGCTGCGCCGCTTCGGCCGGGTGGTCCGCACCGTGGTGCCCCTCCTGCCGGAGCGCCTGCGCTATCTGCCCGCGGCCCGCAAGGCGAGGGCACGGCACCGCGCCGCCGGGCGGTAGACCCCGACGGCGCGGCGCACCCGGTCCTCAGTGACCGTGCTTGTCGGAGTGGCCGTGGTCGTGCACCCCGTTCGTCGCGGCGATCTGCTTCCACGACTTCGGCTTCGCCGGGGCGGCCGACGACCGGGCGATCCCGGCGTCCCGCGCGGCGGGAGCCGCCGGGCGCGACGGCTGGTAGAGCCACGTGTCGAACAGCTCCGCGAGCGGCTTGCCCGAGATCTTCTCGGCGTACTTCACGAAGTCGCCGACCTTGGCGTTGCCGTACGCGTGCTTCTTCGGCCACCCCTTCAGGATCTTGAAGAACGCCTCGTCGCCGACCTCGTTGCGCAGCGCCTGCAGCGCGAGCGCGCCCCGGTCGTAGACCGCGCCGTGGAACTGGTTGTCGGGGCCGGGGTCACCCGGCTTGACCTTCCAGAACGGGTCGTCCGCGGGGCGCAGGGAGTACACGTAGTCCGCAAGCTCCTGCGCGGTGCCCTCGCCCTCCTTCTCCGACCACAGCCACTGGCTGTAGCGGGCGAAGCCCTCGTTGACCCAGATGTCCTTCCAGTGGTGCACGGAGACGCTGTCGCCGTACCACTGGTGGGCGATCTCGTGGACGACGATCGACGCGTTGGAGCCGTTCGCGAACGCGGCGGGGCTGTAGAAGGGCCTGGTCTGCGTCTCCAGGGCGTAGCTGCTCTTCACGTTCGGCACGTAGCCGCCGAGCGCGTTGAAGGGGTACTTCCCGAAGACCGTCTCCAGCCACTCGGTGATCTCGGTGGTCCGCTCGATGCTGGCCCGTGCCGCACCGGCGTTGTCACCCAGATCCTTGCTGTACGCGTTCAGGACGGGCAGGCCGCTCTCCGTCTTGTCGGTCGTGATGTCGAACTTGCCGACCGCGAGCGTCGCGAGGTAACTGGCCTGCGGCTTGTTCGACCGCCAGCTGTAGCGGGTCCAGCCGAGGCGGGAACTCTGCGCCTGGAGCACGCCGTTGGAGATCGCCTGGGTGCCGTCGGGCACGGAGACGGAGACGTCGTACGTCGCCTTGTCCAGCGGGTGGTCGTTGGAGGGGAACCACCACACGGCGGCCTCCGGCTCCTGCGCCGCGACGCCGCCGTCCGGCGTCCGGTGCCAGGCCGTGTAACCGTTGATCTTCAGCTCGGACGGCTTGCCCGCGTACCGCACGACGACCGTGATGGCCGTGTCCTTCGGCAGCCCGGCCTGCGGGGTGATCTCCAGCTCCTGGTCGCCGGTCTTCTTGAACTTCGCCTTCTTGCCGTTGACCCGCACCTCGGAGACCTTGAGCCCGAAGTCGAGGTTGAAGCGCGAGAGGTCCTGCGTGGTGCGGGCGTTGAGTGTCGCCGTGCCTTCGAGAAGGTCCGTCCTGGGCTGGTACTTCAGCCGCAGGTCGTAGTGCGAGACGTCGTATCCGCCGTTGCCGCTCGCCGGGTAGTAGGGGTCGCCGATGCCCGGCGCCCCGGGGGAGAAGTCCGCCGCCGATGCCGGGATCGCCAGCAGGAGAGAGGCCGCGAGCGCGCCCGGGGCGATGAGTCTGCGGTGCACAAGAGCTCCAAGTCGTAGGGGCACAACATCTGTTCGTCTTGGTCCTGGAGCCTATTCAGCCCCGCCCGCACACGTCATGTCCATGGCCTCGGACGTCACACGATCGCCATTCGGCCGACATGTGCCTGGTTGTCCCATGCACCTGTCGCGACCGCGTGCGGCCCTCTGTCGCACGGGGGTTCACCGGTGTACCTTCCGCGCCATGCCGATACGTGCGCGACGCACCCGACTCCTGTGGAGAACGCTGCTTACGGCGGCCCTGGCCGCCCTGATGGCCACCCTCATGTCCCCGGGCGCGGCGCAGGGGGCCGCCCCGGCCCCGCGCAAGCCGGGCGAGAGCAGACCCGTGTACTCGTACGAGGACGCGATACGCGAATCCGTATGGGTCGACACCAGGATCGACGGCGACGCGGACGGCAGGACCGACCGCGTCGCCGTCGACATAGTCAGACCCCGTGAACTCGACCGCACTGGCCGCCGGATACCCGTGATCATGGACGCGAGCCCGTACTACGCCTGCTGCGGACGCGGCAACGAGAGCCAGAAGAAGACGTACGACGAGAACGGCGACCCCGTCCGCTTCCCGCTCTACTACGACAACTACTTCGTGCCCCGCGGCTACGGCTACGTCGCCGTCGACCTCGCAGGCACGAACCGCTCCGACGGCTGCGTCGACGTCGGCGGACGCTCCGACGTCCGGTCCGCCAAGGCCGTCGTCGACTGGCTGAACGGCCGCGCCCGCGGCTACACCAGCCGCACCGGCGGGGAACGCGCGACGGCGTCGTGGAGCAACGGCGCCACCGGCATGGTCGGCAAGAGCTACGACGGAACCGTCGCGCAGGGCGTCGCCGCCACGGGAGTGCCGGGGCTCAAGACCATCGTGCCCATCGGCGCCATCTCCTCCTGGTACGACTACTACTTCGCCAAGGGCGCCCCGCTCTACGACGGCGGCCCCGAGTGGCTGTCGAACTACGTGGAGAGCCCCGAGGCCCGCGCCCGCTGCGGCGCCGTGCAGCAGCGGCTGATCGACGGTGCGCCCCGCACCGGCGACTGGACCCGGCTGTGGAGCGAGCGCAACCACGTACCGGACGCCGACAAGGTGCGCGCCAGCGTCTTCGTCGTCCACGGCATGCAGGATCTCAACGTCCGCACCAAGCACTTCGGCCAGTGGTGGGACGCCCTCGCCGAGCACGGCGTCGACCGCAAGATCTGGCTCAGCCAGGCCGGCCACGTCGACCCCTTCGACTTCCGCCGCGCCGAGTGGGTGCGCACGCTGCACCGCTGGTTCGACCACGAACTCCTCGGATACGACAACGGCATCGACCGCGAACCGATGGCCGACATCGAGCGCGCCCCGGACCGCTGGAGCACCGACCGCGTCTGGCCCCCGCGCGGCACGCACGCCGTCAAGCTGCGCCCCGCCAAGGGCGCCGCACCCGGCGTGGGCACCCTCGGCACCCGCCCGGGCAAGGGCACCGAGACCTTCACCGACGACCCGGGTCTCGACGAGACCGACTGGGCCGAGCGAATCGACACATCGACTCCGAGCAAGGCGGGCTTCGTCAGCAAGCCGCTCGCCCGCGACCTGCGCCTGTCCGGTTCATCGACGGTGACCGTCACCGCGACCCCGACGACCCGCACCGCCCATCTCTCCGCGGTCCTCGTCGACCTCGGACCCGACACCATCCGCGACTACGCCGCCGCGGGCGAGGGCATCACCACCCTCCCCGAACGCACCTGCTGGGGCGCGAGCACCACGGGTGACAGCTCCTGCTTCAAGGAGACGCGCGCCAAGACCGCCGCCGTCGACTACACCATCTTCAGCCGCGGCTGGGCCGACCTCGGCAACTGGGCCGACGCCCGGCACGGCCGCCCGCTCACCCCGGGCAAACCGCACACCATCACCCTCGACCTCGCCGCGACCGACCACGTCGTACCCAAGGGCCACCGGCTCGCACTGATCGTCGCGGGCACCGACAGGAACCTGATCGAGCCGCCCGCGGACACACCGACGCTCACCCTCGACCTGGCCCGCACCTACGCGAAGGTGCCGCTGGCCGGCGGCGCGAAGGCGTTCACGACCACCGAGTCCGTCGCTCCCCGCGAGTCCCGCCTCGACGGCGTGGCCCCGCCGCGTCCGCTCAACCCCATCCCCGGAGGCACCACTTCATGACACCCCGCATCCGCACCCTGGCGCTCGCCTGCGCCGCCGCCGCGCTCGCCGCACCGCTCCTGACGGCGCCCGCACAGGCGACGCCGACCCCGCCCCGTACCGGATTCGAGGAGACGAACGGCGCGCGCTGGACCAGTCAGCCCGAGGAACAGGACCTCCTCGCCACGGTGGACAAAGCCGCGAAGAGAGTCTCGGTCGCCCGCATAGGCACCACCAAGCAGGACCGCCCCGTCCAGCTGGTCCGCATCGGCGAACGCCCGACGAAGAACACCGTGTTGCTGATCTGCAGCCAGCACGGCGACGAGCCCTCGGGCCGCGAGGCATGCCTGTCCACGATCCGCGACCTCGCCTACGCGAAGGACAAGAAGACCAAGCGCTTCCTCTCCCGCACCACGCTCCTCGTCGTGCCCACCGCCAACCCGGACGGCCGCGCCGCCGACACCCGCGGCAACTCCGACGGCGTCGACATCAACCGCGACCACCTCTCCCTGAAGACCGCGGAGGCCCGCGCCCTGGCCGCCGTGATCCGCGACCGCAAGCCGGACGTCATCTACGACCTGCACGAGTACGGCGCCACCCCCAAGTTCTACGACAAGGACCTGTTCGACCTCTGGCCGCGCAACCTCAACACCGACGAGGCCGTGCACGGCGAGGCGCAGACCCTGTCCAAGGCGTACGTGCGACCGGCCGCCGAGCGCGACGGCCACACCACCGGCACGTACGGAATCTGGACCGACCCCGTCACCGGCGAGCCCATCAAGCAGGTCGCGGGCGACGGCCAGGAGCGCATCTTGCGCAACATGTCCGGCATCAAGCACGCCGCGGGCCTCCTGATCGAGAGCCGCGTCGACCCCTTGACGGACGCCGAGAAGAAGGACGAGGCGCTGAACAACCGGCGCCGCGTGACGTCCCAGCTGTCGGCGCTCGGCGGGCTGTTCGACTACACGGACGAACGCCGCCGACAGCTGGAGGCGGCCACCGGCGCGGCCCGCGCCGAGGGCTACCGCGACCGCGGCCCGGTCTACGTCGGCGGCGCCGACAACGACCCCGCCGAGCCGTCGGAGACCATCCAGAACCCGCCCTGCGGCTACCGCCTGACCGCCGCCCAGTACGGCGACATCAAGGACGAACTGGCCCTGCACGGGGTCACCGTGAAGCGCCTCAAGTCCGGCGCGTACGTCCCGCTGCGGCAGTCGGCACGGGCTCTCGTGCCGCTGCTGCTCGACGAGCGTGCGCCGTATCACATGGTCACAGGTCGGCCCGACATGGTCTGTTGAGCAGGTGAGAGGTGCGTCACATGTGGTAGGGGGTAGCGGAGAACAAAGTCTCGACCCAATCGACCCCTTGAAAGGTGTCACTTGTGACGCAGGATCAACATAAAGCGGACGACGGGGGAGGGTCGCCGGACATCATGGCGCCCGCCCCCGGCGGTCGGTCCCCACAGACGGACCGGGTGGTCTTCGGCGTGACCGCCGTGCTCACCCTCGCGTTCGTGATCTGGGGCGCGGTGTCGACGGACTCGCTCGAGAATGTCTCCACGGACATGCTCAACGGTCTGATGCACAACGGCGGTTGGTTCTTCATGCTGACCGCCACCGGGTTCGTCGTCTTCGCGCTCTGGCTGGCGGTCAGCCGGTACGGGAAGATCACGCTCGGCCGGGAGGGCGAGGACCCGGAGTTCCGCACCGTCTCCTGGGTCGCCATGATGTTCAGTGCCGGCATGGGCATCGGCCTGATGTTCTATGGGGTGAGCGAACCCCTGGCCCACTTCACCACGCCACCGCCGGGCACCGACCCGGCGGACGCGCCCGCGGCCATGGAGACCGCGATGGCCACCACCCTCTTCCACTGGACGCTCCACCCGTGGGCGATCTACGCGGTCGTGGGCCTCGCCATCGCGTACAGCACCTTCCGCCGCAACCGCCGGCAGACCATCAGCGCCGTCTTCGAGCCGCTCATCGGCAAGAAGCACGCACGCGGCGCCTGGGGACGGGTCATCGACATCCTCGCCATCTTCGCCACGCTCTTCGGCTCGGCCGCCTCGCTGGGCCTCGGCGCCCTGCAGATCGGCAGCGGCATCGAGGAGCTCGACTGGATGAAGACCGCGGGCACCGGCCTGCTCGTCGTGATCATCGCCGTGCTGTCCGTGGCGTTCGTGGCGTCCGCCGTCTCCGGTGTGGAGAAGGGCGTGCAGTGGCTCTCCAACATCAACATGGTGCTCGCCGGGCTGCTCGTCGTCTTCGTCTTCATCGCGGGCCCGACGGTCATCATCCTCGACATGGTGCCGACGTCGATCGGCGCCTACCTCAACGACCTGCCGCAGCTGATCGGCCGCACCGAGGCGTCCAGCGGCAAGGGCGTCGCGGACTGGCTGAGCAGCTGGACGGTCTTCTACTGGGCCTGGTGGATCTCCTGGACGCCCTTCGTCGGCATGTTCATCGCCCGCATCAGCCGCGGCCGTACGGTCCGTCAGTTCGTCGGCGGCGTCATCCTGGTGCCCAGCACCGTCAGCCTCATCTGGTTCGCGGTGTTCGGCGGCAGCGCCATGACCGTCTCCGACCGCGGCGGGCTCAAGGGCGACATGTCCCAGGAGGCCCAGCTCTTCGGCCTCCTCCACGAGTACCCGATCGCCACCGTGACCAGCCTGCTCGTGATGATCCTCGTCGGCATCTTCTTCGTCTCCGGTGCCGACGCCGCGTCCATCGTGATGGGCACGCTCTCCCAGAAGGGTGCCCTCGAACCCGGCCGGTTCGTCGTGGTCTTCTGGGGCCTCGTGACCGGCGCCGTCGCGGCGATCATGCTGCTGATCGGCGACGGCTCGGACGACGCGCTCACGGGCCTGCGGAACCTCACGATCCTGGTCGCCGCACCGTTCACCCTCGTCATGATCGGCATGTGCGTGTCCCTCATGCGGGACCTGCGCCACGACCCGCTGATCGTCCGCGGCGAGCACGGCACCGAGGTCCTCGAAAAGGCCGTCATCGCAGGCCACGAGCACCACGACGGTGACTTCGAGCTCCGGATCGGCCCCGCCCGCGACGACACCGGCGACGGTGACGGACCGGAACAGGACAACGACCCGGCCGACCCCCGCTGACCCGGCCGCCCCAGGAGGCGGGGCCCACCGTCCGCGCCGCCTCCTGGGCCCACTCATTCCGCTCCGCCGGGCACGCCCCGCAGCGGAATCCGTGATGCCGTGCTCACATCGCACGTCAGGTGGGGATACTCACAGCATGTCTGCCGAGTACGCGACCTTCGGTCTGGCACCGGCCATGCGCGCCGGTGGAGTTCTCGCCAACGGTGACTACCAAGTACACCGCGACTTCGTCGACTTCATCGTGAACGGGCGCCCCCTCCTCTTCCAGCTCTCCGACCTCGACGCGGTGTCGCCGCTGGCCGCCGACATCCCCCCGGCGATCTTCACCGCGCACGTCCGCAGGCTGCTCCTGGAGGCCGAGGCGCCGCTGGGCGACGGGCGGTACGTCATATACGGCTGCCCCGAGTGCGAGGGTCTCGAGTGCGGCGCCGTCACGGCGGTGATCGAGCGGAGCGGCGACGGCAGTGACGACTTCGTCTGGCGCGACTTCGCCTGGCAGACGGCCGAACCCGCCGATCTGGAGCTCAACGGCTACCACGGCATAGGGCCCTTCCGCTTCCGGGGCGCCGAATACCGTGCCGCGCTGCACCAGTTGCTCTCCGAGAGCGAGCGGCAGACCCGCCGCCGCGTCCTGCTGATCGGCGCCCGCGTGGCGGTGCTCGCCAAGCTGGCGGCGGCGCTCCGCACGATCGGCATCGGCGCGGAGATCGCGGCGGACGCGGAGGGAGTCCCGGAGGACGAGCTCCGCACGTACGGGGCGGTCGCCTTCGGACCCACGATCCCCGACGCCACGCGCCGGGCCGTACGGTCGGCCTTCGACGCGGCCGGTGTCGACGTCGCCTACGTCGACGGCCTCGCGCCCATCATCCCGCTCCTCGTCGCCCAGATCGAGTACGCGCTGGACCGCAGCCCGCGGGAACAGCGCCGCCTCACCCGTCTCGCGGCGGATCCGGCCTCGGCACAGCTGGACGTCACCTCCACGTGCCGGGTCCGACTCACGACGTACCGCGTGGACCGGCTCTCCCGCACGCATGTCCACGAAGTCTTCGACGAGGTCCTGGAGCCGGGCCACCACGAGGTTCCCCTCGCCCCCAAGTCCACGAAGGGCAACGCCTACGTGGTAGCCCGAACCTCCACCAGCGTCCTGGTGACCCCGGCCTGCCCCGCCCCGCTGGGGTAGGCCCCCAAGCCCGCCGCTCCGCGGCGGATACCTCCCACCCACCCACCCGTTTGCCCCGCGACGTCCCGCCGGGGGTAGGGGCGGGTGGGCCGGTGTTCCCCGCGACGCCCCGGGGGGTGGGGACGGGCGGGTGGGGGTCGCCCCGTGACGCAGCTGCCGTGCAGGAGAGCGAAGGCGAGGTGCGCCCGAGGAACCCCCGCCGGGCCGCAGGCGCAAACGTGCCCGAGGGGGTGGTGAACCCCAACCGGGCCACAGGCGCAACCGCGCCCGAAGGGGTGGTGAACCCCCACCGGGGCGCAGCCGCGATGGAGACGGGAGGGGACGTGGGGGTATGTGCGCACGGAGCACTGAGCGCACTGTGGCGTCTTTGTTCTTGAGGCGTGGCGCGCAGTGATGGCGAGTACGTACATACCCCCGCGGCCCCGCACCCACAGACGAAGCAAAGGCGCCCCCGCCCAAGGCGCCCCGCCAGAACCCGCCCCGCCCCGCCCAAAACCCGATGCACCCCCCACCCACCCCTCACCTACAATCACCCCCTGATGACCGCAACCCTCGTCGCCAAAGATCTCGCCGCCGGCCACGGCGACCGCACCCTGTTCTCCGGACTGGATCTCGTCGTCGCCCCCGGCGACGTCATCGGTCTCGTCGGGGCCAACGGAGCGGGGAAGTCCACCCTGCTGCGGCTGCTCGCGGGGGTGGATGCCCCCGAAGGGGGTGAGCTGAGGCTTTCGCCGCCCGCCGCCTCCGTAGGACACCTCCCCCAGGAGCCCGACCGCCGCCCCGGCGAGAGCATCCGCGCCTTCCTGGCCCGCCGCACCGGCGTGGCGGAGGCCCAGCGCGTCATGGACGACGCGACCCAGGCCCTCGTCGACGGCGCCCCGGGCGCGGACGACGCGTACGCCACCAGCCTGGAGCGCTGGCTGGCGCTCGGCGGCGCGGACCTCGACGAGCGCGCCGAGGAAGTCGCCGACTCGCTCGGCCTCACCGTGGGCCTGGACCAGCCGATGACGTCGCTCTCGGGAGGCCAGGCGGCCCGCGCGGGCCTCGCCTCGCTCCTCCTCTCCCGCTACGACGTGTTCCTCCTGGACGAGCCGACCAACGACCTCGACCTGGCCGGCCTGGAGCGCCTGGAGAGCTTCGTACGAGGGCTGCGCGCCGGCACCGTCGTGGTCTCGCACGACCGCGAGTTCCTCACCCGCACCGTCACCAAGGTCCTCGAACTCGACCTGGCCCAGCAGCAGATCAACCTCTACGGCGGCGGCTACGACGCGTATCTGGAGGAGCGGGAGACGGCCCGCCGCCACGCCCGCGGCGACTACGAGGAGTACGCCGACAAGAAGGCGGCGCTCCAGAGCCGCGCCCAGATGCAGCGCTCCTGGGCCGACAAGGGCGTCAAGAACGCCCGCCGCAAGGCCGCCAAGGGCGGCGACAACGACAAGATCGGCCGGAACTTCCGCAGCGACACCAGTGAGAAGCAGGCGGCGAAGGCCCGCCAGACGCAGCGCATGATCGAGCGCCTCGACGTCGTCGAGGAACCCCGCAAGGAGTGGGAGCTCCACATGGAGATCGCGGCGGCACCCCGCTCCGGCGCGGTCGTCGCGAGCCTGCGCGACGCGGAGGTGCACCGGGGCGCGTTCACGCTCGGCCCGGTCACGCTGCAGATCGACTGGGCGGACCGTGTGGCCATCACCGGCGCGAACGGCTCGGGCAAGTCGACGCTGCTCGCCGCCCTCCTGGGACGCGTCCCGCTGGATGCGGGCCACGCGGCCCTCGGCTCGGGCGTCCTCGTCGGCGAGGTGGACCAGGCGCGCGCGCTGTTCCACGGCAAGGAGTCCCTGCTGGACGCGTTCTGCGCGGCCGTACCGGACACCGAGCCGGCCGAAGTGCGCACGCTGCTCGCCAAGTTCGGCCTGAAGGCGGACCACGTGCTGCGCTCGGCGGCCACGCTCTCTCCCGGCGAGCGGACCCGTGCGGCCCTCGCCCTGCTCCAGGGCCGAGGGGTCAACCTCCTCGTCCTGGACGAGCCGACGAACCACCTGGATCTGCCGGCGATCGAGCAGCTGGAGTCGGCCCTGGAGGCGTACGAGGGAACGCTGCTCCTGGTCACGCACGACCGCAGGATGCTGGACGCGGTCCGGGTGACGCGCCGCCTGGCGGTGGCGGAGGGCAAAGTGACGGAACCGCCACTCTGACCTCCGCGCACCTCACGCCCGGCGCCGCACGTCAGCCCCGCTGCTGAGCGTCAGCCCCGCTTGGGATCCACGAGCCCGGCCCGCCGCAACGCCTCGGCCATCGCGTCGTTGGCGGGCGGCGGCCCCTGCCGCTGCTGCTGCCGCTGACCGCGCTGCCCCTGACCGGAGCGCTGCCCCTGGCCGCCCTGCTGCCGCTGCCTGGGCGGCCGCCCGCCCCGCTTGGGCTGCGTCTCGTCCGAGGCGCCGGAAGCAGCCGCCTCGTCGTCGAGACGCAGCGTCAACGAGACCCGCTTACGAGCGACGTCGACGTCCATGACCTTCACCTTGACGATGTCGCCGGGCTTCACGACGTCCCGCGGGTCCTTGACGAACGTCTTCGACATGGCGGAGACGTGCACCAGACCGTCCTGATGGACGCCCACGTCCACGAAGGCACCGAACGCGGCGACGTTCGTCACGACGCCTTCGAGGATCATCCCGGCGGTCAGGTCGGAGATCTTCTCCACGCCGTCCTTGAAGGTCGCCGTCTTGAAGGCGGGACGCGGGTCGCGCCCGGGCTTCTCCAGCTCCTTCAGGATGTCGGTGACGGTGGGCAGACCGAAGACGTCGTCCACGAACTGCTCCGGCTTCAGCGAGCGCAGCGCACTCGTGTTGCCGATCAGCGAAGCGACCTCACCCCCCGCCGACTTCACCATCTTGCGCACCACGGGGTACGCCTCGGGGTGCACGCTGGAGGCGTCCAGCGGGTCGTCGCCGCCGCGGATGCGGAGGAAGCCCGCGCACTGCTCGTACGCCTTCGGGCCGAGCCTGGGCACGTCCTTGAGGCTCTTGCGGCTCTTGAACGGGCCGTTCGCGTCGCGGTGCGCCACGATGTTCTCCGCGAGGCCCGAGCCGATGCCCGAGACACGCGCGAGGAGCGGGGCGGACGCCGTGTTCACGTCCACGCCGACGCCGTTCACACAGTCCTCGACGACCGCGTCCAGCGAGCGCGAGAGCTTCACTTCCGACAGGTCGTGCTGGTACTGGCCGACGCCGATCGACTTGGGGTCGATCTTCACCAGCTCGGCGAGCGGGTCCTGGAGGCGCCGCGCGATGGACACCGCGCCGCGGATCGAGACGTCGAGGTCCGGCAGCTCCTGCGAGGCGAAGGCCGAAGCCGAGTACACCGAGGCGCCCGCCTCGGAGACCATCACCTTCGTGAGGTTCAACTCCGGGTGCTTGGCGATGAGTTCACCGGCGAGCTTGTCGGTCTCGCGGGACGCCGTGCCGTTCCCGATGGCGATCAGGTCGACGTCGTGCTCCTTGGCGAGCCGCGCGAGCGTCGCCAGGGACTGGTCCCACTTGTTCGCCGGGACGTGCGGGTGGATCGTGTCGGTCGCGACGACCTTGCCGGTGGCGTCGACGACGGCCACCTTCACACCCGTACGGAAACCGGGGTCGAGGCCCAGCGTCGCGCGCGTGCCCGCGGGCGCCGCGAGCAGCAGATCGCGCAGATTGGACGCGAAGACCCGGACGGCCTCGTCCTCGGCGGCCGTCCGCAGGCGCAGCCGCAGGTCGATGCCGAGGTGCACGAGGATCCGGGTACGCCAGGACCAGCGCACGGTGTCCTGGAGCCACTTGTCGGCCGGGCGCCCCCGGTCGGCGATGCCGAAGCGGTGCGCGACGATCCCCTCGTACGAAGAAGGGGTGCCCGGCGTGGCGTCGGCCTCCTCCGGCTCCAGGACGAGGTCGAGGACGTCCTCCTTCTCGCCGCGCAGCATGGCGAGGATGCGGTGCGAGGGCAGCTCGGTGAAGGGCTCGGCGAAGTCGAAGTAGTCGGCGAACTTGGCGCCCGCCTCCTCCTTGCCCTCCCGCACCTTCGCCACGAGGCGGCCGCGCACCCACATGCGCTCGCGCAGCTCACCGATCAGGTCGGCGTCCTCCGAGAACCGCTCGGCGAGGATCGCCCGGGCCCCATCCAGCGCGGCCTGCGAGTCCGCGACGCCCTTGTCGGCGGCGACGAACGCGGCCGCGGCGGCGTGCGGTTCAACGGTCGGGTCGGCGAGCAGCCCGTCGGCCAGCGGCTCGAGCCCCGCCTCGCGGGCGATCTGCGCCTTCGTGCGCCGCTTCGGCTTGAAGGGCAGATAGATGTCCTCGAGCCGCGCCTTGGTGTCCGCCTCGCGGATCCGCGCCTCGAGCTCGTCCGTGAGCTTGCCCTGCTCGCGGACGGATTCGAGGATGGCGGCGCGCCGGTCCTCCAGTTCGCGCAGGTAGCGCAGGCGCTCCTCGAGCGTGCGCAGCTGCGCGTCGTCGAGCATCTCGGTCGCTTCCTTGCGGTAGCGCGCGATGAAGGGCACCGTCGAGCCGCCGTCGAGCAGGTCGACGGCGGCCTTCACCTGCCGCTCCCGTACGCCGAGCTCCTCGGCGATCCTGCTCTCGATGGACGCTGGGGTGGACGTCTTCAAAGCTGCCACGTTCCGGTACCGCCTTCTCGCTCAGGTTGCCGGGCAATTGTGGCAGGTGGCGCCGACAGAGAGGATCAGACCCGGCGGGCCCGGCCCATGCGCCCGGATCGGCGGCCGCCGCCGCGCCCGGCCCGCCCCGCGGTGCTGGAAGCTCCGCCGAACAGGCGGGCGAGGGCCCGGAACGGCAGGGTGACGACGGTGGCGATGGCGCCGGCTATCTGGCGCAGGACGTCCGCGATGGCACGGAACATGAGGTTTCCCCTTTCGTCTCCCGACACGGCCGGGGTGGCGGCCAGGAGACGACCGGGTACCTCAGCTCGGCCAAGCCATGCCTGAACGGCGCTCAGCGCTTGCCGAGCAGATCCGCGGGGAACGCGCCGGCCTGCAGCGCCGTGCCGGTGATCAGGGTGCCGAGTTCGGTCAGACGCTCGACGCCCGCCGCGCCCAAGTGCTCGTACGGGGCCCGGTCCAGGTGGTCCGTCCGCGCCTCGATGTCCCGGCGCAGCGCCACGCCGTCCTCCGTCAACTCGCCCTCGCCGTCGAGGACTCCGCGTGCGCGCAGCCGCTCGGTGGCGGCGTCCCACTCCTCCTGGTTCCAGCCGCGGGTGGAGAAGACCCACTTGGGGCTGGTGCCCTTGCCGGTCGCGGTGTGGCTCACCAGGGCTTCGAGACCGTCGAGTCCGGCGTCGAGCAGCGCGGTCAGGTGCCCGTCGCCGCGGTGCTCGCGCAGCAGCGTCGCCGCGTGCCAGTAGGCGAGGTGCGGCTCCTCGGGGACGGGCAGGTCGGCGTGGGCTGCGTACAGCGGACGGGCGCCGCGGGTGCAGGCCTCGGCGGCGCGCAGCGCGAGGCCCGCGGCCTCCGCCATCTCCGGCGAGGCGACGAGCTCGTCGCCGAGGAGACGCCGCAGCGTCGTGTCGACGGCCCGCAGCCGCGCCGCGAGGACGTCTTCGGGGGAGGCCGTCCGCCAGATCCCGGGGACGTGCGCGGCGACGAGCTCGTACTTGTAGTTGTAGAAGGTGGCGGCCACGGTCCCGGGGCCGACGGCGCCCAGGGCCGCCGCGCGCACGGCGAAGTTGACGGCGTGCCGGTGGGTTATCCCGAGGGCGCCCAGCTCCCGCCCGACGTCGGGCGAGAAGTAGTGCGTCGAGTGGAGCGCGTTGAGCACGTTGTGGCAGCGGCGGCCGGCGCGCGGCTCCAGGGCGGCGGGCGCGGACGAGGTAGTCGAAGAGGTCATGCCCGCACGATACCTACTGGTTGGTATGGCGTCCCCAGGTCGGCTCACAGGTCGGCTCACACGCCGTCTCCGGACCGGCTCCCCGGACCGGCTCCCCGGTATGGCAGGAAAGGTGGGTTCTTCGTCATTGCGGACATCGGGCGGCGGGACAAGACTCGGAGACATGGCCCAGCGAACCGTCCTGGTCGTCCTCTTCGACGGCGTCCAGAGCCTCGATGTCACCGGGCCCGTGGAGGTCTTCACGGGCGCTGACCTCTGCCTCGCCGACCGCAAGGGCGGCTATCTCGTCCGCACCGCCTCCCTCGACGGCGGCCCCGTCCGCACGTCCAGCGGCCTCACCCTGACCCCTGACTCCACCCTGGCGGACGCCCCGGCGCCGCACACCCTGGTGGTCCCGGGCGGTCTCGGCACGTGCTCGGCGGACCCGGGCCTGACCGGCTGGCTGCGCGAGAACGGCCCGCGCGCGGAGCGCCTGGTGTCGGTCTGCACCGGAGCGATCCGGCTCGCCGAGGCCGGCCTGCTGGAAGGGCGCAGGGCGACGACGCACTGGGCGTACTGCGACCGCCTCGCCGAACAGCACCCGGGCGTAGAGGTCGACCCGGACCCCATCTACGTGCGCGACGGCCATGTCGCGACGTCCGCAGGCGTCACCGCAGGCATCGATCTCGCCCTGGCGCTCGTCGAGGAGGACCTCGGCCGCGAGGTGGCGCTCACGGTCGCCCGCCATCTCGTGGTCTTCCTGCGGCGCCCGGGAAACCAGGCGCAGTTCAGCGCGCAGCTCGCCGCGCAGACCGCACGGCGCGAACCGCTGCGCGAGGTCCAGCAGTGGATCACCGAGCACCCGGCCGACGACCTCTCGGTCGACGCGCTGGCCGCGCGCGCCCGGCTCTCGCCCCGCCACTTCGCCCGTGCCTTCCTGGCGGAGACCGGGCTGACGCCGGGCAAGTACGTCGAGCGCGTCCGCGTCGAACACGCCCGCCGGCTCCTGGAGGACACCTCCGACGGGATCGAGGAGGTCTCACGCGCCTGCGGCTACGGCACCCCGGAGGCCATGCGCCGCGCCTTCGTCAAGGTCCTCGGCGCCGCACCCGCCGAGTACCGCCGCCGCTTCCACCCTGTTCCGACCGTTCCTTCCGCCGTTCCACACCGACAGGAGTCAGAGACCCCATGCAGATAGCCATCGCCCTGTACGAGCGCTTCACCGTCCTGGACGCCATCGGCCCCTACCAGACCCTGAGCAGCCTCCCCGGCGCCGAGACCGTCTTCGTGGCCGAGCAGGCGGGCCCGGTGCGCGACGACACCGGCAGCCTCGCCCTCGTCGCCGACAAGTCCTTCGCCGAGGTGCGGCGCCCCGACATCGTCGTCGTCCCCGGCGGCCCCGGACGGAGCGACCAGCTGGAGAACGAGCCGCTCCTCGGCTGGCTCCGCGCGGTCGACGCCACGACCACCTGGACGACCTCCGTGTGCACGGGCTCCCTCGCCCTGGCCGCCGCGGGCCTCCTCAAGGGCCGCCGCGCCACCTCCCACTGGCTCGCCCTCGCCGAACTGGACCGGCTCGGCGTCGAGTCGACGGGGGAGCGGGTGGTCTTCGACGGAAAGTACGTCACGGGGGCCGGCGTCTCCGCGGGCATCGACATGGGCCTCACCCTGGCCGGCCGGATCGCGGGCGACGAGCACGCGCAGACCGTACAGCTGCTGACCGAGTACGACCCGCAGCCGCCCTACGACGCGGGGTCCCCGGAGAAGGCGCCCGCGCACCTCGTCGCGAAGTTCCGCGAGGAAAGCCCCTTCCTCCGGTAGGCGCCCGGCCTCGCCGGGCTCACCAGTGGGCGATCGGCCCCGCCGGGCTCACTCGCCCCGCGCGGTCCAGGTGAAGTGCGCCTTTCTCCGCTCCAGGAACGCGGCGACACCTTCGGCGGTGTCGCCGCTCCCGCGTGCCTGCTCCGTCCAGTACGCGTCCCGGTCCGTGCGCCCCGCCGCGAACTCCTTGGCCGCCGCCTGCGTCAGCTGCGAGCGCGACGCGAGGACGCGGGTGAACTCCGCGACGCGCTTGGCCAGTTCGCCGGAGGGCAGGACCTCGTCCACCAGGCCGGTCCGCAGCGCCCGCTCCGCGTCGATCAACTCCCCGGAGAAGAGCAGGTACTTGGCGGTCGCGGGCCCGACCAGGGACACCAGGCGCCGGGTGGACGACGCCGGATAGACGATGCCCAACTTGGCGGGTGTGACACCGAACGAGGCGCCCTCGTCCGCGAACCTCAGGTCACACGCCCCGGCCAGCTGCGCACCGCCGCCCACGCAGTAGCCCCGCACCGCCGCGAGCGTCGGCTTCGGGAAGGCGGCCAGGGCCTCCTCGGCCCGCACCGCGAGCTCCTGCGCGGTGCCCGGGGACTCACGCAGCGTGGAGATGTCGGCGCCCGCGCAGAAGGTGTCGCCCGCGCCGGTGAGCACGACGGCGCGCACGGCCGGGTCGGCGGCGAGCGCGGCGCAGAGCGGCGGCACCTGGCGCCACATGTCCGCGGTCATGGCGTTGCGCTTGGCCGGATGGTCGATGAGGACGGTGGCGACGCCGTCGGTGACGGTCTGCCTCAGCTGCGGCTCCATGCGCCGGATGCTATCCGCACCCCTCGAACGTACGATCAAGAAGGGGGCCGAGCGAGAGGGAGACGCCGATGGCCGGACCCAGGGACGACAGAGCCACCACGGAGGCCAGGACGGTCAGCCGCAGCTTCGGCTGGCTCGCCCTGCTCGGCGTGATCCTCGCGGTGGCCGGCGTCGTCGGCCTCGTCTACACCGGCTTCGCCACGCTGACCTCGATGCTCCTGTTCGGCTGGCTCCTGCTCGTCGGCGGCGTCGTCGGCCTGCTGCACGCCGTCCAGTCGCGGGGCAGCAGCTTCTTCTGGCTGGGCGTCGTGGTCGCCGCGCTGAACCTCGCGGCGGGCGTCGTGATCATCCGCAGACCCGAGGTGGCGGCGGAGGCGCTGACCATGTTCGCGGCCCTGCTCTTCCTCACCGGCGGGGTGTTCCGGCTGGTCGGCAGCCTGGTGGTGCGCGGCCCGCAGTTCGCCCTGACGCTCCTGCAGGGCGCCTTCGGCCTGCTGATCGGCATCCTGGTGCTCGCCGAGTGGCCCAGCAGCAGCCAGTACGTCATCGGGTGCTTCTTCTCCCTGACGCTGCTCTTCGACGGTCTCGGCCTGCTCGCCACGGGCATCGGCGGACGCCGCATCGTCAGCCTCGTACAACCTGAAGAACACGCGAAGGCGAACCATGCACGGCAGGGCGAGCAGGACCAGTCGCACAGCTGACGGCGTCATGCGCCGTCGGTCAAAATCCGTCGATAGTCGCTGACTTCTGGTCAGTGGCGCGGTCCGGACCAGAGCTTTCCCAACACTCGATGTGTGGCGACAATCGAGCGCGAGGACGGCGACCGGACGATGCAGAGCGACGGGAGCGGGCCCGATCCACTCCCCAGAGGCGGCGGGCCGGCGCCGTACGAGGGCGTGTGGCGCTTCACCGCCCCCGCCGTCGACGCCTCCGTCCCCCAGGCGCGGCACGCGGTGCGCGACCTGCTGGCCCGGCAGGGCGTACCGGCTCCGGACGACCTCTTGCAGGGCCTGCTGCTCATCGTCTCCGAGCTGGTCACCAACGCGGTGCGCCATGCGGCGCTGCTCTCGCCGATGCTCGCGGTGGAGGTCGCGGTCGGCGCCGAGTGGGTGCGGGTGTCCGTCGAGGACAACCACCCCTACCGCCCGACGGCCCTGGTGGCGGACCACGGCCAGACGGGCGGGCGGGGGCTGCTGCTCGTCCGTGAGATCACGGCGGAGGCGGGGGGCGCCTGCGACGTCGAGCACACCGCGAGCGGGGGCAAGGTCATCTGGGCGGCTCTGCCCCTCAAGCCCGGCCTCGGCTGACGGACCGGCTACCAGCCCGCGGCGGGGCCGGTCAGCTCCTTGATCGCGGGCCGTGCCGCGTCGAGCACGGTCATGAACCACGCGGAGAACGGCTCGCGCTCGTGCCGCTCGGCCAGCTCCGCGGCCGTCACGAACGCGGTCCCGCCGATCTCGGCGGGGTCGGGGCGCAGCGGCGACTGCACCATGCCCACGAACAGGTGGTTGAACTCCTGCTCGACGAGCCCCGAGGCCGGGTCCGGGTGGTTGTAGCGCACCGTGCCCGCCTCGGCGAGCAGCGACGGCGAGACCCCCAGCTCCTCGTACGTACGCCGGGCCGCCGCGGCGAACGGCGCCTCGCCCGGGTAGGGATGGCCGCAACAGGTGTTCGACCAGACACCGGGGGAGTGGTACTTGCCGAGGGCGCGCTGCTGCAGCAGCAGGCGCCCCTGCTCGTCGAAGAGGAAGACGGAGAACGCCCGGTGCAGCTGCCCGGGCGCCTGATGCGCGGAGAGTTTCTCCGCTGTGCCGATGGTCCTGCCGTCCTCGTCGACGAGTTCGAGCAAGATGGCTTCTCCGGTGCCGCTCGACGAGGTGTTCGCCGCGGTGGCAGGTGTGATCGGCATACGCATCCTTCGCTTCGGTCTTCGAGTCCCAAGTCTGCCGTACGTTCCGGACACCCCGGGCACTCATGGGACCCGCATGTCCCGCCGAGCCGGAGCACGGCGGGACACACGCGGGGCGCTGTCAGACGTGCGCCCGCCGGAGCGTCAGACCCCGAAAGCGGCCGGGTACTGGATCATGCCCCGCGGCAGCCGCGCGGAATCGTCGGCCCCGTCCAGGACGAGCGCCATCATCGCCTCGTCGGGCACCTCGAAACCTGGCCGGATCCCGTACCCCGAAGCGGGCCTGAAACCGAACCGCGGATAGTACGAGGGATGCCCGAGCACGAGGACGAGCCGCTCTCCACGCGCGCGTGCCGCGTCGAGCACGGCCCGCACGATCGCCGAACCGGCCCCCGTCCGCTGGTACTCGGGCAGCGTGGCGACGGGCGCGAGCGCCAGCGCGGGCGCGCCGCCCACCCGGCAGCGGGTGATCAGCGCGTAGGCGGCCACCGAACCGTCGGGCGCCTCCGCGACGTACGACAGGCCGGGAAGCCACGCCTCGGGGTCCGTGCGCAGGGCGTCGACCAGGTCGGCCTCCGCCTCCGTCTCGAAGGCGGCGGCGTTCACGGCGTGCACGGCGGCGACGTCGGCCGCGGTCTCCGGGCGGGTCGGCCAGGAGTCCGTCGGCCGCAGGACGTACCCCGTGTAGCCGTACTCGCTCCCGTGTTCGCGCCGCATCGCGATCTCCTCGCGGGTGGCGGCGAGCGCCTCGGCCATGCCGGGAGCGCTCGGGTCCGCCGCGTCGGCCCGCGCGCCGAGCGGGCCGTAGTACTCGTCCCAGTCGGACTCCGGCTGCGGGTGCACGCCGAGCACGGAGTACCCGGCGCCGGTCGCGGCCCGCATGTTCGCCTCGCCCGTGCGGAGCGCGTAGTGCCGCTCCCAGAAGGTGCGGGCCGCCGCGGACGGCTCGGCGGCCGTCCACTCGCACTCGGTGAGGACGAGCGCCCCGCCGGGCGCGAGCAGCCGCCGCCAAGCGCGCAGCGCGGTGTCGAAGCCGATGCCGTAGACCGAACTCTCGGCCCAGACGAGGTCGAACGACCCGTCGGGGTAGGGGAGTTCGGCCATGTCGGCCTTGACGGTGGTGATCGATCCGCTGAGCCCGCGCGCCTCGGCGGCCGCGTGGAGCTCGTCGAGGAACGGCTCGTGGAGATCGACGGCGGTCACCTCGGCGCCGGCCTCGGCGGCGAGCAGGAGCGCGGCCCGGCCGGGCCCGCAGCCCAGGTCGAGCACGCGCGGCCGCTCGGGCAGCGCCCCCGCGAGGGAGAGCAGCCGCCGGGTGGTGGCGTCGGAGCCGGGGCCCTGCCGCGGCAGACGGTGGTGCAGGGCGAAGAAGGCATGGTTGAGGGAAGCGTTGTCAGTCAACGTGGAAATCCTTGAGTGGAGGACCCGCGGACCTGACGTACGAACTGAGGGGTACGTGAGGTCAGACGCGCGCCCGGGAAGTGGGGATGCACGTGTCGCCGCGCAGAGCGGCGTCAGCCGTGACAGTCATCGACCCACCTCCGGGAACCCAAGAACTCCACCGACTCTAGCACCGGGGCCGGGGGAGGCGCCGTCAGTGGCAGAGCTTCGCCTCGTGCTCCGCGTGACCGCTCGGCTCCAGCTGGAAGGTGCAGTGCTCGACGTCGAAGTGGTCTCCCAGGCAGCCCTGGAGCTCGTGCAGCATCTTCTCGTGCCCGATGGAGTCGAGGGTGTCGGAGCTCACCACTATGTGGGCGGAGAGCACGGGCATGCCCGAGGTGATCGTCCAGGCGTGCAGGTCGTGGACCTCCTCGACGCCCGGCAGGTCGAGCAGGTGGGCCCGCACCTCCGCCATGTCGACGTCCTTGGGCGCCGACTCCAGGAGCACGTTCAGCGTCTCCTTGAGGAGCTTCACCGTGCGCGGGACGATCATGAAGCCGATGACGAGCGAGGCGATCGGGTCGGCGGCCTGCCAGCCGGTGAGCATGATCACGACCGCCGCGACGATGACCGTGACCGAGCCGAGGGTGTCCGCGACGACCTCCAGGAAGGCGCCCCGCACATTGAGGCTGTCCTTCTGGCCGCGCATGAGCAGCGAGAGCGAGATCACGTTCGCGACGAGACCGAACACACCGAAGTAGAGCGCGAGGCCGCCCTCGGTCTCCGCGGGCGTGATGAACCGCTCGACCGCCTCGAAGAGCACGTAGCCGCCCACGCCGAGCAGCAGCAGACAGTTCGCGAGCGCGGCGAGTATCTCGGCGCGGGCGTAGCCGAACGTACGGTTCTCGGTGGGCGGTCTGTTCGCGAAGTGGATCGCGAGCAGGGCCATGCCGAGGCCGACGGCGTCCGTGGCCATGTGCGTCGCGTCCGCGACGAGCGCGAGCGAGTCGGCGACGATGCCGCCCACGATCTGGGCCAGCATCACGGTGATCGTGATGCAGAGCGCTGTCCGGAGCCGCCCCTTGTAGGCGTTGGCCGCGGTGCCCGTGGCGGGCGCCCCGTGCGTGTGTCCGTGATCGTGCCCAGCCCCCATGGAGCGGCCCTCCCGCGTCGGTCATCGGTCTGCTGTTCGCTGGTCGCGAGCCACAGTGAACTACGGGTGGGGGGTATCTGGCAACGCGGCACTGAACACCGTTATCACTCCGCTGACCTGCGAAAATGGCAACGATTGCCGTCAAGCCGAGGGGTGCAGGTCAGGGGCTCGCGACGATCAGTCGCGGCGCGCCTCGGGGTGGTGCAGACACCATCCCGCCCAGGCCGACTCGACCATCTCGCGCACCCCGCGCCGGGCCGTCCAGCCGAGCTCCTCGGCCGCCAGGCTCGCGTCGGCCACGGCGCGCGGCGAGTCACCGGCCCGGGCCGGCTCGACGAGCGCGGGCCGGGTGTCGCCGCTCACCTCGCCGATCAGCGTGACCAGTTCGCGTACGGAAACACCGCGACCTCGGCCGATGTTCACGGTCAGATCACCTTCGGCGCCTCCCGTCAGCCTGCGGGCCGCCGCGAGGTGGGCCTCGGCGAGATCCGAGACGTGCACATAGTCGCGCACGCAGGTGCCGTCCGGCGTCGGATGCGTGTCGCCGAAGATCCGCGGCGCCTCGTCGCGCCGCAGCCGGTCGAAGACCATCGGGATCACGTTGTAGACGCCGGTGTCCGCCAGCTCCGGCGCCGCGGCGCCCGCCACGTTGAAGTAGCGGAGGCATACGGTCGCGATGCCGTGCGCCCGCCCGGCCGCCCGCACCAGCCACTCACCGGCGAGCTTGGTCTCGCCGTAAGGGCTGACCGGGACGCAGGGCGCGTCCTCACGGACGAGCTCGACGTCCGGCGGATTGCCGTACACCGCGGCCGACGAGGAGAACACGAACCGCTTGATGCCGGCCTCGGCGACCGCTTCGAGCAGCGTCGTCAGACCGCCCACGTTCTCCCGGTAGTAGCGCAACGGCTGCTCCACCGACTCCCCGACCTGCTTGCGGGCCGCGAGATGCACCACACCGGTGACGCGGTGCTCGGCGAAGACCCGGCGCAGCAGCTCCCCGTCCAGCGAGGAGCCCTTGACGAGAGGCATGTCCGCGGGCAGCCGCCGCGGCACCCCCGACGAGATGTCGTCGAGCACGACGACGTCCTCCCCGGCACCGGCCATGACCCGCGCCACATGTGCCCCGATGTATCCAGCCCCGCCTGTGATCAGCCATGTCATGGGCGCCCACCCTAAGCGAACTCCCTGTGCGGGCCCGGGGCGCCGGGCATGTGGCCCCTATCCGGGCAAGCCGGGCACGGGACGGGCGCGGTTTGTGGGCGCGGCCCCCCATCCACCATGATGATCGTGAAGGCCGAGGCCCTCGCAGGCCGCCCCAGGAGCCTGACACAGGCTCTATCAGGGCGTGAACGGGTGATGAACGCCCGCTTCCCATCATCCGATAGCCTCTGCCGACGTGCCGCCCGGCCGCCATGGCCAGGGGCGCTCCCCTTACGCATGTGCCCGGCGCGAGCCGCGCCGGTACTCAAGGAGTGAGTTCGTCTGTCGACCGCCATCCTCACCGGTCAGCCGGTCCCCGGGTCGCCGCTCGAAGGCGATCTGCGGTCCCTCGGCTTCGACGTGCGGGTCGCCTCCGACGCGGCGGACGCCGAGGCGCTGCTCGCCGCCGTCCCCGCCGACCAGCGGGTCGCGGTCGTCGACGCGCGCTTCGTCGGACACGTCCACGCGCTGCGCCTCGCCCTCACCGACCCCCGCTTCGCCGCCGCCGCGCTGCCCGGCGCCGTCACGGCCAAGCCGGCGGCCCGCGCCGCACTGACGCGCGCGCTGCGGGCCACCGTCGGCACGGCGAACGGCGTCGTGACGCTCGACGCGCTCCCGGACTCCGTCGCCGCGGCCATGGAGTCCGGCGCCACGGACGTGCACCGCCCCGAGCTCGGCACCCTCGTCGCCACCGTGCCCGGCGACCCCCAGACGCGGAACGAGGCACGCCAGGCCGTGGCGGCCGTGGACGACGAGGCGGTACGCCTGCGCACCGCGGTCAAGTCACGGGACGGCTTCTTCACGACGTACTGCATCTCCCCGTACTCGCGCTACATCGCCCGCTGGTGCGCCCGCCGCGGCCTCACCCCGAACCAGGTCACCACCGCCTCGCTGCTCACCGCCCTGATCGCGGCGGGCTGCGCGGCGACCGGGACGCGCGGCGGCTTCGTCGCGGCCGGCCTGCTGCTGCTCTTCTCCTTCGTCCTGGACTGCACCGACGGGCAGCTCGCCCGCTACTCCCTGCAGTACTCGACGCTCGGCGCCTGGCTGGACGCGACGTTCGACCGCGCCAAGGAGTACGCCTACTACGCGGGTCTCGCGCTCGGCGCCGCACGCGGCGGCGACGACGTGTGGGCGCTGGCGCTCGGCGCGATGGTCCTGCAGACCTGCCGGCACGTCGTCGACTTCTCCTTCAACGAGGCGAACCACGACGCGACCGCCAACACCAGCCCCACGGCGGCCCTCTCGGACAAGCTCGACAGCGTCGGCTGGACGGTCTGGGTGCGCCGGATGATAGTCCTGCCCATCGGCGAACGCTGGGCGATGATCGCGGTGCTCACCGCGCTCACCACCCCGCGCATCACCCTCGTCGTCCTGCTCATCGGCTGCGCCCTCGCCGCCTGCTACACCACCGCCGGACGCGTCCTGCGGTCGCTGACCCGCAAGGCCACCCGCACCGACCGCGCCGCGACGGCGCTGTCCGACCTCGCCGACAACGGCCCCCTCGCCTCGGCCTTCTCCGCCCTCCGGCCACGGGTGACCTGGCTGCGTCCCGCCCCGGTGCTCGCCTTCGTCGGCGGCGCCGGGCTCGTCGGCACGGCGCTGGCCAACCCCTACGGCAGCCCCGTGGTCGTGGCCGCCGCCGCGCTGTACATCGCCCTGTCGGGCCTCGCCCTGATCCTGCCCCTCAAGGCCCCCCTCGACTGGCTCGTCCCGCCGTTCTTCCGCGCCGCCGAATACGGCACGATCCTGGTCCTCGCGGCCAAGGCCGAGGTGAACGGAGCCCTTCCGGCGGCTTTCGGGCTGGTGGCCGCGGTCGCCTACCATCACTACGACACGGTGTACCGCATCAAGGGCGGCGCCGGCGCGCCTCCGCGCTGGCTGGTGCGGGCGATCGGCGGCCAGGAAGGCCGGATCCTCGTGGTCGCGCTGGCCGCAGCCCTGCTGCCCGCCACAGATTTTCCCGTCGCGCTCACGGCACTCGCCGTGGCCGTGGCACTCGTGGTGCTCGTCGAGAGCATCCGCTTCTGGGTCGCCGCCGAGAAACAGGGCGCACCCGCCGTACACGATGAAGGAGAACCCGCATGATCGGCCTCGTGCTGGCGGCCGGCGCCGGACGGCGTCTTCGCCCCTACACGGACACCCTGCCCAAGGCTCTGGTGCCCGTCGACGGTGAGACCACCATCCTCGACCTGACGCTCGGCAACTTCGCCGAGATCGGTCTGACCGAGGTCGCGATCATCGTCGGCTACAAGAAGGAGGCCGTCTACGAGCGCAAGGCGGCTCTGGAGGCGAAGTACGGCCTCAAGCTGACCCTGATCGACAACGACAAGGCCGAGGAGTGGAACAACGCCTACTCCCTGTGGTGCGGTCGTGACGCCATCAAGCACGACGTGATCCTCGCCAACGGCGACACCGTGCACCCGGTCTCCGTCGAGAAGACGCTGCTCGCCGCCCGCGGCAACGGCCAGAAGATCATCCTCGCCCTCGACACGGTGAAGCAGCTCGCCGACGAGGAGATGAAGGTCATCGTCGACGACGCCAAGGGCGTGCAGCGCATCACCAAGCTGATGGACCCCTCCGAGGCCACCGGCGAGTACATCGGCGTCACCCTCATCGAGGGCTCCGCCGCCGAGGAGCTCGCCGACGCGCTGAAGACCACCTTCGAGCGCGACCCCGACCTCTACTACGAGGACGGCTACCAGGAGCTCGTCAACCGCGGCTTCAAGGTCGACGTGGCCCCGATCGGCGACGTCAAGTGGGTCGAGATCGACAACCACGACGACCTCGCCAAGGGCCGGGAGATCGCGTGCCAGTACTGACGAGGCTCATCCCCTCGCCGGTCGTCGTCGACATCCGGCCGGGGGCGATCGACGACCTGGCCGGTGTCCTCGCCGACCAGCGGATCTGCTCGTCGACCGGCAAACTCGCCATCGCCATCAGCGGTGGCTCGGGCGCGGTGCTCCGCGAGCGGCTGATGCCCTCGCTGAGCGGCGCGGAGTGGTTCGAGGTCGGTGGCGGCACGCTCGACGACGCCATCAAGCTCGCCGACGCCATCAAGAAGTCCGGCCGCTACGACGCGATCGTCGGCCTCGGCGGCGGAAAGATCATCGACTGCGCCAAGTACGCCGCGGCGCGCGTCGGCCTGCCGCTGGTCGCCGTCGCGACGAACCTGTCGCACGACGGCCTCTGCTCGCCGGTCGCGACCCTCGACAACGACGCGGGCCGCGGCTCGTACGGCGTGCCGAACCCCATCGCGGTCGTCATCGACCTCGACATCATCCGCGAGGCCCCGGTCCGCTTCGTCCGCTCCGGCATCGGCGACGCGCTGTCCAACATCTCCGCGATCCGCGACTGGGAGCTCGCCGCCCGTGAGCGCGGCGAGGACATCGACGGCCTCGCGGCCGCGATGGCCCGGCAGGCCGGTGAGGCGGTCCTGCGCCACCCCGGCGGCGTCGGCGACGACGGTTTCCTCCAGGTGCTCGCCGAGGGCCTGGTGCTCACCGGCATCGCGATGTCGATCTCGGGCGACTCCCGCCCCGCGTCGGGCGCCTGCCACGAGATCAACCACGCCTTCGACCTCCTCTTCCCCAAGCGCGCCGCCAGCCACGGCGAGCAGTGCGGCCTCGGCGCGGCCTTCGCGATGCACCTGCGCGGTGCCCGCGAGGAGTCCGCGTACATGGCCCAGGTGCTGCGCCGCCACGGCCTGCCCGTGCTGCCGGAGGAGATCGGGTTCACCGTGGACGAGTTCGTGCGGGTCGTGGAGTTCGCTCCGCAGACCCGGCCGGGCCGCTACACGATCCTGGAACACCTCGACCTGTCCACCGACCAGATCAGGGACGCATACGCCGACTATGCAAAAGCCATCGGTAGCTGAGCTCCGCCCGGTTGTTCACCCCCCGGGGGTGAAGGACCGGCGCAGCGGCGAACACTGGGCCGGCCGGCTCTACATGCGCGAGGTCTCCCTGCGCATCGACCGGCACCTGGTGAACACGCGGGTCACGCCCAACCAGCTGACCTACGTGATGACCGTCGCCGGCGCCCTCGCCGCCCCGGCCCTGCTGGTGCCGGGGATCACGGGCGCCGTGCTCGGCGTGCTCGCGGTCCAGCTGTACCTGCTGCTCGACTGCGTCGACGGCGAGATCGCCCGCTGGAAGAAGCAGTACTCGATGGCGGGCGTCTACCTGGACCGGGTCGCCGCCTACCTGTGCGACGCCGCGGTCCTGGTCGGCTTCGGCCTGCGCGCCGCCGACCTGTGGGGCTCCGGGCGCATCGACTGGCTGTGGGCCTTCCTCGGCACCCTGGCCGCCCTGGGCGCGATCCTGATCAAGGCCGAGACCGACCTCGTCGGTGTCGCCCGGCACCAGACGGGCAAGGAGCCGGTCAAGGAGTCGGCGTCCGAGCCGCGCTCCTCCGGCATGGCGCTGGCCCGCAAGGCCGCCGCCGCGCTGAAGTTCCACCGGCTGATCCTCGGCGTCGAGGCGTCCCTGCTGATCCTGGTCCTCGCGATCGTGGACCAGGCCCGGGGCGACCTGTTCTTCTCGCGCGTCGGCGTCGCGGTCCTCGCGGGCATCGCGATGCTCCAGACCCTGCTCCACCTCGTGTCCATCCTCGTATCGAGCAGGTTGAAGTGAACACCCCGAGCACTCCGGCAGAGAAGCTGAAGGTCGGCGCCGTCATCATCACGATGGGCAACCGGCCGCAGGAGCTGCGCGCCCTCCTCGACTCGGTCGCCAAGCAGGACGGCGACCCGGTCGAGGTGGTCGTGGTCGGCAACGGCGCCCCGGTGCCGGACGTCCCCGACGGCGTGCGCACCGTCGAGCTGCCCGAGAACCTCGGCATCCCCGGCGGCCGCAACGTCGGCATCGAGGCCTTCGGGCCCGGCGGCACCGACGTCGACATCCTGCTCTTCCTGGACGACGACGGCCTCCTCGCGAACATGGACACGGCACAGCTGTGCCGCCAGGCCTTCGCCGCCGATCCGGAGCTCGGCATCATCAGCTTCCGCATCGCGGACCCGGACACGGGGGAGACCCAGCGCCGCCACGTGCCGCGGCTGCGCGCCTCCGACCCGATGCGCTCCTCGCGCGTGACGACCTTCCTCGGCGGCGCCAACGCCGTCCGTACGAAGGTCATCGCCGAGGTCGGCGGGCTGCCCGGCGAGTTCTTCTACGCGCACGAGGAGACCGACCTCGCCTGGCGCGCGCTGAACGCCGGCTGGATGATCGACTACCGCTCCGACATGGTGCTTTTCCACCCGACGACGGCTCCCTCCCGGCACGCGGTCTACCACCGGATGGTGGCCCGCAACCGCGTCTGGCTGGCCCGTCGCAACCTTCCCGCGCTCCTGGTCCCGGTCTACCTCGGCGTCTGGATGCTCCTCACCCTCGCCCGGCGCCCCTCGGGCCCCGCCCTGAAGGCCTGGTTCGGCGGGTTCAAGGAAGGCTGGACGACGCCCTGCGGACCGCGCAGGCCGATGAAGTGGCGTACGGTATGGCGGCTGACGCGACTGGGCCGACCTCCTGTCATCTGACAAGCTCGGGTCTGAGAGCATTCGGGCCGTACCCCGGTCCCTGGCCCACGCCTATGCCCGACCGGCTGCGCATCTGAAGACGAAAGTTTCCACTCGTGAGTGAGACAACGCATGACGGCGGAGTCACGGTGACAGCATCCCCGTCGACACCGCCGCCCGATGACGGGCTCTCCCGCGCCGAACTCGCCGCCAAGTACGGTCTGACCGTCAGCGGCGCCCGGCCCGGACTTTTCGAGTACGTCCGCCAGCTCTGGGGACGGCGCCACTTCATCCTCGCCTTCTCCCAGGCGAAGCTCACCGCCCAGTACAGCCAGGCCAAGCTCGGCCAGCTGTGGCAGGTGGCGACGCCGCTCCTGAACGCGCTCGTCTACTTCCTGATCTTCGGCCTGATCCTGAAGGCGGACCGCGGCTTCGAGCGTGAGGTCTACATCCCGTTCCTGGTCACCGGCGTCTTCGTCTTCACCTTCACGCAGAGCTCTGTGATGGCGGGCGTCAGGGCGATCGCGGGCAACCTCGGCCTCGTCCGCGCGCTGCACTTCCCACGGGCCTCGCTGCCGATCTCGTTCTCGCTGCAGCAGCTCCAGCAGCTGCTGTTCTCGATGATCGTGCTGTTCCTCATCACGATCGGCTTCGGCAGCTACCCCAAGCTGTCGTGGCTGCTGATCCTCCCGGTCCTGATCCTGCAGTTCATGTTCAACACGGGCCTCGCGATGATCATGGCCCGGCTCGGCAGCAAGACCCCCGACCTCGCGCAGCTGATGCCGTTCGTGATGCGTACGTGGATGTACGCGTCCGGCGTGATGTTCTCCATCCCGGTCATGCTGGAGGACCATCCCGCCTGGATCGCGGACATCCTGCAGTGGAACCCCGCGGCCATCTACATGGACCTGATGCGCTTCGCACTCATCGACGGCTACGGCAGCGAGTACCTGCCGACGCACGTCTGGGCGGTCGCGGCGGGCTGGGCCGTGCTGGTCGCCGCCGGCGGCTTCGTGTACTTCTGGAAGGCTGAGGAGCGCTACGGCCGTGGCTGACGACAAGAATGCCGACAAGGGGCACATCCCCACCGTCATCGCTGACGAGCTGCACATCGTCTACCGCGTCAACGGCGCGAAGACCGGCAAGGGCAGCGCCACCTCCGCCCTGAGCCGCATCCTCCGGCGCGGCGAGGAGCGCGGTGTGCGCAAGGTGCACGCCGTCCGCGGCGTCAGCTTCACCGCCTACCGCGGCGAGGCCATCGGCCTCATCGGCTCGAACGGCTCCGGCAAGTCCACCCTGCTCCGTGCCATCGCGGGGCTGCTCCCCGCCGAGCAGGGCAAGGTCTACACCGACGGCCAGCCCTCGCTGCTCGGCGTCAACGCGGCCCTGATGAACGATCTGACCGGCGAGCGCAACGTCATCCTCGGCGGTCTCGCGATGGGCATGACCCGCGAGCAGATCAAGGAGCGCTACCAGGAGATCGTCGACTTCTCCGGCATCAACGAAAAGGGCGACTTCATCACCCTGCCGATGCGCACCTACTCCTCGGGCATGGCGGCCCGCCTGCGGTTCTCCATCGCGGCCGCCAAGGACCACGACGTCCTCATGATCGACGAGGCCCTGGCCACCGGCGACCGCAAGTTCCAGAAGCGCTCCGAGGCCCGCATCCGCGAGCTCCGCAAGGAGGCCGGCACGGTCTTCCTGGTCAGCCACAACAACAAGTCGATCCGCGACACCTGCGACCGCGTGCTGTGGCTGGAGCGCGGCGAGCTGCGCATGGACGGGCCGACCGACGAGGTCATCAAGGAGTACGAGAAGTTCACGGGCAAGTAGCCCGATCGAGCCACCGGGCGTGCACCCGTTCGGCAGCAGTGCCCCGCCGGGAGGAATCCGGCGGGGCACTGTCGTGACATGGTGTCCCCGAGGTCCCACGAGCCCCTCAACTCACCGCTAGAAAAGGTAGTTTGACGCCAATCGGTGTGTTGTTGTGATGCGCCGAACACCCCGACGATGCGGGAGGGGTTGTACAACGTAAGCTGTACCGGTGCTGATTCGCGGCAAGTGGGGCGATATCGCGCAGCGCCCCGGCTCGGAGCACGGTCCACCTCGGAGAGTGCTGGGCGGCGTGTCCGAAATAGGATGTATTGGGTCGGCAGTGTAGAACGGGAGATGTGACGGCAATGGCTACGGATGATCTCCGGCTCCGCGATGCATCCGCCGTCCTCGACAAGGCCGCGGACGAGAACTTCCCGGTGGCGCCGTTCTTCCTGCCCCGGGCCTGGCGCGACGACCTCATGGCCGTCTACGGCGTCGTGCGCCTCATCGACGACATCGGCGACGGCGACCTGGTGCCCGAGGCCGCCCACGCCCGCCATCTGGGCCTCGGCGGCGGCGACGCCGATGACCCGGCGCGGCTCCTGGACGCCGTCGAGGCGGACCTGGACAAGGTCTTCGGCGGCGGCGAGCCCGGCCACCCGCTGGTGCGCGCGCTGCGGCCGGCCGCCGAGCGCGGCACCCTGACGGCCACGCCCTTTCTCGGCCTGATCGCGGCCAACCGCCAGGACCAGTCCGTCACGCGCTACGAGACGTACGACGACCTCGTGGCGTACTGCGCGCTCTCCGCGAACCCGATCGGCCGACTCGTCCTGGCCATCACCGGCACGGAGACCCCCGAGCGAATCCGGCACTCGGACGCCGTCTGCACCGGGCTGCAGATCGTCGAGCACATCCAGGACGTCGCCGAAGACCTGCGGCGCGGCCGCATCTACCTGCCCGTCGAGGACATGAAGCGGTTCCACGTGAGCGAGTCAGACCTGGCCCGGCCGACAGCGGGCGCGTCGGTGCGCGCGCTGGTCGCGTTCGAAGCGGAACGCGCCCGCGGCCTGCTGAATGAAGGCACCCCCCTGGTGGGTAGCGTCCACGGCAGGCTGAAGCTGCTGCTGGCCGGATTCGTGGGAGGGGGCAGGGCGGCGGTCCGGGCGATCGTGGCCGCCGGGTACGACGTCCTTCCCGGACCGCCCAGACCCACCAAGCCCCGCATGTTCCGCGAGGCGGGCGCCGTGCTGCGAGGAGAGGGGTGAGCCGGGCCGTGGAGTCGGATCCGCGCGTGTCCGCGCCGGTGCTCGCCGCCTACAGCTACTGCGAGACGGTGACAGGCCAGCAGGCGCGCAACTTCGCGTACGGCATCCGGCTGCTGCCGGCGCCCAAGCGCCGGGCCATGTCGGCGCTGTACGCGCTCTCGCGGCGGGTCGACGACATCGGGGACGGCGCGCTCGCCCCGGACGTCAAGGCGGACCGTCTCGAGGACACCAGGGCGCTGGTCGCCCGGATCCGCGCGGGAGGGGTGCAGGAGGACGACACCGACCCGGTCGCGGTCGCCCTCGCGCACGCCGCCGAGCACTTCCCCATCCCGATGGACGGCCTCGACGAGCTGATCGACGGCGTCCTCATGGACGTACGCGGCGCGACGTACGAGACGTGGGAGGACCTGAAGGTCTACTGCCGCTGTGTGGCCGGGGCGATCGGGCGGCTCTCGCTCGGCGTGTTCGGCAGCGAACGGGGGGCGCTCCATGCCGAGCGCGCGCCGGAGTATGCCGACACGCTCGGCCTCGCGCTCCAACTGACCAACATTCTCCGCGACGTTCGCGAGGACGCGCAGGACGGCCGGACGTACCTGCCCGCCGACGACCTCGCCAAGTTCGGCTGCTCCGCCGGGTTCTCCGGTGCCGAGCCGCCCGCGGGATCCGACTTCGCGGGCCTCGTCCACTTCGAAGTCCGCCGCGCGCGTGCCCTGTTCGCCGAGGGCTACCGCCTGCTGCCGATGCTGGACCGGCGCAGCGGTGCCTGTGTGGCGGCGATGGCCGGCATCTACCGCCGGCTCCTCGACCGCATAGAGCGGGAGCCCGAAGCGGTCCTGCGCGGCCGCGTCTCGCTGCCGGGCCGCGAGAAGGCGTACGTCGCCGTGCGCGGACTGTCCGGCCTCGACGCGCGGAACGTGTCACGACAGACCGTCCGGAGGCGTGTGTGATGAGCGTCCGGAGTGATCGTGGGACAGCTGGGACAACGTTCGCAAAGCGGCGGGCAACCCTCCGCTCCGTGGTCGCGTCCCAGACTGCAACGGCCGAAGGGGTGGGTGCATGAAGAGGGAAGACATGCAGCCCGAGGGGCTGATCGAGAACGCCGGAGGCCGTCCCGCAGGGGCGGCCGCAGTGGTGGTCGGCGGCGGCCTCGCCGGCATCACCGCCGCGCTCGCGCTCGCCGACGCGGGCCTGCGCGTGACGCTGCTCGAAGGGCGGCCGCGGCTCGGCGGGCTCGCGTTCTCCTTCCGCCGCGGCGCGCTGACCGTCGACAACGGCCAGCACGTCTACCTGCGCTGCTGCACCGCCTACCGATGGTTCCTCGACCGCGTCGACGGCGCGCACCTCGCGCCCCTGCAGGAACGTCTCGACGTGCCCGTCCTCGACGCCGACCGCAACCGGCTCGGCCGGCTGCGGCGCACCGCGCTGCCCGTGCCCCTGCACCTGGCGGCGAGCCTCGCCACGTATCCCCACCTGTCGGTCGCCGAGCGCGCCAAGGTGGGGCGCGCGGCGCTCGCCCTCAAGGGGCTCGACCCGGCCGATCCCGCGCTCGACGGCCAGGACTTCGGCAGCTGGCTGGCCAGGCACGGCCAGTCGCCGCGCGCAGTCGAGGCGCTCTGGGACCTGGTGGGCGTCGCGACGCTCAACGCCGTCGCGGGCGACGCCTCCCTCGGGCTCGCCGCGATGGTCTTCAAGACCGGGCTGCTCTCGGAGCCGGGCGCCGCCGACATCGGCTGGGCCCGGGCACCCCTCGGTGACCTGCACGACACGCTGGCCCGCAAGGCGCTCGACGCCGCGGGCGTCCGTACGGAACTGAAAGCCCGCGTCACCTCCATCTCTCGTACGGAGGACGGCGGTTGGCGCGTGGAGGTGCCCGGCGAGACCCTGGAGGCCGACTCCGTCGTGCTCGCCGTGCCGCAGCACGAGACGCACGACCTCCTCCCGGACGGCGCGCTCGACCAGCCCGACCGGCTGCTCGACATCGACACCGCGCCGATCCTCAACCTCCATGTCGTCTACGACCGGAAGGTGCTGAAGCGGCCGTTCTTCGCCGCCATCGGCTCGCCCGTCCAGTGGGTCTTCGACCGGACCGAGGCCTCCGGGCTCACCGAGGGGCAGTACCTGGCGGTCTCCCAGTCGGCCGCCCAGGACGAGATCGACGCGCCCGTCGCCGCACTGCGCGAGCGCTATCTCCCCGAGCTGGAGCGGCTGCTGCCCGCGGCACACGGCGCCGAGGTGCGGGACTTCTTCGTCACCCGCGAGCGGACGGCGACGTTCGCCCCCACCCCCGGCGTCGGCAGGCTCCGCCCCGGTGCCCGCACCAAGGCCCGCGGCCTGTACCTCGCGGGCGCGTGGACCGCGACCGGCTGGCCCGCGACCATGGAGGGCGCCGTCCGCAGCGGCCTCAGCGCGGCCGAAGCGGCCCTCTCCACCCTCGACCGCCCCCGTGATCACCTCTTCGCGTTCGAGGAGGCGGTGGCGTGAAGCTCGACCTGCTGGGGTCAGGTCCCCAGAGAAACAGCACCGGAACAAGAGGAGAAACTGTGCCGACTGTGCCCTCGGCCGAGAAAACGGCTGCCGACACGGTGGACGTGACCTCACTGCTCGAACAGGGAAGGACGCTGGCCACCCCGGTGCTGCGGGCCGCGGTGGACCGCCTCGCGCCGCCCATGGACACCGTCGCCGCCTACCACTTCGGCTGGATCGACGCCGAGGGCAACCCGTCCGACGGCGACGGCGGCAAGGCCGTGCGTCCCGCGCTCGCCCTGCTCTCCGCCGAGGCCGCGGGCGCGGCCCCCGAGATCGGCGTCCCCGGCGCGGTCGCCGTCGAGCTCGTGCACAACTTCTCACTGCTGCACGACGACCTGATGGACGGCGACGAGCAGCGCAGGCACCGCGACACGGTGTGGAAGGTGCACGGTCCCGCACAGGCCATCCTCGTCGGCGACGCCCTCTTCGCGCTCGGCAACGAAATCCTCCTGGAGCTCGGCACCGTCGAGGCGGGCCGCGCCACCCGCCGCCTCATCACCGCCACACGCGCGCTGATCGACGGCCAGGCACAGGACATCAGCTACGAGCACCGCGACCGGGTCACGGTCGAGGAGTGCCTGGAGATGGAGGGCAAGAAGACCGGCGCCCTGCTCGCCTGCGCGGTCTCCATCGGCGCCGTCCTCGGCGGCGCCGACGACCACACCGCCGACACGCTGGAGAAGTACGGCTACCACCTCGGCCTCGCCTTCCAGGCCGTGGACGACCTGCTCGGCATCTGGGGCGACCCGGAGGCCACCGGAAAGCAGACGTGGAGCGATCTGCGGCAGCGCAAGAAGTCGCTGCCCGTGGTCGCCGCGCTCGCCGCGGGCGGCCCCGCCTCCGAGCGGCTCGGCGAGCTGCTCACCGCCGACTCCAAGAGCAGCGACTTCGAGAACTTCTCCGAGGACGAGTTCGCCGCGCGCGCCGCCCTGATCGAAGAGGCGGGCGGCCGCGAGTGGACCGCCAAGGAGGCCCGGCGCCAGCACGCCATCGCCATCGAGGCGCTGGACCACGTCCAGATGCCGGACCGGGTGCGGGCGCAGCTCGTCGCGCTCGCCGACTTCGTCGTCGTACGAGAGAAGTGATCACTATCGCGCGGATATCGGAGTTGCCCGGGGGGTGACCCCCGGGCTCCCAGGCAGTCGCCGGCCGGCGCCCCGCGCCGGCCGACGGCGGACCCACAGCAGACGTAGCCACCGCACTGCACGAAGGGGAAGCCATGACAGCGACGACCGACGGAAGCACCGGAGCGGCCACGCCCCGCGCAGCCTCGGCCAGCCAGCCCACCGAACCCATCGAAGCCCTTGAGCAGGTCGACGGCATCGACCGCGTCGACACAGCCGGCCCCGTCGAGACGATCGCCGCGCCGGCAAGTACCCGCGAGGCCGCCGAGCGCGCCATGCGGCGCTCCACAGACTTCCTGCTCTCCCGCCAGGACGCCGAAGGCTGGTGGAAGGGCGACCTCGAGACCAATGTGACCATGGACGCCGAGGACCTCCTCCTGCGGCAGTTCCTGGGCATCCGGGACGAGCACACCACGCACGCCGCCGCGCTCTTCATCCGCGGCGAGCAGCGCGACGACGGCACCTGGGCCACCTTCTTCGGCGGGCCCGGCGAACTCTCCACCACCATCGAGGCGTACGTCGCGCTGCGCCTGGCCGGCGACCGGCCCGACGACCCGCACATGGCGAAGGCCGCCGGGTGGATCCGCGAGCAGGGCGGCATCGCCCGGGCCCGGGTCTTCACCCGGATCTGGCTCGCCCTGTTCGGCTGGTGGAAGTGGGACGACCTGCCCGAACTCCCGCCGGAGCTCATCTACTTCCCCAAGTGGGTCCCGCTCAACATCTACGACTTCGGCTGCTGGGCGCGGCAGACCATAGTGCCGCTCACCATCGTGTCCGCCAAGCGGCCCGTGCGGCCCGCGCCCTTCGCCCTGGACGAGCTGCACGCCGACCCGCGCGACCCGAGCCCCGCCAAACCCCTCGCACCTGTGGCGAGTTGGGACGGCGTCTTCCAGCGGCTCGACAAGGCGCTGCACGTCTACCACAAGGTCGCGCCGCGCCGGCTGCGCAAGGCCGCGATGAACAGCGCCGCCCGCTGGATCATCGAACGCCAGGAGAACGACGGCTGCTGGGGCGGGATCCAGCCGCCCGCCGTCTACTCCGTCATCGCGCTGCACCTGCTCGGCTACGACCTGGAGCACCCCGTCCTGAAGGCCGGGCTCGCCTCGCTCGACCGGTTCGCCGTGTGGCGCGAGGACGGCGCGCGCATGATCGAGGCCTGCCAGTCGCCCGTGTGGGACACCTGCCTGGCGACCATCGCGCTCGCGGACGCCGGACTGCCCGCGGACCACCCGCAGTTGGTCAAGGCCGCCGACTGGATGCTCAGCGAGCAGATCGTACGGCCGGGGGACTGGTCGGTGCGCAGGCCCGAACTGGCCCCGGGCGGCTGGGCGTTCGAGTTCCACAACGACAACTACCCCGACATCGACGACACCGCCGAGGTCGCCCTCGCGCTGCGCCGGGTCGCGCACCCGGACCGGGCGCGCGTGGAGAACGCCATCGAGCGCGGAGTGCGCTGGAACCTCGGCATGCAGTCGAAGAACGGCGCCTGGGGCGCCTTCGACGTCGACAACACCAGCCCCTTCCCCAACCGCCTGCCGTTCTGCGACTTCGGCGAGGTCATCGACCCGCCGTCCGCCGACGTCACCGGACACGTCGTGGAGATGCTCGCCGTCGAGGGCAGGGCCCACGACCCGCGCACCCGGCGCGGCATCGAGTGGCTCCTCGCCGAACAGGAGCCCGACGGCGGCTGGTTCGGGCGCTGGGGCGTCAACTACCTCTACGGCACGGGGTCGGTGGTGCCCGCGCTGATCACGGCGGGCCTGCCCGCCGCGCATCCCGCGATCCGCCGGGCCGTGCGGTGGCTGGAGTCCGTGCAGAACGACGACGGCGGCTGGGGCGAGGACCTGCGCTCCTACCGTGACCGCGGCTGGGTCGGGCGCGGCACGTCGACCGCGTCGCAGACCGCCTGGGCGCTGCTCGCGCTGCTCTCGGCCGGTGAGCGCGAGGCCAAGTCCGTGGAGCGGGGCGTCGCCTGGCTCGCCGCGACGCAGCGCGAGGACGGCTCCTGGGACGAGCCGTACTTCACCGGCACCGGCTTCCCCTGGGACTTCTCCATCAACTACCACCTGTACCGGCAGGTGTTCCCGCTCACCGCCCTCGGCAGGTACGTCCACGGAGAGCCCTTCGCCGGCGGCTCCGGCGCCCACGTCGGCAAGGGCAGCTGATGGACGGGACCCCGGCTCCGCGGCCGGGCCCCGCGCCGCTGCTGATCGCCTGCGCGCTCGGCATCGAACGCCTCGCCCTGCGCACCGGCGACCGCAGCGGCGCGCCGGACACCATGACCGTGCTGCGCACCGGCATGGGCCCCAAGAACGCCGAGCGCGCCGTCAGCGGTGCGCTCGGAGAGGAAACCCTGCGCGACGCGGCCGTTCTGGCCACCGGCTTCTGTGCCGGACTCGCCCCCGGCATGCACCCCGGCGACCTCGTCGTCGCCGCGGAGACCAGGGACACGCGCGGCAGCACGCCTTGTACGGGAACCGGTCTGCTGGTCGAGGAGCTGGCGCGGGCCATGCCCGGCCGCGCCGTGCACACCGGACCGCTCACCGGTTCCGACCACGTCGTCCGCGGACCCGAGCGCGGCGCCCTCCTGGCCACCGGCGCGATCGCCGTGGACATGGAGTCCGCCGCCACGCTGCACAGTGCCGTACGCGCCGGACAGCGGCCCGTTGCCGCCGTCCGGGTGGTCGTGGATGCCCCACAGCACGAACTCGTCCGCATCGGCACGGTACGCGGTGGAATATCGGCTTTCCGCGTTCTTCGTGCCGTGCTCCCCGCTTTCTTTGAATGGCACCGTTCTTCGCTGCTCCCCCGGAGGTGAGCCAGATGGCCATGCCGCTTCGTCAGTCCATCAAGGTAGCTACGTATCTCTTTGAACAGAAGCTGCGCAAGCGCGACAAGTTTCCGCTGATCGTCGAATTGGAACCGCTCTTCGCCTGCAACCTGAAGTGCGAGGGGTGCGGAAAGATCCAGCACCCGGCCGGGGTCCTGAAGCAGCGCATGCCGGTGGCCCAGGCCGTGGGCGCCGTTCTCGAATCGGGTGCGCCGATGGTCTCCATCGCCGGCGGCGAGCCGTTGATGCACCCTCAGATCGACGAGATCGTACGGCAGTTGGTGGCGAGGAAGAAGTACGTATTCCTCTGCACCAACGCCATGCTGTTGCGCAAGAAGATCGAGAAGTTCACGCCGTCGCCGTACTTCGCGTTCGCCGTGCACATCGACGGCATGCGGGAGCGGCACGACGAGTCCGTTGCGAAGGAAGGCGTGTTCGACGAGGCGGTGGCGGCCATCAAGGAGGCCAAGAAGCGCGGTTTCCGCGTCACCACCAATTCCACCTTCTTCAACACGGACACCCCGCAGACCATCATCGAGGTCCTGAACTTCCTCAACGACGACCTGAAGGTCGACGAGATGATGCTGTCGCCCGCCTACGCCTACGAGAAGGCGCCCGACCAGGAGCACTTCCTCGGTGTCGAGCAGACCCGCGAGCTCTTCAAGAAGGCCTTCGCGGGCGGCAACCGGCTGCGCTGGCGATTGAACCACTCGCCGCTCTTCCTGGACTTCCTGGAGGGCAAGGCGGACTTCCCGTGCACCGCGTGGGCGATCCCGAACTACTCGCTCTTCGGCTGGCAGCGCCCCTGCTACCTGATGAGCGACGGTTACGTCCCCACGTACCGGCAGCTCATCGAGGAGACCGACTGGGACAAGTACGGCCGCGGCAAGGACCCGCGCTGCGCCAACTGCATGGCGCACTGCGGCTACGAACCGACCGCCGTCCTCGCCACCATGGGCTCCCTCAAGGAATCCATCCGTGCCGCCCGCGAGACGGTGTCGGGGAACCGCGGGTGACGTCATGAACGGGCCGGCGGGGGGCGCTCCGACAGGGGTGCCCCCTGCCACCGTGAGCTGAGAACAATTCGGAGAGGGGGCTCGAGCATGACCATTCTCGACACCATTCGGGGGCCACGGGATCTGAAGAAGCTCTCCGGGGCCGAGCTCGACGAACTGGCGGGGGAGATCAGGGAGTTCCTGGTGCACGCGGTCGCCAGGACAGGGGGTCATCTGGGGCCCAACCTCGGGGTGGTGGAACTGTCCATCGCCCTCCACCGGGTCTTCGAGTCGCCGGTCGACCGGCTCGTGTGGGACACCGGCCACCAGAGCTATGTGCACAAGCTCCTCACCGGGCGGCAGGACTTCTCCAAGCTGCGCGGCAAGGGCGGCCTGTCCGGCTACCCCTCGCGCGAGGAGTCCGAGCACGACATCGTCGAGAACAGCCACGCCTCGACCGCGCTCGGCTGGGCCGACGGCCTCGCCAAGGCGCGCCAGGTCCTCGGCGAGCGGGGCCACGTCGTCGCCGTCATCGGGGACGGGGCGCTCACCGGGGGCATGGCCTGGGAGGCGCTGAACAACATCGCGGCCGCGAAGAACCGCCCGCTGATCATTGTCGTCAACGACAACGAACGCTCGTACGCCCCGACCATCGGCGGCCTCGCCGACCACCTCGCCACCCTCCGCACGACGGACGGCTACGAGCGGGTCCTCGCCTGGGGGAAGGACATACTCCAGCGCACCCCCGTCGTCGGCCGGCCGCTGTACGAGTCGCTGCACGGCGCGAAGAAGGGCTTCAAGGACGCCTTCGCGCCGCAGGGGATGTTCGAGGACCTGGGGCTCAAGTACGTCGGGCCGATCGACGGGCACGACATCGGTGCCGTCGAGTCGGCGCTGCGCCGCGCGAAGCGCTTCCACGGCCCCGTGCTCATCCACTGTCTGACCGAGAAGGGCCGCGGTTTCGAGCCCGCGCTCGCCGACGAGGCGGACCGCTTCCACACCGTGGGCGTCATGGACCCGCTCACCTGCGAGCCGCTCGCCCCCTCCAACGGCCCTTCCTGGACCTCGGTGTTCGGGGACGAGATCGTCCGCATCGGCGCCGAGCGCGACGACGTCGTCGCCATCACCGCGGCGATGCTGGGCCCGGTCGGCCTGACGAAGTTCGCGGCGGCCTACCCCGACCGGGTGTGGGACGTCGGCATCGCCGAGCAGCACGCCGCGGTGTCGGCCGCGGGGCTCGCCACGGGTGGCCTGCATCCGGTCGTCGCGGTGTACGCCACCTTCCTCAACCGCGCCTTCGACCAACTCCTGATGGACGTGGCGCTGCACCGGTGCGGCGTCACCTTCGTGCTCGACCGCGCGGGCGTCACGGGCGTCGACGGCGCCTCCCACAACGGCATGTGGGACATGTCCGTCCTCCAGGTCGTGCCGGGGCTGCGGATCGCCGCGCCGCGCGACGCCGAGCAACTGCGGGCGCAGCTGCGGGAAGCGGTCGCCGTGGACGACGCGCCGACCCTCGTCCGGTTCCCCAAGGAGTCGGTGGGGCCCGAGATCCCCGCCGTGGACCGCATCGGCGGCATGGACGTGCTGTCCCGGGACCCGGACCCGGACGTGCTGTTCGTCGCGGTCGGGGTGATGGCGCCGGTCTGTCTGCAGGCCGCCGACCTGCTCAGGGGGCGCGGGCTGCGCTGCACCGTCGTCGACCCGCGCTGGGTCAAGCCGGTCGACCCCGAGCTGCCCGGGCTCGCGGCGGGGCACCGCGTCGTCGCCGTCGTCGAGGACAACAGCCGAGCCGCCGGGGTCGGCGCGGCGGTCGCGCTGGCGCTCGGCGACGCCGAAGTGGACGTCCCCGTGCGGCGGTTCGGCATTCCCGAGCAGTTCCTCGCGCACGCCAAGCGGGGCGAGGTCCTCGCCGACCTCGGCCTCACCCCGGTCGAGATCGCGGGCCGGATCAGCGCCACGCTGGCGGCCAAGGAGGACGCGCACACGTACGGTTCTGGCAAGGAGCACAGCGTATGACCAAGGAGTTCGACCTCGGCAGGCTCCTCGCCGAGCGGGGCGCCGAGCGGTACGACCTGCACGCCCGGCACCTCAACCACCAACTGCCGCGCATGCTGCACACCATCGGCTTCGACAAGGTCTACGAGCGGGCCGAGGGCGTGTACTTCTGGGACGCGGAGGGCGACGACTACCTCGACATGCTCGCGGGCTTCGGCGTGATGGGCCTCGGCCGGCACCACCCCGTCGTACGCAAGGCGCTGCACGACGTCCTCGACGCCTCCCTCGCCGACCTCACCCGGTTCGACTGCCAGCCGCTGCCCGGCCTGCTCGCCGAGCGACTGCTCACGCACAGCCCGCACCTGGACCGGGTGTTCTTCGGCAACAGCGGCACGGAGGCCGTCGAGACGGCCCTGAAGTTCGCCCGTTACGCGACCGGGAAACCGCGGGTGCTCTACTGCACGCACGCCTTCCACGGGCTGACCACCGGTTCCCTCTCCGTCAACGGCGAGGACGGGTTCCGGGACGGCTTCGCGCCGTTGCTGCCGGACACCGCGGTGCCGCTCGGCGATCTGGACGCGCTGCGCCGGGAGTTGCGGAAGGGCGATGTCGCCGGGCTGATCGTCGAGCCCATCCAGGGCAAGGGCGTGCACGAGAGCCCGCCCGGATATCTGCGCGCCGCCCAGGAGTTGCTGCACCGCCACAAGGCGCTGCTGATCGCCGACGAGGTGCAGACGGGCCTCGGCAGGACCGGTGAGTTCTACGCCTACCAGCACGAGGAGGGCGTCGAGCCGGACCTGGTCTGCGTGGCCAAGGCGCTGTCGGGCGGCTATGTGCCGGTCGGCGCGACGCTCGGCAAGGACTGGATCTTCAAGAAGGTCTACTCGTCGATGGACCGGGTGCTCGTGCACTCGGCGAGCTTCGGCTCGAACGCGCAGGCCATGGCGGCGGGCCTCGCCGTCCTGTCGGTGATGGAGGACGAGAAGGTCGTCGAGAACGCCCGGGTCACGGGGGAGCTGCTCAGGTCCCGGCTGGCCGCCCTCGTCGACCGCTATGAGCTGCTGAGCGAGGTGCGCGGCCGCGGGCTGATGATCGGCATCGAGTTCGGGCGGCCCAAGTCGCTGAAGCTGCGCGGGCGTTGGACGATGCTGCAGGCGGCCCGCAAGGGACTCTTCGCGCAGATGGTCGTCGTACCGCTGCTGCAGAAACACCGCATCCTCACCCAGGTGTCCGGGGACCACCTGGAGGTCATCAAGCTGATCCCGCCGCTGATCGTGGGGGAGCGGGAGGTCGACCGGTTCGTGACGGCCTTCACCGCCGTGATGGACGAGGCACACAGCGGCGGCGGACTGATGTGGGACTTCGGCAGGAGACTGGTGAAGCAGGCGGTCGCGAACCGCTGAGCGGCCGGCCGAACGGCCGCGGGACGAGCGTTTTTGCCTCTCGGGCAAGAAAGTTGCCCGAGAGGCAAGGCTCTGGCTCAATCGAAACATGAGCCCTGCCGAGCCCGCCGGGGCGGCGGATCCGCCCGAGACGGCCGAATCGCTGCCCGCCGTCGCGCCCCAGCTGCGCGAACTGCGCCGCCGCGCGTCCCTCACCCTGGAGGCCGCCGCCCGCACCGCCGGGCTCTCGCCCGCCCATCTGTCCCGCCTGGAGACCGGGCAGCGCCAGCCGTCGCTGCCGATGCTGCTCGCGCTCGCACGTGTCTACGGTACGACGGTCTCCGAGCTGCTCGGCGAGACGGTCGCCGACCGGGACGCGGTCGTCCGCGCGGCGGACATGGAACCGACCGCCGCCGGCGGCTGGACCTACTGGCAGGCGGGCGCCTCGGGCCGGGGCATGCAGGCACTGCGCGTCCACGTGCCGCACGGCGCGCAGGGGGACATCGTGCGCGTGCACCCCGGCGAGGAGTGGCTGTACGTCCTGAAGGGACGGCTGCGGCTGCGCCTCGGCGACACCGCGCACACCCTCGCCCCGGGGGACAGCGCGCACTTCGACTCGCTGACCCCGCACCGGATCGCCGCCGCCGACCGGGGCGGCGTCGATCTCCTCTTCGTCCACACACTGCTGCAGAGCCCCGCCACCGCGCTGTGCCTCGGTGGCCCCACTCAGGGAGACCCGACATGACGGAACCGGAACAGCAGGGACCGGCCCAGCCGAAGCGGCCATCGCCCAGCACCATGGAGGAGAAGTTCCCCCGGGCGCTCTGGGTCCGCCTGATCATCTATGTGGCGGTGGGCCACATCTTCGCGGCCTTCATCTACCTGCTGTTCGAGCTGGGCGCGAAGAACCAGTAGGGGCAGGAACAGCCGATGGCGGGCGTCCGCTCAGTCGAGCAGGCGCTCGCGGAGACGCTCACGGGTCTCGGCGCTCACCTTGAGACCCTCCGAGAGATAGGTGTCGACGTCGCCCCAGGTCTGCTCGATCGTCTCGTAGGCCGCCGCCAGGTACTCGGCGCGGGCGTCGAAGAGCGGGTCGAGAAGCTCCATGACCTCGGGCGACATCGCGTTCGCGGAGCTGTCCGAGCGGTGCACCTTGTAGCGGCGGTGCTTCACGTTCGACTCGAGGTAGTCCGCCTCGATCGCGTCGCGCTCCACGCCGACGGCGAGGAGCGTGACGGCTATGGACAGGCCCGCGCGGTCCTTGCCCGCCGCACAGTGCATGAGGGCCGGGACGCTGTCCTCGGCGAGCGCGTGCAGGACCTTGCTGTGCTCGGCGGTGCGCTCCTTGATGATCGTGCGGTACGCCGTCTCCATCCGGGCCGCGCCCCGGCCGTCCGAGAGGATCGAGCGCAGCTGGTCGAGGTCGCCGTCGCGCACCATCTTCCAGAACTCGGCGCCGTCGGCCGGGTCGGTCAGCGGCAGATTCACGTTGCGCACGCCCGGCAGCGCGATGTCCGGGCCTTCGAGGCGCTGGTCGGCGGCGTTGCGGAAGTCGAAGATCGTGTGCAGGCCCAGCGAGGAGAGGAACTCGGCGTCGGCCGCGGTGGCGTGCGCGAGGTGACCGCTGCGGAAGAGGCGGCCTTGGCGGACGCGGCGACCGTCCACCGTCGGGAGCCCGCCCACGTCACGGAAGTTGCGCACTCCGGAGAGCTCGGGCTCTGACAGCGCTGACACCTCTGACAGATCTGTCGGCGGGACCTGCTGCGTCACGGGCTCTCCTCAGGCTCTTCGGCCGGCGCGGCTCGCCGGTGGGTGCGCCTTTGACGATACGACATGCGTTCCTGGGACGATCACCCCTTCAGGCGAGGGGTTCGCCGGTCTCCAGGAGCGTCTTGAGGCTGGAGAGAATCGCCGGCCAGCCCTGGCTGCACATGGAGTGCAGGGTGCCCGACGGGTCGAACTCGTGCGTGACGGTGAGCTTGACCTGGTCGCCATGGGGCTCCAGGTCGAAGGTGACCCGCGAGCGGCGCTCGCTCGCAAGGCGTGCGCGCAGCTCCTCGTCGATGCCGTTCGCCTCGGCCCACTGCGGGCTGAAGGTGTGCCAGGTGTACGCAAGGCGGTGATGCGGTTCGTGGACCAGGACGATCTGCTCGGGGTCCTCGGTGGTGGCCCCCGTCTCGGTCCAGGTCATCGGGGAGCCCTGCGCCCAGTCCGTGCCGAAGCTGACGCCCCAGTAACGGTGCGTGAAGGCCGGGTCGGTGAGCGCCTGCCAGAGCCGTTCCGGGGTGGTGCGGATGTACGTCGTGTACACGAAGGTCTTGCTGCCCGTGTTGTCTGTGCTGTCTGCGTTATCTGTGGTGTGCATGGGTGTCTGCTCCAATGCTCTCTTCAGGTCCGCGAGGGCGTTGACCCGGTCGCGGTCGAACTGGCTGATCCACCGCTCGGCGATGGCGTTGATCGGTGCGGCGTTGAGGTAGTGCAGCTTTTCCCGCCCCTGCCGCACCGTGGTCACCAGCTGGGCGTCCTCCAGCACGGCCAAGTGCTTGCTCACCGACTGGCGGGCCATGTCCAGACCCGCGCACAGCTCCCGCAAGGTCTGACCGTTCCGGTCCCGCAGCCGGTCCAGCAGCTCCCGCCGCACCGGATCACCCAGCGCCTTGAACGCCGCGTCCACCTTCCGTCACCCCCAGTCAGGCAGCCGAACGGCTGCATCTCCATGTTTGGCAGCCCGACGGCTGCATGTCAACCGGAGAGCTGACACGAGCAGAGATGGCACGATGGCGGACGAGCGCGTGCCCAGTGGAACTCCATGGATCGGGCGGGGGCCTGATGATCGAGACCGGTGCCGATGGCCGTACGTGGCTGCTCTCCGGACCCAGGAGCAGCTACGCCCTGCGGCTGACGGAACACGATGAACTCCTGCACCTCCACTGGGGGCCGCGGATCGCCCTCGCCGACGCGGAGGCGCTGGCCGCCGAGCCGCTGCCGCCCGAGCGGCCCTTCGAGTCATGGCTCGACGGGCGCGAGGAGTATCCGGTGGAGGGCGGGCCGCGCTTTGTGCCGCCCGCCCTCTCGGTACGCGGCGGCGGCGTGCGAGGCACCGAGTGGCGGTACGAGAACTCCATGGCCGACGAGGACGAGCTCCAGCTCCACTTCCTCGACTCCGTGCACCAGCTGCAGATCACGCTCATCTACCGGCTGCGCGGGGACGTCGTCGAGCGACAGGTCGCCCTCACGCACCGGGGACGGTTCGGCACGCCGGACCTGGAGCTGCTGCGGGAGGACCCGGCGACCTGGACGCTGCCCCGGCGGGACCGCTGGCGCCTGTCGCAGCTGCACGGCCGCTGGGCGGCCGAGTCGCGGCTGACGCGCGCCGACCTCACGTACGGCGAAAAGGTCATCGGCAGCCGGCGCGGCCACACCGGCCACCACCACCTGCCCTGGGTCGCACTCGACGAGGGTGACGCCACCGAGGAGAGCGGCGAGGTCTACAGCTGCGCGCTCGCCTGGTCCGGTTCGTGGCGCATCTCCGTGCACCAACTGCCGGACGGCGCCGTGCAGATCACCGGCGGCAGCGGGCACGACGACTCCGGGCAGCAGCTCCTCGCACCGGGCACGGCCGTCGTCACCCCCGTCTTCGCGGGCCTGTGGACCGACCGCGGCTTCGGCGGCGCCAGCCGTGCCTGGCACGCCTACCAGCGCGCGCACGTGATCCCAAACGCCGACACGCCCCGCCCCGTCCTCTACAACTCCTGGGAAGCCACCGGCTTCGACATCTCCGAGGGGCAGCAGCGCAGGCTCGCCCGACGGGCCGCGGCGCTCGGCGTGGAACTCTTCGTCGTCGACGACGCGTGGTTCGGCGAGCGGGTCAGTGACCGGGCGGGCCTCGGCGACTGGTTCCCCAACCCCGACCGCTTCCCCGGCGGCCTCGGCCCGCTCGCCCACGAGGTGCACGAACTCGGGATGCGGTTCGGCATCTGGGTGGAACCGGAGATGGTCAACCCCGACAGCGACCTCTACCGCGCCCACCCCGACTGGGTGCAGCACCAACCCGGCCGTACGCGCACGGAGTACCGCAACCAGCTCGTCCTCGACCTCACGCGGGAGGACGTCCGCGCGCACCTGTGGCGGCGGCTCGACGAACTCCTCTCCAGCGCGCCCATCGACTACGTGAAGTGGGACTTCAACCGCTCCTTCACGGACGTCGGCCGACCCGGCGCGCCCTATCCGCAACGGCTCTGGTCAGGTCATACGCACGCCCTGTACGACCTGCTCGACCGGCTCCGCGCGGCGCATCCCACCGTGGCCTTCGAGTCCTGCTCGGGCGGCGGCGGACGGATCGACCTCGGCATCCTCTCCCGCACCGACCAGGTGTGGACCTCCGACAACACCGACCCGCTGGACCGGCTGGCCATCCAGCACGGCTTCAGCCAGCTGCACCCCGCCCGCGTGATGGCCGCCTGGGTCACCGACAGCCCCAACACCCAGCTGAACGGCCGCACCAGCTCGCTGTGCTTCCGGTTCGTGAGCGCCATGGCGGGGGTGCTCGGCATCGGCGGCGACCTCACGCGATGGACCGAGGGCGAGCTCGCCGAGGCGCGCGACTGGGTGGATCTCTACAAGGAGATCAGGCCCGTGGTGCAGCTCGGCGACCTCTACCGGCTGCGTCCGCCGGGGGAGGGGCTGAGTGCCGTGCAGTACGTGCGGGGCGACGAGTCCGTCGTCCTGGCCTGGCTGCGGGCGCAGGCGTACGGGGAGGAGCCGGCGCCGGTGCGGCTGCGCGGGCTCGACCCGGCGGCGGCCTACTTCTGCCCGGACACGGGGGAGACCCACCGGGGTGCGGTGCTGCTCCACCGTGGGCTGCGGACCGGGCTCAAGGGGGACCTGGACGCGGCGGTGTTCCGGCTGCGGCGGGCGTGACGTGCGGCGAAAACGGGGGTGCCGGGCGGCGCCTGCGGACGTGACGCGCCGCGAAAACGGGCGTGACGTGCGGCAAAAGGTGGATCGTGCACTTATTCCGAGTTGGGTGAATCTTGACCGGTGGCTTATCTCACCCACCGTCAACCCCTCCCTACGGTGGCGTAGGTCACTTAGGGAGGTGAAGGATGTGACGTCGTGAGCGCAGAGTCGACAACCTTCATCCACCACCCCAACAACAACCGCGTATTCAACTCCTACGCAGCGGTCGGCGACAGCTTCACCGAAGGCGTGGGCGACCCGGGCCCCGACGGCACCTTCGTCGGCTGGGCCGACCGCCTCGCGGTCCTGCTGGACGACCGGGTACCCGAGCACACCTTCCGGTATGCCAACCTCGCCGTCCGCGGGAAGCTCCTCGACCAGATCGTGGAGGACCAGCTGCCGCGGGCCAAGGAGCTCGCCCCCGACCTGGTGACGTTCTGCGCCGGGGGCAACGACATCATCCGGCCCGGCACCGATCCCGACGAGGTCGCCGAGCGGTTCGAGCGGGCCGTCGCCGACCTCACGTCGGCGGTCGGCACGGTCATGGTCACCACCGGCTTCGACACCCGTGGCGTCGCGGTGCTCAAGCATCTGCGCGGCAAGATCGCCACGTACAACATGCACGTCCGTGCCATCGCCGACCGGTACGGCTGCCCCGTGCTCGACCTGTGGTCCCTCAAGACCGTCCAGGACCGCCGGGCCTGGGACGGCGACCGGCTGCACCTCTCCGCCGAGGGCCACACGCGCGTGGCGCTGCGCGCCGGTCAGGTCCTGGGCCTCGACGTGCCCGCGGACCCCGACCAGGCGTGGCCTCCGATGCCGCCGCGCGGCACGCTGGAGGTGCGGCGCGACGACATCCACTGGGCGCGCGAGTACCTGGTGCCGTGGATCGGGCGGCGCCTGCGGGGCGAGAGCTCCGGGGACCATGTGGAGGCGAAGGGCTTCCGCAACCTCGACACCCTCAAGCTGCAGATCGGGGCCGCTTCCTGAGCGGACGAGCCCGTACGACTGTGGGATGACAAACGGGGGCGGACCGCGGTCGCGGTCCGCCGCAGGGAGGGGGACGACGGCCGAATGAGCCTTCGTCAGTACGAGTACGCCCTGGCCGTCGCCGAGCAGGGGTCGGTGACCGCGGCGGCGGAACTGCTGCGCGTCGCACAGCCCTCGGTGTCCCAGCAGATCCGCGGCCTGGAACGGGAACTCGGCGTGCAGCTCTTCGCCCGCACACCGACCGGACTGGTGCCCACCGTGGTCGGCCGCGCCTTCCTGCGGGAGGCGGAGGTCGCGGTGAGCGCGTCGCGGCGGGCGCGGGCGACGGCGCGGGCCGGTGCCGACGAGCTGGTGGGCGAGTTGGTGGTCGCGGCGCAGATGGGCTTCGGCACACGGCAGTTGCCGGGCGCGTTGGGCGCGCTGCGCCGCCGCTTCCCCCGGCTGGAGGTCACCGTCTTCGAGGAGCCGAGCTCCGCCGAGCTGGAACGGCTGTGCCGCCGGGGCGTGGTGGACCTCGCCCTGATGGCGGCGTGCGAGCGAAGCCCCGCCGACGCCCACCACCTCGGCGACGAGGAGTTCGTCGTGGTCCTCGCCGACGGGCACCGCCAACTCGCCGCGGACCGGGTCGAGCTGCGCGCTCTGGCTGGCGAGCCGTGGGTGAGGTTCGACCGTGACAGCGCGCTCGACGGCGTGCTGTTGAGCGTGCTGCGGGACAACGACCTGGCTCCGGCCACGGCCGCCCGCGTGTCCCAGACGGCGACGGCCGTGCGGTGGGCCGCCCACGGGCTGGGCGTCACGCTCGTGCCGGCCTCCGCGGTGCCCCACGGTCACGAGCCCCTCGTCCGCCCGGTGTCGCCAGGCGTCTCCCAGCCCGTCATCGCCGTGCTCAGGCAGGGCGCGGGCCCGGCGGAAAAGGCCCTGCTCGAACTCCTGGGCCAGGAAACCTGGACGAATTCCGCTGCCTTTTCACCGGTGCCCTGACGGCCGGGAATCACCTCGGCGTGGAATCACCGCGGCGTGGAATCGCCTCGGCGTCACCCTCTGGGGAATTCACCTCCGTCCACGAAGAGATTGCTTCCGGTGAGCCAGCTCGCCCGGTCGGACATGAGGAACAGCAGGGCGTGGGCGATGTCGGCGGGCTGACCGTCACGCCCCAGCGGCACAGGGCTGTCGGCCTGCCCCTCCTCCTGCGCCTGCCCCTGCCCCCGCTCCTGCGACGGGTCGAGGCGCGCCCACTCCGCGCGGGTCGCTTCGCCGCCCGGTGTGGCGACCCTGCCGGGAGACACCGTGTTGACCCGGATGCCGAACGGCGCCAGCTCCGAGGCCAGCCCCCGGCTGTAGTTCTCCAGCGCCGCCTTCGCCGCCGTGTAGGGCAGGAACGGCGGCGGCGTGGCGGGGACCGCGGCCGAGGAGACATGCACGATCACCCCCGAGCGCCGGTCCCGCATCCCCGGTACCAGCAGCGAGTCCAGCCGCACCGCCGCCAGGTAGTTCAACTCCAGCGCGTCCTGCCACTCCTCGTCGGGGATGGCGGAGGTGCTTTCGTACGGTCGCCCACCGCCCGCGTTGTGGACCATGACGTCCACCCCGCCGAGCTCCTTCTCCACGGACGCGGCGACTGCCTCCGCTCCGGCCCGCGTCCGCACATCGGCCGCCACGAAGGTGGCGCCCTCCGGCACGGTGCTCGCCGCCGACCTGGCGGTCGTGAGCACCTGGGCGCCCGCGTCCAGGAGCTGGCGTACGACGGCCGCTCCGATTCCGCGGGAACCGCCTGTGACCAGGGCCCGCTTTCCAGCGAACTCCCGCGTTTCCGTTCCGCTCTCGATCGTGGTCATTCCACCGGTCCTCTCAGCACGTGATTTTCCGCCCGACGGAATAGGGAAAGGCGTACGCAGCGTACGCAGTAAGCGAGTTCGGGGAATTCACTGCGGCGCGCCTCGTCGAGCTGTTTCACCGTACGGCCGCAGTGGAACGGGCGACAAAGACCAAATATCAGCAGGGCCCATAGGAGATCCCTATGGCAAAGTGGCCGGTTGCCGTCCGCGTCCGTGCGATGGTGAGGGGTGCAGCCGTTCTGCTGGCTCGGTGGAGCGCCGAGACGACCGCTGACGCAGGCTCGGCGCCTGCCCGAGGGGGCTCCCCGATGACGTACGACGACGACCTGCTCGTGACCGACCTCCTGCTGGAGACCGACTCTCTGGAAGAGTTCCTGGAGACGCTGGCCGCCCACGCGCTGAGTCTCACGGTCGCGGCGGACAGCTGCGGCATCACCATCAGCCGTGCGGGCCGGCACCTGACGGTGGCCAGCGCGGGCCGTGCGGCCAGTGAGCTGGACGAGAAGCAGTACGGCCAGGACGACGGGCCGTGCCTGCAGGCCCTGCGCAGCGGTGACGAGGTCGTCGTGGCGGACATGCTGGGCGAGCGGCGGTGGGGCGCCTATCCGGCCCACGCGGTGGCGTGCGGCACCCGTTCCTCGCTCTCGCTGCCCATCGCCGCGCACACCCACACCACGGGGGCCCTCAATCTCTACGCTCCCAAACCGGACGGCTTCACCGACGAGGACCTGACCGGGCTGCGTGTGGTGGCGGCCCAGGCCACCGGGGCGATCGCGCTGGCGCAGCGCATCGCGGACGCGCAGCAGTTCGCGAGCGAACTGGAGACGGCGATGCGCTCGCGCAGCGTCATCGACCAGGCCATCGGCGTCATCATGGGCCAGCAGCGCTGTGACGCCGAACGAGCGTTCGGCATCCTGCGCAGTGCGTCGCAGAACCGCAACGTCAAGCTCCGCGACCTGTGCCGTGAACTCATCACCAGCCTCGGCGGCCGTCCGCCCGAGGACGACCGCCTGCGCCCCCGCCCCTGACGGGCGGTTCCCCCTGACGGGCGGTTCAAGGCAACACCCGCCCCCGCCCTCCTCCCGCCGGGCGGCCGCCCCTCACCCGCCCGCGCGGCACTCTCCCGGAGGCGGTGGACATAATGGGGAGGCCTATCCACCCCCTTCAGGAGGTCCCGTGTCCCGGTCCCTGATTCCCGGGCTGCGCTCGCTGCGGTCCGCTGCCTTCGGAGCGGATCCCGCGGGTGCCCGGCTGGCCCGGATCCGCAGATCGCCGAACTTCTCCGTGGCCGAGGGGTCCTTCCAGAACCCCGTGGGGGCGCGGACCCGGCCGACCGGCTCGACCATGGAGTTCGCCAAGGTCTACTTCCGCAAGGAGGAGCGGGTACGCCGCGGGCCGGCCGGCACCGTCCCTGTGCACGCCACCACCCTCGCCGACCTCGCCAAGCCGCCGGTCAGCGGTCTGCGGGTCACCTGGATGGGCCACTCCAGCGTTCTGGTCGAGATCGACGGGCGGCGGGTGCTCTTCGACCCGGTGTGGGGCGAGCGGTGTTCGCCGTTCTCCTTCGCCGGGCCCAAGCGGCTGCACCCTGTCCCGGTGCCGCTGGAGGCGCTCGGCCCGGTCGACGTCGTCGTGATCTCCCACGACCACTACGACCACCTGGACATGCCCACGATCAAGGCGCTGGCCGGTACGGACACGGTCTTCGCGGTGCCGCTCGGCGTCGGCGCGCACCTGGAGCGGTGGGGCGTGCCGGTTGACCGCCTCCGCGAGCTGGACTGGCACGAGACGGCGAAGGTGGCCGGGCTGACCCTCGCGGCCACCCCCGCACGGCACTTCTGCGGCCGGGGCCTGCGCAACCAGCAGCACACGCTGTGGGCGTCCTGGGTGGTGGCGGGGTCGGACCACCGCGTCTACCACAGCGGCGACACCGGCTACTTCCAGGGTTTCCAGGACATCGGCGCCGCGCACGGCCCGTTCGACCTCACGATGATCCAGATCGGTGCCTACAGCGAGTTCTGGCCGGACATCCACATGACGCCCGAAGAGGGCGTGCGGGCGCACCTGGACCTCCAGGGCGGCGAGCCGCGCGGGGTGCTCCTGCCGATCCACTGGGGGACGTTCAACCTCGCCCCGCACGCCTGGTCGGAGCCGGGGGAGGGCACGGTCGCCGCGGCGCGCCGCGCGGACGCCACCATCGCGCTGCCCTGCCCCGGCGAGCCCTTCGAGCCCGGGGCGGGGTCCTTGCCCGGCACGCTGTGGTGGCGCGGCGTCGCCGTCGAGCCGGACGGTGGCTGGCCGGGAGCGTCGACCATGGTCGTCCGCGCGATCGCAGGCCCCAAGGCGGACAACGGGGAGCACGAGACGACATCCGTCGGATAGGCGGATAGGCGGATAGGCGGATAGGCGGGCAGGTGGATAGGCGGGCAGGCGGACAGCGGGGCGGCTCAGGCCGTTCGGGCGCGGTGTCTGCGGACCGCGTCACGGTTCGCGCACCGCTGGGAGCAGTAGCGCTGCCGTCCGGTGCGTGAGGTGTCGGCGAAGATCGTGGTGCACTCGGCCACGGCGCACCGCCGCAGCCGGTGCATGCCCCGCCCCGCCAGGTGCAGCGCGGTGCCGACGGAGATCAGCGAGAACAGCAGGGCGCCGAGCGGCTGCCGGTCCTCCCGGTAGTGCAGGTGCCAGCCGCTGCCCGCGTGGTCGGTCAGCCGCGGGTGGGCGGTGGCCGCCGCCAGCATGGCGTTGACCAGTTCGGCGCGTTCGCTCTCGGCGGTGGCGTCGACGACCTTCTCCCAGGCGTCCAGGGCTTCTTGGGCGCGCGCCAAGTCGTCCGCGTCGACCGGGCGTTCGAGTGTGAGACCGGCGGCACGGCAGCGGTCCGCGAGCTCCTCCGCGCTGACCGGGCGGGAGTTGGCGAGGTCGGCGGCCAGGTTCACGGCGTCCGCGCCGTAAGGGTTGAGGTGCATTCGGTCATTACAGCAGGGGGGCCATCCGTACATCGGTCTCGCGTTCGACGGTAATCGGACCCCTGTACGAGGCGTCATACCAGAGCGGGACGCTGCCCCGCTGACTTTGTCAACTGCCCACCGCACGTGATGCGTTGCCGACTACCGTGAGTGGCCGTCGGGCGACGCAGGGATGACGACACAGTGCTGACGTCGCGACCTGCCGGCCGGCACGGCGATGCCGCAACCACGCCGCAAAGAGGAGTCGGGCCGACCGCCGGACCCTCGTCGCAACGTACCGAGGACGAAGATGTCTCACCTACGCGCACCGGCCGCCCGCGCAGACCGCCGTGAGGGCGGCCGGCACGGCAGGCCCGGCAGCCGGACCGCCGCCGCACTGCCCGAGACGCACATACGCCCGCAGCTCCTGCGGATCGCCGTGCTGCCGGCCGTCGCCGTGGGCCTGAGCGCCTGCGCGGCCGTGCTGTTCACCCTCCGCTCGACCGGCTCCCGGCCGAGTCCCGCCCTGCTCGCCGTCCTCACCGCCGCCGCGCTGGTCGGCCTCGTGGGCATCGTGCTCGCCGCTGTCGCCGCCGAGCGCGCCGCCAGGTCCGTGCGCGACCGCGTCGGCGCGCTGCGTCGCGCCACCGCGCGCAGCCAGACCGAACTGCGCGGCGTCGTCGAACAGCTGCGCCGTGGCGACCAGCCGCCGACCCCCGGCACCCCGGCCTCCGGCACCCCGGCTCCCCGCACACCGGGCCGGGCGCGGCCCGGCGGCGACGAGTTCGACCTGCTCGCCGACGAGCTGAACCGCGCCCACGAGGTGGCCGTCGGCGCCGTCGTACAGGCCTCCCAGCTCTCCAGCCACGCGGGCAGCGAACAGAAGGTCGAGGTCTTCGTCAACCTCGCCCGGCGCCTGCAGTCCCTCGTGCACCGCGAGATCGCGCTGCTCGACGAGCTGGAGAACGAGGTGGAGGACCCCGAACTGCTCAAGGGCCTCTTCCACGTCGACCACCTCGCGACCCGCATCCGCCGGCACGCCGAGAACCTCGCCGTGCTCGGCGGCGCCGTCTCGCGCCGCCAGTGGAGCAACCCGGTCTCCATGACCGAGGTGATGCGCTCGGCCATCGCGGAGGTCGAGCAGTACTCGCGCGTCAAGCTGGTGCCGCCGATCGACGGCACCCTGCGCGGGCACGCCGTCGCCGACGTCATCCACCTGCTCGCCGAACTCGTCGAGAACGCCACGTTGTTCTCCGCGCCGCACACCCAGGTCCTGCTCCGCGCCAACCTCGTGACCGCCGGGCTCGCCGTGGAGGTCGAGGACCGGGGCCTCGGCATGCCCCTCGCCGAGCAGACGAAGATGAACCGGCTGCTCACCGACCCCGACCAGGTCAACGTCGCGAGCCTGCTGCAGGACGGCCGCATCGGGCTCTACGTGGTCTCCGCGCTCGCCCGCAGGCACGGTGTCGCGGTGCGGCTGCAGACCAACATCTACGGCGGTGTCCAGGCCGTACTGATCCTGCCGCAGGAGCTGTTGGGCGCCGAGCAGCAGGCGGTGCAGGTCACCCGGCGCCGACCGGCCGCCGAAGCGGCGTCGCTGGGCGCCGCCGGGCACGTACGAGAAGTCGTACAGGGCGGCGCACGGGGTGAAGCGCCGGGTGCAGCGCTGCCCGATCCCCGAACCGACCCCCACCTCGCCCCCCGAACCCAGCCCGACCCCGCCCCGCGAACCCAGCCTGACCCCGCGCCGCGAACCGAACCCCACCCCGCCCCGCGAACCCAGCCCGACCCTGCGCCGCGAACCGATCCTGACCCTGCGCCGCGCACCGACCCTCACCCCGCGCCGCGCACCGAACCCCACCCCGCGTCCCGAACCCAGCCCGACCCCGCGCCGCGCACCGAACCCCACCTCGCGCCCCGAACCGAGCCCCACCCCGCGTCCGCCCCCGAACCCGCCCCCGTGCCGCCCCGCCCCCGCCCCGCGAACGGCACCCGGCCCGCCCCCCTCCCCGTGCGCGGCGCGCGCGAGGACCGGCCGACGCCCGCCGACGCGACGCCCGGCATCCGGCCCGAGGACCGGCAGGCCGCCGCCGAGCACGCGGCGGCACCGCCGATCCCGCGCAACGGCGCCGTGCGCGGCCGCGTCGAAAGGCCCCGGCTCCCCAAACGGCGCGCCCAGGAACACATCGCACCCCAGCTGCGGGACTCACCGGCGCCGCGGCCGGCCCCGGATCCCGACCAGGTCGTCGGCCACGACCCGGGCCTGATGGCCGCGTTCCAGCGGGGCATCGGCCTCGCCCAGGCGCAGGACGCGCGTGATCCCACCTCGCGGGAGCGCCCGGCCGACGCCCCGCACGACGGGCCGGGACCCGGCGCCTGACCAGCACCCCGGGCCGGGCCCCGGCCGACCACCCCCGCCCCTGCCCCCGCAGACCTACGTACGTCCGTACCTCAAGGAGTCGATCCACCATGGCGAGCGATGCGCCGACCGGCCATGTATCCGATCTCGACTGGCTGATGAGCGGCCTCGTGCAGCGTGTGCCGCACACCCACAGCGCTGTCCTGCTCTCCTCCGACGGACTCGTGAAGTCGGTGCACGGCCTCGACCCGGACAGCGCCGACCACATGGCGGCCCTCGCCTCGGGGCTCTACTCGCTCGGGCGCAGCGCGGGCATCCGCTTCGGCGACGGCGGCGACGTCCGCCAGGTCGTCGTGGAACTGGACTCCACGCTCCTGTTCGTCTCCACCGCGGGGTCGGGCACCTGTCTGGCCGTGCTCGCCGGCCGTGAGGCCGACGCGGCCGTCCTCGGCTACGAGATGGCGATGCTGGTCAAGAGCGTACGGCCGTACCTGATCACCGCCCCCCGGCAGCCGGCCGGCGAACCCGCGCCGATGAGGCGTTGAGGGTGGCGGCCCCGCACGACGGGCCCTGGCTCGACGACGCAGCGGGACGGCTCGTCCGTCCCTACACCGTCAGCAACGGACGGACCAGACCGACCAGCCAACTCGACCTGCTCTCCCTGGTGATGGCGACCGGCGCCCTTCCGCTCGGCTACCTCGGGCCCGAGCACGCCACGGCCCTCGGCCTGTGCGACGCGCCCACCTCCGTCGCCGAGATCGCGGCGCAGCTGAGGCTGCCCGCGGTCGTGGCCAAAGTGATCCTCTCGGATCTCCTCGACTGCGGGGCCCTCACCCAGAAGGCCCCGGACTTGTACCACAACCCGACTGACCGGTCCCTGTTGGAGGCAGTGCTCGATGGATTACGACGACAGCTCTGACCCCTTCCCCACCGCACTGAAAATCTTGGTCGCGGGTGGTTTCGGGGTCGGCAAGACGACCTTCGTGGGCGCGGTCAGCGAGATCGCTCCGCTGAGCACCGAGGAGCTGCTCACCACGGTCAGCGAGGCCACCGACGACCTGTCCGGCGTGGAGAACAAGACCACGACGACCGTCGCCATGGACTTCGGGCGGATCACCCTCGATCCGCAGCACGTGCTGTACCTCTTCGGCACGCCCGGCCAGGAGCGGTTCTGGTTCATGTGGGACGAACTCTCCGAAGGAGCCCTCGGCGCGGTGGTCCTCGCCGACACCCGGCGCCTTGAGGACTGCTTCGCCGCCGTGGACTTCTTCGAGCAGCGCGGCATGGGGTTCATCGTGGCGATCAACGAGTTCGACGGCGCCCACCGCTACGAACCCGAGGAGGTGCGGTCCGCCATCGACCTCGATCCCCAAGTGCCGGTCGTGCGCTGTGACGCGCGGATCTCCAGCTCCGGCATCCAGACCCTCCTCATCCTCGTCAAGCACCTCCTCAACCACGCCCCGGCGGCCAGCCACGGAGCACACACGTGACACACGACCCGACAGGGCGGCTGCTGCTCACCCCGGTGGACACGGAGGCTCCGGCGCGGGTGCGGCGGCTACGCGGGCTGGGCATCGGGCAGCGTCCCGAACCGGCCTTCGACGTCTTCGCGGACCGGCTCGCCGAGTTGACCGCGGCGCCCTACTCGATGGTCAACTTCATCGACGAGCACGGACAGTTCTTCGCGGGCCTGCACACTCCGGAGCGCCCGGCCGGAGTCACGGGCCGCTACATGGCCCGCGATCACGGGTACTGCCCGCACGTCGTGGTGCGCCGCAAGGCCCTCGTCCTGGAGGACGTCCGCGACTATCCGCGGTTCGCGGGCAACCCCGTGGTGGAGGAGATCGGCATCCGCTCCTATCTGGGCGCGCCGCTGATCGACCGTACGGGGATGGCGCTCGGCACGGTCTGCGTCGTCGATGTCGAGCCGCGCCCCTGGGGCAGGGCGGGGCTCGACACGATCAAGCGCATGGCCGCGGAGCTGGTCGAGCAGATCCACCGGCGTGAGGAGGGCGGGATCTGACGGCGGCCGGCCCCGGGCTCAGAGGCCGCGTTCGGCCCGGCGGCAGAGCACTTCACTCTGTCCGGTCAGGCGCCGGTGGGCGCCATGAGCCGAGCGGGCACGGTCAGCTTGGCGGCCGTCGCCGCTTCGACGTCCTGGACCGTCACGTCGGGCGCGAGTTCCACCAGCTCGAAGCCGTCGGGCGTGACGTCGAGGACGGCGAGGTCGGTGATGACGCGCTGGACCACGCCGCGGCCGGTGAGCGGCAGCGTGCACTTCTCGACGAGCTTGGGGCCGCCGTCCTTGGCCGTGTGCTCCATGAGGACGATGACCCGGCGGGCTCCGTGCACCAGGTCCATGGCGCCGCCCATGCCCTTGACCATCTTGCCGGGGATCATCCAGTTGGCGAGGTCGCCGGTGGCGGAGACCTGCATGGCGCCGAGGACGGCGGTGTCGATGTGGCCGCCGCGGATCATGCCGAAGGAGAGCGCGGAGTCGAAGAACGAGGCGCCCGGCAGCGTGGTCACTGTTTCCTTGCCCGCGTTGATGAGGTCGCTGTCGAGTTCGTCCTCGGTCGGGTAGGGGCCGACGCCGAGGATGCCGTTCTCCGACTGGAGGACCACTTCGACCCCGGGCGGCAGATAGTTGGGGATGAGGGTGGGCAGCCCGATGCCGAGGTTGACGTACGTGCCGTCGATCAGTTCCCGGGCGGCCCGGGCGGCCAGCTGCTCACGGGTGAGCGCCATGTCAGGCACCGACTTCCTGCTGGGTACGGACAGTGCGGCGTTCGATGCGCCGCTGGGCTGCGGGGTCGCCGGGGTGGACGCGGACCACGCTCTGGACGAACACACCGGGCAGGTGGACCTCGTCCGGGTCCAGCTCGCCGGGTTCGACCAGGTGCTCGACCTCGGCGACGGTGACCTGGCCGGCCATCGCCGCGAGGGGGTTGAAGTTGCGGGCGGAGGAGTGGAAGACCAGGTTGCCGTGGCGGTCGCCGAGGGTGGCTCGCACCAGTGCGTAGTCGGTGGTGATGCTCTCTTCCAGCAGGTACTCGGTGCCGTCGAAGACGCGGCTCTCCTTGGGCGGTGAGGCGACGACGACGGTGCCGTCCGGACCGTAGCGCCAGGGCAGTCCGCCCTCGGCGATCTGGGTTCCGGCGCCGGCCGGTGTGTAGAAGGCGGGGATGCCCGCGCCCCCGGCGCGCAGCCGCTCGGCGAGGGTGCCCTGGGGCACCAGCTCCACCTCCAGCTCCCCGCTGAGGTACTGCCGGGCGAATTCCTTGTTCTCTCCCACGTACGAGCTGGTCATCCGGGCGATCCGGCCCGCCCGCAGGAGCAGGCCGAGCCCCCAGTCGTCCACACCGCAGTTGTTGGAGACGATCCGCAGCCGGGAAGCGCCCTCGTGCAGCAGCGCGTCGATCAACGCGCTCGGTATGCCGCACAGACCGAATCCGCCGACGGCGAGGGACGCCCCGTCGGGGATCCCTCTCACCGCCTCGGCGACGCTCGCAACTGTTTTGTCCAGACCCATTCGACTTCTCCCAGCGCTCCACTGCAGGCGGTCGGTCCGGCTCGTCCAGAACCCGACGTGTGGACGACCGTTGCTGCCTGCTCGGCCAACTCGGCGCTGAGCCTAAGAACCTCGGAGCATCCCTCACCATGGTTCTCACTCACATACCGAGCGCCTCCCCAGTGGGGGAGCGCACCGCGCGTACCGGACGTCAGCGGAGCACCGCGGACCGAGTTCCACTTCAGGCGTGGACATGGGAGAGTCCGCCACTCTTGGGCGAGGCATTGTGGTGTTCGCTGCCATAGGAGAGCCGGTCAGGTTTCTCTACTGTTTCCGGCCATGACCAGCGAATTCGCATCCTCACACCCCTCGGCGCTGGTAGCTTCGCTCTCTTCGACGGCCCGCGGCGCGGACTTGTCCGGGCGCGTGGCACTGGTGACCGGCGGTGGCAGCGGCATCGGCCTGGCATGCGCCGCCGCGCTCGCCGTCGCCGGCGCGGAAGTCCACGTGGTCGACCTGGACGCCGAGAAGGCCAAGACAGTCGCCGAGGCCATCGGGGGGCAGGCACACGCCGCCGACCTGGCCGACCCGGACGTCATCGACATGTTGCCCTCCGGCATCGACGTCCTGGTCAACAACGCCGGGCTGCAGCACGTCGCCCCGCTCCACGAGTTCCCGCCGGAGCGCTTCGCGCTCATGCAGCAGGTGATGGTCACCGCCCCGTTCCTGCTGATCCGCCGCGTGCTGCCGCACATGTACGCCAACGGATGGGGCCGGGTGATCAACATCTCCAGCGTCCACGGGCTGCGTGCCAGCGCCTACAAATCCGCCTACGTCGCCGCCAAGCACGCCTTGGAGGGACTGAGCAAGGTCACCGCCGTCGAGGGCGCCCCGCACGGGGTGACGAGCAACTGTGTGAACCCCGGCTATGTCCGCACCCCGCTGGTGGAAGCCCAGATCCAGGACCAGGCCGAGGCCCACGGCATCAGCCCCGACGACGTCGTCTCCGACGTCCTGCTCTCCCGCACTCCGCTCAAACGGCTCCTGGAGGCCGAAGAGGTCGCCGGCGCCGTCCTGTGGCTGTGCGGGCCGCACACCGGCTACATCACCGGAGCCTCGCTGCCCCTCGACGGCGGCTGGGGAGCGAGCTGACCCCCTGCCGCCCTCCGGTGCCCCGCGCACCCCTGTCCCTGCACCCACCCCGCTCCCGAAACTGGTGACACATGTCCGACGCCCCGGCCACCGGCCCCACCGCGCCAGGCAGCTCTCCCGGCATCGCCCGGATCGTCAGCGCGAGCCTGATCGGCACCACCATCGAGTGGTACGACTTCTTCCTCTACGGCTCCGCCGCCGCGCTGGTGTTCAACACCCTGTTCTTCCCCACCGCCGACCCGCTCGTCGGCACCATGATCGCCTTCATCACCTACGCGATCGGGTTCGCCGCCAGGCCGCTCGGCGGCGTGGTCTTCGGGCACTTCGGCGACAAGATCGGGCGCAAGAAGCTGCTCGTCATCAGCCTGCTCATGATGGGCGGGGCCACCTTCGCCATGGGCCTGCTCCCCACCTACGACACCATCGGCGTCGGCGCGCCGATCCTGCTCACCGTGCTGCGCCTCGTCCAGGGTTTCGCGCTGGGCGGCGAGTGGGGCGGTGCGGTCCTCCTTGTCTCCGAGCACGGCGGCGACAAGAGCCGCGGTTTCTGGGCCTCCTGGCCGCAGGCGGGAGCGCCGGGCGGCAACCTCCTGGCCACCGGCGTCCTCGCCCTGCTCGCCGCCGTCCAGTCCGAGGAGGCCTTCGAGGCCTGGGGCTGGCGCATCCCGTTCCTGCTCTCCGGCGTCCTGGTCCTGATCGGCCTGTGGATCCGCATCTCCGTCTCCGAGTCGCCCGTCTTCCTCGCCGCCCAGGCCAAGGCCCAGGCCGACGCCGCCCGCGGCGTCAAGGAGAAGCCGCCGGTGGTGGAGGTGTTCCGCCGCAGCTGGCGCGAGGTGCTGACCGCGATCGGCACCCGGTTCGGCGAGAACATCTCCTACTACGTGCTCACCGCCTTCCTCCTCGTCTACGTCACCAACCACCTGGACCTGCCCAAGAGCACCGCGCTGAACGCCGTCCTGATCGCCTCGGCCGTCCACTTCGTCACCATCCCCCTGTGGGGCGCGCTCTCCGACCGCATCGGCCGCAGGCCGGTCACCCTCATCGGCTCGGCGGGCATGGCCTTGTGGGCCTTCGCCTTCTTCGCCCTGCTCGACTCCAAGTCCTTCGCCGTGATCACTTTCGCGGTGACCATCGGCCTGCTGCTGCACGGCGCCATGTACGGCCCCCAGGCCGCCTTCATCTCCGAGATGTTCGACACCAAGGTCCGCTACTCCGGCGCCTCCATGGGCTCGCAGCTCGCCTCCATCGTGGCCGGCGCACTGGCACCGATCATCGCGGTCGAGCTGCTCAAGGAGTACGACTCCGCCACCCCCGTCGCCTGGTACCTCTGCCTGGCCGCGGTCGTCACCACCATCACCGTCGCCCTCGCCAGGGAAACACGCGGCCGGGACCTGACCGTCGCCATGACCCCCGACGGCACAGAGCAGGCCCGCCACGAGGTGTCCCCACCCGTCGGCGCCGACAGGGTCTGATCCGACGAGCCTCGCCCGCCCGACCGGGCAGCGAACATACGGGCAATCGGCCGGGCGCCCTCTCCCGCCCGGCCGGGCCCGGCCCGCACGTGTCCGGAGCCCCCGCCCGGAGGGAAGGAATGCCATCATGACCACCATGAGCGACCGCACGTACCGCGCAGCGGCTCACAGCGCGATGGCGGCCCTCAGACGACTGCTCACCCTGCTGGCCTCCGGAGCACCCGCCGACCAGTTCACCCGTCCCTCGGGCGACGCCTCCACCGCACAGCTCCCGCCCGAGGAGCGGTCCCTCCTGGACGACGCCACCCGGATCGCGCTGGAGATCCGCCGCACCCTCGACCAGCACCGCAGGCGCGAGGCCGAGCTGGCCGCGCTCTTCGACACCGCCAGCGACCTCGCGGCCCTGCGCGACCTGGACGCCGTCCTGCGCGCCATCGTCCACCGGGCCAGAACCCTCCTCGGCACCGACGCCGCCTACCTCACCCTCAACGACCCCGTCGCCAAAGACACGTACATGCGTGTCACCGACGGCTCGGTATCGGCCCGCTTCCAGCAACTGCGCCTGGGCATGGGCGAGGGCCTCGGCGGCCTGGTCGCCCAGACCGCCCGCCCCTACACCAGCGCCGACTACCAGACCGACCCCCGCTTCAAGCACACCCGCCCCATCGATGAAGCGGTGCTGGAAGAAGGGCTCGGCGGCATCCTCGGCGTGCCCCTGCGCGTCGGCAAACGCGTCATCGGCGTGCTCTTCGCCGCGGACCGCAGCCCACGTGACTTCCCGCCGGAAGCCATCGCGCTCCTCACGTCGCTCGCCGACCACGCCGCGGTCGCCATCGACAGCGCACGCATGCTGGAGGAGACCCGCTCCGCCCTGGTCGACCTGAACACGGCCAACGAAACAGCCCGGGCCCACAGCATCGCCCTGCGCCGTGCCGCCGACGCCCACGACCGGCTCACCGACCTGGTCCTGCGCGGCGCGACCGTCGACGATCTGGTCCGTGAGATCGCCGCGCTGCTCGGCGGCGGCCTCGCCCTCCACGACACCGACGGCACCGAAATGGCCCGCGCCGGCACCGACCCCCTCACCCCCTCGCCGCAGGGCATCACGGCCTCCCGCACCGGCGGCCGCGCCGTCCCGGTGGACGGCACCTGGGTCTGCGCCGTGCTGGCCGGCTCCGAGCTCCTCGGCAGCATCGTCCTCACCGGCCGCGCGGACCTGACCGACGCCGACCGGCGCCTGTTCGAACGCGCCGCCCTGGTCGCCGCCCTCCTCCTGCTCCTGCGCCGCACCATGGCCGACGCGGAGCACCGCGTGCGCGGCGAACTCCTCGACGACCTGCTCACCCGCCACCGCCCCGGCGACCGCCACGACAGCGGAAGCCTGACCCTGCGCGCCCGCAAGCTCGGCATCAACCTCTCCCGGCCCCATGCCGTCCTGGCCCTGGACACGGACAGCGAACCGCGCTCCCACCTGTTCGCGGAAACCGTCCGCCGCGCCCGGTCGCTGGACGGGCTCGCGGGAATCCACGACGGCCACATCGTCCTGCTCGTACCGTCATCCGACCCCGGGACACTCGCCGCCGAACTGGCCGCTGAACTCGGGAAGGCCGCCGGTACGCCGGTGACCGTGGGATCCGCGGGACCGGTCACCGGCCCCGAACGACTCCCGGACACCTACACGGAAGCCGGCCGCTGCCTGACCGCCCTGCACGCCCTGGGCCGCACCGGAGACGGCAGCGACATCGCCGGACTGGGTTTCCTGGGCGTCCTGCTCGGCGACCGGTCCGACATCAACGGCTTCGTCCAGCGCTACCTCGGCCCCGTCCTCGCGTACGACCAGCAGCGTGGCACCGAGCTGACGCAGACGCTCGACGCCTACTACACCCATGGCGCGAGCCTGTCCAAGGCCAAGGACGCCCTGCACGTGCACGTCAACACCGTGGTCCAGCGCCTGGACCGCGTCGCCCAACTCCTCGGCCCCGACTGGAACGCCCCCACCAGGGCCCTCGAACTACAGCTGGCCCTGCGCCTGCACCGCCTGAGCGACCACAGGATCCGTACCACCGACGGCACTTGCTCCTGATCGCTGAGCCGCACTCTGCGTACCACTGGGACGACAGGCGCCGAGCCGCGCCTCACGACCGTCGCTGAGACGTCTTTGCGCAGCCGGGGCGGTGCGTGTGGCTCGACACCACTCGGGCGATCGGCATTGTGGCGGCCCCACCCGGGGCGCAGCCGTCACGTGCGCCCCTAACCTCCACACCACCTCGTGAAGGCCGCAGCGGGATCGGTCAGCGCACGCGGTCATCGCAGAACTCGAATACGGAGGCCCCCCCATGTCCCATGCCCCAGCCACCGTCCGCCGCCGACCGGTCGCGGCACGCGCCGCCGGACCGGCCGCGGGACTCGCCGTCCTGCTGCTGGCCGCGCTGTCCATCGTGGCCACCTCAGGCCCGGCCCGCGCGGCGGGCACACCCCAGGAAGTGACGGGCTTCGGTTCCAACCCGGGCAACCTGCGCATGTTCCGTTACGTGCCCGTGGGACTGCCCAGCGGGCGCCCTGTCGTGGTGGCCATGCACGGCTGCACCCAGAACGCCTCCGGCTACGCGGCAGGCACCGGCTGGACCGAGCTGGCCGACCAGTACAAGTTCTCCGTCGTCTTCCCGCAGCAACAGAGCGCCAACAACGCGAACTCCTGCTTCAACTGGTTCGAGTCCGGCGACACACGGTGAGGCTCGGGAGAAGCACTGTCGATCAAGCAGATGGTCGACCGCACGAAGGAGGACGAGGGTTCGACCAAGGCGTACGTCAGCGGCCTCTCCGCGGGAGGCGGGATGACCTCCGCCATGCTGGCGGCCTACCCCGACGTCTTCTCCGGCGGGGGAGTGATCGCCGGACTGCCCTACGGCTGCGCCAACTCCGTTGCCTCTGCCTACAGTTGCATGAGCCCCGGCGTCGGCAAGTCCCCCAAGGAGTGGGGCGACAAGGTCAGGGCCGCCTTCCCGTCGTACTCCGGGCCGCGCCCGAAGGTCTCGATCTGGCACGGCACTTCGGATGCGACGGTGAAACCGATGAACGCCACCGAGATCATGGAGCAGTTCACCGACGCCAACGGCACCGATCAGACACCGGACACCACCGACAAGGTCGCGGGGTACCCCCACCGGGTCTACGGCGGCACGGTGGAGACCTACGACATCACCGGCATGGGACACGGCCACCCCATCGACCCCGGGACGGGCCCGGCCCAGTGCGGTTCGGCGGTCTCCTACATCCTGGACGTGAACATCTGCTCCGCGTACCACCTCGTCCGCTTCTGGGACATCGACGACAGCAACCCGCCGACGCCTACGCCGACGCCTACGCCGACGCCGACAAGCACGACTCCGCCGTACTCCGACAGCGTCATGGGCACAGCGACCGACCACTACGTGGCCCAGCGCGTCACCGTGACCGAGTACAACCAACTGGGTGCCGCCCACGGCTACAACACACCCTTCACCCTCTACCGGTGCGCGGCGGGATGGACGGACAAGGCCGACTGCTCACCGATCTGAGCCGGGAGGACGACGCTCCCGCAAACGCCGGACCGGCGGGAGCGCCCCAGGGGTCAGGCGAGTTCCGCCGTGTGCGTGCGGCCCCGGGAACCGCCCACCCGCACGGTGACGACGGGCCGGGACCCCGGCACGACCGTCACCGTGTCATCGGCACGGACCACCTCCCGCACGCCGAAGGGAAGTTCGACGCTCACTGTCGTCCCCGTGCGGCCGGGATCGGCGACGGCCACGGACACGCCTCCGCGCCCGCGGCGCACAAGCACCGTGCAAGGCCCGGACGACGTGAGGCCCCCGGCCCGGCCGTGGCCCCAGAAGTGCGCCGCGAGTACCCCGTCCCGCCGGGCCTCGACGGCCTGCACGGTCGCGTCGTTGGCCACGACCCGCACGGGCCGGCCCTGCGCCCAGGCCGCCGTCGCCGCCGCACTCGCGCCGGGCAGCAGGACGTAGGCGTACGAGGCGGAGGCGGGGGACACCCCGTGGTCGAGCCAGAGAGTCAGATAGCGGCGCCGCACCGGTGAGGCGCTCCCCCCTGTGTCGGCGCCGGTGTTGATGTCCCGCCACGCGCCGACGCGCTCCTCGCGCAGCGCGCGCAGGCCCGGGTCGCCGACGCGGCCGGGGAAGTCGGGGAAGACGTAGCCGCCGGTGCCGTCCAGGTGCGCCCACCGGGCAGCGCCGAGCCGGGCGGACCAGCCGTCGTGGTCCGGCTGCCGGCGGCCGTCGACGGTCAGCCGCCGCACCGGCCCGTCGGCGTGCAGATTGCGGTTCTCGACGACCGTCTCGATCGTGCGCCCGTCGCTCGCGCCGATGTCCGCGCCGAGCGCGACGACGGCGTTGTCGAGGAAGAACCACGCCTTGCGGGCCCGCAAGGTGCTGCCGTCGGCGATCAGTTCCATGGCCGCGGCGCCGTGCCGGGAGTCCAGGGCCGCGCCGCCCGCCACGGCGTTCTTCGGACGGTACGTGCTCGTGCCGCTGCCCGTGCCGATGTCGGCGCGGGCCCGGGTGTCCACGGTCGTGCCCGGCAGGCGGTACGGATCGACGGTCGCCCAGAAGGCGTCGCCGAACTGCCCGAGGTCGTCGCCGTCGTACAGATAGGTCATGCCGTCGCCGGTGTACCAGCCGTGCAGGTTCTCGCCGTTGCCCGCCTCGTACGCGGCGACGCGCTTCGACGAGAGCGACAGGGTGAAGGCCCAGCCGGGCCGCCGGTGCACCACCCGGTCCATGCCGGCGAAGACGAAGTGCCCCGTGAGCCGGTCCGCGGCCGGCACCGACCCGTCGTCGAGGACGGCCTTGGCGCGGACCAGAGCGGGAATGCCCACGAGACGCAGGTACGGGGTGGTTGTGTTGCGGCGAATCCAACCCTTGGCGAGGGCCCGCCAGCGCCGCGCGTACGCGGTCGGCGCGCCCGAAGCCAGCTGCAGGATGTGCGAGAGCGCCGCCGCCCCGTCGTTGTGGTCCCGCGCCTTCTCCCTGGATATCGCCCGGCCGCGCACCGCGTCCATCATCAGCCCGTCGAAGACCACCGGCGCGAACGTCCGGTCCACGGCCTCGTAGAGCACGGACGTCTTCGGATCGGTGACCGCCCACGGGGAGTCCGCGAGGAGCGCGATCAGCTGGCCCGCCGCGCCGAGCAGGACACTGCCGTACGTTCCCGTGTACGCGACGGAACCGTGCTGCACGAACGACCCGTCCTCGTAGAAGCCGTCCCCCGAAGTGACGTACTGGAAAAGGCTGTTCCTGCCGCCGTCCCGGCGGTCGGAGAGGCCGTCGCGGGCCAGCGCCACCGTGGCGGTGTCCCGGGTGAGCAGGCCGCGCAGGGCCACGATCACGGCCTTGTCGGCGCGGTTGGCACCGGTTTCGGCGAGCGAGGGGGAGTTGGTGCGGCGGTCCGGGTCCGGGCAGAACTTCGCGACCGTCGCCGTGTACGCGGCCAGGTCGTCGGCGGGCATGCGGGCCCGCAGCAGCACGCACGTGTCCATGAGCGCTCGGGGCGCGCCGATCTCCCAGAACCACCAGTTGCCGGACTCCGGGCGGTCGGGACGGTAGCCGGTGGAGCGCAGGAAGCGCAGCGCGTCGAGCAGGATGTCGACGGTCTCCGCGCTGCCGCTGAGCGAGGTGCCGGGGGTGGCCCAGGCCGTCGCGAGGGTACGCAGACGGGTGTAGCTCTGGCCGAAGTTGCCGGGGTCCGAGGCGGGGGAGAGGTCGGGCCACAGCGCGGTCCGGCCCGCCGACCGGTCCAACTGCCGCCACCAGCCCGACGCCTGGGCGTCCAGGACTTTCAGGGCCGCGGCGAAGTCCGGGTCCGAGGCGTCGAAGCCACCGCCGGTGAGCTGCGTGGCGGCGCGGGCGAGCAGCGTGTCGTACGCCTCTTCGGGCGCGCTCCCGGCCGGTGCGGCCCATGCGGTGCCGCCCGCGACCGGCGGTACGAGGGCGGACGCGGCGCCCGCGATGAGGAGTGTGCGACGGCGGGGCGCGGAGGAGGAGCAGGAGTCGGGCGTGGGCATGCGAACTCCCAGAGGTGTCGGGGCGTTCCGGGTGAGCCGATTCCGCGACAGCATGTAAGCGGTTGCTATGACGCGCAAGGGTTCGGGACGGTTTTCTATGGCCTTTCTCCCCCGTGACTCCAGGAGGTGGGAGGAAAGCCCAAGAGCGCGACGCTCCGGGTCATGAACAGAAGAAGTAACCGATTACTACGCTGAGGCACCCCTCGACCCTCGCCCCTCGCCCCCTCCTCGACGTCGAGGATGTCCAGGACGGGTCGAGGACGTTCAGCAGCTGATCCCCTGCTTCTACTTCGAGCGCGGTCGGACCCGCCGACCCACAGGTTTGAAGGAAAGCTGCGGCGGCGCTTAAGAAATCCTCGATGGACCGGGGCGCCGCCGTAGGGAAGATTCCTGTGTCGTCGGGGGAAGAAGCGACGTACGACGGGAGCCGTGGCCGTGAAGGCGCTGGTCAAGGAGAAGGCAGAGCCGGGTCTCAGCCTGAAGGACGTGCCGGAGCCGGTCATCGGCCACGGAGACGTCCTCATCAAGGTGCTCCGCACCGGGATCTGCGGTACCGACCTGCACATCCGGTCCTGGGACGGCTGGGCGCAGCAGACGATCACCGCGCCGCTCGTGGTCGGGCACGAGTTCGTCGGCGAGGTCGTGGAGACCGGCCGTGATGTCGCCGACATCAAGGCCGGCGACCTCGTCAGCGGCGAGGGCCACCTGGTGTGCGGCAAGTGCCGCAACTGCCTGGCCGGGCGGCGCCACCTGTGCCGCGCCACGGTCGGCCTCGGGGTCGGGCGGGACGGCGCCTTCGCGGAGTACGTCGCGCTCCCCGCGTCGAACGTGTGGGTGCACCGCGTCCCCGTCGACCTGGACGTGGCCGCGATCTTCGACCCGTTCGGCAACGCCGTGCACACGGCCCTGTCGTTCCCGCTGGTCGGCGAGGACGTACTGATCACCGGGGCGGGCCCGATCGGCCTGATGGCCGCCGCCGTCGCGCGCCACGCGGGCGCCCGCAACGTCGTGATCACCGACGTCAGCGAGGAGCGCCTGGAGCTGGCCCGCAAGATCGGCGCGAGCCTCGCGCTGAACGTGGCGCAGTCGACGATCGCCGACGGCCAGCGCGAGCTCGGCCTCCGCGAGGGCTTCGACGTCGGCCTGGAGATGTCCGGCAACCCGCGCGCGATGCGCGACATGGTCGCCAACATGACCCACGGCGGCAAGATCGCCATGCTCGGCCTGCCCGCCGAGGAGTTCGCCGTCGACTGGTCGCGGATCGTCACCTCGATGATCACCATCAAGGGCATCTACGGCCGCGAGATGTACGAGACCTGGTACGCGATGTCGGTGCTGCTCGAAGGCGGCCTCGACCTGGCCCCCGTCATCACCGGCCGGTACGGCCACCGCGACTTCGAGGCGGCATTCGACGACGCGGCGAGCGGCCGCGGCGGCAAGGTCATCCTCGACTGGACCGCCTGACCGCCGCCTTACGCACGGCCCTTCGCACCGGTCCAGCCCCTGAACTCCCCATCTCCTAAGGAACACGCATGTTCGACTCCGTACGCGAAGACCTCCAGGCCACCCTCGACGAGATCGTCGCAGCGGGGCTGCACAAGCCCGAGCGCGTCATCGGCACCCCGCAGTCCGCGACGGTGGCGGTCACCGCGGGGGGCCGCCCCGGCGAGGTCCTCAACTTCTGCGCGAACAACTACCTCGGCCTCGCCGACCACCCCGAGGTCGTCGCCGCCGCGCACGAGGCGCTCGACCGCTGGGGCTACGGCATGGCCTCCGTCCGCTTCATCTGCGGCACGCAGGAGGTCCACAAGGAGCTGGAAGCGCGCCTCTCCGCCTTCCTCGGCCAAGAGGACACGATCCTCTACTCCTCCTGCTTCGACGCCAACGGAGGCGTCTTCGAGACGCTGCTCGGCGCGGAGGACGCGGTCATCTCCGACGCCCTGAACCACGCCTCGATCATCGACGGCATCCGCCTCTCCAAGGCGCGCCGCTTCCGCTACGCCAACCGCGACATGGCGGACCTGGAGCAGCAGCTGAAGGAGGCGTCCGAGGGCGGTGCGCGCCGGAAGCTGATCGTCACCGACGGCGTCTTCTCCATGGACGGCTACGTCGCCCCGCTCCAGGAGATCTGCGACCTCGCCGACCGGTACGACGCCATGGTCATGGTCGACGACTCGCACGCTGTGGGCTTCGTGGGCCCCGGCGGCCGCGGCACTCCCGAACTGCACGGCGTCATGGACCGCGTCGACATCATCACGGGCACGCTGGGCAAGGCGCTCGGCGGCGCTTCGGGCGGCTACGTCGCGGCCCGCGCCGAGATCGTCGCCCTGCTGCGCCAGCGCTCGCGCCCGTACCTCTTCTCGAACACCCTCGCCCCGGTGATCGCCGCGGCCTCCCTCAAGGTCCTCGACCTCCTGGAGTCGGCGGACGACCTGCGCGAGCGCCTCGCCGCGAACACGGCGCTCTTCCGCTCCCGCATGACGGAGGAGGGCTTCGACGTCCTGCCCGGCGACCACGCGATCGCCCCGGTCATGATCGGCGACGCGGCCGTGGCAGCCCGCATGGCCGAACTCCTCCTGGACCGGGGCGTCTACGTGATCGGCTTCTCCTACCCGGTGGTCCCCCAGGGCGCGGCCCGCATCCGAGTCCAACTGTCCGCGGCGCACTCCACGGAGGACGTCAACCGCGCGGTAGACGCGTTTGTCGCTGCGCGGGCTGAGCTGGAGGGGTAGGGGGCTCGGGCCTTGAGGGGCCTGGATGGCGCTTGCCTCTCTGGGCGGTCGGCCCGCGACGGGGGGGCGGGGCGCAGCCCCCGCCCCAGGGGCGCGGGGAACTGCGCGCTCAGCCCCCACCGGCCGGTGGACGCCCCTACGCCTCCGCCCCAGCGGCGAGTGGGACGTCCCCTCGCCGGGCCGGCCGAGATTCCTTGGCGGGGGCGCAGCCCCGCCAGGAGGGGCGCGGGGAACTGCGCGCTCAGCCCCCACCGGCCCGTGGACGCCCCTACGCCTCCGCCCCAGCGGCGAGGGGAGCACCCCCCCCCGGGACGGGGGAGACCCCGGCGGGGGTGAAGCCCTGCCAGGGGGCGCGGGGAACGGCGCGCCAAGCCCCCACCGGCCGGTGGACGCCCCCTCCCTGTGCCCCATCGGCGAGGGGGGAGCCCACCGCCCCCTGCGCAAGGGCGAGCCCCCGACCGGCGAGGGGCCGCCCCCCAAGAACGGATGAGCCCCCCGTAGGGGAGAATCAGTGCATGATCGAAGCCCGGCGCCTGCACATCCTCCGTGCCGTGGCCGACCACCGCACGGTCACGGCCGCCGCCGCCGCGCTCTACCTCACCCCCTCCGCCGTCTCCCAGCAGCTCACCGCCCTGGAGCAGGAGACGGGCCACCGTCTGGTCGAGCGTTCCGCGCGCGGCGTACGGCTGACGGCGGCGGGCGAGATCCTGCTCACGCACACCAACGCGGTCCTGGCCCAGCTGGAGCGCGCCGAGGCGGAGCTCGCCGCGTACAGCTCCGGCGAGGCAGGCACCGTGACCGTCGCGGCCTTCGCCACCGGCATCGGCCTGGTCGTCGCCCCCGCCCTGGCCCGCCTCGCCGACTCCGCGCCCGGTATCCGGGTCCGCGTCCAGGACGCGGAGGGCGACGCGAGCCTGCCGATGGTCCTCGACCGGCAGGTGGACGTGGCCGTAGCCGTCGAGTACCGGGGCGCGCCGGGCGCGGACGACCCGCGGCTCACTCGCGTACCGCTCTACGCCGAACCCTTCGACGCGGTGCTCCCACTCGGCCACCGCCTCGCGGACGCGGAACGGGTGGCCCTCGCCGAGCTCGCGAAGGACGCCTGGATCGGCCCCTTCGCGGGCAACCCCTGCCACGACGTGGTCGTCCTCGCCTGCGAGCAGGCCGGCTTCCAGCCCATGCTGGAGCACTGGTCGGACGACTTCAGGGCGGTGGTGGCCCTCGCGTCGGCGGGTGCGGGAGTCGCCCTCGTACCCCGCTCGGCCCTGCGCGGCATGGACGTGTCGGGGGCGGTGGTACGCCCGGTGGAGGGCGTGGCCCCCACGCGCCGCGTCTTCGCGGCGGTCCGGTGCGGCGCGGAGGACCACCCGCTGATCCGCCCGGTACTGGACGCCCTGGGCGACGCGGCGACCTGAGACCCAGTCTCTGATCCCCGCCGGTGCCCCACGACACCGGGTACGTGCTGCCCCGCTGAAGCCCAAGAACCTCAACGCCCTGGGCCGCTACGGCTCCGTCAGCCCGTCAGCCAGTGCAGCTCGTGCGCCACGGTTTTGGCGACGGCACGGACGCGGCGGTGCAGTGGCGACTGTTCGCGTGGGAGGACCAGGTGGATGGTCAGGCTGGGTGCGCCGTGCAGCGGGCGCCAGGTGATGCCGGGCGGTGGTGCCGTGGCGGCGGCCTCGCCGGCCGGGGCGAGGGTGCGCCCGTCGCGCAGGTCACGCTGTGACATGTCGAAAGAGACTGTGGGCGTGAGGAATTGGGGATGTGGCCGGATGTCGCGGAACACCGCGGACAGCTGGTCGTGGATGACGGGGTTGGCCGCACGGTGGGGGAGGCGCAACGGATACGCGGCCGCGTCGGCGATCTCGATCTCCGGGTGCTCGGCCAGCGGATGGTGCTGCGCCAGCTGGACGCCGATCCGCGCGCGCCGCAGCAGGTAGCGGCGTACGCCGCGGCCCGGCTGTTCGCCACGGGTGATCCCGGCATCGATGCGGCCCTCGGCAACGGCGGGGGAGATCTCGGGCGTCGCCATCGGGGCCGCGTCGACCTCGAGTCCGGGACTGCTGTGCATCAGCTTGTCCACCAGGACCGGTGTGGTCTCGGCTCCGGTGCTGAGGCTGTATCCGATGCGCAGCGTGCCCAGTTCACCGGCCGCCGCGCTCCGGGCGGTGTCCCATGCCCGGTCCAGCGCCGCCAGCGCGGGCGGCGCGGACTCCGCCAACGCCGCACCGGCCGTGGTCAATACGACGCTCCGCGTGGTGCGGACCAGCAGCGGGGTACCGAGCTCCGTTTCCAGTCGGCGTATCCGGGCGCTGAGTGCGGGCTGTGCGATACCGATCCGAGCGGCCGCGCGGGTGAAGTTCAACTCCTGCGCCAGCACCAGGAAGTACCGCAGGCTGACCGTATCCGGCGCCATGCGCCCTCCCCGCCGATTGATAACGATCCGTTCTGAGCCTATCCCGTACCGATCTTTCCCCCGACCCCACATCAAGTCATAACCTGCGCATACGACGCTTCATCAGACCGCGGCCCTGGACATCGCACGCATGCAGCTCGCCATCGGCGGTTTGGTCGTCATCCTCTATCCGTTCGTTGAGCGAAAGGTGGGCCGATGTCCTGGCCGCATGTCACGGTGGTCGACGTGTGCGTGCGGCGCGACGGCCGAGGCGGCAGCCCCACGGCCGTCACGGACGACGACCCGGCGGCGACGGACGCGGACCGGCGTGCGGTCGCTGCCGCGGCCGGCACGTCGCACGCGGCGTTCCTCGGACCGGGGCGGACGCCGGACGGTGGCCGGCCGGTCCGGTTCTTCACCGCCACCGCCGAACTGTCCGGCTGCGGCCACGGCACCGTCGCCGCGCAGGCCGTCCGGTTGGCCCGCACCGCGCTGGGCGAGCTGAACGACCGCCAACACACCGGCGGGCGCACGTTCGACACCGTCGCGATCCGCCGCCCCGCCGCCATCGAGGTCTGGTTCGACCAGGGCCTCGTCGCACTGCGTCACCCGGCACCGGACGAGCGCGCCGCGATCGTCGCCGCGCTCGGACTCACCGCGGACGACCCACATCCGACGGACGCGCCACGGATCGCCGCGCCCGGCGCACCACGCATGCTGATGCCCGTCCGCGACCGGTCGTCGCTGCTCCGAGTCCGCCCACACCTCGGCAGCCTGACAGCGGCGTGCCGGCGGTACGGGCTCCTCGGCTGTTTCGTGTACGTACCGCCGGTGGGCGACCGACCGGGTGCGGCGCGGATGTTCGCGCCGGCGATCGGTGTCGACGAGGACGTCGCCAACGCCAACAGCACCGGCTGCCTGGCCGCCCACCTGCTCGACACGACAGGGGCACAGACGGTCGCGATCGAGGTGGAACAGGGGGACAGCCTCGGCCGACCGGCCAGCGTGCTCGCTTCGGCCCGACGCGGGCCGACGGGCATCACGACCCGGGTCGGCGGGTTGGCGGTGGTCCGCGACGGACACCGAGGCGACAACTAGACCGTCCTCTTCCGCGATCCGCGATCCGCGATCCCTGATCCGCGCATGGGGATGGGGCTGTCCGCTGCGGCCAAGCGTTGGCATCCGGCAGCGGCCGCCACCGATACGCGGTGTCGAGGGCGCGGCTGAGTATCCACCGGGAGACGCGCAGCTTGGCGGCGACGACGGTTCGGGTTTGCACGAGGGCAACCGCCGACGCGCCGCACGGCGCCAATCCCACGCTGCCCCAAGCTCTAGGCTCCGCCCGAGCAGGGCAATCCACGGGAGCCAAGGAAGGCCAAGGGAGGCCAAGGAAGGCCAAGGGAGGCCCCCACAGACAGGCTTGAGCACCGCCACACGTCCCATCACACCGTCTTCACGGAGTTCCCGTCGATGACGTAATCCGCCCCGGTGACACCGGCGGCGACCGGCGACCCCAAGTAGGCGACGAGCGCGGCGACTTCGTGCGCCTCCGCGAGCTTGCCGGTGACCATTCCCGCCGCGTCCGGGAGGCCGTCGAGCAACCGCTCGTGGGGCACGCCCATGGACGCGGCGAGCTGGGCGCCGTAGCCGTCGGAGCTCTCCCACATGTCCGTGCGCACGGGGCCGGGCGAGACGGTGTTGACCCGTACGCCTCGCGGCCCGAACTCCTCGGCCAGCGCCTTGCCGAACGCGGTCAGCGCGGCCTTGGCGGTGCTGTACGTGATCGGGCCGGCGTGTGGCGTCCGGGCGCTGGTGGAGGAGATGTTGACGATGGCACCGCCGCTGTCGGCGACGAGGTGGGGCAGCGCGGCCCGGGTGGTGCGCACCGAGGCGAAGAAGTTCAGGTCGAACGCGTCGCGCCACTGCTGCTCGGTGCAGGCGAGAAAGCCACCCGTCCAGCCCGCGTCCGCGTCACCGCCGCCGACGTTGTTGACGAGGAGGTCGAGCCCGCCGAGTTCGGCCTCGGCGCGGGCCACGAGGCGGGCGGGGCCGTCCACAGTGGACAGGTCCACGGCGACGCCCACGGCGCCGGTGACCTTGAGCTCCGGTGTGAGCGTGCGGGCCGCCGCCACGACGCGCATGCCCTCGTCGATCAGCGCGGACACCGTGGCCAGCCCGATGCCCCGGCTCGCGCCGGTCACGAGTGCGGACTTGCCGGTCAGCCGCAGATCCATGAGTTCCCCTTCCATCTGTTCCCTGAGCCGGCGATACCCAGGTGCCCACAAGCGGCCCATGGTGTGCCGGGACGTTCAGGCTCCCCCTCTGAGTCTCGGCGCAACATGACCCGCAGCCGGCGCGAGACCGGCACCCGCGAGGCGACGGGACGGATCAGGGAGTTGCCCGGGACCGTCCCGACTGCCTCAACTTCTCGGCTGTCGCGGCTGTCGCGGCTGTTTCCACGCACGACCAGGGATGCCCGGCACAGGACCTGCTGCGTGCGAGGCGCGGCACGTCCGAGATGTGGACCACAGTTGTCCGTCATCCCAGATACGGGATAGCGTGCCAAATATGGAACACGATGGAGTCGACGCGCGCCTCGCCGCCCGACTGGCCGAGCTGCGTGCGGAACGCGGCTGGTCCCTGGGCGAGTTGGCCGAGCTGAGCGGGATCAGCCGCTCCACCCTGTCCCGTGCCGAGCGCGCGGAGATCAGCCCCACGGCGGCCCTCCTGAACCGCCTCTGTGCCGTCTATGAACGGACCATGTCGCAGCTCCTCAGCGAGGTCGAGGCGGAGCCCGCCCAGTTGGTCCGGGCCGTCGACCAAGCGGTCTGGGCCGACGACGAGGCGGGCTTCATGCGCTGGTCCGTCTCGCCCCCCAGCACCGGAATGCGCGCCGAACTGGTCGAGGGCCGACTGCAGCCGGGCGCCGACATCGCCTACGACCGGCCGCCGGTGCCCGGCCTCGAGCAGCACATCTGGGTGCTCGAAGGCTCCCTGGAGGTGACCTTGCAAGGCGAGGTGCACACCCTGCGCACAGGCGACTGTCTGCGCTTCCGGCTCTGGGGCGCGTCGCGGTTCCGCTGCCGGGGCGAGGAGGCCGTGCGGTACGCACTCGTGGTGGTGAAGCCATGACTGGAGCTCCCGCGACGACGACCGCAGGAGTCGAAACGCATCCTGTACGCCTCGACGCCACCGCGCTTCTCGACGCCTCCGACGATCTGGCGGAGCTGCTGGTCGAGACGGTACGGGGCGGTTCCTCGCTCGGCTTCCTCGCGGACCTGGACCGGGCCACCGCGGCCGCCTGGTGGCGCGGCCTCGCCCCGTCGGTCGCGGACGGAGCCCTCGCCGTCTGGGTGGTCCGCGGCAAGGGGCCCGGCGCCCGGCGCGTCGTGGGCACGGTCGGCGTCACCTTCACCGACAAGCCCAACGGCCGCCACCGCGCCGAGATCACCAAACTGATGGTGCACCCCTCCGCGCGCGGCCGGGGCCTCGCCCGCGCCCTCCTGGACGCCGCGGAGAGGGCGGCGGCGGAGGCGGGCGTGACCCTTCTCGTCCTGGACACCGAGACCGGCAGCCCCGCCGAGACCGTCTACAGGAAGGCCGGCTGGACCGTGGCCGGAACCATCCCCGACTACGCGGCGGACCCGAAAGGAACCCTCCACCCGACGACCCTCTTCTACAAGCGGCTCGGCGCCGATCGCGCCCGCGTCGACGCGGAGCCGACCCGCGCGGCGCGTCAGTAGCGCAGCGCCGCCAGGTCTGTACGGGGCATGGAGCCACATCGGCCCGCATGACGTCCCGCGCGCGGGGGAGGCTGCCCCGAAGAGATCCAGCGAAGAGATCCAGCGAAGAGCACCAGCGAATAGAACCAGCCGCACCACCCAGGGAGCCCGCCGCGATGCCCGACCGAGCCGAAGAAGCCACCACCCCCGCCGCGTACACCGCGGGACTGCTGAACGCGGCGGACGGCGTGCCCGTCGCCACGTACACCTGGCTGCCCGCCGACGGCAGGCCGCGCGCGTACGTGCAGATCGCGCACGGCGCCGCCGAGCACGCCCTGCGCTACGACCGCTTCGCCCGCCACCTGACCGCGCACGGCTACGGCGTGGTCGCCTCCGACCACCGGGGTCACGGCGCCACCGCGCAGGCAACGGGCGGCTACGGAGTGACCTCCGGGGCGGGCCCGGAGGGCGCCGACAGCTGGCGCGCGATCGTCGACGACCTCAAGGCCATCGGCGACCAGGTGCGCACGCTGCACCCCGGCACGCCGTTCTTCCTCCTGGGGCACAGCCTCGGCTCGCTGCTCGCGCGGGACTACGCCCAGGAGTACGCCGACGGGCTCGCCGGTGTGATCCTCTCGGGTACGTTCCGCTCGCTGCCCGGCGCCGAGATCGAGGGCTCGATCGCCCGCCTGGAACGAGAGATCGCCGAACGCGGCCGCGCGGCCCTCTCGTCGTACGTCCCCGACCTCTTCGCCTCGTTCAACGATCCGTACACCCACCGCACCGGCTTCGAGTGGCTCTCGCGGGACGAGACCGAGGTCGACGCCTACGTGGCCGACGAACGCTGCGGCTTCGCCTTCTCGGCGGGACTCTCACTGGACTGGGTGCGCGCTGTACGGAAGATCAACGACCCGCGCAACATCGCGCGCGTGCCCACCGATCTGCCGATCCACATCGCGGTCGGCGAGGAGGACCCCTGCAACCAGCGGATGACGCTGGTCCACGAACTCCTGGAGGACTACCGGTACGCGGGCATCGAGGACCTGACATGGAAGGGCTACCCCGACGCACGCCACGAGATCCTCAACGAGACCAACCGCGACGAGGTCCAGGAGGACCTGACGGCCTGGCTGGACAAGCGGGTCCTCTGAGGTGATGGCCGAGGGGTGACTGTCAGTGGTGTTGGCTACGGTTCTGGCATGTCGAAGTCCAGATCCCGTGCCCGCGTCACCTCCGAGGATGTGCGCCGCATCGCCCTCGCCCTGCCGGAGACGGTGGAGAAGGTCGCGTGGAGCATGCCGACGTTCCGCGTGGCCGGAAAGATGTTCGTGACGGTCCCCGACGACGAGACGTCCTTCGCTGTGCGCTGCCCGAAGGTCGAGCGCGACGAGCTGGTCCTCGCCGAGCCGGACAAGTTCTGGGTCGCCGCCCACGAGGCGGGCTCGGCCTGGGTCCGAGTGCGCCTCGCGGCCCTGGACGCCGACGAGCTCAAAGACATCCTGTCCGACTCCTGGCGCCAGGCCGCACCACCCCGACTGCTGGAAGAACACCCGGAGTTGGGAGTGGTCTCCACGGGATGAGCGCGTAGAGAGCGCTGTCTGGACGACCGGCTGCTTCGCCGGTCTGGTGATCTTCGGCTGAGTCTTCGCGGACTGGTTCAGCACCCGCCTGCTGATGAGCGCCGCCGACCTCGTCCGGCTTGGCATTCAGGCGCTCGCGGCGGCACTCTTCCTCGCGGGGCACGTCGTCCTCTGCCCGATCTGCCCGATCTGCGCGATCGGCGCGGTAGACGGCGCGGCCGCTGTCTTCTCCCGGCCCGGTGTGGCCAGCACGGCACCGCGCGGGTCCGGCCGCCGCCCGCCGGTCGGCCAGGCGCTTGCTGGCCCGGCGGCAACCGCCTTCGGCGCGGAGACGGTCCTGATCACAGGTGGGGGATGACGGTGGTGGTGTGCGCCGTCCTGTTCTCCGTTCCGGCGATCCGCGGTCTGGTACATGCCGACGGCCCCGCGCTGATGGGGCCGCGCCAGCCCAACCGAACAAGCGAACGAAAGCCCGCCGCGCCCTCGAAGCACCGGGGAGCGTGATCCGGGTCACGTCACAGCCGCTCCAGCAGCGGCTTAGAGCGTCACTCGCCGTGCGAGGCGGCCCGCACCCCGGAAAGGGGTGAGCGATCACCGGTCGGAGTGCGGTATTGTTTCGGTGCGCGTTCGGCCAGGGGAAACCCCAGGTCACACGGGCAACGGGACGTGGCGCAGCTTGGTAGCGCACTTGACTGGGGGTCAAGGGGTCGCAGGTTCAAATCCTGTCGTCCCGACTTGCATTTATGCAGGTCAGAGGCTGTATCGGAAGTATTCGATACGGCCTCAAGATCGTTTTTGGGGCCAGTTTGGGGCCAGTTCGGGAACCAGGCCCTCCCGGCATCGGCGACGTAGCTGATTGACACCGACGTGATCGTGCGCGACGACTTCCGACGGACTCCCGAACGCGTCCGCCTCGAGGTCGCCCGGCCAACTCCACTTTCCTCCGGTCTGCCGGCCCATTCGCAAGGTGTGATCTTGTGATGCAGACCTCGGTGCCGCCCGCCCACCGGGAGTTGGGCAGGGCTAAGTCGGCCATGTGACTCGGGGACTCTCGCTTCTAGGCCGAGCCTGCTCTCGGAGATCTGGGCGAGGCTGACATCGAAGCCGACCATGAAAGCTGCTTTGCGCTGGGGCTCGTCGGCCGTGAGCACGGTTGCCGTCTCGACGTGGTCCCCTCAGCCCGGCCCCTTGCCGCCGCCCCTGACGGGACCACGCCAGATTTCCTGGATCGTCTCGAGCGAGCCCAGCAGTCCGGCGTCCCGCACCACGGGCCGCAGGACGTCGGCGTCGCTCGCCCGCATCCGGAGCACGTCCGCCGGCCGCAGAGTCAGCAGGAGTGGCTCGGCATGCGCGCCAAGCCATTCCCGCTGCCCCAGTTCATGAGCCAGCCGCAGAAGTCCGATGACCAGTCCTGGGTCCCGCTGGTCCGCGGGCAGCTCCTCGAGCAGTCTGAGCCCCCGCTCCAGGACCGTGCTCCCCGGGCCCCATCCCCCCTCCCCCCAGATCTGGGTGGTCCCCGCCTCCCTCAGCATCTGCTGCAGGCGTTCCCGCGGTCCGCGGAACAGTGCCGCGTACCGGCGGAGGTGGCCGACCAGGGTCTTGAACTTCACCGTCTCCTGATCCGGATCCACCCGTGCCAACCCGCGGATCACGTACTCCTCGAGCACGGGCCACAGCGCAGCCCGTAGCGCTCCGTCGCCTGCGGTAGCCGGCCGGATCACCTCAACGAGGAGGGACTGGACGATCTCCTCCGGCAGCCGGGAGGCGTCATGGACGAGGTGGCGTATGAGGAAGTCCGTGACGGGCGGGCGCTCCGGCTCGGGCAGGTGTCGCAGCACTTCCAGGACATCGGCATAGTGCGTGGCGAGAGCCTGATGTGTGTCCCGACACAGCAAGCCCACGAGGGCGTGCGCCCCCGACACGGCCCGCTGCTCCTGGTCGACGCGGTACGTGCGCAGGGTGTTCGGCAAGCTTCGCAACAGGGGTGCCAGAGCGTGGAGCAGGTGCTGCACGTCCGTGTCGCACAGGAGGGACAGCCGCCTGGTCAGATCGGCGGCGTCCACCCCTCGTGCGTCGTGGAAAGCGGCCGGCCCCAGCACACTGCGGCGCAGAATCCAGGACACGTCGCCCGCGAGTTCGGTGGTCCCCTGAAGGGAGATCTGTAAGTCACCCGTGCCGCCGCCGTCGACTGCGGTGGTGGCTCTCTCCACAGACACGGAACGGGCGAAGGACTCCCAGGATGCCTCACCGAACTGGGAACGCCAGAACTGTGCACATCGCCACCAACGATCACCGGGATCCGCAACCGCCAGGAAGTCGGAGGCCCGGACGCCGTCTTCGACGACGAGGGCGAGCAGGAGAAGGTTCGCCTCGTAGACCGCGTCCCGTTCGGTTCGCCTCCGAGCGGCTGGAAGGTACGTGACGTCGGACTGCCCGTCACCGGCGCGGTCGTCTGTGTGGAACAGGGTCCGCAGGAGCCCCGGCAGGCCGCGGTGCCAGCGTGGCCCCTCCGGTCCGGCCAGTTCCCGGAGGGTTTCGAGGACGTGTGTGCGGTCGCTGAGCGGGACGAACGACAGCAGGGCGCGGAGCACCGCGTCGTCGCACCCCGCCGCCGCGGCCTGCTCGGCTCCGGCGCGCATCCGTCCCAGTTCGTCGCAGACCAGCCGGGCGACCAGGTACTCCCCGAACGTCGCGTGCAGGAATTCATACGAGCGCAGGCGTTCCTCCGCGACTACCGCCTGCGCCTCGTGTACGAAGAAGAACCGGCCGAAGAGCAGAGCGGAGCCGGCTTCGCCGAGCAGACTGCCGAGATCTCGATCTGCTTCGCCCGCCGTGAGGCTTTGACTGCGGCGGTTGAACATTCCGATGGCGATCGCGCCCAGTCGCTTGAGCTCCTTCTCGACCGCCTCGGCTTCCGCGGAAGGTGGCAGCGGGCCGTCGTGTTTGACGATCTGGCGTCGGACGAACTCCACCAAGAGCCGTTCGTACAGATCGACGCGGCGAATGTCCCGACCGTCCAGGCGGCGGAGCGGATTGCCGGTCGCGTCGTACAGCGCGAGCATGAGGAGGAGCAGCGAGTGGCACGCCAGATCCCTGTATGGGCGCACCACGTCCCACGAGAGCGGTTCGACGTCGTGCACGGAGAAGTAACGCCGGTTCGTGGCCTGCCAGACCTCCAGCCAGCAGACGATACGCGCGTCGTCGAAGGGCTCGAGACGGAGGACCGTAGAGGCCGTGGGGGTCAGCACCTGGTCGGCGACCACGGTTCGGCTCGTCACGATGAAGATGACAGGCCGACCCAGCTCGTATTCGCGTTGCTGGAGCTGCTCGATGGTGCTCAGATACCGCCACTGCCTGCTCATGTCGAGCCGACCCGCGCCTGCCTGTAGCAGTTCGTCCAGCCCGTCGAGCAGGACGACTCGGACGGCCTCACCGGAGGGCAGCGCGTCCGGCCAAGCCGCCCGGTGTCCGGTCGACCTGAACAGGGCCCACTCGAGTTGTCCTTGGACGTCGAGTTCGGCAGGAACGTGCCGGAGCTCGATGTGCAGGCACGAGAACTCCGATTGGGGTAATCGGGCCGCTATGAGCTTCATCAGCAGTGACTTTCCGGAGCCCGGGTGGCCGAGAACCAATAGGGGCGCCTGGGTGGCCTGGTGACTGAGGAGGTGTGCGGCAAGGAATCCGGCGATGTCCTCTCTGAGAGGTCGGCCATCCCACCAGGTGTCGGCGGACAGCCGCCGGTCGGCCGGGAGTCCAGCCACGCGGAAGGCCGGGTTCACGTAGCCGGCTGCCAGGGAGGGAATCACCGGCCCCGCCCCGCCGGCAGCGGCGATCGGCGCTCGAAGCAGTTCCCGTTGCCGCGCGGTGGCAAGGTCGGCGTGCGCGAACTCCTTGAGGAGGACGCCCAGTCCGATGAGGCCGACCCGGTCCGCGGTCGCCTGCTGCCTCTCCGCCTCTTCGTCAGGGTCGTACGTCTCGGAGGTGAGGCGCAACTCAGGGGAGTCCCAGGTGACCGTGGCGTGCAGGGCCTCGTAACGACGTAGGGACAGGCGTGCGAGTTCGTCGGATGTCGATCCGCTGAAGCCGTCGAACGCCATGAGGTCGGCGGATGCCGCGTAGGCGGTGGCGATCTCGGCACGGAGATCGGAGGGGGATCGGACGCGGGTGGATCCGAGTGCCACGCGGCCGAGTTCTTCGAGCACCTGGGCTTGGAGGTCTACCTGCACCGTCGCCTCAGCCTCGCGTACGGCCCCGAGCCGCCCGACCGCGTCGCAGAAGGCGCCTACGAGGAGGACCATGTCTGCCGCACACAGTAGCGCTGTCCTCGCGGTGCCACTGCAAGCACGGACCCGGGCGCCGAAGCCCTTGAAGAGGCTGGATAACTCGCTGGGCCCTGCGCCGACCAGCCTGAGTGGTTCCAGGATCTCCGCGTCCATGCCCTTGCAACCGTCCTGATGGCCCACCAAGACCTTGACGGCGGATTCGAAGTCGAACGGGACGCTCTCCGGCAATTCGATGGGTAACCGCTCCTGGGCATGCCTGGGCCGTCGGCGTCGTTGGCATTCCGCCGTTTCCTCCAGTTCGGCGAGGCGTGCGCGCCACCATGCCGGATCCAGGACGAGGCCGGGCGGAGAGTGGGCGCCGACCCGATTGCGGCAGTGATTCACGATAGGCAGGATCTCGTCCAGCTGGGGTGCCCTCGCGCGCTGGCCGTTCAGGAGCATGGAGACAGCTGAGTCGCTCCGGTTCAGCACCCGCGCGAGCTCCGTCTGTGAAACCCCGCAGCCGCGCACGGTGCGGCGGAGCGTGGCGCAGAAGTCCGCCACGGCGCCCCTTGCATCCCCCACACGGCACCCCCGTTTCCGCGGCCTTTGGGAAAACCGTCGCCAGCGTATGACGTGACCTGCGTCGATGCCACCGTCTTCGGCCTTCTTCAGCGATCGGCCCCAAGGGAGCTCGGTGGTCGCAGACTCGGACCCCGGCCGCACCAGGCGGCCGTCCGAGAGGAAGGAACCTCCGTGCGCTGGCTGACCTCGCATGCGATCGTGCTGCTTGCCCTGATGTTCATGGCGCTGTTCACCGGCGTGGTTCTCCCAGCCGTGTGGTCCTCGCGCCCGGCTCGCCGCCGTGCCGCGGCGGCCGTGCTGAGCCAGATCCTGATGACGGTGCGGCGGCGACGTTGACGTGACGGGCCTTTCCGGGACGAGCTCATCACTCCTCGCGGCGTTCTGGTCATCGAGGCATGGGTGTCGACGACTGGTTCGACTCCGAGGACCTGTATACGTGCGGTTCCGGGAGTTCCTTGGGGCAACGAAATCATCGAACATCTGGTCGGCGGTCAACAGCGGCCTCGCGTTCCGTAGGGACTACGAGACGGACCTGCGCGACCGCGTGGACACAGCCCTGGCGGGCCGGAGTTTGCTCGAGCGTCCACTGGCAGGGATGGGCTCCTGATCCAGAAGGACAACAAGGTCACCCACCGGCGACAGGGCGGCCAGGCAGCGGCGGAGGTCGCCGACGCGAAGGGCCAGGTCACGCTCCGCCGCGAGCGCCTATGACGGGCTGAGCCGCAAGAGCGGCATGTGGCACACCGAGAAGTTGGACGCCAGCGAGCCGGCCGCCTGCACCTTCGACGGCCTCGCCAAGGGCAACAGGACGCGGCCGTCCGGAGATGGGTCACGCATGCGGAGCCGCCAGCTCCTCAACTGGCGCGCATAACACGCCAGTTGACGGAGCATCACATTCACCTACACAGTCCCCGTATTGTCTTGCAGGCGCATTGCACCCACCCCGCGCCCGGGTCACACTGAAGGTCGGACCACGCAAGGAGTTGCGCGTGAGTGATCCGCCCATCGTGTTCCCGGATGTGGAACGCCTCGTCGTCGACCACCTCAAGAGCCGTCCCGAGCTGGACGGAGTCGTGATCGACAATCGCACGCCGCCGGGATTCGACGGCACGCAGAAGGCCGTCCTGGTGTCCCGGGCGGGCGGGGCGTGGGTCGATGACCAGCGTCTCGACCAGCCCCTGATCGACCTGGAGGTCTACGGCCCCGACAAGCCGACCGCGCACACGGTCGCCACCGCGGCCCGTACGGCACTGCTGACCGTGCGCGGCACCACGTACGGCGGTGCTCACGTCACCGATGTCGTCGAGGCGGACGGGCCGCGCTGGCTGCCCGACTACAACCGGCAGGCGGCCAGCCGCTATCTGTCCACCACCCGGCTCTCGATCCGCCCGGCCTGACGGCGCCCGTACGCGTGCGAGGTCGGCGCGCCCTGAGCAGTTCGAAGGAGTCCGCATGCCCGGAATGAACCCGAACGAGATCCGCGTCGCCGGCACGGGGCGCATCCTCACCGCCCCGCTCGGTACGCCGGTACCCGCCGATGTGACCGGAAACTGGGCCGCTGCCTGGCGCGACCTCGGCTACACCAGCACCGACGGCATCCGCTTCAACAAGAAGGACAAGATCGACGCGGTGGACACCTGGCAGTCGGTCAGCCCCGCCCGGTTCGTGTACTCGGACCGGGACCTGACCGTGAAGTTCGCCCTCCTCCAGCTCAACGAGGACACCCTGCCGTTCTTCTTCGGGGGTGATGTGGTCAAGGAGACCGCGGAGGGTTCGAAGCTCTACTCGTATCAGGTGGCGTCCGAGCCCAAGAAGGACGAGCGGATGCTCGGCGTGGAGTTCGCCGACGGCGATGTCATCAAGTACCGCTTCACCATCGCCCGCGGCCAGGTCACCGAGACCGAAGAACTCCAGCTCACCCGCACCGCGTCGGTCAAGCTCGGCATCACCTTCACCGCGCTCGCGGTCGACAACACCACGCCGCTCGCGACCTGGCTGATGAACGACCCGGCGTTCGCGAAGTAGCGGCGCCGGTCACCTGGCCGACCCGTCACCCATCGACCCAGGAGTCCCATGTCCGCGCCATTCAATGTCAATGCCGCCCGCGCCCAACGGCTCGAATCGCTGGGCCTGAGCTGGGAGTTCGAGGTGGACGGCGAGACGTTCTCGCTCCCCACCGAGATCCCGCGCCGCTCCGCCCAGACCCTCTCCTCCCTGGAGGACAACGACCTGGACGGACTGCTCGCCCTGCTGCTCGGCGACGAGCAGTACAAACGCTTCGCCGAGCACGACGTCAGCGTCCAGGACGTGGCCGCCGTCCTGAACGCCTACGGCGAGGCGACAGGGCTGAGCGTGGGGGAAGGCTGAGCCTCGGCGCGCTCGTGGAGGAGCACGCCGAGGCCCTGGAGGCGGATCTGCTGCGGCACTACGGCGTCGACCTGCTCGGCTGGTACCGCGGCGAACTGTCGTCGCGGCGGCTCGCCGTGCTCGTCCGGCACCTGCCGCGGGACAGCGCGTTCCGGCTCGCGCACGAGGGCGAGGGGGCGCAGTGGTCGCTGACCGACCATCTGCTCGCCGCCGTGGTCGATCACCTGGCCATCGCCAACTGGATGTTCGCCTCCGTCAACCGGGACGAGGACGAGCCGGCACCGGAGGCGCCGCAGCCGGTGCCCCGGCCGGGCGCGGACGACGCCGCGTCCGACGGGACGCCCGCGTCCGACGCTCCCGGGCCCGCCGAACTGGCCCGTTTCTTCGGTTGAGCTCGCGGACGCTGTCGAAGGAGGGCTCATGTCCGTAACACCCGGCCCGATGGGGCCCCTCGGCAGGGAGCACGCCGAGGCCCAGCGCGCTGTCTCCGAGTGGGTGGACAAGCAGGCCACGCGTCTGGTCACCGACATCGTGAAGGGTCTGCTCCAGCCGGCGGGTGCCAAAGGGGAAACCACCGGGGTCAAGGTGGAGGGGGTCGGCGTCGCAGCGGGTGTCAAAGTGGTCGGCGCCGAGAAGACGCTCTTCGACCTGACGAAGATGGCCGAGGAGGCCCGGCTTCACAGCAAAGGCCAGATGCCTGACCAACTGCAGCTCTCCATCAAGGAGTTGAAGAACACGCTCGACAGGACCCGGGCCACGGTCGGGCGCAACCTCAGGACCGTCGGCGGGCTCTCCAGAGAGGTCCGCCGAGTGGCCATGGCGGCCCGGAACGCGGGGACGGACGCATTCAAGGCCCGGGACATCGCCCTGCGGGCCCAGGCCCTGGCCCGCACGGCACTCGACCGCCAGCGTGCCACCGCCGCGCGGCCCCCGGGCCGCGGAGCACAGCAACAGCAGGTGGACAGCGCCAACATACGTGCGGCGGCAGACGCGATCAGACGCCTCGAAGAACGGGTCGACCAGCTCGTACGAGCCCTGTAGCCAGGAAGGCACCCCATGTCACTCGTACAAGCCCTCAACCGCTCCGCCTCCGGGTTCCGTGGTCTGCGGACGAGCGCGGGGCAGGCCGATTCCGGGGTCGGCAAGCTGCGGGCGACCGTGCAGCAGGCGGACCGGGCCGTCGGCCGGATCAAGAGCGGGCTCGACCGCACGGCCAGTTCCTTCCGCGGGGTCAAGACGCAGGCGGACGCCACCGCCCGCAGCGTCCGGCAGGCCGATCGGGCCATGGACGGAGCCGGAAAGTCGGCCACGCGCGGCGGCGGGCTCATGGGGCGGATGAAGTCGGGACTCCAGGGCGTCACCACCGCGCAGCGCGGCCTGAACACCGCCATGAAGGCGAACGTCTTCGGCGCGATCATGGCGCTGCTGCTCCCGCTGATCACCAAGCTCATCGACATGGCGATGCAGTCCAAGACCGTGCAGCGCATCGTGCGGACGGCGTTCCGGGTCATCGGGCAGGTGATCGGCACGACGATGCGGGCGGCACAGCGGGTCGTGCAGGCCACCTGGAACGCCATCAAGGTCGCCTTCCAGGTCGTCCTGCGAGTGATCTGGACCGTCGTGAAGACGTACTTCACGATCTACAAGACCATCATCACCACCGTGATCCGCGCGGTCCTCGCGGTGATCAGACCGGCGCTGAACTTCCTCCGCGAACGCGTCCCGGCCGCGTTCCGTGCCGTACGCGACGGCCTGCACCGGGCCTGGAACGGCCTGGCGAACTTCACCAAAGGCGTCTTCAACAGCGTCCTCGGTGCCGTGAAGGGGCCCATCAACGCGGTGATCGGCCTGGTCAACTCGGCCATCCGGGCGCTCAACAAGGTCAAGGTGTCCATCCCGGGCTGGGTGCCCGGCGTCGGTGGCAAGACCTTCGGCGTCAGCCTTCCGACGATCCCGACCCTCGCCCAGGGCGGCATCGTGCTGCCCCGAGCCGGCGGCACCCTCGCCCTGCTCGGCGAGGCGGGGCAGGCCGAGGCCGTGCTGCCGCTGAACAGGCTGGAGGCGCTGCTCGCGCGGGGCCCGCGGCCGGGTGCGGGGCCGGTCCGTGCGCTGGGGCCGCAGCAACGCGGCGGTGTGGTGATCGAGAACTACTACGAGGCGCGCGGCGGCAGCGCCCGGCAGACCGCCGAGGACCTGATGTTCCTGATGAAGGCCAGGGGCTGAGGCCCCGATGAGAACCGGGGGTGGCGCGGTGGTGAGCGGATGAACGCGAGGACGGCGGGGACGGTGAGGACAGCGGGGGCAGCGAGAACGCGGTACGCATCCGGCGCGTCCGGCGCGGCGGAGGGTGCAGCCGGGCCCGGTGGGCTGATCGACACGGACGGGCAGGTGCAGTGGGCTGATCTCCTGATCGGGCCCGGCACCGCCTACTGGGTGGCGGCCGAGGGCCTCACCGGGTGGGAGGAACTGCCCGGCCTGGAGTCGTCCGACGCGAACCGTCCGGCCGGGCACGGCGGCTGGCCGGGCACCCAGTGGGCCCAGCCCCGCACCATCACCGCTCAGCTGTGGCTCGCCCCGGACCCGGACGGCGGCCCCGAAGCGGCCCTGGCCGCCCTGCGCGCGCTGCGCTCCGCCACCGGGGTACGGGACGAGGAGGAGTGGCTCGCGGTGCGGCTGTACGGCGAGACGCTGGCCGTGAAGGCGCGCGTCACCCAGCGCGTCGTACCCACGGACCGGCAGTTCCTCGCCGGCCGCCTGGCCAAGGTGACGCTCCAGTGGAAGGCCATGGACCCACGGCGGTACGAGAGCGTCGTGCGCCGGGTCGAGATCGGCCTTCCGCGCCGGGAGCCGGGCCTGACCTGGCCATTGACCTGGCCCTTGAACTGGGGCACCCCGGGGTCCGTCGGCGAGGCGACGGTGGAGAACACGGGAAGCGCCCCGACCCACCCCCTGATCACCTTCACCGGGCCGTGTGTCCGCCCGCGCCTGGCCAACCACGACGACGGCACCTGGCTGGAGTACCGCCTGTCCCTGTCGTCCGGGGACGTGCTGGAGGTCGACACGGCCGAAGGCTCCGTGGTGCTGAACGGGACCGCGTCGCGCCGCCACACCGCGGTCGTCGGCAGTGTCCCCGAGGAACTGTTCACCCTGGCACCCGGTGCCTCCCGGCTGTCCTTCCGGGCCGAGTCCGGTGACGTGGCGCTGGCGTCGGCCACCGTCGCCTGGCGCTCGGCCGAGTGGTGAGCGACCGACCCATCGACCGGCGATCTTGGAGAGTTCCATGACGACACGTTCCGCATGGCATCTGCCCACCGGACAGACCCGGGAGGACACCCGGCTCGCCATGAGCCTCGGGATGGCGTCCTCCGGCCCGCTGACCGCCCGCGGCGGCTGTGCCGTGGGCGGTCTCCAGCTGACCGGCACCGCGGCGAGCAGCATGCAGGCCCGGCTCTCCCCGGGCCGCCTGTGGGTGCCCGGCGGCTCCGCGGCGGCCCAGGGCGGCTACCCGGTCACCGTGGACGCCGACGCCCAGCTCACCTTCGCCGACGGCCATGCCACGCTGCCGCGCATCGACGCGCTCGTGGTGCGGGTGTACGACGCGGACTACGACGCCTCAGGGCGTTATGAAGCCGTTCTGGAGATCGTCCAGGGCACCCCCGCGAGCGCGCCGGTGCCGCCCGCGCTGCCGAAGACCGCCGAGCTGCTGTACGAGGTGTCGGTCGGCGCGGGCGCCTCGGCCACGCGGGGCATCACCTGGGCGACGGCGGTCGCCGACCGGCGCCGCTACACCGCGGCGCTCGGCGGCATCCTGCCCGCCGGGGGCGGGCACGGCGCGCGCGGCAACTACGTCGGCGAGTACCGGGACGTCAACGGACGCCTCGAGCGCTGGGACGGCAGCCGGTGGCTGCTGTACACACCGAACGCCATGCTCAAGCACACCCCCGACCGTGGCTTCACCACCTCCGCGACCTACACCGAGACCCTCGTCGACGTCGTCTCCAACCCCTTCGGCCTCACCTTCGTCGCACCGGCGTCGGGCTGGGTGCACATCGCCATCGGCGCCCACATGTGGGGCGCGGGCGGGAAAGAGGCATTCATGTCGGTGAATGTGCGTCCGGCGGCGGGCGGCACCCCGCTGCTCGGCGCCAGCGACGACCGGGCGGCCTCCCACAACGGGGCAGGCTCGGCCTCCACGTACAGCAACTTCCCGCTCGGCCAGCTCACTCCGGGCAGCCAGTACACCGCCATCGCCGCCTTCAGGTCGGGCACCGCAGGCAACGAGGCCGCCTTCGACAACCTCTTCGTCCGCGTCGACCCGGTGGTCTGACCCCGATGGACAGTCCCTACCTCGCCGTCTTCGCCGACCTGCGCACCAACGACCCCATCGACGCCCTTCCGCTGCAGGGCCTGGAGTTCGACGACTACATCGGCAAGCCGGGATCGCTCAGCGCCACCCTGCCGGTGCCCAACCGGCGGATGGCGCGGCGGGTCGGGGAGCTCCTGGAGGGCCGTACCGCCGTCTACCTCGAACGCGGTGACCAGGTGTGCTGGGGCGGCATCGTCTGGACGCTCACCCCGGCCATGGATGAGCAGGGCATGGTCACCGTCGCGCTCCAGGCCGCCACCTTCGACTCGTACGCGGGCCACCGCCGCATCCGGCAGAACCTCACGTACACCGCCACCGACGACCTCACCATCGTGCGCAGCCTGTGGGAGCACATGCAGAAGATGCCCGGCGGCGACATCGGCGTCGGCTTCGCGCCCGCCCCGGCGGGCACACCGCGCACGGTGACGTATCTCGACGGCGACGAGACGCCGGTGGAGGAGGCCATCGCGCAACTGGCGACGATGGAACCGGGGTTCGAGTACCTGGTGAGCGTGTATCGCGACCCGGCGACCGGCGAGCGCGCCAAGCGGCTGCTGTTCGGCGTCCCCCGCATCCACGTCGGCGAGGGCACCACGGTCCTGGACCTGCCGGGCGACATCCTCACGTACTCCTTCCCCCGCGACGCCACCCGCGGCGGCACCACCGCGCGCGCCCGCGGCGGCACCCCCGAAGGCGCGGACCGCCCCGTCGTCTCGGACGAACACGTGGCGCACGCGCTGATCGGCGCCGGCTTCCCGCGCCTGGACACCACGTCCGACCACAGCAACGTCACCGCCAAGGCCACACTCGACGCCCTGGCCCGCACCGAACTCGCCGCGCTCCGCGGCCCGGTCGTGATCCCCGCCGTCCGCATCCGCCTCGACGCGGACACCACGCCCTCGCTCCTCGGGACGACCGTGCGGCTGCGCATTCACGACGTGTGGTTCAGCGAGGGCCTCGACGCGACGTACCGCGTCATCGGAGTCAAGGTCACCGCCCCCGAGCGGGGCCGCGCCGAAACGGCGGAACTCTACCTCGAAGGCATGGAGGGCCCGTGATGCCGAATCTCCCCGAGGACATCCTGGACCGCATCAAGAACCTGGAACGGCAGGTGCGGCAGCTGACCACGTACGTCAACACGCGTGCGGCGGCGGCTCCCGCGAGGTCGGCGGAGGAAATCGACGACGAAGGTGTGGGCGGAGGCGAAGGCGGGGCCGGGGGCGGGGGAGCCGGTGGGGAGCGGTAGCAGCTCGACCCGTGAACACCGCGCTTCACCATGGTCACAAAGGTTCCCGAGGAGTTGGCCGACTCGTCCCTGACCCTGCCCGTTCAGGGCCTCTACGGTCCCCTGTGACCAGTCGGCGACGTGCGCCAACTCATCGTTCGCTTCTCGGGTAGGAGTATCCATGGACCGTCGCAACTTCTTGCGTGGTGCGGTGTTCGGCACCTCCGCCGCCGTCTTCGGCGGCACCCTCATGCACGGCGCCGCCTACGCGGCCCCGGCCCAGAACGGCACCAGCCCCTACGGCGGTCTGCTGGCCGCCGACGCCAACGGCATCATGCTGCCGGCCGGCTTCACCAGCCGCGTCATAGCCCGCTCGGGCCGCACGGTCTCCGGCACCTCGTACACCTGGCACGGCGCCCCCGACGGCGGCGCCTGTTTCGCCGACGGCACGGGCTGGATATACGTCTCCAACTCCGAGCTCTCCACCGGGGGCGGGGCGAGCGCCGTCAAGTTCAACTCCTCCGGTTCCGTCACGGGTGCCTACCGGGTCCTCTCCAACACCCGTAACAACTGCGCCGGCGGGGCCACTCCGTGGAACACCTGGCTGTCCTGCGAGGAAGTCAGCCGGGGCTACGTCTACGAGACCGACCCGTGGGGCGCGAAGGCCGCCGTCCGCCGGGGCGCGATGGGCCAGTTCAAGCACGAGGCCGCCGCGGCCGACCCGGTCCGCAAGGTGATCTACATGACCGAGGACGAGTCGGACGGCTGCTTCTACCGGTTCGTCCCGACCACCTGGGGCGACCTCTCCGCCGGGACCCTCCAGGTACTCGTCGCGGGCAGCGGCACGTCCGGCTCCTTCACCTGGACGAACGTGCCCGACCCGGACGGCTCGCCCACCTACACCCGCGACCAGGTCTCCGGCGCCAAGATCTTCAACGGCGGCGAGGGCTGCCACTACGCCTCCGACACCGTCTGGTTCACCACCAAGGGCGACAACCGCGTCTGGCGCCTCAACCTGCGCGACAGCACCTACGAACTCGCCTACGACGACAGCCTCGTCACCAACGGCACCCCGCCCCTGACCGGCGTCGACAACGTCACCGGCAGCTCCTCGGGTGACCTGTTCGTCGCCGAGGACGGCGGCAACATGGAGATCTGCGTCATCGCCCCCGCCGAGATCGTGGCGCCCTTCCTGCGCGTCAACGGCCAGTCCGGCTCCGAGATCACCGGCCCGGCCTTCTCGCCCGACGGCAAGCGGCTGTACTTCTCCAGCCAGCGCGGTACGTCGGGCAGCTCGTCCGGCGGCATCACCTACGAGGTCACAGGACCCTTCCGCACCACCGTCTGAGCACGCTCCGCCGAAGCCGGGCGAGGGTCAGCGGACGCGGCGGATCCGGATGGGGCCGCGCGCGTCCGCAGGGTCCACGGGGCGGCCCCCCTGGGTGATCTCGACCTCGCCGGCCGTGACCAGTCGGCGGGCGGCTCGGCGCGCCGGTTCCATCAGGGCGCGCCAGCCGTCGTCGTCCCCTCCGTACACCGCACGTGCGGCGTCGGAGGGGCAGATCGTCGCGGACGGGCTGCGGCGCTCGAGGAGTTCCAGGATGGCCTGTTCCAGGCGCCGGTCCGTCCGCCGTTCGTCGTCCGTCACATCCGTCAGTGTCGCACCGCGGGTCAGATGACGCCCTGGGCGGACATCGCGTCCGCCACCCGCTCGAAGCCGGCGATGTTCGCGCCCGTCACGTAGTCCCCGGGGGCGCCATAGCGTTCGGCGGTCTCGTGGCACGTGCTGTGGATGTCGTTCATGATGCGCGTCAGCTCCTCCTCGACGCGCTCCGCCGACCACGACGTACGGGCGTGGTTCTGGGCCATCTCCAGCGCGCTGACGGCGACGCCGCCCGCGTTGGCCGCCTTGCCGGGCCCGAAGGAGACGCCTGCCTGCCGGAACAGGCGCACGGCCTCGGGGGTCGTCGGCATGTTGGCGCCTTCCGAGACCGCCTTCACTCCGCCCCTGATCAGAGCGGCGGCGTCGTCGGCGTCCAGCTCGTTCTGCGTGGCGGACGGCAGCGCGATGTCGGCAGGCACCTCCCACACCCGGCGGCCCGGCACGAAGCGGGCCGAGGCGCCGCGGCGCTGGGCGTAGGTGTCCACGCGGGCGCGTTCGACCTCCTTGACCTGCTTGAGGAGGTCAAGGTCGATGCCCTTCTCGTCGACCACGTAGCCGGAGGAGTCCGAACACGTCACGGCGTTGGCGCCCAGGGCGGCGAGCTTCTGGATGGTGTAGATGGCGACGTTCCCGGAGCCGGACACGACCGCCGTCCGGCCTTCGAGGGTCTCGCCGCGCTCACGCAGCATCGCCGCCGCGAAGAGGACGTTGCCGTAGCCGGTCGCCTCCGGACGGATCAGGGAGCCGCCCCAGTTGCGGCCCTTGCCGGTGAGGACCCCCGCCTCCCAGCGGTTGGTGATGCGCCGGTACTGACCGAACAGATAGCCGATCTCCCGGCCGCCGACGCCGATGTCACCCGCGGGCACGTCCGTGTGCTCGCCGATGTGCCGGTACAGCTCCGTCATGAACGACTGGCAGAAACGCATGACTTCCGCGTCGCTGCGGCCGCGCGGGTCGAAGTCGCTGCCGCCCTTGCCGCCACCGATGCCGAGGCCCGTCAGCGCGTTCTTGAAGATCTGCTCGAAGCCCAGGAACTTGATGACGCCGAGGTTCACCGACGGGTGGAAGCGCAGGCCGCCCTTGTACGGGCCGAGGGCGCTGTTGAACTCCACCCGGAAGCCGCGGTTGACCCGCACGCGGCCGTGGTCGTCCTGCCACGGCACCCGGAAGACGATCTGACGCTCCGGTTCGCACAGGCGCTCGATCAGGCCGGCTTCGGCGTACTCGGGGCGAGCCGCGATGACCGGTGCCAGTGTCTCGAGGACCTCGCGGGCGGCCTGGTGGAACTCCGGCTGGGCCGGGTTGCGGTGTTCGATCTCGGTGAGCAGCTGGGAGAGTGCTGTCTTCTGCGAGAGAGCTGTCTTCGTGTCGGGTCGCGTGGTCAAAGGAGCCCTTTCTGGCACGGCCGGCGTAGGCGCTCGGCGCCGTTGCCGTGCGCAGGGAGACGCTCGAGCCGCAAGTATGACGCGCATGTAAACACAGCGACCAGCCCCCCGGTCCAGGGAGTGACCACCATGCGAGACCGGGCCACCGGTAGGGCCACCGGTCCGGCCTGCGGACCCCGTGTCACTTCCGGCTCGCGGCCAGGGGTGCCGCCCGGCGGACCGCATCGGCGGAGGCGGCCAGCAGCGGCATGCGGACGGCCGGGCTGGGGATGCGGTTCTGGGCGTGCAGCACTCCCTTGATCACCGTCGGGTTCGGTTCGGTGAAGAGGGCGGCGGAAAGGCGGGCGAGGTCGGCTCCGAGAGCGCGGGCGGGTGCGGCGGAGCCGCGTCGCCACAGCGCGATCATCTCGGCGTAGTCGGCGGTACGCAGATTGGCCGACGCCACGATTCCGCCGTGGGCGCCCGCAGCGATCAGCGGCGAGAGGACGATGTCGTCACCGCCGAGCACGGCGAAGCCGGGCAGGGGCGAGTCGAGCAACTCCATGGTGGTCGGGTCGATCGAGCCGGTCGCATGCTTGATGCCGACCACCTCCGGCAGGCGGCCGAGTGCGGTGATCGTGCCCGCGCTGAGCGTCTGCCCCGTGCGGTAGGGGATGTCGTACACGACCAGGGGGAGGCCGCCGTGCTCGGCCAGCGCGGCGAAGTGCGCCAGGGTCCCCGCTTCCCCGGGGCGGATGTAGGGCGGCGCGGGGACCAGCGCGGCGGCGACGTCACCCCGGGCCGCCAGCTCTCGCAGTGCCGTGATGGCGGTGGCGGTGTCGTTGGTGCCCACCCCGACGATGAGCGGTGCCCCGTGTGCCCGGCACGCGGCCGAGCAGACGCGGATCACCGTCTCTCTCTCCTCGGCGGTCAGCGTGGCGGCCTCGGCGGTCGTACCGAGGGCGACGAGCCCGGAGGCGCCGGCCGACAGCGCCTCGTCGGCGAGTCGGGCCAGCGCCTCGGGGGCCAGGCGCAGATCGTCGGTGAACGGAGTCACCAGGGGGACGTACAGGCCGTTGAAGAGCGGTTCGGTGGTCGGTTCGAGGCTCGATGCGAGGGTCATGCTCTTACCCTGGCCCACACCACTCGGTAGATCCATTTCAGATTCCTGCCGTCACACCTAAGCTGAACTTATGCTCGATGTCCGTCGCCTCCATCTGCTCCGCGAACTCGACCGGCGGGGCACCATCGCCGCCGTGGCCGAAGCGTTGACCTTCACCGCGTCCGCCGTCTCCCAGCAGCTCGGCGTGCTGGAGAGGGAGGCGGGCGTGCCGCTGCTGGAACGCAGCGGCAGGCGCGTGGTCCTCACGCCCGCAGGACGCTCCCTCGTCGCACACGCCGACGCGGTGCTGAACCGTCTCGAACAGGCGGTCGCCGAGCTGGCGGGCGCACGGGACGGCATCGGCGGGCCGCTGCGCATCGGGACGTTCCCTTCCGGCGGCCACACCATCGTCCCCGGCGCGCTGGCCGAACTGGCCTCCCGCCACCCCGCGTTGGAGCCGATGGTGCGGGAGATCGACTCCGCGCGCGTCTCCGACGGTCTGCGGGCCGGTGAGCTGGACGCGGCCCTCGTCCATGACTACGACTTCGTACCCGCGACGCCGGACACGACCGTGGACGAGGTGCCTCTGCTCGAAGAGCCGATGTACCTCGTCACCCATGCCGCGGACACTGCCACGGACTCCGGGTCCGGGAGCACGCTGGCAGCGCTGCTCGGGCCCTGTGCAGAGGTTCCGTGGATCACGGCGCGGGACGGCACGACCGGTCACGCGATGGCTGTACGCGCCTGTCAGGCCGCCGGGTTCCAGCCCAGGATCCGCCACCAGGTCAACGACTTCCGCACGGTGCTGGCTCTGGTCGCCGCCGGGCAGGGGGCTGGGTTCGTGCCGCGGATGGCCGCCGAGCCGAGCCCCGCAGGTGTGGTGCTCACGAAGCTGCCGCTGTTCCGTCGCTCGAAGGTCGCGTTCCGCGCGGGCGGTGGCGCCCATCCGGCGATCGCCGCTTTCGTGGCCGCGGCGACGACGGCGGTCGAACGCATGGCGGGTTCACGAGGCCCGGCCGGCGGCTCTGAGTGAACCGGCCGACCGTGGGAATGTGTGTGCCCTGGGCCGCACCATTCGTGGCCTGGTGACGTCCTGACGACGTCCAGACGTCCAGACGTCCTGATGTCCGAACGAGAAGGCGATTTTCCGCGATGGCCGATGACGCGTACCTGTTCCTCCTCCCCGACCGGCACCCCCGACTGGGAGCGGCCCTCGCCGCCGTCGGTGCCTTGGAATGCACGGAAACCCCTGCGGTGCACGCCTGGTTGCAGGCTCATGAGGCCTCCGTGTCCTCGGAACAGGTCAGGATTCTGCCCGCCGATGCCGAGACGCTCATCCCGAAGGACGCCGAGCGGCTGCCGGTGCCGTTGAGCGAGGAGGAGGCGCTCAAGGTCGAGCAGGAGTGCGCGCCCCAGACCGTCACGGACATGGAGAGCGAACTGCTCGCGTTCCGGGAGACGACCCAGGACTGGCAGGCCCTCGTGCACCGGGCCCTGACCGCGGGCATCCCCGCGCAGCGCATCGCCCGGCTGACCGGACTCGACCCGGAGGAGATCGGCCGCCTGTAGACGTTAGCGGCCGCCCAGTGCGGACACCAGGATGGCGACCGTGACGGTGTTGAAGACGAAGGCGATGACCGTGTTCGCCGCCACGGTCCGTCGCATGTCGCGTGAGGTCACGTCGACATCGGTGGTGCCGAACGTCGTCATCGCGGCCAGGGCGAAATAGACGTAGTCGGCCCAGGCCGGGCTCCGCTCTCCGGGGAATTCCAGTGCCCGCTCGTTCTCCACGAGGTTGTCGGCCTGGAAGGTGACGGCGAAGGCCACGACCACGCAGATCCAGGCGGCGACGACCAGGGCGAGCGCCACCAGGGTGCGGGGGAGCGCGGAGAAGGTGGTGCTGAGGTGGCCGGGAAGCCACAGCACCGCCACCACCAGCGCGGCAGCCGCGATGAAGAGCGACCCCCCGGGGCCGGGCGCGGTTCCGAGGACGTAACGCTGCAGGAATGTGCCGCGGGCTTCGCGCCGCGCCCAGGAGCGGACCTGCTCCGGAGCGACACTCACGAAGACGGTCAAGGTGATGGCGAGGTAGGGCAGCAGGTAGGCGAAGAAGACGAGCACGCCGACATCCGCTGCCGAAATCCGCACCACGGCGTCGATGGGAAGGACCACTGCCGCGCACGCCGCGATGGCCAGGCTCACCGCCGACCGGCGCCGTTCGGAAAGCCAGCGATGCACGGACGAGCCTCTCTGGTCGGGCGTCGGGCCTTGTGTGATCGTGACCGGCTCCGCGCCCGCCGAAAGCGCGGTGCGATCTCCTGCCCTCGAATGAGCGAAACGCTTGCGCCGGAAAGCCTCCAGGCCTGGCCGTGGTGGCTGCGGATGCGGATCGTGCGCTGTGCCCTGACCCTGGATGGGGGGAGGAACGCAGAGAGGCAGGTGCGCCCATGACGGTCATGGACAAGCTCAAGCAGATGCTCAAGGGGCACGAGGACAAGGCCGGCCAGGGAATCGACAAGGCGGGCGACTTCGTCGACGGGAAGACGCAGGGCAAGTACAGCGGTCAGGTCGACACGGCCCAGGACAAGCTCCGGGACCAGTTCGGCTCGGATCAGCAGGAGCCTCCGCAGAGGTAGGCAGCGTCAGGGCGGAAGCGGTCCGGGTGACCGCTGACCGCTGACGCAGACACCGCAGACGTCGGCCCCGCACTCCTCCGGGCAAATCGGAGCGTATGCGGGGCCGACGTGTGCGCGTGCGGCCTCGTCTCTGCCGCCCCTCTCCGCCCCGTCTATGGCCCCTTGGTGCCAGCCTGACGGGAAAATGGCACCACGTGGTGCCACGCATGTGCCATGATGGCGTCATCGAGAGCGCGCTGCCCCGACTCGCGGGCAGGAAGGGCGCGTTCCGCGGAGTCGGCCGTCGGAGGGGTTGCATCATGGGGACAGCACAGAGCGAGGAGCAGCCCGCCGGGCCCGGTGCTTTTGCCACCTTCTTGCGGTTCGTGCTCTGTGGTGGTGGCGTGGGCCTCGCCTCCAGCTTCGCCGTGGTCGCCCTCGCCTCCTGGGTTCCCTGGGCGCTGGCCAACGCCCTGGTCACCGTGGTCTCCACCGTCGTCGCCACCGAGCTCCACGCCCGCTTCACCTTCGGTGCGGGCGGGCGCGCGACCTGGCGGCAGCACGCGCAGTCGGCCGGGTCCGCGGCGGCCGCGTACGCGGTGACCTGCGTGGCGATGTTCGTCCTGCAGCAGCTGGTGGCGGCGCCCGGCGCGGTGCTTGAGCAGGTCGTGTACCTGTCGGCATCCGCACTCGCCGGTGTGGGGCGGTTCGCGGTGCTGCGCCTCGTCGTCTTCGCCCGGAACCGCTCGCAGCCCGCCGCGGCCGCCGTACGCCCCGCGTGTCCCGCGCGCCCCGTGCCGGCGCCCGTGCCCGCGACCGTGGCCCACGCCGCATCGCACCCGGCCGGCCCCGCGGCGCTCTGCCCCGCCGCCTGACTCCGTGCCCGCATGTTTGTGCCCCCGGTGCTCCGTGCGTCCGGGGGCGGGGTGGGCGTCGTGCCCGGGTGGTCCAGGGGTCACGCGGTGGTGTGTGCCAGCTCCTGGCCGAGGTGGTGGGCGAGCTGCGCGGGGGTGGGGTTCTCGACGATGGCGACCATCGCGATCTCCATCCCGGTCAGCGTCATCAGCGTCTTGGTGAGCTCAAGGGCGGTAAGGGAGTTGAGGCCGTTCTCGAGGAAGTTGCTGTCGTCGCTGAGGGTGGTGTTCAGAAGGGTGCCGGCCTGGGTGCGGATGGTGTCGGTGAGGAGCTTCTCGCGCTCCTCGGGGGTGGCCGTGGCGAGCTGCTTCTCCAGCTCGGTGGCGTCCTGGCCGGAGGTGTGGTCGGTGCTGGTCATGACTGCTCCTGTGTGAGTGAGGTGTTGGCGGGCGTCACACCGCGGCGTGCGCGGTGTGGTCGTGCAGCCAGTAACGCGTGGCCTGGAAGGAGTACGTCGGGAGGTCGATGGTCCGGGGGTGGGGCGTGCGCTGGACGAGAGGGGTCCAGTCGACGGTGCCGCCCGTGGTGTGAAGCCGCGCGAGGGCGGTCAACAGGGCGCGTACGGCGGAGGTTTGCGTGCCTTCCGGTGAGAGCGCGCCCAGGTGGAGAAGTGTGTGGGTCTCGGGGGTGGGGGGTGTGGTGGGGGCCGGCGAGGTGAGGTGGTGGTGCCAGTAGTCGGCGGAGGCGATGGGGGTGTCGGCCGGGGCGGTGCTGGTGAGCGTGAGCGTGGCGCGTTGGAACGTCAGCTGCTTCAGCACGGGCTCATAGGCGTCGGGCGGGGCCGGTTGTCCAGCCTCGGTGGCCTGGGCGGCAGCGGCGTGGGCGGCGGCCAGGCGGCACGCGTCGTCGAGGGTGAGGATTCCCGCGGCGTACGCGGCGGCGATGTGGCCGACACCGTCGCCGGTGAGGGTGTGGGGGCGTACCCCCGTTTCGAGGAGCAGCCGCGCGAGCGCGGTGTGGACCGCGAAGCGCGCGAGTTCGGAGTGGGGAGTGGGGAGGGGAGTCGGCAGGTGGGTGTCGAGGAGCGCGCGCGCTTCGTCGAAGGTGGACGCGAAGAGCGGGAACGCCGAGTGGAACTCGGCACCTCCGAAAGCCGCTCCGAATGCCGCACCGGGTTCGGCTCCGGGTGCCGTCTCCGTCGTCACCCCGTCCGCCGGGCGGCCGTCGAAGTGCCAGGCGATCTTCTTCGGGCCGGCCCCGGGCGTGGACCGGACCAGGTCCGGGTGGTCCTCTCCGGCGGCCAAGGCGCGGGCGACGGCGAGGAGTTCGGCGTGTTCGGTGCCGGTGAGGACGGCGCGGTGTTCCAGGGGGCTGCGGGTGGCGGCGAGCGAGTAGGCGACCTCGGCGGGGGAGGGCGCGGGGTCGGTGGCCGCCAGGTGGGTGACGAGGGCCTTCGCCTGTGCCCGCAGGGCCTCGGGCGTACGGGCGGACAGGCTCCAGGCCACCGGGAGTTCCGGGGCAACGGTCGACGTCTGGTCGCGGGCGGCATCCGGCACCGGAGCCTCTTCCACCGGCGGCTCTTCCAGGATGAGGTGCGCGTTCGTGCCGGACGTGGCGAAGGCGGAGATGCCGACCCGGCGGGGCTCCTCGCGGCGGGGCCAGTCGACCGCCTCGGTGAGCAGTCGTACCGCGCCCTTCTTCCAGGCGGCGAGGGGCGTCGGGCGGTCGACGTGGAGGGTCGGCGGCAGAGTGCCGTGCCGGAACGCCTGGACCATCTTGATGAGCGCGGCCGCACCCGCGGCCCCCTGCGTGTGCCCCGTGTTGGACTTGACGGAGCCGAGCCACAGGGGCCGGTCGGGGGAGCGGTCGGCGCCGTAGGTGGCGAGGAGGGCCTGGACCTCGATGGCGTCGCCGATGGGGGTGCCCGTCCCGTGTGCCTCGACGGCGTCGATCTGGTCCGGGGTGAGCCCGGCGTCGGCGAGGGCGGCGCGGATCACGTGCTGCTGGGAGGGGCCGTTGGGGGCGGCGAGGCCGTATCCGGCGCCGTCCTGGTTCACCGCGGAGCCGCGGATGACGGCGAGCACCGGGTGGCCGTTCTTCCTGGCGTCGCCGAGCCGCTCAAGGAGGACGAGGCCGACTCCTTCGCCCAGGCCCATGCCGTCGGCCGCGGCGGCGAACGGTTTGCAACGGCCGTCCTGCGCGAGCGACTTCTGGTGGGCGAAGGCGTGGAAGGTGTGCGGCGTCGACATGACGGTGCCGCCGCCGGCCAAGGCGAGCCTGCACTCCCCGCGGCGCAGCGCCTGGCAGGCCAGGTGGAGGGCGACCAGGGAGGACGAGCAGGCCGTGTCCACGCTGATGGCGGGGCCCTCGAGGCCGAGGGCGTAGGCGATGCGGCCGGAGACGAGGCTGCCGGACGTGCCGCCGCCCAGATAGGGCAGCAGCTCGTCGGGCGCGGTCTCGAGCCGTGTCGCGTAGTCGTGCCCGGTGGCGCCGACGTAGACGCCGGTGAGGGTGGAGCGCAGGGTGTGCGGGGCGATGTGGCCGCGTTCGACGGTCTCCCACGCGAGGTGGAGCATGAGGCGCTGGAGGGGTTCGGTGGCCACGGCCTCGGTGTCGCTGATGTCGAAGAAGCCCGCGTCGAAGCCGGCCGCGTCGTCCAGGAACCCGCCGAGCTCCGCGTACGGGCGTTCCTCGGGGAGTTCCCAGGCGCGGTCGTCGGGGAAACCGGTGACGGCGTCGCGGCCCTCGGACACCAGATCCCACAGGTCGTCCGGGGTGCGGGTCTTGCCGGGCAGCCGGCAGGCCATGGAGACGACGGCGATCGGCTCGTGCTGTGCGGCCTTCAGTTCGCGCAGCTGCTGCTGGGCCTGGTGGAGCTCGGCCGTCGTCCACTTGAGGTATTCGACGAGCTTCTCTTCGTTCGCCACGGGAATGGTCAGCCTTCCTGTTCTCGCGCGTGAAGCCTCAGGTGGGACGAGGTCGGGCAAGGTGGGCAGGCAGGAGCCGCGCGCTGTGGGTGCCAGGGTCGCCGCGGCTGCTTAAGCGGGTCTAACTCCCGCCTTGCCGCCGGGCATCGCCTCGCACGAGCGGGCCAGCAGCAGGAGGTCGGCGGCGATCTCGTCGGGTGCGCCGGCGTGCAGATCGTGGTCGGAGCCCGGGTACCAGCGCACGCTCACCTGTTCCAGGGCCGCCTCGGCGGCGGCCACCCAGGCCCGTACCTGGTCGGACAGTTGGGGGATGGCGGGGATGAGGGGCAGCAGCCGCACCGGCACGGTGATCTTGGGGTACCAGTCGGCCGGTGCCTCCCGTTGCAGGCCGGCGACGATCGACATGACCTGTGTCGAGGTCAGGCGGGGGATGAGCAGGCCGTCCGGCCCGACGCGGTAGTCCGCCAGGCGTGCCTCGATGGAGGTGGGCGACCAGTCGGGGTGGGTGGCCCGCAGGTAGGCGCGCATGTCGGCGGCGCTGGTGGTGCCCTGCTGGGCGCGCCGGACCACGTCGGCGGTGCGCTCCCAGAAGGCGCGCATGACCGGTCCGTCGAACTCGTACCAGCCGCCGTCGATCAGGGCGAGACCGGCCGCCAGGTCCGGGTGCTCGGCCGCCAGGCGCAGCGCGAGGTGCGCGCCCCAGGAGTGCCCGGCCACCAGTGCGCCGGACAGGTCGAGGGCGGTGACGGCCGCCACCAGGTCGGTGACGACCGTCGCGTTGTCGTACCCGTCGGGCGGGGTGTCCGACTCGCCGTGGCCGCGGTGGTCGACGGCGTAGGCCGGGTGTCCTGCGGCGGCGAGACGGGCGGCGACCTCGTCCCACATCCGGGCGTTCGACAGCATGCCGTGCAGCAGCAGGAACGGACGGCCCGGGGCTCCCGGCCCGTCCGCGGGCCGGTACCTGACATTGAGGGAGACGGTCTGCGACACGGGGATGCGGAGGTTCTTCACAGGCGGGCCCTTGTGATCCCTTGTGCTGGGGGAGGAAAGCGGGGGCGGCACGCTCAGGGGCGCTGCGCGGTCGCGAAGATGTATCCGAGCTCGGGCATCTTGCCGAGGGCCGCCTGGTTGTGCAGGAACAGCTCGTATCCCTCTACGCCGATGATGTCCACGTACTCGTCCCGGTGGGCGCGGATCCACTCGACGTAACCGTCGTAGGTCTTGGCGGTCTCGCGGGTGATGTCGGTCAGTTCGAGGACGGTCCAGCCGGCGGCGCGGAAGATGTCGGGGTAGTCCCCGATGTCGGTGAGCGCGGCGTAGATCGTGGTGTCGCTGACGGTGGCGGTCCGGGGCCGGCTGGGGTCGGGGTTGAGGTAGACCATGTCGGCGATCGGCATCCGCGCGCCGGGCTTCACGACGCGGTGGGCCTCGGTGAGCACCTGCTGCTTGTCCGGCATGTGCAGCATGGACTCCAGGGCCCAGCAGTGGTCGAAGGAGCCGTCGTCGAACGGCAGGTTCATGGCGTCGACCTGCTCGAAGCGGACCCGGTCGGCGAGGCCGGCCTCGCGCGCCCGGCGGTTGCCGCGCTCGACCTGGCGGGCGCTGACGGAGATGCCGACCACCTCGACGTCGCGGGCGCGGGCCAGCTGCATGGCCGGGGTGCCGTTGCCGCAGCCGATGTCGAGGACGCGGTCGCCGGGGGCCGGGTCGAGGCGGCGGATCATCTCGTCGGTCATCTGGACCATGGCCTCGTCGAACGTGGCCTGCTGCTCGCCGCCGTCGAACCAGTAGCCGTAGTGCAGATTGCCGTCTCCGAGCTGAGTCATCAGGTCGAAGACCTTGTGGTCGTAGTAGTGGCCGATGTCGCTGGGCTCGGGGGCGACGGTCTTGTTCACCGTCGGGGGCTTCTTGGTCGTCGCGTTCTTCGTCACGGCTTCAGCGTCACCGTGCGGCAGCGGGCGCCACAACCCCACCCCCGCCCCTCAAAAGCCCCTATGAGCCCTCCTCGACCGCCCCTAGGGAGCTGCTCTTGACGCGTTCCATACGGAACGGGTGGTACCCCTCCGAAAAAAATGAGAGTACGCTCCCACTAGATATTGAGCTCTCTTTAGGAGGTCGACTCCCATGTCTGCTGATCTGGGTGCGCGGCGGTGGTGGGCCGTCGGTGCTCTCGTACTCGCCTCGATGGTCGTGGGCTTCGATGTGACGATCCTGAGCCTGGCGCTGCCCGCCATGGCCGACGACCTCGGCGCGAACAACGTCGAGCTGCAGTGGTTCGTGACGTCGTACACGCTGGTGTTCGCAGCCGGCATGATCCCGGCCGGCATGCTCGGTGACCGGTTCGGACGCAAGAAGGTCCTGCTCACCGCCCTGGTGATCTTCGGCATCGCCTCGCTGGCCTGTGCCTACGCGACGTCCTCCGGCACCTTCATCGGCGCGCGTGCGGTGCTCGGTCTGGGCGCCGCGCTGATCATGCCGACGACGCTGTCGCTGCTGCCGGTCATGTTCTCCGACGAGGAGCGGCCGAAGGCCATCGGAGCGGTGGCCGGCGCGGCGATGCTCGCCTATCCGCTCGGCCCGATCCTCGGCGGCTACCTGCTCAACCACTTCTGGTGGGGCTCCGTCTTCCTGATCAACGTGCCGGTGGTGATCCTCGCCTTCCTCGCGGTCTCCGCCTGGCTGCCCGAGTCCAAGGCCAAGGAGGCCAAGCCGTTCGACATCGGCGGCCTGGTGTTCTCCAGCGTCGGTCTCGCCGCGCTGACCTACGGCGTGATCCAGGGCGGCGAGAAGGGCTGGACGGACGTCACCACGCTGGTGCCGTGCATCGGCGGTCTGCTCGCCCTCGTGCTGTTCGTGATGTGGGAGAAGCGGGTGGCGGACCCGCTGGTCGACCTCTCGCTGTTCCGCTCGGCCCGGTTCACCTCCGGCACCATGCTCGGCACCGTCATCAACTTCACGATGTTCGGCGTGCTCTTCACGATGCCGCAGTACTACCAGGCGGTCCTCGGCACCGACGCGATGGGCAGCGGCTTCCGGCTGCTCCCGATGGTCGGCGGTCTGCTAGTGGGTGTGACGGTCGCCAACAAGGTCGCCAAGGCCCTCGGCCCGAAGACCGCGGTCGGCATCGGCTTCGCCCTCCTCGCCGCCGCCCTGTTCTACGGCGCCACCACGGACGTCAGCAGCGGCACCGGCCTGGCGGCCGCCTGGACCGCGGCCTACGGACTCGGCCTCGGCATCGCCCTGCCCACCGCCATGGACGCCGCCCTCGGCGCGCTCTCCGAGGACTCCGCCGGCGTCGGATCCGGCGTCAACCAGTCCATCCGTACCCTCGGCGGCAGCTTCGGCGCGGCCATCCTCGGCTCGATCCTCAACTCCGGCTACCGCGGCAAGCTCGACCTCGACGGCGTGCCCGAGCAGGCGCACGGCGCGGTCAAGGACTCCGTCTTCGGCGGCCTCGCGGTGGCCCGGGCGATCAAGTCCAACGGACTGGCCGACTCGGTGCGTTCCGCGTACGTCCACGCCCTGGACGTGGTGCTCGTGGTCTCCGGCGGCCTCGGACTGCTGGGTGTGGTGCTGGCGGTGGTGTGGCTGCCCCGCCATGTTGGTCAGAGCACCGCCAAGACAGCAGAATCTGAGCATGAAGCCGCAGACGCAGTCTGACCAGGGCAAAACAGTGCCTGGTCTGAGAGAACGCAAGAAGGCCCGGACGAAGGCCGCGATTCAGCGGGAGGCGGTGCGCTTGTTCAGGGAACAGGGCTACACCGCCACGACCATCGAGCAGATCGCCGAAGCCGCCGAGGTCGCCCCCAGCACCGTCTTCCGCTACTTCGCGACCAAGCAGGACCTGGTCTTCTCGCACGACTACGATCTGCCCTTCGCGATGATGGTGCAGGCCCAGTCACCCGACCTGACGCCGATCCAGGCCGAGCGGCAGGCCATCCGCTCGATGTTGCAGGACATCAGCGAGCAGGAACTGGCCCTGCAGCGCGAGCGGTTCGTCCTGATTCTCTCCGAGCCGGAGCTCTGGGGCGCCAGCCTCGGCAACATCGGCCAGACCATGCAGATCATGAGCGAGCAGGTGGCCAAACGGGCCGGGCGCGACCCGCGGGACCCCGCGGTCCGCGCCTACACCGGAGCCGTGTTCGGAGTGATGCTCCAGGTCTCGATGGACTGGGCCAACGATCCGGACATGGACTTCGCGACCACACTGGACGAGGCACTCCACTACCTGGAAGACCTGCGGCCCTGACCGAAGGGGCGGGCGCACACCACAGAGCCCGCCCCGGCCAGACGTCGTACGAGGCGCCATCGGCCGTCGCGTACGACCCCCGCGCCCCGGATTCCCCCGCGGGGCGCGGGGTCAAGAAAAAAGAGACGACCGCACGCGGCCACTGTTCCCCCGGCTGCCGCGTCCGGTCCAACCTGGCGTGCTCCGGCTTCCCTCGACGGAGCACGCCAGGGGTCTGTCCGGCCCCCTCCCGGCGGCTCCCGTCAGACGCCCGGCCCCGCCGTCAGCGCCTCGGTCACGACGGCCGCCACCTGCTCCTGACAGTCGTCGAGGTAGAAGTGCCCGCCGGGCAGCACCCGCAGATCGAACGCCGCGCCGGTCCGCTCCCGCCACGTGGCGGCCTGCTCCGGCGACGTCCGCTCGTCGGCGTCCCCGATCAGCGCCGTGATCGGACAGTCGAGCCGGCCGGGTCCCGGCGCCTCGTAGGTGGCCACGGCCCGGTAGTCGGCCCGCAGCGCGGGCAGGACGAGCTCCTGCAGCTCGGGACTGCGGAAGAACCGCTCGTCGGTGCCGCCCATCGCCCGCAGATGGGCCAGGATGTCCGCGTCCCCGAACGTCCCCGAACGCCCCGCGGGACGGTAGGGCCGCGCGAGCCCCCCGGAAACGAACAGGTGCACGGGAAGGCCGGGCCCGGCCGGTCCCCGCAGCCGCCGCGCCACCTCGAACGCCACGATGGCGCCCAGGCTGTGCCCGAACAGCGCGAACGGCTTCCCGTCGCACGGCAGGTGGGGCACGACGCCGTCGGCGAGCTCGGCCACCGACGCCAGGCACGGCTCCGCATGACGGTCCTGCCGCCCCGGATACTGCACGGCGAGCACCTCGACGCCGGGCGCGAGCAGCCCGGAGAGCCCGAAGTAGTAACTCGCCGAACCGCCCGCGAACGGAAAGCAGACCAGCCGCACCGGCGCCTCTGCCGCGGCGTGGTACCGCCGCAACCACACCCCGTTTCCGGTGGCTTCACCGAACTCGTCACCGATCTGTGGTGCCCGCGCCGCCGTGCCCCTGTCCATCGCTCTCCCTCTCCTCGCGTCGCTCCGCGGGCGCTGTCCTGCCCCCGCCCCGAAAGCCCGATGCCGGCCAAGCGCCGATGCCGGCCAAGCCCCGATGCTGGCCGCGGCCCATAGCGCCCGGCTAAAGCCGCAGGCGGCTAGCCGGGGTTTGGTTCGCCTTTAGACAGCCCGCCCACGATGAGCCCGGTACTCGAAGCGATCTCCGATTTCGGACCGGGAGCGCCGTTGATGTTTTGTGGCAGCCAGTTGTTCAGCGCCCGACCGCAGCTGACGTGATGGCCGCATCCGCGTCAGCGTCCCCCTCGGGACCGAGCGCAGGACCCGACCCGATCGCCGTCGTCGGGATGGCCTGCCGCCTGCCCGGAGCACCTGACCCCGACGCGTTCTGGCGGCTGCTGAGCGAGGGGCGCAGCGCGGTGAGCACCACACCGCCCGAGCGGCGGCGAGCCGACTCCGGACTCCACGGGCCGGGCGGCTACCTGGACCGGATCGACGGCTTCGACGCGGACTTCTTCCACATCAGCCCGCGCGAGGCCGTGGCGATGGACCCCCAGCAGCGGCTGCTCCTCGAACTGAGCTGGGAGGCCCTCGAAGACGCGGGCATCCGGCCGCCAACCCTGGCGCGCAGCCGCACCGGCGTCTTCGTCGGCGCGTTCTGGGACGACTACACCGACGTCCTGAACCTGCGGGCGCCGGGCGCCGTCACCCGCCACACCATGACCGGCGTGCACCGCAGCATTCTGGCCAACCGCATCTCGTACGCGTACCACCTGGCCGGTCCGAGCCTCACCGTCGACACCGCGCAGTCCTCCTCGCTCGTCGCCGTCCATCTGGCCTGCGAGAGCATCCGCGGCGGCGACTCCGACATCGCCTTCGCGGGCGGCGTCAACCTCATCTGCTCGCCGCGCACCACCGAGCTGGCCGCGGCCCGCTTCGGCGGTCTCTCGGCCGCCGGCCGCTGCCACACCTTCGACGCCCGCGCCGACGGTTTCGTACGCGGCGAGGGCGGCGGCCTCGTGGTGCTCAAGCCCCTCGCGGCGGCACGGCGCGACGGCGACACGGTGTACTGCGTGATCCGGGGGAGCGCCGTCAACAGCGACGGTACGACCGACGGAATCACCCTGCCCAGCGGGCAGGCGCAGCAGGACGTGGTGCGCCTCGCCTGCCGACGGGCGCGGATCACGCCGGACCAGGTGCAGTACGTCGAACTGCACGGCACCGGCACGCCCGTCGGGGACCCGATCGAGGCCGCCGCGCTCGGCGCCGCCCTCGGGCAGGACGCCGCGCGCGCCGTGCCGCTGGCCGTCGGCTCCGCCAAGACGAACGTCGGCCACCTCGAAGCCGCCGCCGGGATCGTCGGACTGCTCAAGACCGCCCTGAGCATCCACCACCGGCGGCTGGCGCCGAGCCTGAACTTCACCACCCCCAATCCGGCCATCCCGCTCGCCGACCTCGGCCTGACCGTCCAGCAGGACCTGGCCGACTGGCCGCGCCCCGAACAGCCCCTGATCGCCGGGGTGTCGTCCTTCGGCATGGGCGGCACGAACGGTCACCTTGTCGTGGCGGCGGCGCCCGATTCGGTGGGGGTGCCTGAGCCGGTGGGGCCGCCTGAGCGGGTGGGGGTTCCTGAGCGGGTGGAGGTCCCTGAGCGGGTGGGGGTTCCTGAGCGGGTGGAGGTCCCTGAGCCGGTGGGGGTTCCTGAGTGGGTGGAGGTCCCTGAGCCGGTGGTGGTGCCGACGCCATGGCCCGTGAGCGCTCACAGCGCTTCCGCGCTGCGCGCGCAGGCCGGTCGCCTGCGGGCGCACCTCGCCGCCCACCGCCCCGCCCCCGACGCCGCGCGGGTCGGCCACGCGCTGGCCACCACCCGTGCGCCCCTCGCCCACCGCGCGGTCCTGCTCGGCCGCGACACCGCCGAACTGCTGGGCTCCCTGGACGCGCTGGCCGAGGGCGCGGAGACCGCGTCCATCGTGCGCGGTGAGGCGTACACCGAGGGCAGGACGGCCTTCCTCTTCAGTGGGCAGGGTGCGCAACGCCTCGGCATGGGGCGGGAGTTGTATGCCGCGTTCCCCGTCTTCGCCGACGCTCTCGACGAGGCGTTCGCCGCCCTGGACGTACATCTGGACCGCCCACTGCGCGAGATCGTCCTGGGCGAGACCGACTCGGGTGGGAACGTCTCGGGTGAGAACGTCATCAGCGAGGGTGCCGACCATCAGGCACTCCTCGACCAGACCGCCTACACCCAGCCCGCGCTCTTCGCGATCGAGACGAGCCTGTACCGGCTGGCGGCCTCCTTCGGCCTGAAGCCGGACTACGTCCTCGGCCACTCGGTCGGCGAGATCGCAGCCGCGCACGTCGCCGGCGTCCTCTCGCTGCCGGACGCGAGCGCTCTGGTGGCCGCGCGGGGACGGCTCATGCAGGCGGTCCGGGCGCCCGGCGCGATGGCCGCGTGGCAGGCCACGGCGGACGAGGCGGCCGAACAGCTCGCCGGGCACGAGCGGCACGTCACCGTGGCCGCCGTCAACGGCCCCGACTCCGTGGTCGTCTCCGGCGACCGCGCCACCGTCGACGAACTGACCGCAGCCTGGCGGGGACGCGGCCGCAAGGCCCACCACCTGAAGGTCAGCCACGCCTTCCACTCCCCGCACATGGACCCCATCCTCGACGAGCTGCGCGCGGTCGCCGCTGGCCTGACCTTCCACGAGCCGGTCATCCCCGTCGTCTCCAACGTCACCGGTGAACTGGTGACCGCGACCGGGAGCGGCGCCGGGCAGGCCGACCCCGAGTACTGGGCGCGGCATGCGCGCGAGCCCGTGCGGTTCCTGTCCGGGGTGCGGGGGCTGTGCGAGCGCGGGGTGACCACGTTCGTCGAACTCGGCCCGGACGCACCGCTGTCCGCGATGGCCCGCGACTGCTTCCCCGCTCCCGCGGACCGGAGCCGTCCGCGCCCCGCCGCCATCGCCACATGCCGCCGCGGGCGCGACGAGGTGGCCACGTTCCTGACGTCGCTGGCCCAGGCGTACGTCCGCGGCGCCGACGTCGACTTCACCCCGGCCTACGGCGCTCCCACCACCACGCGCCGCTTCCCCCTCCCCACGTATCCCTTCCAGCGCGAGCGCCACTGGCCTGCCGCCGCCGGGGTGGGGCAGCAGCACGGGCAGGAGCCGGAGACCCCGGAACTTCCGGAATCCTCGGAGCCCTCGGAGCCCTCGGAGCAGGCAGGACATGAGCGGGAGGAGGGGGCGCGTGCGTGGGGCGGGCCCGAGGGGCGGCTTGCCGGGCTCTCCGTGAACGACCAGGAGCGGGTCCTCCTCGGCCTGGTCACCAAGCACGTGGCCGTCGTGCTCGGGGACGCCTCGGGCACGGTCCAAGCCGCCCGCACCTTCAAGCAGTTGGGCTTCGACTCGATGGCCGCCACCGAGCTGAGCGAACGGCTCAGCACGGAGACGGGCCTGCCGCTGCCCGCCACCCTCACCTTCGACCACCCGACGCCCCTGGCCATCGCCGCGCACCTGCGCGCGGAGCTCACCGGTACGACCGTCCCGGCCGGCTCCGCGCCCGCCACGGGCGGCCTCGGCACGGGTGACCTCGGCACGGACGAGGACCCGGTCGCCATCGTGGCCATGAGCTGCCGCTATCCCGGCGGCGCAGGCTCGCCCGAGGACCTGTGGCGGCTGGTCGCGGACGGCGCCGACGCGATCGGCGACTTCCCCACCGACCGCGGCTGGGACCTGGCGCGGCTGTTCCACCCCGACGCCGACCGGTCGGGCACCAGCTGCACGCGGCAGGGCGGATTCCTCTACGACGCCGCCGACTTCGACGCCGAGTTCTTCGACATCAGCCCGCGCGAGGCCCTGGCCGTCGACCCGCAGCAGCGGCTGCTCCTCGAATGCGCCTGGGAGGCCTTCGAACGGGCGGGCCTGGACCCGCGGGCGCTCAAGGGCAGCCCCACCGGCGTGTTCGTCGGCATGACGGGGCAGGACTACGGCCCCCGCCTGCACGAGCCGTCCCAGGCCACCGACGGCTATCTGCTGACCGGCAGCACGCCGAGCGTGGCCTCGGGCCGCCTGTCGTTCAGCTTCGGCCTTGAGGGGCCCGCCCTGACGGTGGACACGGCCTGCTCGTCGTCGCTGGTCACGCTCCACCTCGCGGCGCAGGCGCTGCGGCGCGGCGAGTGCGACCTGGCCCTCGCCGGCGGCGCCACCGTCCTGGCCACGCCGGGCATGTTCACCGAGTTCTCGCGGCAGCGGGGCCTCGCCCCCGACGGCCGCTGCAAGCCGTTCGCGGCGGGCGCCGACGGCACGGGCTGGGCCGAGGGCGTGGGCCTGGTCCTCCTCGAACGGCTCTCCGAGGCCCGGCGCAAGGGCCACGACGTCCTCGCGGTGATCCGGGGTTCGGCGATCAACCAGGACGGCGCGAGCAACGGCCTGACCGCGCCCAACGGCCCCTCGCAGCAACGCGTCATCCGTGCCGCGCTCGCGGCCGCCCGGCTCACCGCGGACGAGGTCGACGTGGTGGAGGCGCACGGCACCGGCACCACGCTCGGCGACCCGATCGAGGCGCAGGCCCTGCTCGCCACGTACGGCCAAGGGCGTTCGGCGGAGCGGCCGTTGTGGCTCGGGTCGGTGAAGTCGAACATCGGTCACACGCAGGCCGCCGCGGGTGTCGCGGGCGTCATCAAGATGGTGATGGCGATGCGCCACGACCTGCTCCCCGCCACCCTGCACGTCGACGAGCCGAGCGGCCACGTGGACTGGTCCACCGGCGCGGTGCGACTGCTCACCGAGCCGGTCGTCTGGCCGCGCGGCGAACGTCCGCGCCGCGCCGCGGTGTCGTCCTTCGGCATCTCCGGCACGAACGCGCACCTGGTGCTCGAAGAGGCGGGGCAGGACGAGTACGTTGCGGGAGTCGCCGACGACGCCGGGCCGGTGGACGGTGCTGTGCTGCCGTGGGTGGTCTCCGGACGGACCGGAGCGGCGCTGCGCGAACAGGCCCGCCGCTTGCGTGAGTTGACCGGCGGCTCGGCCGATGTCTCTGTGTCCGGGGTGGGCCGGTCGCTGGTCACCACGCGGGCGGTGTTCGAGCACCGGGCCGTGGTCGTGGGCCGTGACCGGGACGCGCTGATCGGCGGCCTTGAGGCCCTTGCGGCGGGTGAGGCGTCGCCGGACGTCGTGTGCGGGGTCGCGGGCGATGTCGGCCCCGGCCCGGTGCTGGTGTTCCCCGGGCAGGGCTCGCAGTGGGTGGGCATGGGAGCCCAACTCCTCGCCGAATCGGCGGTGTTCGCGGCACGGATCGACGCGTGCGAGCAGGCGCTGTCCCCGTACGTCGACTGGTCACTGACAGAGGTCCTGCGCGGGGACGGGCGCGAACTGTCGCGCGTCGACGTCGTGCAGCCCGTGCTGTGGGCGGTGATGGTCTCGCTCGCCGCCGTCTGGGCGGACCACGGCGTCACCCCGGCCGCCGTCGTCGGGCACTCCCAGGGAGAGATCGCCGCTGCGGTCGTCGCGGGCGCGCTCACCCTCGAGGACGGCGCCAAGATCGTGGCCCTGCGCAGCCGGGCGCTGCGTCAGCTCTCGGGCGGGGGCGCCATGGCCTCCCTCGGGGTGGGCCAGGAGCAGGCCGCCGAACTCGTCGAGGGCCACCCCGGAGTGGGCATCGCCGCCGTCAACGGTCCTTCATCGACCGTCATTTCAGGGCCGCCCGAGCAAGTCGCCGCCGTCGTCGCCGACGCCGAGGCGCGCGAGCTGCGCGGCCGCGTCATCGACGTGGACTATGCCTCGCACAGCCCCCAGGTCGACGCCATCACCGACGAACTGACCCACACCCTGGCCGGTGTCCGCCCCACCACGGCCCCGGTGGCGTTCTACTCGGCCGTGACCGGAACCCGCATCGACACGGCGGGCCTCGACACCGACTACTGGGTCACGAACCTGCGCCGCCCGGTCCGGTTCGCCGACGCCGTCACCGCGCTCCTCGCCGACGGCCACCGGGTCTTCATCGAGGCCAGCAGCCACCCCGTCCTCACTCTCGGCCTCCAGGAGACCTTCGAGGAGGCCGGGGTCGACGCCGTCACCGTCCCCACACTGCGGCGCGACGACGGCGGCCGGGCACGCCTGGCCCGCTCGCTGGCACAGGCCTTCGGCGCCGGGTGCGCGGTGAGGTGGGAGAACTGGTTCCCGGCCGCCGGTACATCCACCGTGGAGCTGCCGACGTACGCCTTCCAGCGCCGCCGGTACTGGCTGGAGGCCCCCACAGGCACCCAGGACGCGGCAGGGCTTGGCCTCGCCGCTGCGGGGCACCCGCTCCTCGGGGCGGCCACCGAGATCGCGGACGGCGACATCCGCCTGCTCACCGGCCGTATCAGCAGGCACAGCCACCCCTGGCTCGCCCAGCACACCCTCTTCGGTGCCGCGGTCGTGCCCGCCTCCGTCCTCGCGGAATGGGCGCTGCGCGCCGCCGACGAGGCCGGCTGCCCGCGTGTCGACGACCTCACGCTGCGAACCCCGCTGGTGCTGCCCGAGACCGCGGGCGTCCAGGTGCAGATCGTCGTCGGCCCGGCCGACGCGCGGGACGGGCACCGCGACTTCCACGTCTACGCCCGCCCCGACGGCAAGGACGCCTCTGAGGGCGAGGGCACCGCCGAGGGCGAGGGAGCCTCTGAGGGCGAGGGCGCCTCCGACGGCACCGACGCGCCGTGGACCTGCCATGCCGACGGCCGACTGGGCGCCGAGCCCATCGGCACGGCCTCGGAGGACTCCCCGGACACGGTGTGGCCGCCGCCAGGCGCCGAACCCGTCGACCTGGGCGACTTCTACGAACGGGCCGCCGCCACCGGAGTCGGCTATGGACCGGTCTTCACGGGGCTGCGCGCCCTGTGGCGGCGGGACGGCGAGCTGTTCGCCGAGGCGGTGCTGCCGCAAGAAGCCCCGGAAACGGCCGGGTTCGGGATGCACCCGGCGCTCCTCGACGCCGCACTGCACCCCGCACTCCTCGGCGAGCGGCCGGCCGAGGAGGACAAGGTGTGGCTGCCGTTCACGCTGACCGGAGTGACCCTGTGGGCCACCGGTGCCACGTCTGTACGCGTCCGTCTCACCCCGCTGGACGACGACCCCGACGCGTCGGCGGACGGGCGGGCCTGGCGGGTCGGCGTGAGCGACCCGACCGGCGCGGAGGTGCTGACCTGCGAGGCCCTGGTCGTGGTGGCGGCGGGCCGCCGCGAGCTGCGGGCCGCGGGGGAGCGGGTGTCCGATCTGTACGCGGTGGAGTGGGTGCCGGTGCTGGGCCCGGGGCCGGTGGGTGAGGGTGCTGACTTCTCGGGCTGGGCCGGTCTGGGGGAGCGCGGGGAGCGTAGGGAGTGCGTGGGGCGCGTGGAGCGCTGGTACGAGGACCTGGACGCTCTCGGCGCGGCCGTCGAGGGTGGGGCTTCGGTGCCGTCTGTCGTTCTCGCCACCGCGGCTGCCGCCCCTGGTGGAGCGGGCGACGGAGCCGCCGATGCGCTGAGCGCGGTGCGGCGGACCGGCGCGCTCCTCGATCAGTGGCTCGCCGACGCGCGGTTCGCCGACGCCCGGCTGGTGGTGATCACGTCCGGCGCGGTCGCCACGGGTGACGGTTCCCTTCCCGACCCGGCCGCCGCGGTGGTACGAGGACTGGTCGAGCAGGCGCAGGTCAGGCACCCCGGCCGCATCCTCCTCGTCGACACGGAAGCCGGGGCCGGGCTCGGGGTCGGTGCCGGAGTGGATGACGCGCTCCTGGAACAGGCCGTGGCCACGGCTCTCGGCGCCGACGAACCGCAACTCGCCCTGCGGGCGGGACACGTCCTGGCACCCCGCCTCACTGTGCTCCGGGACGCGACCGTCACCGAAGCGTCGCGACCGCTCGACCCGGACGGCACCGTACTCATCACGGGGCCGGCCGGTGCCCCGGTGGCCGACCTCGCCGAACACCTCGTACGCACCGGGCAGTGCAGGCATCTGCTGCTCCTGCCCGGAGACGGTGAACTGGAGGAAATGGCCGAGGAGGTGCGGGGCCTCGGCGCCACCGTGGACCTGAGTACCGCCGACCCGGCGGACCCGACCGCCCTCGCCGAAGTGGTCGCCGCCGTCGACGGGGACCACCCCCTTACGGGGGTCATCCACGCCATCGGAGTCGTGGACGCGTTCGATCCCGGCGACTCGGCGAGCGACTTGATGATCGACTCGGCGAGCGACTCGTTCGCCGAGGCATGGTCGTCGAGGGCAGGCGTCACCGCCGCCCTGCACACCGCGACCGCCCACCTTCCCCTGGACCTGTTCGCCGTCCTGTCCCCGGCGGGCGCGGACCTGGGCATCGCGCGGTCGGCGGCCGCCGCGGGCGCCGACGCATTCAGCGCTGCACTCGCCCTGCGCCGGCCCACGACCGTCACGACGGACACGACAGCCCCGCCGCGAACGACAGCCCCGCCGCGCACGTCAGCCTCGCCGCGCACGACAGCCCTGTCGTCGTCGCGCACGACGGGCGTGGCCCTCGCCTACGGGCCGCCCACCGCGCAGAGGCCCGGCATCAAGGGGACGGCGCCCGGTCGGATCCCCGCGCTGCTCGACGCCGCTCGCGCTCACGGGGGCGGTTCGCCTCTGCTCGGGGCCCGCTTGGCCGCGCGTGCCCTGGCCGCCGAGTCCGCCGCCGAGAGCGCCGCCGTCCTGCCCGCGCCGCTGCGCGCGCTGGCCGCAGCCGCGGCCGGAGCGCCGACCCGGCGCACCGCCGCCGACCGCAAGCCCCCCACGGACTGGCCGGCCCGACTGGCCCCCCTGTCCGCCCCCGAACAACTCCGTCTGCTCATCGACGCCGTACGCACCCACGCCGCCGCGGTCCTCGGCCGCACCGACCCGGAAGCGCTGCGCGGGGACGCCACCTTCAAGCAGCTCGGCCTTGACTCGCTGACCGCTGTGGAGCTGCGCAACCGGCTCGTGGAGGACACCGGCCTGCGCCTGCCCACCGCCCTCGTCTTCCGCTACCCGACCCCCGCGGCGATCGCCGCGCACCTCCGCGAGCGGCTGACCAGCCCGAGCGAGACAGCCGCCACACAGAGGTCCGGAGGGCAGACGCCCGCAGCGGGGCAGGCGTCGTCCGCGCTCGCCCCCGCCGGATCGGCCGCCGGACCGCCCGCCGCAGACACCGTGCTGAGCGACCTGACCCGCATGGAGAACACCCTCTCCGTGCTCGCCGCCCAGCTGCCCCACACCGAGACGGGCGAGATCACCACCCGGCTCGAAGCGCTCCTCACGCGCTGGAAGACCACGAACGCCACGGCGAACGACAGCGGCGACGGCAACGGCGGCGATGGCGACGCCGCCGACCGCCTCAAGGCCGCGTCCGCCGACCAGATCTTCGACTTCATCGACAACGAGCTTGGTGTCGGGCACGGCACCTCGCGCGTGACCCCCACTCCGAAGGCCGGGTGACCGCACATGGCGAGTGAAGAGCAACTGGTCGAATATCTGCGCAGGGTGACCACCGAGCTCCATGACACGCGTCGGCGCCTGGTGCAGGAGGAGGACCGCAGGCACGAACCGGTGGCCCTGGTCGGCATGGCCTGCCGCTTCCCGGGCGGCGTGGCCTCTCCGGAGGACCTCTGGGACCTGGTCGCCGCGGGCAAGGACGCCATCGAGGACTTTCCCACCGACCGGGGCTGGGACCTGGAGGCGCTCTACGACCCGGACCCGGCCGCGTACGGCACCAGCTATGTCCGCCACGGCGGGTTCGTGGACGACGCGGGCTCCTTCGACGCCGACTTCTTCGGCATCAGCCCGCGAGAAGCCCTGGCGATGGACCCGCAGCAGCGGCTGATGCTGGAGACGTCCTGGGAGCTGTTCGAGCGCGCCGGCATCGATCCCGTCTCCCTCAAGGGCAGCCGTACCGGCGTCTACGCAGGGGTGTCCAGCGAGGACTACATGTCCCAACTGCCCCGTATCCCCGAGGGGTTCGAGGGGCACGCCACCACCGGCAGTCTCACCAGCGTCATCTCGGGCCGGGTCGCGTACAACTACGGCCTCGAAGGCCCGGCCGTCACCGTCGACACGGCCTGTTCCGCCTCGCTCGTCGCCATCCACCTGGCGAGCCAGGCGCTGCGCCAGCGCGAGTGCGACCTCGCCCTCGCGGGCGGCGTGCTCGTGCTGTCCAGCCCGCTGATGTTCACGGAGTTCTGCCGCCAGCGGGGCCTTGCTCCCGACGGCCGCTGCAAGCCGTTCGCCGCCGCGGCGGACGGCACCGGCTTCTCGGAGGGCATCGGTCTGCTCCTCCTGGAGCGCCTGTCCGACGCGCGCCGCAACGGCCACAAGGTGCTCGCGGTGATCCGCGGCTCCGCCGTCAACCAGGACGGCGCGAGCAACGGCCTGACCGCACCCAACGACGCCGCGCAGGAACAGGTCATCCGCGCCGCCCTCGACAACGCCCGCCTCACCCCGCCCGAGGTGGACGCCGTCGAGGCGCACGGCACCGGCACCAAACTGGGCGACCCCATCGAGGCCGGAGCGCTGCTCGCCACCTACGGGCAACACCGCGCCCGGCCCCTCCTCCTCGGCTCCCTCAAGTCCAACATCGGCCACACCCACGCCACCGCCGGTGTCGCCGGTGTCATCAAGACCGTCATGGCGATACGCAACGGCCTGCTCCCCGCCACCCTCCACGTCGAGGAACTGAGCCCCCACGTCGACTGGGACGCGGGCGCGGTCGAGGTCGTCACGGAGCCCACCCCGTGGCCCGAGACCGGCCACCCCCGGCGCGCGGGCGTCTCCGCGTTCGGGATCTCCGGGACGAACGCGCACTTGATCCTGGAGGAGGCGCCGCCGGAGGAGGACGTGCCGGGCTCAGTGGTTGTGGAGTCGGGTGGGGTCGTGCCGTGGGTGGTGTCCGGGCGGACGCCGGAGGCGTTGCGTGAACAGGCCCGGCGACTCGGCGAGTTCGTGGCGGGCGACACGGACGCACTGCCGAACGAGGTCGGCTGGTCTTTGGCCACGACCCGTTCGGTGTTCGAGCACCGGGCTGTGGTGGTGGGGCGTGATCGGGATGCGTTGACGGCCGGTTTGGGGGCGTTGGCTGCGGGTGAGGCTTCGGCGGGTGTGGTGGCCGGGGTTGCTGGTGATGTGGGTCCTGGGCCGGTGTTGGTGTTTCCGGGGCAGGGGTCGCAGTGGGTGGGCATGGGTGCCCAGCTCCTTGACGAGTCGCCGGTGTTCGCGGCGCGGATCGCGGAGTGTGAGCGGGCGCTGTCGGCGCATGTGGACTGGTCGCTGAGTGATGTCCTGCGCGGGGATGGGAGTGAGCTGTCCCGGGTCGAGGTCGTGCAGCCCGTGCTGTGGGCGGTGATGGTGTCACTCGCTGCGGTGTGGGCTGACTATGGCATCACCCCGGCTGCCGTCATCGGGCATTCGCAGGGTGAGATGGCTGCCGCGTGTGTGGCGGGGGCGCTGTCGCTGGAGGATGCGGCGCGGATCGTAGCCGTACGCAGTGACGCGCTTCGCCAGTTGCAAGGGCACGGCGACATGGCCTCGCTGAGCACCGGTGCCGAGCAGGCTACTGAGCTGATCGGCGACCGGCCGGGTGTGGTCGTCGCGGCGGTCAACGGGCCGTCGTCGACCGTGATTTCGGGACCGCCGGAGCATGTGGCAGCCGTGGTCGCGGACGCGGAGGCACGTGGTCTGCGCGCCCGTGTCATCGATGTCGGCTATGCCTCGCATGGCCCCCAGATCGACCAGCTCCGTGATCTCCTCACCGAACGGCTCGCCGACATCCAGCCGACCACCACCGACGTGGCCTTCTACTCGACGGTCACCGCCGAGCGCCTGGCCGACACCACCGCCCTGGACACGGATTACTGGGTCACCAACCTCCGCCAGCCGGTCCGTTTCGCCGACACCATCGAAGCGCTTCTCGCGGACGGCTACCGCCTGTTCATCGAGGCCAGCGCGCACCCGGTGCTGGGCTTGGGCATGGAGGAGACCATCGAGCAGGCGGACATCCCTGCCACGGTCGTCCCCACCCTGCGCCGTGACCACGGTGACACCACCCAGCTCACCCGTGCCGCAGCGCACGCCTTCACCGCCGGCGCCCCCGTCGACTGGCGGCGCTGGTTCCCGGCTGACCCCACCCCCCGCACGATCGACCTGCCCACCTACGCCTTCCAGCGTCGCCGCTACTGGCTGGCCGACACCGTGAAGCGGGACAGCGGATGGGACCCGGCCGGGTCGGGGCATGCCCAGTTGCCGACCGCGGTCGCCCTTGCCGACGGGGGAGTGGTGCTGAACGGCCGGGTGTCCGCCGAGCGCGGTGGCTGGCTGGGCGGGCATGTGGTGGCAGGGACGGTTCTGGTGCCGGGTGCGGCGTTGGTGGAGTGGGTGTTGCGGGCCGGTGATGAGGCGGGTTGCCCCTCGCTTGAGGAACTGACGCTCCAGGCGCCGTTGGTGCTGCCCGAGTCGGGTGGGTTGCAGGTTCAGGTGGTCGTGGGTGCGGCTGATGAGCAGGGTGGCCGTCGTGACGTACATGTGTATTCGCGGTCTGAGCAGGACGCGTCGGCGGTGTGGCAGTGCCATGCCGTCGGTGAGCTCGGGCGCGCGTCGGGGGCGCGGCCGGTGCGGCAGGCCGGGCAGTGGCCTCCGGCGGGGGCCGAGCCGGTGGAGGTGGGCGGCTTCTACGAGGGGGTCGCGGCCGCCGGTTACGAGTACGGTCCGGCGTTCCGTGGGCTGCGCGCGATGTGGCGGCACGGTGATGACCTCCTTGCGGAGGTCGAGCTGCCGGAGGAGGCCGGTTCGCCGGCCGGTTTCGGCATCCACCCGGCGCTGCTGGACGCCGCCCTGCACCCGCTGCTCGCGCAGCGGAACCGGGACGGGGCCGGGGCCGGGGCGGGGGCCCACGGCGGGCAGGTGCTGCTGCCTTTCAGCTGGAGCGGTGTTTCGCTGTGGGCCAGTGAGGCCACCACGGTGCGGGTGCGGCTCGCCGGGCTGGGTGGGGGCGAAGAGGAGACGGTGTCCCTGACGGTCACCGACCCCGCCGGTGGCCCCGTGGTGGACGTGGCAGAGCTGCGGTTGCGGTCGACGAGCGCCCGGCAAGTGCGGGGGTCGGCAGGCCCCGGCGCGGACGGGCTCTACGAGCTGCGGTGGACACCGCTGCCCGAGCCGCTTCCCGTACCGGCCCCCGCAAACGGCCGCGATGTGACCGCCGACCTGTCCGGATGCGCCGTGCTCGGCGAACTGGTCGCGGAACCGGGCCCGGGCATCGACCTGGAGGGCTGCCCCTGCTACCCGGGCGTCGACGCGCTCGCCGACACCGCCTCCCCGCCCTCCGTGATCCTCGCCCCCGTGCACAGCGACACCACAGGCGGCGACGGACTCGCCCTGACGGAACGGGTGTTGCGCGTCATCCAGGACTTCCTGGCCGCACCGAGTCTGGAACAGAAACAAACGCGCCTGGCCTTCGTGACCCGGGGCGCGGCGGACACAGGCAGCACGACGGGAGGCTCGGCTGCCCCGGCAGAGACAGTCGACCCGGCGGTCGCGGCCGTATGGGGCCTGGTGCGCAGCGCGCAGTCGGAGAACCCCGGCCGCTTCGTACTGCTGGACACCGACGCGCCCCTCGACCAGGCGTCCGTTGCCCCTCTCGTGGACGCGGTGCGGTCTGCCGTGGAGGCGGACGAGCCCCAAGTCGCCCTGCGGGGCGGGCGGTTGCTTGTGCCCAGGTGGGCGCGGGCCGGCGCGCCCGTCGAGCTGGCCGGGCCGGCCGGAGCGCGGGCGTGGCGGCTGGTGGGCGGAGACTCCGGGACGCTGGAGGCCGTCGTGGCGGAAGCCTGCGACGACAGCGTGCTGCGCCCGTTGGTGCCGGGCCAGGTCCGCGTCGCCGTCCATACGGCCGGGGTCAATTTCCGTGACGTCCTGATCGCCCTGGGCATGTACCCGGACCCGGACGCGCTGCCCGGCACCGAGGCGGCCGGCGTGGTGACGGAGGTCGGGCCGGGCGTCACCCGTCTGTCGGTGGGCGACCGCGTGATGGGCATGATGGACGGCGCCTTCGGCCCGTGGGCCGTCGCCGACGCGCGCATGCTGGCCCCGGTCCCGCCCGGCTGGGACACCCGGCAGGCGGCCGCCGCCCCCGCCGCGTTCCTGACGGCTTGGTACGGGTTGGTGGAGCTGGCCAATCTGAAGGCCGGTGAGCGCGTGCTGATCCATGCCGCGACGGGTGGTGTGGGGATGGCGGCGGTGCAGATCGCCCGGCACTTGGGTGCCGAGGTGTTCGCCACCGCGAGTCCGGGCAAGCACGCCGTGCTGGAGGAGATGGGCATCGACGCCGCCCACCGCGCCTCCTCCCGGGACCTCGCCTTCGAGGACACCTTCCGGCAGGCCACCGAAGACCGTGGCGTGGACGTCGTCCTCAACAGCCTCACCGGGGAACTCCTCGACGCGTCCCTGCGGTTGCTCGGCGACGGCGGGCGCTTCGTGGAGATGGGCAAGAGCGATCCGCGCGACCCCGAGCTGGTCGCGCTGGAGCACCCCGGGGTGTCGTACGACGCCTTCGACCTCGTCGCCGACGCCGGGCCCGAGCGGCTCGGGCTGATGCTCGACAGGCTCGGCGAGCTCTTCGCCGCCGGATCGCTGGTACCGCTGCCGGTCACCGCATGGCCGCTGGGGCGGGCGCGAGAGGCGTTCCGCCACATGAGTCAGGCGAGGCACACCGGCAAGCTGGTGCTCGACGTGCCCGCGCCGCTCGACCCCGACGGCACCGTCCTCGTCACCGGGGGCACCGGCACCATCGGCGCCGCCGTGGCCGAACACCTGGCGCGTACCGGGGAGAGCAAGCACCTGCTCATCGTCAGCCGCAGCGGGCCGGCCGCCGACGGCGCCGAGGAACTTGCGTCTCGTATAGCTGAGTTCGGGGCCGAAGCCACCTTCGTCGCTGCCGACGTGAGTGAGCCCGGCGCGGTCGCCGCCCTGGTCGAAGGGATCGATCCGGCCCATCCGCTGACCGGCGTCGTGCACGCCGCCGGAGTACTCGACAACGCCCTGATCGGCTCCCAGACCACCGAAAGCCTCACCCGCGTATGGGCGGCGAAGGCCGTCGCCGCGCAGCAACTCCACGAGGCCACGAGGGAGTCGAGGCTGGGACTGTTCGTGGTGTTCTCCTCCTTCGCCTCCACCATGGGCACCCCCGGGCAGGCCAACTACTCCGCCGCCAACGCCTATTGCGACGCGCTGGCCGCTCTCCGGCGTGCGGAGGGGCTCGCCGGTCTGTCCGTGGCGTGGGGGCTGTGGGAGGCGACCAGCGGCCTGACCGGGACGTTGTCGGCGGCCGACCGGGCCCGCATCGACCGGTACGGCATCAGGCCGACCAGCGCGGCACGCGGCTGCGCCCTGCTGGCAGCGGCACGCGCCCACGGGCGCCCCGACCTGCTCGCCATGGACCTGGACGCCCGCGTACCCGCCGCGTCCGACGCTCCGGTGCCCGCCGTGCTGCGCACTCTGGCGGCCGCGGGGGCGCCCACCACCGCCCGCCCCACCGCGGCGGCGGCCGCTGACGGGGCGACGGACTGGTCCGGCAGGCTCGCCGGCCTCACCGAGGAGGCGCGGCTCGAACTCCTCACCGAGCTGGTGTGCACCCACGCGGCAGGGGTGCTGGGGCACGCCGACGCGGGCGCGGTCCAGGTGGATGCGCCGTTCAAGGAACTCGGCTTCGACTCGCTGACCGCCGTCGAACTGCGCAACCGGATCGCCGCCGCGACCGGCCTGAAACTGCCCGCCGCCCTCGTCTTCGACTACCCGCAGGCTCGCGTTCTCGCCGCCCACCTGGCCGAACGGCTCGACCCGGAGGGCGCGGGGGCCATGGGCGGTGTGAGCGGCGCGGAGGGCGTGAGTGACGCGTACGGGGCAGGCGGTCCGGGCGGTGACATGACCGCCCAGGTCCTGCTGGAGGTGGCCCGCGTCGAGCACACCCTGTCCGCCGCCGTCCCGCACGGCCTGGACCGGGCGGCCGTCGCGGCCCGCCTGGAAGCGCTGCTCGCCCGCTGCACGGCGACGACGGCGGCCACGGGGTCCGCAGGAGCCGCGGTGGAGGGTGACGGCGACAGCGACGGCGACGGCGCCGTGGACCAGTTGGAGACGGCCACCGCCGAGCAAGTACTGGACTTCATCGACAACGAACTCGGGGTGTGAGCCGCGTGCCGGCCACACACCAGGCGATCACGGGCGGGGAGCTGCAGCGCACATGGTGAGCGAAGAGAAACTGGTCGACTACCTCAAGCGTGTCTCCGCGGACCTGCACGCCACCCGGCAGCGGCTGCGCGAGGCGGAGGAGCGCGGCCAGGAACCCGTGGCCGTGGTGGAGGCCGCCTGCCGCTACCCCGGCGGCATCCGCACCCCCGAAGACCTGTGGGACCTGGTCGCCGCGGGCGGCAACGCCCTGGGCGCCTTCCCCGACAACCGCGGCTGGGACCTGCGACGCCTCTTCCACCCCGACCCCGACCACCCCGGGACGACCTACGCCCGCGAGGGCGGCTTCCTCCACGACGCCGACCTGTTCGACCCGGAGTTCTTCGGCATCAGCCCCCGCGAGGCGGCGGTCCTCGACCCGCAGCAGCGACTGCTCCTGGAGTGCGCCTGGGAGGCACTGGAGCGCGCGGGCATCGACCCGCGGTCCCTCCAGGGCAGTCGTACCGGCGTGTACGCGGGTGCCGCCCTGCCCGGCTTCGGCACCCCGCACATCGACCCCGCCGCCGAGGGCCACCTGGTCACCGGCAGCGCCCCGAGCGTCCTCTCGGGCCGGCTCGCCTACACCTTCGGCCTCGAAGGGCCCGCGGTGACGATCGACACCGCCTGCTCGTCGTCCCTCGTCGCCGTGCACCTGGCGGCCCACGCGCTGCGGCAGCGCGAGTGCGATCTGGCGCTCGCCGGCGGTGTCACCGTCATGACCACCCCGTACGTGTTCACCGAGTTCTCGCGCCAGCGCGGCCTGGCCGCCGACGGCCGGTGCAAGCCCTTCGCGGCCGCCGCGGACGGCACGGCCTTTTCCGAGGGCGCCGGACTCCTCGTACTGGAACGCCTCTCCGACGCCCGCCGGGCCGGCCACCGGGTGCTCGCCGTCATCCGCGGCTCGGCCGTCAACCAGGACGGCGCGAGCAACGGCCTCACCGCCCCGAACGGCCCCGCCCAGCAGCGCGTGATCCGCGCCGCCCTCGCCGGGGCGCGGCTCTCGCCCGCGGAGGTGGACGCGGTCGAGGCGCACGGCACCGGCACCCGGCTGGGCGACCCCATCGAGGCCGACGCGCTCCTCGCCACCTACGGTCAGGAGCGCCACGGGGGCCGGCCGCTGTGGCTCGGTTCGGTGAAGTCCAACATCGGCCACACACAGGGCGCGGCCGGCGCCGCGGGCCTGATCAAGATGGTCCAGGCGCTGCGGCACGAGACGCTGCCCGCCACGTTGTACGCCGACGAGCCCACCCCGCACGCCGACTGGGAGTCGGGCGCGGTGCGCCTGCTCAGCGCGCCGGTCGCCTGGCCGCGCGGGGAGCACGGGGAGCACACCCGCAGGGCGGGCATCTCCTCCTTCGGCATCTCCGGCACGAACGCCCACCTCATCCTGGAGGAGGCGCCCGCGGCCGACGCCGAAGGAGCGGGCGGCGACGGCGGTGGCGACGGGGGCGGGGCGCGGCCGGTGGTGCGGGTCGGCACCACGGGTCCCCGCGAAGAGCAGGGCCAAGTGCAGGGCCGAGAGCAGGGTCAAGGACAGGACCGAAAGCAGGGTCAAGGACCGGGCCAAGAGCAGCACCAACAGCAACGTCAGCAGCAGCGGTCGTCGATGATGCCGACGCCGCACCTCCCGTGGCTGCTGTCCGCCCGCAGCCCCGCCGCGCTCCGCGCCCAGGCCGACGCGCTGGCGCACCATGTCGCCCACGCGGACCACTCCATCGCCGACATCGGCGGCACACTGCTGCGCCGCACCCTGTTCGAGCACCGGGCGGTCGTCCTCGGAGCCGACCGTGATGAGCGTGCCGCAGCGCTTGCCGCCCTCGCGGCGGGACGCGCGCACCCCGCGCTGACCCGGGCCGCAGGGCCGGCGAGGAACGGCGGCACCGCCTTCCTGTTCACCGGCCAGGGAAGCCAACGCCCGGGCATGGGCAGGCAGTTGTACGACACCTTCGACGTCTTCGCCGAGTCGCTCGACGAGACCTGCGCCCGGCTCGACCCCCTGCTCGAACAGCCGCTGAAACCCGTGCTGTTCGCCCCCGCCGACACCGCGCAGGCCGCCGTGCTGCACGGGACCGGCATGACGCAGGCCGCGCTGTTCGCCCTCGAAGTCGCCCTGTACCGCCAGGTCACCTCCTTCGGGATCGCCCCCAGCCACCTGACCGGGCACTCCGTCGGCGAGATCGCCGCCGCGCACGTCGCCGGGGTGTTCTCCCTGGCGGACGCCTGCACGCTGGTCGCGGCCCGGGGCCGCCTCATGCAGGCCCTGCCCGCAGGCGGCGCCATGCTCGCCGTCCAGGCGGCCGAGGACGACGTACTGCCGCTGCTCGCCGGGCAGGAGGAACGTCTCTCCCTCGCCGCCGTCAACGGCCCCACCGCCGTCGTCGTGTCCGGCGAGGCCGCCGCCGTCGGGGAGGTGGAGAAGGCCCTGCGCGGGCGCGGACTGAAGACCAAGCGGCTCAACGTCAGTCACGCCTTCCACTCGCCGCTCATCGAGCCGATGCTCGACGACTTCCGCGAAGTGGCCCGCGGGCTGACCTTCCACGCGCCGACGCTGCCCGTCGTCTCCAACCTCACCGGCCGCCTCGCCGACGCGGAGCTGATGGCCGACGCCGAGTACTGGGTACGGCACGTACGCCGACCGGTGCGGTTCCACGACGGACTGCGCGCCCTCGGCGAGCAAGGCGTCGTGCGCTACCTGGAGTTGGGGCCCGACCCGGTCCTCGCCACCATGGTCCAGGACGGCCTCCCGGCCCCGGCGGAGGGAGAGGAGCCCGAGCCGGTCGTCGCGGCGGCGCTGCGCTCCAAGCACGACGAGGGACGCACCCTGCTGGGTGCCGTCGCCGCGCTCCACACCGACGGACAGCCGGCCGACCTCACCGCCCTCTTCCCCGCCGACGCCGGGCACGTGCCGCTCCCCACCTACCGGTTCCAGCGCCGACGGTACTGGCGCGTCGCGCCCGACGCCGCCGCACCGGCCCGCGCCGCCGGCCTCCAGGAGACCGGCCACCCGCTGCTGCCCGCCGTCATCCGGCAGGCCGACGGGGGCATCCTGCTCGCGGGACGCCTGTCCCTGCGTACGCATCCATGGCTCGCCGACCACACCATCGCGGGCGGCGTCCCGCTGCCCGCCACCGCCTTCGTCGAACTCGCCCTGCTCGCAGGGCGGCACGCCGACTGCGGCACGATCGACGATCTGACGCTGGAGACGCCGCTGCTGCTCGACGACACCGGTACCGGTGTCGGGGCGGCTGTGGGTGCGGGCGCCGATGCCCTCGTCGATGCCATTGAAGTGCAGCTCGCCCTCGGTGCTCCCGACGGCTCCGGCCGCCGTGCTCTCACCGTCCACTCCCGTCCTGCCGACGATGCGGCTGACGACGGCGACGCGGCCGACGCGGCCGATGCGGCAGGCCGGGGAGGCCCGGGCGGTTCGGGTGACCTGGGCGATCCTGGTGATCTGGGCGATCTGGGCGACGGCGGGGGCTCCCGCGGCTGGCGCCGTCACGCCACCGGCATCCTCAGCGCCGGCCCGGCCGCCGAACCGGCCGCCCCCGACGCCGCTCCCTGGCCGCCCGCCGACGCCACCGCCCTCGACGTCGACGCCCTGTACGCCCGGCTCGACGCGCAGGGCTACAGCTACGGGCCCGCCTTCCGGGCCGTCCACGCCGCCTGGCGGCACGGCGACGACCTCTACGCCGATGTCCGCCTCGCCGACGAACAGCGCGCTGAAGCCGATGCGTTCGCACTCCACCCGGCCCTGCTCGACGCCGCCCTGCACGCCGTCGACGAGCTGTACCGCGGCAGTGAGGGACGGGGGCAGGAACAGGGGCAGGGTGGTCAGGAGCCGGAGCAGGGGCAGGGTGGTCAGGAGCCGGAGCAGGGTCGCGGGGACGCGGACGCCCCGGTACGGCTGCCGTTCTCCTTCAGCGACATACGCCACCACGCCACCGGGGCCACACGGCTGCGGGTCCGCCTCAGCCCCCAGGGCGACGATCGGCTGCGGCTGTCCCTGACCGACAGCGAGGGCGGGCAGGTCGCGACAGTCGACGCCCTCCAACTGCGGTTGATCCCCGCCGACCGGTGGCGCGCGGCCCGCCCCACCACAGCCGCCCCCCTGTACCACCTGGACTGGCAAGAGCTGCCGTTGCCCGACCCGGCCGAGACGGACCCGGCCGCCCACTCCTGGGCTGTGCTCGGAGCGCACGACGCGGGCCTCGGTCCCGCCGCGCACTACCCGGACCTGGCGGCCCTGAAAGCCGCCGTCGAGGCCGGCGAGCCCGTGCCGGACATCGTCTTCGCACCGTTCCCCGCGCAGGGGACGGAGACCGATGTCCCGGCTCAGGTACGAGCCCACGCCCGGCACGCCCTGGAGCTGCTGCGCGACTGGCTCACCACGGACGCTCTCTCCGCCGCCCGCCTCGTCGTCCTCACGACCGGTGCGGTCGCCGCCCGCCCAGAGGACGGGCCCGCCGACCTGGCCACCGCGCCTGTATGGGGCCTGGTCCGAGCCGCCCAGGCCGAACAACCTGACCGTGTCGTCCTGGTGGACATCGACAAGGACGCCGACCAGGAGAACGACCAGGACGCCGGCGAGGGCGCCGTATCGCGCCACGTTCTGCCCGCCGCCTTGGCCGCGGCGGCCGCCCAAGCCGAGACACAGCTCGCCCTGCGCGCGGGCACCGTGCTCGTGCCGCGCCTCGCCGTCGTCCCGCCCCGAACTGACACCCCAGCGCTGCACGCCACCGCCCCGGAGAGCACCACGGACACTGTGGACTCCACGGGCATCGCGGGCGCCGCGGAAACCGGCGGCACCGTCCTGATCACCGGCGGAACCGGTGGCCTCGGGCAGGCCGTCGCCCGTCACCTCGCCGCCGCGCACGGCGCCCGCCACCTGCTCCTCGTCAGCCGCCGGGGCGACGCCGCCGAGGGCGTCGCCGAGCTGCGCGCCGACCTCGCGGACGACGGCGTCGACGTACGCGTCGCCGCCTGCGACATCACCGACCGCGACGCGCTGGCCGGGCTCCTCGCGGACATCCCCGCCGCGCACCCGCTCACCGCGGTCGTGCACACCGCGGGCGTCATCGACGACAGCCTCATCACGGCGATGACCCCCGAGCGGCTCGACGCCGTCCTCGCACCCAAGGCCCACGCGGCCTGGCACCTGCACGAACTCACCCGCGACAAGGACCTGTCGGCCTTCGTCCTCTTCTCCTCGGGCGCCTCCGTCCTCGGCAACGGCGGCCAGTCCAACTACGCGGCCGCCAACACCTTCCTCAACACCCTCGCCGAACACCGCCGCGCGGCCGGCCTCGCCGCCACCTCCGTGGCGTGGGGCCTGTGGGAGTCCGCGTCCGGAGGCATGGCCGCCCGGCTCGGCGACGCCGACCGCGCCCGCATCCACCGCACCGGCGTGGCGGGCCTGACCGACGAGCAGGCCCTGACCCTCTTCGACGCGGCCCTGACCGCCGAGCACCCCACGGTCCTCGCCACCCGCTTCGACCGCGCTGTGCTGCGCGGCCAGGCCGCCGCCCGCACCCTGCAGCCCGCCCTGCGCGGCCTGGTACGCACTCCGCGGCCCACCGCGTCCGCCGGGGCCACCGGGTCCACCGCAGCCACCGGGTCCGCCACGGACGAGACCGCGCCCTCCTCGTGGGCCGCCCGGCTCGCCCGGTTGTCCGCCGCCGACCGCGACCGCGCCCTGAACGAACTCATCCGCGAGCAGATCGCGACCGTCCTGGCGCACCCCTCACCCGAAACGATCGAACTGGGCCGCGCGTTCCAGGAGTTGGGCTTCGACTCGCTCACCGCCCTGGAACTCCGCAATCGCCTCTCCACGGCCACCGGCATCCGGCTGCCCGCCACCCTCGTCTTCGACCACCCGAGCCCCACCGCCCTCGTACGCCATCTCCACAGCCACCTTCCCGACGAGGCGCAGCACACTTCCCCGACTGCTCACGGCGCCTCTGCGGAGGGCACCGCCGCCACGGCCACCGGCATCGACGACGACCCGATCGCCATCGTCGGCATGGCGTGCCGCTACCCGGGCGGCGTGACCTCGCCCGAGCAACTGTGGCAGCTCGTGGCCACGGGCACCGACGCCATCGGCCCGTTCCCCGAGGACCGCGGCTGGGACACGGCCGGACTGTTCGATCCCGACCCCGACCAGGTCGGCCACAGTTACACCCGCGAAGGCGGCTTCCTCTACGACGCCGCCCGCTTCGACGCGGGCTTCTTCGGCATCAGCCCGCGCGAGGCCGCCGCCACCGACCCGCAGCAGCGCCTGCTCCTGGAAACCGCCTGGCAGGCTTTCGAACACGCGGGCATCGACCCCGCCGCCCTGCGCGGCACCCCATGCGGCGTCATCACCGGAATCATGTACGACGACTACGGATCCCGCTTCCTCGCGCGCAAACCGGACGGCTTCGAGGGCCGCATCATGACCGGCAGCACGCCGAGCGTGGCCTCCGGCCGGGTCGCGTACACCTTCGGCCTGGAGGGCCCCGCCATCACGGTGGACACCGCGTGCTCCTCCTCGCTGGTCGCGATGCACCTGGCGGCGCAGGCACTGCGGCAGGGCGAGTGCGAACTGGCCCTGGCCGGAGGTGTGACCGTGATGGCCACCCCGAACACCTTCGTGGAGTTCTCCCGCCAGCGCGGCCTGGCCCCCGACGGCCGCTGCAAGCCGTTCGCCGCCGCGGCGGACGGCACCGGCTGGGGCGAGGGCGCCGGACTCGTCGTCCTGGAGCGCCTCTCCGACGCGCGCCGCAAGGGACACCGCGTCCTCGCCCTGCTGCGCGGCTCGGCCGTGAACCAGGACGGCGCGAGCAACGGCATGACCGCCCCGAACGGCCCCTCGCAGGAACGGGTCATCCGCGCCGCCCTCGCCGGCGCGGGCCGTGGTCCCGAGGACATCGACGTGGTGGAGGCGCACGGCACCGGCACCACGCTCGGCGACCCGATCGAGGCGCAGGCCCTGCTCGCCACGTACGGGCAGGGGCGCCCGGAGGACCGCCCTCTCTGGCTCGGCTCGGTGAAATCCAACATCGGCCACACACAGGCCGCCGCCGGTGTCGCGGGCGTCATCAAGATGGTCATGGCACTGCGCCACGAGCAACTGCCCACGACCCTGCACGCCGACGAGCCGACCCCCCACGTGGAATGGGACCGCGGCGGCGTACGCCTCCTGACCGAACCGGTCCCGTGGTCGCGCGGCGAGCGCACACGGCGCGCCGGGGTGTCGTCCTTCGGGATCTCCGGGACGAACGCGCACCTGATCCTGGAGGAGGCGCCGGAGGAGGACCTGCCCGAGCCCGTGGCGCCGGAGCCGGGTGGGGTGGTGCCGTGGGTGGTGTCCGCGCGGACGCCGGACGCGCTGCGTGAACAGGCCAGTCGGCTGGGCGAGTTCGTCGTCGGGGCCGGGGATGTGTCGGCTGCCGAGGTGGGCTGGTCGCTGGCCACGACGCGGTCGGTGTTCGAACACCGGGCCGTGGTGGCGGGCCGGGACCGGGACGCCCTGGTTGCCGGGGTCCAGGCGCTGGCCGCAGGGGAGACGCCGACAGATGTCGTGTCCGGTCCGGCGGCTTCCTCCGGTGCGGGTCCGGTGTTGGTGTTTCCGGGGCAGGGGTCGCAGTGGGTGGGCATGGGTGCCCAGCTGTTGGACGAGTCTACGGTGTTCGCGGCGCGGATTGCGGAGTGTGAGCGGGCGCTGTCGGCGCATGTGGACTGGTCGCTGAGTGCGGTGTTGCGAGGGGACGGGAGTGAGCTGTCCCGGGTCGAGGTCGTGCAGCCGGTGCTGTGGGCGGTGATGGTCTCGCTGGCTGCGGTGTGGGCGGACTATGGGGTCACTCCGGCCGCTGTGGTGGGGCACTCGCAGGGTGAGATGGCTGCCGCGTGTGTGGCGGGGGCGCTGTCGCTGGAGGATGCGGCGCGGATCGTAGCGGTACGCAGTGAGGCGCTTCGCCAGTTGCAAGGGCACGGCGACATGGCATCGCTCAGTACCGGTGCCGAGCAGGCTACTGAGCTGATCGGTGACCGGCCGGGCGTGGTCGTCGCGGCGGTCAATGGGCCGTCGTCTACGGTGATTTCGGGGCCGCCGGAGCAAGTGGCTGCCGTGGTCGCGGATGCGGAGGCACGTGGTCTGCGCGCCCGTGTCATCGATGTCGGCTATGCCTCGCATGGCCCCCAGATCGACCAGCTCCGTGATCTCCTCACCGAACGGCTCGCCGACATCCAGCCGACCACCACCGACGTGGCCTTCTACTCGACGGTCACCGCCGAACGCCTCGACGACACCACGGCCCTGGACACGGATTACTGGGTCACCAACCTTCGCCAGCCCGTCCGTTTCGCCGACACCATCGAAGCCCTTCTCGCGGACGGTTACCGCCTCTTCATCGAAGCCAGCGCACACCCGGTACTGGGCCTGGGCATGGAGGAGACCATCGAGCAGGCGGACATCCCCGCCACGGTCGTCCCCACCCTGCGCCGTGATCACGGCGACACCACCCAGCTCACCCGCGCCGCCGCCCAGGCCTTCACCGCCGGCGCCCCCGTCGACTGGCGACGCTGGTTCCCGGCCGACCCCACCCCCCGCACCGTCGACCTCCCCACCTACGCCTTCCAGCACCAGCACTACTGGCTGGAGGAGCCCACCGGGCTCACCGGAGACGCCGCCGACCTCGGCATGGTGGCCGCCGGGCATCCGCTGCTCGGTGCCTGCGTGGAACTCGCGGAGAGCGACTCGTACTTGTTCACCGGGCGGCTCTCGCGCAAGGCTCCGTCCTGGCTGGCCGAACACGTGGTGGCGGGGACGGTTCTGGTGCCGGGTGCGGCGTTGGTGGAGTGGGTGTTGCGGGCCGGTGATGAGGCGGGTTGCCCGACGATTGAGGAACTGACTCTCCAGGCGCCGTTGGTGCTGCCCGAGTCGGGTGGGTTGCAGGTTCAGGTGGTCGTGGGTGCGGCTGATGAGCAGGGCGGCCGTCGTGACGTACATGTGTATTCCCGGTCTGAGCAGGACGCATCGGCGGTGTGGGTGTGCCATGCCGTCGGTGTGGTGAGCTCCGAAACGCCAGAAGCAGCAGCCGAGTTGAGTGGGCAGTGGCCTCCTGTCGGGGCCGAAGCCGTGGATGTCGAGGACTTCTACGCGCGGGCCGCGGAGACCGGATACGCGTACGGTCCGGCGTTCCAGGGGCTGCGGGCGCTGTGGCGGCACGGGACGGAGCTGCTCGCCGAGGTGGTGCTGCCCGAACAGGCGGGTGCGCACGACGGTTTCGGCATCCACCCGGCGCTGCTGGACGCCGCCCTGCATCCGCTGATGCTCCTCGACCGGCCCGCGGACGGGCAGCTGTGGCTGCCGTTCGCGTGGAGCGGGGTGTCGCTGAACGCAGACCGGGCGACCCACGTCCGTGTCCGGCTCTCCCCGCAGGGGGAGGCGGCCGAGCGTGACCTGCGGGTCGTCATCGCCGACGCGACCGGCGCACCCGTCCTGACGGTCGACGCCCTGACCCTGCGCGCGGCCGATCCCGGCCGGCTGGGTGCGGCGGCCCGTGGCGGTGTCGACGGCCTCTACACCGTCGACTGGACCCCGCTGCCCCTGCCCCAGCCCCTTCCGCTGCCGCGGACGGATGCCGGGGGGAGCGCCGACTGGGTCATACTTTCGGACAACTCCAGTGCAGCTCTGGCTGATGCCGTGTCGTCCGCGACGACGGCAGGTGGCGGAGCGCCGTGGGCAGTGCTCGCTCCCGCTGGCGGCGGCTCTGCCGATGACGGGCTGCCGGTGGTGCGGCGGACCCTCTCCCTCGTACAGGAGTTCCTGGCCGCCCCGGAGCTGGCCGAGTCCCGTCTCGTCATCGTGACGCGCGGCGCCGTGGCCACCGACGCCGATGGCGACGTCGCGGCGTCCGCGGCAGCGGTCTGGGGCCTGGTCCGCAGCGCCCAGTCGGAGAATCCGGGCCGCTTCGTCCTCCTCGACATCGAGGAGGAGCACCTCCACCCGGACGGCGGGGAACTGCCGTACGCCGCCCTGCGCCACGCCGTCGAGGAGCTCGACGAGCCTCAACTTGCCCTCCGCAGCGGCGAATTCCTCGTACCGCGCATGACGCCCGCTGTCGCCCCCGAGGAGCTCGTCCCGCCGGTCGGTACGTCCGGCTGGCGCCTCGGCACCTCCGGTACGGCCACCCTGGAGAATCTCTCGGTGATCGACGCTCCCGAGGCGTTCGCGCCGCTGGAGCCCGGGCAGGTGCGGATCTCCGTGCGGGCGGCGGGCATGAACTTCCGTGACGTGCTGATCGCGTTGGGCATGTATCCCGACAAGGGCACGTTCGCGGGAAGCGAGGGCGCCGGACATGTGACGGAGGTGGGTCCGGGCGTCACTCATCTGTCGGTCGGTGACCGGGTGATGGGCCTGTTCGAGGGCGCTTTCGCGCCGCTGGCCGTCGCGGACGCCCGGATGGTCGTCCCGATTCCGGAGGGCTGGAGCTTCCAGGAGGCCGCGGCGGTGCCCGTGGTGTTCCTGACGGCCTGGTACGGCCTCGTGGACCTCGGCCGCCTCCGGGCGGGCGAATCGCTGCTCATCCACGCGGGCACGGGCGGGGTGGGCATGGCCGCCACCCAGATCGCCCGCCACTTGGGCGCCGAGGTGTTCGCCACCGCGAGCCCCGCCAAGCACGGCGTGCTCGACGGCATGGGCATCGACGCGGCCCACCGCGCCTCCTCCCGTGACCTGGACTTCGAGGAGACCTTGCGGGCGGCGACGGGCGGGCGCGGCATGGATGTCGTACTCAACAGCCTGGCCGGGGAGTTCACCGACGCCTCGCTGCGGCTGCTCGCCGAGGGCGGGCGCATGGTGGACATGGGCAAGACAGACAAGCGCGACCCCGACCGGGTCGCCGCCGAGCACGCGGGCGCGTGGTACCGGGCCTTCGACCTCGTGCCGCACGCCGGACCCGACCGGATCGGGGAAATGCTGGCGGAGCTGGGCGAGTTGTTCGCCTCCGGCGTCCTGGCGCCGCTGCCCGTCCAGACCTGGCCGCTGGGCCGGGCGCGTGAGGCGTTCCGGTTCATGAGCCAGGCGAAGCACACCGGCAAGCTGGTGCTGGAGATTCCGCCCGCCCTCGATCCGGACGGCACAGTGCTCATCACCGGCGGGACCGGGGTCCTCGCCGCCGCGGTGGCCGAGCACCTGGTGAGGGAGTGGGGCGTACGACACCTGCTGCTGGCCGGGAGGCGCGGTTCCGAGGCGCCCGGGGGCGGTGAACTCGCCGCGAAACTGACCGAGTTGGGGGCCGAGGTGACCTTCGCCGCGGCCGATGTCAGTGATCCGGACGCCGTGGCGGAGCTCGTCGGCAAGACCGATCCGGCGCACCCGCTGACCGGCGTGGTCCACGCGGCGGGTGTGCTGGACGACGCCGTGGTCACCGCGCAGACCCCGGAGAGCCTCGCACGGGTGTGGGCGGCGAAGGCGACGGCCGCACACCTGCTGCACGAGGCGACCCGGGAGGCGCGCCTCGGTCTTTTCCTGGTGTTCTCCTCGGCGGCGGCGACACTCGGCAGCCCGGGACAGGCCAACTATGCGGCGGCCAACGCCTATTGCGACGCCCTCGTCCGGCAACGGCGTGCCGAGGGCCTGGCCGGTCTCTCGATCGGCTGGGGTCTGTGGCAGACGGCGAGCGGCATGACCGGACACCTCGGCGAGACGGACCTGGCACGCATGAAGCGCACCGGGTTCACCCCGCTGACCACCGAAGGCGGCCTGGCCCTCCTCGACGCCGCCCGCGCCCACGGCCGCCCGCACGTGGTCGCGGTGGACCTCGACGCGCGCGCCGTCGCCGCGCAGCCCGCCCCCTCCCGGCCCGCGCTCCTGCGCGCCCTTGCCACGGGTGCGACACCGGGCGCCCGCACCGCCCGGCGCACCGCGGCCGCGGTCACCGTCGCCCCGGCGGACGGTCTCGCCGACCGGCTCGCCGGCCTGCCGCATCCCGAACGGCGCCGACTGCTGCTCGACCTCGTACGCGGCAACGTCGCCGGCGTCCTCGGGCACAGCGACCACGACGCCGTCCGCCCGGACACGTCGTTCAAGGAGCTCGGCTTCGACTCCCTGACCGCCGTGGAACTGCGCAACCGGCTGGCCGCCGCCACCGGCCTGAAGCTGCCCGCGGCCCTCGTCTTCGACTACCCCGAGTCGGCCACCCTCGTCGACCACCTCCTCGAGCGTCTGTCGCCCGACGGCGCGCCGCCGCCCGTCAAGGACGCCGCGGACCCGGTCCTCAACGACCTCGGCAGGATCGAGTCCTCCCTGGACGCGCTCGCCCTCGACGCGGACGCGCGCAGCCGGGTCACCAGGCGTCTGAACACCCTGCTGTCGAAGCTGAACGGAGCCGCCACGGCCGGCTCCCCGGTGGGCGCGGCGGACGTCGCGGACCTGGACGCGCTGGACGCGCTGGACGACGTGTCCGACGACGAGATGTTCGAGTTCATCGACCGAGAGCTGTGACCCCCCTGCCCGCCCCGTCCCCCTTCCTCGCCCCCACGTTCCCCGTGCCCTTCGCTGATGGAGAAGTGACGTTCGATGTCGAGTGCTGAAGAGTCGAGTCCTGATGTGTCTGGCACGGGTGTGTCCGGTACGGGAGAGTCCGCTACGGGTACGTCGAGTACGGAAGCCAAGCTCCGGCAGTATCTGAAGCGGGTCACGGTGGACCTCGGCCAGGCCCGCCGGCGTCTGCGCGAGGTGGAGGAGCGGGCCCAGGAGCCGATCGCCATCGTCTCCATGGCGTGCCGCTTCCCCGGCGACACCCGCACGCCCGAGGCCCTGTGGGACCTGGTCGCCGAGGGCGGCGACGCCATCGACGACTTCCCCACCAATCGCGGCTGGGACCTGGAGAGCCTCTACCACCCCGACCCCGACCACCCCGGCACCAGCTATGTGCGACGCGGCGGGTTCCTGTACGACGCCCCCGCCTTCGACGCGTCGTTCTTCGGGATCAGCCCGCGCGAGGCCCTGGCCATGGACCCGCAGCAGCGGGTGCTCATGGAGACGGCCTGGCAGCTCCTGGAGCGGGCCGGCATCGACCCGGCGTCGCTGAAGCTGAGCGCCACCGGCGTCTACATCGGCGCGGGCGTGCTCGGGTTCGGCGGCGCGCAGCCCGACAAGACGGTGGAGGGCCACCTCCTGACCGGCAGCGCGCTGAGTGTCCTGTCCGGCCGTATCTCCTTCACGCTCGGCCTCGAGGGCCCGTCGGTCAGCGTCGACACGGCGTGCTCCTCCTCGCTGGTCTCCATGCACCTGGCGGCTCAGGCGCTGCGGCAGGGGGAGTGCGATCTCGCGCTGGCCGGCGGTGTCACCGTGATGTCGACGCCCGGCGCGTTCACCGAGTTCTCCCGCCAGGGCGCGCTGTCTCCGGACGGCCGCTCGAAGGCGTTCGCGGCCTCGGCCGACGGCACCGGTTTCTCGGAGGGCGCGGGACTGCTCCTCCTGGAGCGGCTCTCCGACGCGCGCCGCAACGGCCACAAGGTGCTCGCGGTGATCCGCGGCTCGGCCGTCAACCAGGACGGCGCGAGCAACGGTCTCACCGCCCCCAACGGCCCCTCCCAGGAACGCGTCATCCGCGCCGCCCTCGCCAACGCGGGCCTGGGCGCCGCCGAGGTCGACGCGGTCGAGGCGCACGGCACCGGCACGAAGCTCGGCGACCCCATCGAGGCCGGTGCGCTGCTCGCCACCTACGGCCGCGACAGGGACGAGGACCGGCCGCTGTGGCTGGGCTCGGTCAAGTCGAACATCGGGCACCCGCAGGGCGCAGCGGGCGTCGCGGGCGTCATCAAGATGGTGATGGCGCTGCAGCGCGAACTGCTTCCCGCCACGCTGTACGTCGACGAGCCGACCCCGCACGTCGACTGGTCCTCGGGCTCCGTCAGGCTCCTCACCGAACCGGTCCCGTGGACCCGCGGCGAGCGCCCGCGCCGCGCGGGCGTGTCCGCCTTCGGCATGTCCGGGACGAACGCCCACGTGATCCTGGAGGAGGCACCGCCCGAGGAGGCACCGCCCGAGGAGGCAGCGGCCGCGGAGACACCGGCCGCGGAGACACCGGCGGAAGGGACAGGCACAGTCGTCCCGTGGGTCGTCTCCGGCCGGGGCGAGGAAGCGCTGCGGGCCCAGGCCGCACAGCTCGCCGAGCACGTGCGCGACGACGACCAGCGGCCGGCGTCGCCGCTGGAGGTGGGGTGGTCGCTCGCCACGACACGGTCGGTGTTCGAGAACCGGGCCGTCGTCGTCGGGGACGACCGCGACGCGCTCCTCGACGGCCTCCGGTCGCTGGCGGCAGGTGAGGCGTCGCCGGACGTGGTGTCCGGGGCGGTCGGCCCCACGGGGCCCGGGCCGGTCATGGTGTTCCCCGGCCAGGGCGGCCAGTGGGTGGGCATGGGGGCCCGGCTCCTCGACGAGTCCCCGGTGTTCGCGGCCCGGATCGCCGAGTGCGAGCAGGCCCTGTCGGCGTACGTGGACTGGTCCCTGACCGACGTGCTGCGCGGGGACGGGTCGGAGCTGGCCCGGATCGACGTCGTCCAGCCCGTGCTGTGGGCCGTCATGGTCGCACTCGCCGCCGTCTGGGCGGACCAGGGCATTGAACCCGCCGCCGTCGTCGGCCACTCGCAGGGCGAGATAGCCGCGGCGTGCGTCGTGGGCGCCATCTCCCTGGACGAGGCGGCCCGCATCGTCGCCGTACGCAGTGTGCTGCTGCGGCAGCTGTCCGGACGCGGCGGCATGGCGTCCCTGGGGATGGGCCAGGAGCAGGCCGCCGACCTGATCGACGGACACCCGGGCGTGGTCGTCGCGGCCGTCAACGGGCCGTCGTCCACCGTCATCTCGGGCCCGCCCGAGGGTATCGCCGCCGTCGTCGCCGACGCCCAGGAGCGCGGCCTTCGCGCCAGGGCCGTCGCCTCCGACGTCGCGGGCCACGGCCCGCAGCTGGACGCGATCCTGGACCAGCTCACGGAGGGCCTGGCCGGTATCCGGCCCGCCGCCACCGACGTCGCGTTCTACTCCACCGTCACCGCCGGGCACCTCACCGACACCACCGAACTCGACACCGCGTACTGGGTGCGGAACGTGCGCCGGACGGTGCGTTTCGCCGACACGATCGACGCGCTGCTCGCGGACGGGTACCGCCTGTTCATCGAGGTGAGCCCCCACCCCGTCCTCAACCTCGCGCTGGAAGGCCTCATCGAACGGGCGGCCGTGCCCGCCACGGTCGTGCCCACCCTGCGCCGCGACCACGGCGACACCACCCAGCTCGCCCGCGCCGCGGCCCACGCCTTCGCCGCCGGCGCGGACGTCGACTGGCGGCGCTGGTTCCCGGCCGACCCCGCCCCCCGTACCGTCGACCTGCCCACCTACGCCTTCCAGCGCCAGGACTTCTGGCCTGCCCCCGCCGGCGGGCGGTCCGGCGACCCTGCCGGGCTCGGCCTCGCCGCCTCCGGACACCCGCTCCTGGGCGCCTCCGTCGGCCTCGCGAGCGGGGACGTACACCTGCTGAGCGGGCGGGTGTCCCGGCAGTCCGCCGCCTGGCTGGACGACCACGTCGTGGCGGGCCAGGCCCTGGTGCCCGGCGCGGCGCAGGTGGAGTGGGTGCTGCGGGCCGGCGACGACGCGGGCTGCTCCGCCCTGGAGGAGCTGACGCTCCAGACGCCGCTCGTGCTGCCCGACACCGGCGGCCTGCGGATCCAGGTCGTCGTCGAAGCGGCCGACGCACACGGCCGGCGCGACGTCCGGCTGTTCTCCCGCCCCGATGACGACGACGCCTTCGCGTCGACGCACCCCTGGACCTGCCACGCCACGGGCGTGCTCGCCCCCGCCCCGACGGACGGCACCAACGGAACGCGGGACGCCGCCGACACCCTGGACGGCGCATGGCCCCCGGCCGACGCCGAACCCGTCCCCGCCGACGACCTCTACGCGCAGGCCGACCGCACCGGATACGGCTACGGCCCCGCCTTCCGGGGCGTACGGGCGCTGTGGCGCCACGGCAAGGACGTCCTGGCCGAGGTGACGCTGCCCAAGGAGGCCGGCGACCCGGACGGCTTCGGCATCCACCCGGCCCTCCTCGACGCCGTCCTGCAACCTGCCGCGCTGCTGCTGCCCCCGACCGACGCCGAACAGGTCTGGCTGCCGTTCGCCTGGAACGACGTGGCGCTGCACGCCGTACGGGCCACCACGGTCCGGGTGCGCCTCACCCCGCTCGGCGAGCGGATCGAGCAGGGGCTGCGCATCACCGTGGCCGACGCCGTGGGCGCGCCCGTGCTCACCGTCCGCGACCTGCGCTCGCGCCCGACCGACACCGGCCGCCTCGCCGCGGCCGCGACCCGCGACCGGCACGGGCTGTTCGACCTGGAGTGGATCACGCCGGAGAACGCGGCGGACAACGCGGCGGGTCCGGCCCGGGACGCGTCCGAAGGGTGGGTGACACTGGGCGAGGACGCCGCGAGCCTCACGGACCTGCTGGCGTCCGTCGAGGCCGGCGCTCCGGCGCCGCAGCTCGTGGCCGCCCCCATCGAACCCGACCGGACCGACGACGGCCTGGCACTCGCCACCCACGTCCTCGACCTCGTACAGACCTGGCTCGCCTCGTCCCTGCACGACTCCCGCCTGGTCCTGGTGACGCGAGGAGCAGTGCCCATCCACGGCGAGCGCACCGGCGATGGGGGCGGGGGAGGGGAGGGCCATGCGGATATGGACGTGGATGTGGCTGCCGCGGCCGTTTGGGGTCTGGTACGCAGCGCCCAGTCGGAGCACCCCGGCCGCTTCACGCTGATCGACCTCGGCCCCGACGACACGCTTGCCGCAGCCATGCAGGCGGCGCACCTGGAAGAGTCTCAACTGGCGGTGCACGGCGGCGAGATACGAGTGCCGCGACTGGTCCGCGCCACGACCGGCCCGACCGCCCCGAACGGGACACCGGAGGCCGACCGGACGGCGGGCCCGTCCGAAGGACTCCACCGGAACGGTACGGTTCTCATCACCGGCGGCACCGGCGTACTCGGCCGACTGGTGGCCGAACACCTGGTCATGGAGTGGGGCGTACGACACCTGCTGCTCGCGAGCCGACGCGGCGACCAGGCGCCGGGCAGCGCCGAACTCCGCGCCCGCCTGAGCGAATTGGGAGCATCGGTCGAGATCGCCCCGGCCGATGTCGGCGACGCGGAAGCGGTCGCCGCACTGATCGCGTCGGTCGACCCGGCGCACCCGCTCACCGGTGTGATCCACGCGGCCGGCGTCCTGGACGACGCCGTGATCACCGCCCAGACCCCCGAGAGCCTCGCGCGGGTGTGGGCGACGAAGGCGACGGCGGCACGCCACCTGCACGAGGCGACACGGGAGACGCCCCTCGACTTCTTCGTGGTGTTCTCCTCGGCGGCCGCTTCGCTCGGCAGCCCCGGGCAGGCCAACTACGCGGCGGCCAACGCCTATTGCGACGCCCTCGTCCAGCACCGCCGCGCCCAAGGGCTCGCGGGCCTCTCGATCGCCTGGGGCCTGTGGCAGGCGACCAGCGGCATGACCGGGCAGCTGAGCGAGACCGACCTGGCGCGCATGAAGCGCACCGGGTTCGCCGCGCTCACCGACGAGGGCGGCCTGGCCCTGCTCGACGCCGCCCGTGCCCACGACCGGGCCTACGTGGTCGCGGCCGACCTCGACCCGCGCGCCGTGACCGACGGCCTGTCCCCGCTCCTGCGCGCCCTCACGGCGCCCGCCACGCGGCGGCGCGTGGCCTCCGAAGGCCTCGCCGACGGGGCGCTCGCGACCCGCCTGGCCGGCCTCGACGCGGACGGCCGCCTGCGGCTCCTCACCGATGTCGTACGCGAGTACGTCGCGGCCGTCCTCGGCCACGGTTCCGCCGCCCGGGTGGGCGTCGACATCGCCTTCAAGGACCTGGGCTTCGACTCGCTGACCGCGGTGGAGCTGCGCAACCGGCTGTCGGCCGCCTGCGACGTGCGGCTGCCCGCCACACTGATCTTCGACCACCCCACCCCGCAGGCACTCGCCACCCATCTGGTGGACCGCTTGGCGGGCAGCACCTCGGCGACCACGACGGTGAATGCGACGGCGCAGGCAGCCGCCCACGTCGCCGCAGGGGCCGACGTCGAGACAGACACCGACGACCCGGTCGCCATCGTCGCCATGACGTGCCGGTTCCCGGGCGGCGTCGCGTCCCCGGACGACCTGTGGGACCTGCTCGACGCGCGCAAGGACGCGATGGGCGCCTTCCCCACCGACCGCGGCTGGGACCTGGAACGCCTCTTCCACCCCGACCCGGACCACCCCGGCACCAGCTACACCGACCAGGGCGGATTCCTTCCCGACGCGGGCGATTTCGATGCGGCGTTCTTCGGGATCAATCCGCGGGAGGCGCTGGCGATGGATCCGCAGCAGCGGCTGTTGCTGGAGGCGTCGTGGGAGGTGCTGGAGCGTGCGGGTATCGACCCGACGACGCTCAAGGGCACCCCGACCGGCACCTACGTGGGCCTCATGTACCACGACTACGCCAAGTCCTTCCCCACGGCCGACGCCCAGCTGGAGGGCTACTCCTACCTGGCGAGCACCGGCAGCATGGTCTCCGGCCGCGTCGCCTACACCCTGGGCCTCGAAGGTCCTGCGGTGACGGTCGACACCGCGTGCTCCTCGTCCCTGGTCTCCATCCACCTGGCGACCCAGGCACTCCGGCACGGCGAGTGCGACCTCGCCCTGGCAGGCGGCGTGACCGTCATGGCCGACCCGGACATGTTCGCGGGCTTCTCGCGCCAGCGCGGCCTCTCACCTGACGGCCGCTGCAAGGCCTACGCCGCCGCGGCCGACGGAGTCGGATTCTCCGAGGGAGTGGGCGTGTTGCTCCTTGAGCGGTTGTCGGATGCGCGGCGTCATGGGCGTCGGGTGTTGGGTGTGGTGCGGGGTTCGGCGGTGAATCAGGACGGTGCGAGTAATGGGTTGACGGCGCCGAATGGTCCGTCGCAGGAGCGGGTGATTCGGCAGGCGTTGGCCAGTGGTGGGTTGTCGTCGGTGGATGTTGATGTGGTGGAGGGGCATGGGACGGGGACCACGTTGGGTGATCCGATCGAGGCGCAGGCTCTGCTGGCCACGTATGGGCAGGGGCGCCCAGCCGATCGCCCGTTGTGGTTGGGGTCGGTGAAGTCGAATATTGGTCATACGCAGGCGGCTGCGGGTGTTGCGGGTGTCATCAAGATGGTGATGGCGATGCGGCATGGTGTGGTGCCGGCGAGTTTGCATGTGGATGTGCCGTCGCCGCATGTGGAGTGGGATTCGGGTGCGGTGCGGTTGGCGGTTGAGTCGGTGCCGTGGCCGCAGGTGGGGGGTCGTCCGCGTCGGGCGGGTGTGTCGTCGTTCGGCGCTTCGGGGACGAATGCGCACGTGATCGTGGAGTCTGTTCCCGACGGGCTGGAGGAGGACTCGGTATCGGTCAGCGGTGAGGCCCCCGAGACTGAGACCGAGACTGAGACTGACGGGCGCTTGGTGCCGTGGGTGGTATCGGCCCGTAGCCCGCAGGCCCTGCGCGACCAGGCACTACGCCTGCGTGACTTTGCCGGTGATGCGTCGTCCCGCGCGCCGCTCGCCGACGTGGGCTGGTCGCTGCTGAAGACGCGTGCGCTACATGAGCATCGCGCCGTTGCGGTGGGCGCGGAGCGGGCAGAGCTGATCGCCGCTCTGGAGGCGCTGGCGGTGGGCGAGCCGCACGCGGCGCTGGTCGGCCCGTCCTGCTCGCAGGCTCGGGTGGGTGGCGATGACGTGGTGTGGCTGTTCAGTGGTCAGGGCAGTCAGCTGGTCGGTATGGGTGCTGGTTTGTATGAGCGGTTCCCGGTGTTCGCGGCTGCGTTTGATGAGGTGTGCGGCCTGCTGGAGGGAGAGCTGGGGATCGGTTCGGGCGGGTTGCGGGAGGTGGTGTTCCGTGGCCCGCGGGAGCGGTTGGATCACACGGTGTGGGCGCAGGCGGGGTTGTTTGCGCTGCAGGTGGGGTTGGCCCGGTTGTGGGAGTCGGTCGGGGTGCGGCCGGATGTGGTGCTCGGACATTCGATCGGTGAGATCGCGGCCGCGCACGTGGCGGGGGTCTTTGATCTGGCGGATGCGTGTCGGGTGGTGGGGGCGCGCGCCCGTTTGATGGGTGGGTTGCCTGAGGGCGGGGCGATGTGTGCGGTGCAGGCCACGCCCGCCGAGCTGGCCGCGGATGTGGATGGCTCGTCTGTGAGTGTGGCGGCGGTCAACACGCCTGATTCGACGGTGATTTCGGGTCCGTCGGATGAGGTGGATCGGATTGCGGGGGTGTGGCGGGAGCGTGGGCGCAAGACGAAGGCGCTGAGCGTCAGTCATGCTTTCCATTCGGCGTTGATGGAGCCGATGCTCGGGGAGTTCACCGAGGCGATACGAGGGGTCAAGTTCAGGCAGCCGTCGATCCCGCTCATGAGTAACGTCTCCGGAGAGCGGGCCGGCGAGGAGATCACGGATCCGGAGTACTGGGCGAGGCATGTACGTAACGCGGTGCTCTTCCAGCCCGCCATCGCCCAAGTAGCGGATTCAGCAGGCGTGTTTGTGGAGCTCGGCCCCGCACCTGTGCTGATCACTGCCGCCCAGCACACTCTGGACGAGTCGGACAGCCAGGAGTCGGTGCTGGTCGCGTCCCTCGCCGGTGAGCGTCCTGAGGAGTCGGCGTTTGTGGAGGCGATGGCTCGTCTGCATACCGCTGGTGTTGGTGTGGACTGGTCGGTGTTGTTCGCGGGTGATCGTGTGCCTGGGCTGGTGGAGTTGCCGACGTATGCGTTCCAGCGGGAGCGGTTCTGGTTGAGCGGCCGTTCTGGGGGTGGGGATGCGGCGACTTTGGGTCTGGTGGCGGCGGGGCATCCGTTGTTGGGTGCGGCGGTGGAGTTCGCGGACCGGGGTGGGTGTCTGCTGACCGGTCGGCTGTCGCGGTCTGGGGTGTCGTGGCTTGCTGATCATGTGGTGGCGGGTGCGGTTCTGGTGCCGGGTGCTGCGTTGGTGGAGTGGGCGTTGCGGGCCGGTGATGAGGTCGGTTGTGTGACGGTGGAGGAGTTGATGTTGCAGGCGCCTTTGGTGGTGCCTGAGGCGTCGGGTCTGCGGGTTCAGGTGGTGGTCGAGGAGGCGGGTGAGGACGGGCGGCGCGGTGTCCAGATCTACAGCCGGCCTGACGCGGACGCCGTGGGCGGCGATGACTCGTGGATCTGCCACGCGACCGGCGTACTGTCCCCCGAAAGCGCCCGTATGGACGAGGAGTTGGGTGGTGCCTGGCCGCCGGCCGGTGCCGAACCGCTGGATGTCGACGGCTTCTACGCGCAGGCCGGCGAGGCCGGGTACGGATACGGTCCGGCGTTCCAGGGGCTGCGTGCCGTGTGGCGGCACGGTCAGGACCTGCTGGCCGAGGTCGTCCTGCCCGAGGCCGCCGGTGCCCATGACGGCTACGGCATCCACCCCGCCCTCCTCGACGCCACCCTCCACCCGCTCCTCGCCGCCCGCTTCATGGACGGTTCCGAGGACGAGCAGCTCTACGTACCGTTCGGGTGGGCCGGAGTGTCTCTGCGGGCGGTCGGAGCCACGACTGTGCGCGTGCGCCTCCGTCCGGTCGGGGAGAGCGTCGACCAGGGGCTGAGCGTGACGGTCACCGATGCGACCGGCGGTCCCGTTCTGAGCGTCGACTCCCTCCAGACCCGCCCCGTGAAGCCGAGCCAATTGACTGCCGCCCAACAACGCGACGTACGCGGTCTGTTCACTGTGGAGTGGACGCCACTGCCGCTGTCGCGGACGGATGCCGACGGGGATGCCGACTGGGTTGTGCTCTCGGACGGTGTCGGCAGTCTGGCTGATGTGGTGTCGGCGGCGGATGGTGAAGCGCCGTGGGCAGTGGTCGCTCCCGTCGATGCGTCTGTGGGCGACGGTCGTGAGGGGCTTGACGGTCGGCTGGTCGTGGAGCGGGTGCTGTCACTCGTACAGGAGTTTCTGGCCGTGCCGGAGTTGGCCGAGTCCCGGCTCCTCTTGGTCACGCGTGGCGCGGTAGCCACCGGCGTCGACGGTGACGGTGACGTGGACGCGTCCGCCGCAGCCGTTTGGGGCCTGGTCCGCAGTGCTCAGTCCGAGAATCCGGGCCGCTTCATCCTGCTCGACGTGGACGGCGACGGCGAGGACCAGGGCTCGGACCTGAACGGCCGGTATCTGCCCCACGCCACCCTGCGTCACGCCGCCGAGGAACTCGACGAGCCCCAACTCGCCCTGCGGGAAGGGACGCTCTACGTCCCCCGACTGACCCAGGCGCGCCAGTCCACCGAACTCGTCGCGCCGCCCGGTGAACCGGCGTGGCGCCTGCGGATGGTGCACGACGGCTCGCTGGACGCCCTGGCGGCGGTGGCCTGCCCGGAGGCCCTGGAGCCCTTGGCGCCGGGGCAGGTGCGTATCGCCGTACACGCCGCGGGCATCAACTTCCGTGACGTATTGGTGGCCTTGGGCATGGTCCCCGCGTACGGGGCCATGGGCGGCGAAGGTGCCGGTGTCGTGACGGAGGTCGGTCCCGAGGTCACCCATGTCTCGGTGGGCGACCACGTGATGGGCGTGTTCGAGGGCGCGTTCGGCCCTGTGGTGATCGCCGAGGCGCGGATGGTCACACCTGTCCCGCAGGGCTGGGACATGCGGGAGGCGGCCGGTATTCCGGCGGCGTTCCTGACGGCTTGGTACGGGTTGGTGGAGCTGGCCGGTCTGAAGGCGGGCGAGCGTGTGCTGATCCATGCCGCGACGGGTGGTGTGGGGATGGCGGCGGTGCAGATCGCCCGGCATGTGGGTGCCGAGGTGTTCGCGACCGCGAGTCCGGGCAAGCACGCCGTGCTGGAGGAGATGGGCATCGACGCCGCCCACCGGGCCTCCTCCCGGGACCTCGCCTTCGAGGACACGTTCAGGGAAGTAACGGGCGGCCGCGGCATGGACGTCGTGCTCAACAGCCTTGCCGGCGAGTTCATCGACGCCTCTCTGCGGTTGCTCGGCGACGGCGGCCGGTTCCTGGAGATGGGCAAGACCGATGTGCGGGCCGCCGAAGAGGTGGCTGCGGAGCACGCGGACGTCTCGTACACGGCGTACGACCTCGTCGGTGATGCCGGACCCGACCGCATCAGCAACATGCTGGACAAGCTCGTCGAATTGTTCGCCTCAGAACGGCTTAAGCCGCTGCCGGTACGTTCCTGGCCGCTGGACAAGGCGCAGGAGGCGTTCCGGTTCATGAGTCAGGCCAAGCACACCGGCAAGCTGGTGCTGGAGGTCCCGCCTGCCCTCGACCCCGAGGGCACGGTTCTGGTCACCGGGGGCACCGGTGCGCTGGGGCAGGTCGTGGCCGAGCATCTGGTGCGGGAGTGGGGCGTACGGCACCTGCTGCTGGCCAGCCGTCGCGGTCCGGAGGCGCCGGGCAGCGACGAACTGGCCTCGAAGCTCACCGGGTTGGGTGCCGAGGTCACCATTGTCGCGGCTGATGTCAGCGACCCGGCATCGGTGGTGGAGCTGGTCGGCAAGACGGATCCCTCGCATCCGTTGACGGGTGTCGTGCATGCGGCGGGCGTGCTGGAGGACGGTGTCGTGACCGCGCAGACGCCGGAGGGGCTGGCGCGGGTGTGGGCGGCCAAAGCCGCTGCCGCGGCGAATCTCCATGAGGCGACCCAGGAGATGCGTCTCGGTCTGTTCGTGGTGTTCTCCTCGGCGGCCGCCACGCTCGGCAGTCCGGGCCAGGCCAACTACGCGGCCGCGAACGCCTATTGCGACGCGCTGATGCAGCGCCGACGGGCGGCGGGCCAGGTCGGCCTGTCGGTCGGCTGGGGCCTCTGGGAGGCACCGGACGCCAACCCGGGTGTTGCCGCCGACGCCAAGGCGAGTGCTCTATCCGACGGCACGAACGGCAGCGCTCCCCAGGGCACGAACGGCACCGCCCCTCAGGGCATGACCGGCGGACTCACCGACACCGATGTAGCCCGCATGGCACGCATCGGCGTCAAGGGCATGAGCAACGCCCATGGTCTCGCCCTGCTCGACGCCGCGCACCGTCACGGCCGCCCCCACCTGGTCGGCTTCAACCTCGACCTGCGCACCCTGGCCACGCACCCCCTGCACACCCGGCCCGCCCTTCTGCGCGGCCTGGCCGCCCCCACCGTCGGCGGGGCGAGCAGGCCGACCGCGACGGCGGGCGGACAGCCCGCCGACCTGGCGGGCCGGCTGGGCGCGCTGTCACCGTCGGACCGGCACCACACGCTGGTGCGGCTCATCAGGGAACAGGCCGCCACCGTGCTCGGGCACCACCCGGACAGCCTCACCACGGGCAGCACCTTCAAGGAACTCGGATTCGACTCCCTGACCGCGGTCGAACTGCGCAACAGGCTGTCCGCCGCCACCGGTCTCCGGCTCCCCGCCGGCCTGGTCTTCGACCACCCGGACGCCGACATCCTGGCCGAACACCTCGGCGCGCAACTCGCCCCCGACGGGGACACCCCCGCCGGTGCGGAAGCCACCGACCCGGTCCTCCGCGACCTGGCGAAACTCGAGAACGCCCTCTCCTCCACCCTCGTCGAGCACCTCGACGCCGACGCGGTCACGGCCCGACTGGAAGCACTCCTGTCGAACTGGAAGGCGGCGAGCGCGGCGCCCGGCTCGGGCAGCACGAAGGAGCAGCTCCAGGTCGCCACGACCGACCAGGTCCTCGACTTCATCGACAAAGAACTGGGTGTGTGAAACGACCGTGCACGGCGCGACAACCACGCTGAAGGCTGGGTGAACTCTCATGGCGAGTGAAGAGGAACTGGTCGACTACCTCAAGCGGGTCGCCGCCGAACTGCACGACACCCGGCAGCGCCTGCGCGAGGTCGAGGACCGGCGGCAGGAGCCGGTGGCCGTCGTCGGCATGGCCTGCCGTTTCCCCGGCGGCATCGAGACGCCCGAGGGACTGTGGGAGCTGGTCGCCGCCGGCGACGACGCCATCGAGCCCTTCCCCACCGACCGGGGCTGGGACCTGGAAGGCATCTACCACCCGGACCCCGACCACCCGGGGACCTGCTACGTCCGGGAAGGCGGGTTCCTCGCCGCCCCCGACCGGTTCGACTCCGACTTCTTCGGCTTCAGCCCGCGCGAGGCCCTGGCCAGCAGCCCGCAACTGCGACTGCTCCTGGAGACGTCCTGGGAGGCCCTGGAACGGGCGGGCATCAACCCCGCCTCGCTCAAGGGCAGCCCCACCGGCGTCTACGTCGGCGCCGCGACCACCGGCAACCAGACCCAGGGTGACCCCGGCGGCAAGGCGACCGAGGGCTACGCGGGCACCGCGCCCAGCGTCCTCTCGGGCCGCCTCTCCTTCACGCTCGGCCTGGAGGGCCCGGCGGTGACCGTCGAGACAGCGTGCTCCTCCTCGCTGGTGGCGATGCACCTGGCGGCCAACGCCCTGCGCCAGGGCGAGTGCGACCTCGCCCTCGCGGGCGGCGTCACCGTCATGTCCACCCCCGAGGTGTTCACGGGCTTCTCGCGTCAGCGGGGTCTGGCCCCCGACGGCCGCTGCAAGCCGTTCGCCGCCGCGGCCGACGGCACCGGCTGGGGCGAGGGCGCGGGCCTGATCCTCCTGGAGCGCCTCTCCGACGCCCGCAGGAAGGGCCACAAGGTCCTCGCGGTGATCCGGGGTTCGGCGATCAACCAGGACGGCGCGAGCAACGGCTTCACCGCGCCCAACGGCCCCTCGCAGCGCCGCGTCATCCGCCAGGCACTCTCCAGCGCCCACCTCTCCACGTCGGAGATCGACGTCGTCGAGGCGCACGGTACCGGTACCAGGCTCGGCGACCCCATCGAGGCCGAGGCGCTCATCGCCACCTACGGCAAGGAGCGCGAGGACGACCGTCCCCTGTGGCTCGGCTCGGTCAAGTCCAACATCGGCCACACGCAGGCCGCCGCGGGCGTCGCCGGAGTCATCAAGATGGTGATGGCGCTGCAGCGCGAACTGCTCCCCGCCACCCTGAACGTCGACGAGCCGACCCCGCACGTCCAGTGGGAGGGCGGCGGCGTACGCCTCCTGACCGAACCGGTCCCGTGGTCGCGCGGCGACCGCCCGCGCCGCGCCGGCATCTCCTCCTTCGGCATCTCGGGCACGAACGCGCACGTGGTCCTGGAGGAGGCACCGCCGGAGGAGGACGTGCCGGCCCCCGTGGCTGCGGAGCCGGACGGGGTGGTGCCTTGGGTGGTCTCCGCGCGGACCGAGGAGGCGTTGAGCGAACAGGCGCGGCGGCTGGTCGAGTTCGTGGCCGACACAGAGCCGTCGACCGCTGACGTCGGGTGGTCACTGACCACGAGCAGGGCGATCCTTGAACACCGCGCTGTGGTGGTGGGGCGTGATCGGGATGCGCTGACGACCGGCCTGGCGGCGTTGGCCGCGGGTGAGGAGTCGGCGGATGTAGTGGCCGGGGTGGCCGGCGATGTGGGTCCTGGGCCGGTGTTGGTGTTTCCGGGGCAAGGGTCGCAGTGGGTGGGCATGGGCGCCCAACTCCTTAACGAGTCGCCCGTCTTCGCGGCGCGGATCGCGGAATGTGAGCAGGCGCTGTCGGCGCACGTGGACTGGTCGCTGAGTGATGTCCTGCGCGGGGACGGGAGTGAGCTGTCCCGGGTCGAGGTCGTGCAGCCCGTGTTGTGGGCGGTGATGGTCTCGCTGGCTGCCGTCTGGGCGGACTATGGGGTCACTCCGGCCGCTGTGGTGGGGCATTCGCAGGGCGAGATGGCTGCTGCGTGTGTCGCGGGGGCGCTGTCTTTGGAGGATGCGGCGCGGATCGTAGCCGTACGCAGTGACGCGCTTCGTCAGCTGATGGGGCAGGGCGACATGGCGTCGTTGGGCGCCAGCTCGGAGCAGGCGGCTGAGCTCATCGGCGACCGGCCCGGCGTATGCATCGCAGCGGTCAACGGGCCGTCCTCGACAGTCATTTCAGGTCCGCCGGAGCATGTGGCAGCCGTGGTCGCCGACGCGGAGGCTCTTGGTCTGCGCGCCCGGGTCATCGACGTCGGGTACGCCTCGCACGGCCCCCAGATCGACCAGCTCCACGACCTCCTCACCGACCGGCTCGCCGACATCCAGCCGACCACCACCGACGTGGCGTTCTACTCGACGGTCACCGCCGAGCGCCTGACGGATACCACGGCCCTGGACACGGATTACTGGGTGACCAACCTCCGCCAGCCCGTCCGCTTCGCCGACACCATCGAAGCCCTTCTCGCGGACGGCTACCGCCTCTTCATCGAAGCCAGCGCCCACCCCGTGCTGGGCCTGGGCATGGAACAAACCATCGAGCAGGCGGACATCTCCGCCACGGTCGTCACCACCCTGCGCCGTGATCACGGTGACACCACCCAGCTCACTCGCGCCGCCGCGCACGCCTTCACCGCCGGCGCCCCCGTCGACTGGCGACGATGGTTCCCGGCCGACCCCACCCCCCGCACGATCGACCTCCCCACCTACGCCTTCCAGCGCCGCAGCTACTGGTTGCCGGTGGACGGTGTCGGAGATGTGCGGTCGGCCGGGCTGCGGCGGGTGGAACACTCGCTGTTGCCCGCGGCGCTCGGTCTCGCCGATGGTGCGCTCGTGCTGACCGGACGGCTCACGGCGTCCGGTGGTGGTGGCGGTTGGCTCGCGGATCACGCGGTGGCGGGCACGACGCTCGTCCCCGGTGCCGCGCTGGTCGAGTGGGCGTTGCGGGCCGCCGACGAGGCGGGTTGCCCCTCCCTTGAGGAGCTGACGCTCCAGGCACCTCTGGTGCTGCCCGGCTCCGGGGGCCTCCAGGTCCAGGTGGTCGTGGGTGCGGCCGACGGACAGGGCGGCCGGCGTGAGGTGCGCGTCTTCTCGCGTGTCGACTCGGACGACGAGGCAGCGGGGCAGGACGAGGGGTGGTCGTGCCACGCGACCGGTGTGCTGAGCCCCGAGCCCGGTGCGGTACCGGACGGGCTGAGCGGACAGTGGCCGCCGACGGGCGCCGAGCCGCTGGAGATCAGTGATCTCTACGAGCAGGCGGCATCGGCGGGATACGAGTACGGGCCGTCGTTCCGGGGCCTGCGCTCCGTGTGGCGGCACGGGCAGGACCTGCTGGCAGAGGTGGAGCTGCCCGAACAGGCAGGTGCGCACGACGACTTCGGCATCCACCCCGTACTGCTGGACGCCGCGCTGCACCCGGCGCTGCTGCTCGACCAGAACGTGCCCGGCGAAGAGCAAGACCCAACCCAGCCCACCCTTCGCCTGCCGTTCGCGTGGAACGGCGTCTCCCTGTGGGCCACCGGCGCCGCGACCGTGCGGGTACGGCTGACCCCGCACGGGGGAGGGGAGACGGACGATAGCGCCGGGCTGCGCGTGACGGTCGCCGACGCCACCGGAGCGCCGGTGCTGAGCGTGGACTCCCTCGCTCTGCGCCCCGCCGACCCCGAACTGCTGCGCACGGCCGGTCGGGCGGGCAGCGGCGCCAACGGTTTGTTCACGGTGGAGTGGACCGCTCTGCCCCCGGCGGCCGTGGCGGACCACGCCGCAGACGACGGCTGGGCGGTGCTCGGTCAGGACGGACCCGACTGGGTCGGAGCGGGCATCCCCCGGCACCCCGACATGGCCTCCCTGTCGGCCGCGCTGGACGAGGGAATGCAGGCCCCCGCGACCGTCTTCGTGGAGACCACAGCCACCTCGCACGCCACACCGAACACCACAGCGGACGCGACGCTCGACGCGTCCGGCCGGGCGGTCGCCGAGCGCACCCTGCACCTGCTGCGGGACTGGCTCGCCGAACCGCGCCTCGCCGAGACCCGGCTCGTCCTCATCACCCACCACGCGGTGACGACCCCGGTGGACGACGACGTGAACGCCGCACCCGTCGACGTCCCGGCCGCCGCCCTGTGGGGACTGATCCGCAGCGCACAGGCCGAACACCCGGACCGCTTCGTTCTGTTGGACACCGACGCGAAGGCCAACGCCGACCCCGGACCCGACACCGACACCAGTACTGACCACAGCACCGCATCGGGTACGCACCGAACCGTCATCGCGCGGGCCCTCTCCACCGGGGAGCCACAGCTGGCAGTGCGCGCGGGAGAACTCCTGGCTCCCCGCCTCGCCCGAGCCGCGACCCCCGCACCCGAGACACAGTCCGACACCGGCTCTGGACCCGGCGCGACGCTGGACCCCGACGGCACCGTCCTCATCGCGGGCGGCACCGGCATGATGGGTGGTCTCGTCGCCGAACACCTGGTCCGCGCCTGGTCGGTGCGGCACCTCCTGCTTGTCAGCCGGCAAGGGCCCGACGCGCCGGACGCCCGCGACCTCGCCGACCGCCTGACCGGCCTGGGTGCGACGGTGCGGATCGTCGCGGCCGACCTGACGGAGGGGCGGGCCACCGCGGACCTCGTCGCGTCGGTCGACCCGGCGCACCCGCTCACCGGTGTGATCCACGCGGCCGGCGTCCTGGACGACGCCGTGGTCACCGCGCAGACCTCCGACCAGCTGGCCAGGGTGTGGGCGGCCAAGGCGTCCGTCGCCGCCAACCTGGACGCGGCCACGGCGGAGCTGCCGCTCGGCTTGTTCGTGATGTTTTCGTCCGCCGCCGGCGTCCTCGGCAACGCGGGCCAGGCCGGTTACGCGGCCGCCAACGCCTTCGTCGACGCCCTGGTCGGCCGCCGTCGCGCCACCGGCCTGCCCGGCCTGTCGATCGCCTGGGGCCTGTGGGCGCGCGGCAGCGCCATGACCCGGCACCTGGACGACGCCGACCTCGCGCGGCTGCGCGCCGGCGGGGTCAAGCCCCTGCTGGACGAGCAGGGCCTCGCCCTCCTCGACGCGGCGCGCGCCACCGCCGCGCACACCTCGCTGGTGGTCGCGGCCGGTATCGACGTACGCGGACTGAACAGGGACGACGTCCCCGCGATCCTCCGCGACCTGGCGGGCCGGACCCGCCGCAGGGCGGCCGCCGACTCCACCGTCGACCAGGCCGCGCTGGAGCGGCGCCTCACCGGCCTGGACGAGGCCGAGCGCCGGGCTGTCGTCACCGACGTCGTACGCGAATGCGTGGCGGCCGTGCTCGGCCACCGGTCGGCAGCCGACGTACGCACCGAGGCCAACTTCAAGGACCTCGGCTTCGACTCGCTCACTGCGGTGCAGCTGCGCAACCGCCTCTCGGCGGCGAGCGGCCTCCGCCTGCCCGCCACCCTGGCCTTCGACCACCCCACCCCCCAGGCGCTGGCGGCGTACCTCGACACGCGCCTGAGCGGCCGGACCGCCACCCCCGCCACACCCGTCGCACCCGTGGCGCCTTCCGCGGCCGCGGCGGACGACCCGGTGGCGATCGTCGCGATGGCCTGCAAGTACCCGGGCGGAGCGACCTCGCCGGAAGGCCTCTGGGACCTGGTCGCGGAGGGTGTGGATACGGTCGGTGCCTTCCCGACGGGCCGCGGTTGGGACCTCGAACGGCTCTTCCACCCGGACCCGGATCACCCCGGCACGAGTTACGCCGACGAAGGGGCCTTCCTTCCTGACGCGGGTGATTTCGATGCGGCGTTCTTCGGGATCAATCCGCGGGAGGCGCTGGCGATGGATCCGCAGCAGCGGCTGTTGCTGGAGGCGTCGTGGGAGGTGTTGGAGCGTGCGGGTATCGACCCGACGACGCTCAAGGGCACCCCGACCGGCACGTATGTCGGCGTGATGTACCACGACTACGCGGCAGGCCTCGCCCAGGACGCCCAACTGGAGGGCTACTCCATGCTCGCCGGTTCCGGCAGCGTGGTGTCCGGCCGCGTCGCCTACACCCTGGGGCTTGAGGGTCCGGCGGTGACGGTCGACACCGCGTGCTCCTCGTCCCTGGTCTCCATCCACCTGGCCGCGCAAGCACTGCGACAGGGCGAGTGCACTCTCGCCCTGGCAGGCGGCGTGACCGTCATGGCCACGCCCGAGGTGTTCACCGGATTCTCGCGCCAGCGAGGCCTGGCCCCCGACGGCCGCTGCAAGCCGTTCGCCGCCGCCGCCGACGGCACCGGCTGGGGCGAGGGTGTCGGTGTGTTGTTGCTTGAGCGGTTGTCGGATGCGCGGCGTCATGGGCGTCGGGTGTTGGGTGTGGTGCGGGGTTCGGCGGTGAATCAGGACGGTGCGAGTAATGGGTTGACGGCGCCGAATGGTCCGTCGCAGGAGCGGGTGATTCGTCAGGCGTTGGCCAGTGGTGGGTTGTCGTCGGTGGATGTTGATGTGGTGGAGGGGCATGGGACGGGGACCACGTTGGGTGATCCGATCGAGGCGCAGGCTCTGCTGGCCACGTATGGGCAGGGGCGTCCGGTGGACCGTCCGTTGTGGTTGGGGTCGGTGAAGTCGAATATTGGTCATACGCAGGCGGCTGCGGGTGTTGCGGGTGTCATCAAGATGGTGATGGCGATGCGGCATGGTGTGGTGCCGGCGAGTTTGCATGTGGATGTGCCGTCGCCGCATGTGGAGTGGGATTCGGGTGCGGTGCGGTTGGCGGTTGAGTCGGTGCCGTGGCCGGAGGTGGGGGGTCGTCCGCGTCGGGCGGGTGTGTCGTCGTTCGGGGCTTCGGGGACGAATGCGCATGTGATTGTGGAGTCTGTGCCCGAGGGGTTGGGGGAGGACTCGGCGTCCGTCTGTGGTGAGGCTCCCGACACTGAGACTGACGGGTACTTGGTGCCGTGGGTGGTATCGGCCCGCAGCCCGCAGGCCCTGCGCGATCAGGCACTACGCCTGCGTGATGCGGTGGCGGCCGACTCAACGGTGTCGGTGCAGGATGTGGGCTGGTCTTTGCTGCGGTCGCGTGCGCTGTTCGAGCAGCGGGCGGTGGTGGTGGGGCGTGAGAGGGTCGAACTCCTGTCGGGACTGGCTGCGTTGGCCGCCGGTGAGGAACACCCGGCTCTGACGCGGTCCCGTGAGGAAGCAGCGGTCGCTGCGAGCGGTGACGTGGTGTGGCTGTTCAGTGGCCAGGGCAGTCAGTTGGTCGGTATGGGTGCTGGGTTGTATGAGCGGTTCCCGGTGTTCGCGGCTGCGTTTGATGAGGTGTGCGGCCTGCTGGAGGGAGAGCTGGGGGTTGGTTCGGGTGGGTTGCGGGAGGTGGTGTTCCGTGGCCCGCGGGAGCGGTTGGATCACACGGTGTGGGCGCAGGCGGGGTTGTTTGCGCTGCAGGTGGGGTTGGCCCGGTTGTGGGAGTCGGTCGGGGTGCGGCCGGATGTGGTGCTCGGGCATTCGATCGGTGAGATCGCGGCCGCGCACGTGGCGGGGGTCTTTGATCTGGCGGATGCATGCCGGGTGGTGGGTGCGCGCGCCCGTTTGATGGGTGGGCTGCCTGAGGGCGGGGCGATGTGCGCGGTGCAGGCCACGCCCGCCGAGCTGGCCGCCGACGTGGACGGTTCGTCCGTGAGCGTGGCGGCAGTCAACACCCCTGACTCAACGGTGATTTCGGGTCCGTCGGATGAGGTGGCTCGGATTGCGGGGTTGTGGCGGGAGCGTGGGCGTAAGACGAAGGCGCTGAGCGTGAGTCATGCTTTCCATTCGGCGTTGATGGAGCCGATGCTCGGGGAGTTCACGGAAGCGATACGAGAGGTCAAATTCGCGCGACCGAAAGTGTCGTTGATCAGCAACGTCTCTGGTCTGGAGGCGGGTGAGGAGATCGCGTCCCCGGAGTACTGGGCACGCCATGTACGCCAAACAGTGCTCTTCCAGCCCGGCATCGCCCAAGTGGCTTCCAGTGCAGGCGTGTTTGTCGAGCTCGGTCCCGGCCCCGTACTGACTACTGCCGCTCAGCACACCCTGGACGACGTAACCGATAGGCATGGTACCGATCCGGTACTGGTGTCCTCGCTGGCCGGTGAGCGTCCTGAGGAGTCGGCGTTCGTGGAGGCGATGGCTCGTCTGCATACCGCTGGTGTTGCTGTGGACTGGTCGGTGTTGTTCACGGGTGATCGTGTGCCTGGGCTGGTGGAGTTGCCGACGTATGCGTTCCAGCGGGAGCGGTTCTGGTTGAGCGGCCGTTCTGGGAGTGGGGATGCGGCGACTTTGGGGTTGGTGGCGGCGGGGCATCCGTTGTTGGGTGCGGCGGTGGAGTTCGCGGACCGGGGTGGCTGTCTGCTGACCGGTCGGCTGTCGCGGTCTGGGGTGTCCTGGCTTGCTGATCATGTGGTGGCCGGTGCGGTTCTGGTGCCGGGTGCTGCGTTGGTGGAGTGGGCGTTGCGGGCCGGTGATGAGGTCGGTTGTGTGACGGTGGAGGAGTTGATGTTGCAGGCGCCTTTGGTGGTGCCTGAGGCGTCGGGTCTGCGGGTTCAGGTCGTGGTCGAGGAGGCGGGTGAGGACGGGCGGCGCGGTGTTCAGATCTACAGCCGTCCTGACGCGGACGCCGTGGGCGGCGACGACTCGTGGATCTGCCACGCGACCGGCACCCTCACTCCCCAGTACACCGACGCTCCGAACGACGGACTGGCCGGCGTGTGGCCCGCGGCGGGCGCCGTGCCGGTGGACCTGGCGGGCTTCTACGAGCGCGTGGCGGACGCGGGCTATGCGTACGGTCCGGGGTTCCAGGGGCTGCGTGCCGTATGGCGGCACGGCCAGGACCTGCTGGCCGAGGTCGAGCTTCCCGAAGCCGCCGGCGCCCATGACGGCTACGGCATCCACCCCGCCCTCCTCGACGCCACCCTCCACCCGGCCCTGCTCCTCGAGTGGCCCGGGGAGGCGCAGGACGACGACGGGAAGGTCTGGCTGCCGTTCACCTGGAACCAGGTTTCCTTGCGGGCCGCGGGAGCCGCCACCGTACGCGTACGTCTCTCGCCCGGCGAGCACGACGAGGCGGAACGGGAAATACAGGTACTGGTGGCCGACGCCACCGGGGCCGACGTTCTGAGCGTGGGGTCGGTGACGTTGCGTCCCGCCGACATCCGGCAACTGCAGGCCGTGCCGGGTCACGACGACGGTCTGTTCTCGGTGGACTGGACGCCGCTGCCGCTGCCGCTGTCGCGGACGGATGTGCCGCAGACGGATGCCGACGGAGATGCCGACTGGGTTGTGCTCTCGGACGGTGTCGACAGCCTGGCTGATGTGGTGTCGGCGGCGGGTGGTGAAGCGCCGTGGGCAGTGGTCGCTCCCGTCGATGCGTCCGCGGGCGACGGCCTTGCCAGCTTTGACCGCCGTGAGGGTCTTGACGGTCGGCTGGTCGTGGAGCGGGTGCTGTCACTCGTACAGGAGTTCCTGGCCGCGCCGGAGCTGGCCGAGTCCCGGCTCCTCGTGGTGACCCGCGGCGCCGTGGCGACCGGCGGCGACGGCGACGGTGATGTGGACGCATCCGCCGCAGCCGTATGGGGCCTGGTCCGCAGTGCTCAGTCCGAGAACCCGGGCCGCTTCATCCTGCTCGACGTGGACGTGGACGTGGACGTGGACGGCGACGGCAATGGCGGCGACCTGGACCCGGACCTGAACGGCCGGCGACTTCCCCACGCCACCCTGCGTCACGCCGCCGAGGAACTCGACGAACCCCAACTCGCCCTGCGCGACGGACAGCTGCTCGTCCCGCGGCTGGTCCGCGCCACCGGCGGCGGACTCGTCGCGGCACCCACCGACCGTGCCTGGCGCCTGGACAAGGGAAGCGCCGAAACGCTGGAGAGCGTGGCACCGGTCGCGTACCCGGAAGTCATGGAACCCCTGGGCCCCGGCCAGGTCCGCCTCGGCATCCACGCCGCGGGCATCAACTTCCGCGACGTCCTGGTCAGCCTCGGCATGGTGCCCGGCCAGGTCGGCCTGGGCGGCGAGGGCGCCGGTGTCGTGACGGAGACAGGCCCCGGCGTCACCCACCTGTCGGTCGGCGACCGTGTGATGGGCGTCCTCCACGGCTCCTTCGGCCCGACGGCCGTGGCGGACACCCGCATGGTCGCCCCGGTTCCACAGGGCTGGGACATGCGGCAGGCGGCCGCGATGCCCGTCGCGTATCTGACGGCTTGGTACGGGTTGGTGGAGCTGGCCGGTCTGAAGGCGGGCGAGCGCGTGCTGATCCATGCCGCCACAGGTGGTGTGGGAATGGCGGCGGTGCAGATCGCCCGTCACCTGGGCGCCGAAGTGTTCGCCACTGCCAGTGCCGCCAAGCACGCCGTACTGGAGGAGATGGGCATCGACGCCGCCCACCGCGCCTCCTCCCGGGACCTCGCCTTCGAGGACACCTTCCGGCAGGCCACCGACGGGCGCGGCATGGACGTCGTCCTCAACAGCCTGACCGGCGAGTTCATCGATGCCTCCCTGCGGTTGCTCGGCGACGGCGGCCGGTTCCTGGAAATGGGCAAGACCGATGTGCGCACGCCGGAGGAGGTGACCGCGGAGTACCCGGGCGTCACCTACACCGTGTACGACCTCGTCACCGACGCGGGGCCGGATCGCATCGCGGTCATGATGGGTGAGCTGGGCGAGAGGTTCGCTTCCGGTGCCCTTGACCCTCTGCCGGTGCGTTCCTGGCCGCTGGACAAGGCGCGTGAGGCGTTCCGGTTCATGAGTCAGGCCAAGCACACCGGCAAACTCGTACTCGACGTGCCCGCGCCGCTCGACCCCGACGGGACCGTCCTGATCACTGGAGGCACGGGGGCGCTGGGGCAGGTCGTGGCCGAGCATCTGGTCCGGGAGTGGGGCGTACGGCACCTGCTGCTGGCCAGCCGCCGTGGACTGGACGCCCCCGGCAGCAGCGAACTCGCCGACAGGCTGTCGGACCTGGGCGCCGAGGTGACCGTCGCGGCGGCCGATGTCAGCGACCCGGCCTCGGTGGTGGAGCTGGTCGGCAAGACGGATCCCTCGCATCCGCTGACGGGTGTCGTGCACGCGGCGGGCGTGCTTGAGGACGGGATCGTGACGGCTCAGACGCCTGAGGGGCTGGCGCGGGTGTGGGCGGCCAAGGCTGCTGCGGCGGCGAATCTCCATGAGGCGACCCGGGAGATGCGTCTCGGTCTGTTCGTGGTGTTCTCCTCGGCGGCCGCCACGCTCGGCAGCCCGGGCCAGGCCAACTACGCTGCTGCGAACGCCTATTGTGACGCGCTGATGCAGCGCCGACGGGCCACGGGCCAGGCCGCCCTGTCGGTCGGCTGGGGCCTCTGGGAGGCACCGGACGCCAAGCCGGGTGCTGCCGCCGACGCCAAACCGGATGTTGCCACCGACGCCAAGACGGGAGTTGCCGCCGACGGCACTTCCCAGGGCATGACCGGCACCCTGAGCGGCACCGACGTGGCCCGCATGGCACGTATCGGCGTCAAGGCGATGACCAGCGCACACGGTCTCGCCCTGCTCGACGCCGCGCACCGCCACGGCCGCCCCCACCTCGTCGCCGTCGACCTCGACACCCGCGTCCTGGCGCACAAACCCGCCCCGGCCCTCCCCGCCCTCCTGCGCGCCTTCGCCGGAGACCAGGGAGGTCAGGGAGGCGGCCGAGGCGGCGGTCGGGGCGGCGGCCCGGCACGACCGGCGGCCGCCACCGCCCAACAGAACGTCGACTGGGCCGCGAAGCTCTCCGTGCTGACCGCCGAGGAACAGCACCGCACCCTCCTCGACCTGGTACGGACGCACGCGGCAGCCGTCCTCGGGCACGCGGGCACCGACGCCGTACGCGCCGACGCCGCCTTCCAGGATCTCGGCTTCGACTCCCTCACGGCGGTCGAACTGCGCAACCGCCTCTCGGCCTCCACCGGCCTGCGCCTGCCCGCCACGTTCATCTTCCGGCACCCGACCCCGTCGGCCATCGCCGACGAACTGCGCGCACAGCTGGCCCCCGCGGGGGCCGACCCGGCCGCGCCGCTCTTCGGTGAACTGGACAAGCTGGAGACGGTGATCGCGGGGCACGCGCACGACGAGAGCACCCGGACCCGCCTGGCGGCACGCCTGCAGAACCTGCTGTGGCGCCTGGACGACACTTCGGTCCGCTCGGACCACGCGGCCGGCGCGAGCGACGCCGACGGCGACGCCGTCGAGAACCGAGACCTCGAGTCCGCGTCGGACGACGAGCTCTTCGAGCTGATCGACCGAGAACTGCCTTCTTGATCAGGAGTGGAGAAGACATGCCGGGTACGAACGACATGCCGGGTACCGAGGACAAGCTCCGCCACTACCTGAAGCGAGTGACCGCGGATCTCGGACAGACCCGTCAGCGCCTGCGCGACGTGGAGGAGCGCCAGCGGGAACCGATCGCCATCGTCGCGATGGCCTGCCGCTACCCGGGCGGGGTGGCCTCCCCCGAGCAGCTGTGGGACCTGGTCGCCTCGCGCGGCGACGCCATCGAGGAGTTCCCCACCGACCGCGGCTGGGACGTGGCCGGCCTCTACCACCCCGACCCGGACCACCCCGGCACGACCTACGTAAGAGAGGCCGGGTTCCTGCGGGACGCCGCCCGCTTCGACGCCGACTTCTTCGGCATCAACCCGCGCGAGGCGCTCGCCGCCGACCCGCAGCAACGGGTGCTCCTCGAAGTGTCGTGGGAACTGTTCGAGCGGGCGGGCATCGACCCCGCCACGCTCAAGGACACCCTCACCGGCGTGTACGCGGGGGTCTCCAGCCAGGACCACATGTCCGGGAGCCGAGTCCCGCCGGAGGTCGAGGGCTACGCCACCACGGGAACCCTCTCCAGCGTCATCTCCGGCCGCATCGCCTACACCTTCGGCCTGGAGGGCCCGGCGGTGACGCTCGACACGGCGTGCTCGGCATCGCTGGTCGCGATCCACCTCGCCTGCCAGGCCCTGCGCCAGGGCGACTGCGGCCTGGCGGTGGCGGGGGGTGTGACCGTACTGTCCACGCCGACGGCGTTCGTGGAGTTCTCACGCCAGCGCGGACTCGCACCGGACGGCCGCTGCAAGCCGTTCGCCGAGGCCGCCGACGGCACCGGATTCTCCGAGGGCGTCGGCCTGATCCTCCTGGAACGCCTCTCCGACGCCCGCCGCAACGGACATCAAGTCCTCGGTGTCGTACGCGGATCGGCCGTCAACCAGGACGGCGCGAGCAACGGCCTGACCGCCCCGAACGACGTCGCCCAGGAACGCGTGATCCGCCAGGCCCTGACCAACGCCCGCGTCACCCCGGACGCCGTCGACGCCGTGGAGGCACACGGCACCGGCACCACGCTCGGCGACCCGATCGAGGGGAACGCACTCCTCGCGACGTACGGAAAGGACCGCCCCGCCGACCGGCCGCTGTGGCTCGGCTCCGTGAAGTCGAACATCGGCCACACGCAGGCCGCCGCCGGCGTCGCGGGCGTCATCAAGATGGTGATGGCGATGCGCCACGGCGAGCTGCCCGCCTCCCTGCACATCGACCGGCCCACGCCCCACGTGGACTGGGAGGGCGGGGGAGTGCGGCTGCTCACCGACCCCGTGCCGTGGCCACGGGCCGACCGCCCCCGCCGCGCGGGAGTCTCCTCCTTCGGCATCAGCGGCACCAACGCCCACCTGATCGTGGAACAGGCCCCCGCCCCGCCCGACACGGCCGACGACGCCCCGGAAGGCGCCGAGGCCCCCGGCGCCTCCGAGGGCCTCGTGGTGCCGTGGGTGGTGTCGGCGCGTAGTCCGCAGGCTCTGCGCGATCAGGCCCTGCGTCTGCGCGACTTTGCCGGTGATGCGTCCCGAGCGCCGCTCACCGATGTGGGCTGGTCTTTGCTGCGGTCGCGTGCGCTGTTCGAGCAGCGGGCGGTGGTGGTGGGGTGTGAGAGGGCTGAACTGGTGGCGGGGCTTGCTGCGTTGGCCGCTGGCGAGGAGCACCCGGCTGTGACGCGGTCCCGTGAGGACGGGGCGGTCGCGGCGAGCGGTGATGTGGTGTGGCTGTTCAGTGGTCAGGGCAGCCAGCTGGTCGGTATGGGTGCTGGGTTGTATGAGCGGTTCCCGGTGTTTGCGGCTGCGTTTGATGAGGTGTGCGGCCTGTTGGAGGGGCCGTTGGGCGTGGAGGCAGGTGGGTTGCGGGAGGTGGTGTTCCGTGGCCCGAGGGAGCGGTTGGATCACACGGTGTGGGCGCAGGCGGGGCTGTTTGCGCTGCAGGTGGGGTTGGCCCGGTTGTGGGAGTCGGTCGGGGTGCGGCCGGATGTGGTACTCGGGCATTCGATCGGTGAGATCGCGGCCGCGCACGTGGCGGGGGTTTTCGATCTGGCGGATGCGTGCCGGGTGGTGGGGGCGCGGGCGCGTTTGATGGGTGGGTTGCCTGAGGGTGGGGCGATGTGTGCGGTGCAGGCCACGCCCGCCGAGCTGGCCGCCGACGTGGACGGCTCGGCTGTAAGTGTTGCGGCGGTCAACACCCCCGACTCCACGGTGATTTCGGGTCCGTCGGGTGAGGTGGCTCGGATTGCTGGGGTGTGGCGGGAGCGTGGGCGTAAGACGAAGGCGCTGAGCGTGAGTCATGCTTTCCATTCGGCGTTGATGGAGCCGATGCTCGGGGAGTTCACCGAGGCGATACGAGGGGTCAAGTTCCGGCAGCCGTCGATCCCGCTCATGAGCAATGTCTCCGGAGAGCGGGCCGGCGAGGAGATCGCAGATCCGGAGTATTGGGCGAGGCATGTACGCCAAACAGTGCTCTTCCAGCCCGGCATCGCCCAAGTGGGCGCAGAGGCGCGCGCGTTCGTCGAACTCGGCCCCGGCCCCGTACTCACCACCGCCGCCCAGCACACCTTGGACCACATCACCGAGCCGGAAGGCCCCGAGCCGGTCGTTACCGCGTCCCTCCACCCCGACCGGCCGGACGACGTGGCCTTCGCGCACGCCATGGCCGACCTCCACGTCGCCGGTATCAGCGTGGACTGGTCGGCGTACTTCCCTGACGACCCCGCCCCCCGCACCGTCGACCTGCCCACCTACGCCTTCCAAGGGCGGCGCTTCTGGCTGGCGGACATCGCGGCGCCCGAGGCCGTGTCCTCGACGGACGGTGAGGAGGCCGGGTTCTGGGCCGCCGTCGAAGGTGCGGACTTCCAGGCGCTCTGCGACACCCTGCACCTCAAGGACGACGAGCACCGGGCGGCTCTGGAGACGGTGTTCCCGGCGCTGTCCGCGTGGCGGCGCGAACGACGTGAGCGGTCGATCGTCGATGCCTGGCGGTATCGGGTCGACTGGCGGCGCGTCGAGCTGCCGACATCTGTTCCGGGCGCCAGCACCGACCCCGACGCCGATACCGGGCCCGGGGCGTGGCTGATCGTGGCTCCCACGCAGGGGGCGGGTAATTGGCCGCAAACCTGTGCCCGGGTGTTGGAGGAGGCGGGCGCGCCGGTACGTATCGTCGAGGCCGGCCCGGACGCCGACCGGGCGGACATGGCGGACCTGGTCCAGGCATGGCGGGCAAGCTGTGCGGACGACACCACCCAGCTCGGAGGAGTGCTCTCCCTGCTGGCTCTCGCCGAGGCACCGGCCACCAGTTCCGAGACGACTTCCAATACCAATACCAGTTCTGGTACCGGCTCTCTCGCGTCCCACGGCCTCACCGGCACCTTGACGCTGCTGCACGGTCTGCTGGACGCGGGCGTCGAAGCGCCTCTCTGGTGTGCCACGCGCGGCGCCGTGTCGTGCGGCGACGCCGATCCGCTCGTCTCCCCGTCGCAGGCCCCGGTCTGGGGACTCGGACGCGTGGCCGCTCTGGAGCATCCGGAGCTGTGGGGCGGCCTGGTCGACCTGCCCACCGACCCGGAGTCGCTCGACGCGAGCACGTTGTATGCGGTTTTGCGCGGAGACGGCGGCGAGGATCAGGTCGCGCTGCGCCGGGGCGCGGTCCTCGGCCGTCGCCTGGTGCCCGACGCGACCCCGGACGTGACCCCCGACGTGTCCGGAGGTGCAGCCTCCACCGACGCGACCTCCGGGGAGTGGCAGCCGCATGGTGCCGTCCTCGTCACCGGAGGCGTCGGCCACCTGGCCGACCAGGTCGTACGGTGGCTCGCCGCGTCCGGCGCCGAACGCGTCGTACTCCTGGACACGGGCCCCGCCGACACCCGTGGTCCCGGCCGGGACGACGACCTCGCCGCGGAAGCCGCCGAACACGGCACCGAGCTGACGGTCCTGCGGTCCCTGAGCGAGCTGACAGACGTATCCGTACGTCCCATACGGACCGTCATCCACACATCGCTGCCTGGCGAGCTCGCGCCGCTGGCCGAGGTCACCCCCGACGCGCTCGGCGCGGCCGTGTCCGCCGCCGCGCGGCTGAGCGAACTCCCCGGCATCGGGTCAGTGGAGACCGTGCTGTTCTTCTCCTCCGTGACGGCTTCGGTCGGCAGCAGGGAGCACGGCGCGTACGCCGCCGCCAACGCCTACCTCGACGCGCTGGCGCAACGGGCCGGTGCCGATGCCGCGAGCCCCAGGACGGTCTCGGTCGGGTGGGGCATCTGGGATCTGCCGGACGACGGGGACGTGGCGCGCGGCGCCGCCGGGCTGTCCCGAAGGCAGGGACTGCCGCCGCTGGAACCGCAGTTGGCGCTCGGCGCCCTGCGCGCGGCGCTCGACGGGGGCAAGGGGCACACGCTGGTCGCCGACATCGAATGGGAGCGGTTCGCGCCGCTGTTCACGCTGGCCAGGCCCACCCGTCTGCTCGACGGGATCCCCGCGGCCCAGCGGGTCCTCGACGCCTCCTCGGAGAGCGCCGAGGCCTCGGAGAACGCCTCGGCCCTCCGTCGCGAACTGACGGCCCTGCCCGTGCGGGAGCGGACCGGGGCACTTCTCGACCTGGTCCGCAAACAGGTGGCCGCCGTCCTGCGCTACGAGCCCGGCCAAGACGTGGCGCCCGAGAAGGCCTTCAAGGACCTGGGCTTCGACTCCCTCGTGGTCGTGGAGCTGCGCAACCGGCTGCGCGCCGCCACCGGGCTCCGGCTGCCCGCCACCCTGGTCTACGACTACCCCACGCCCCGCGCCCTCGCCGAACACCTGCTGGACAGGGTGCTGCCCGACGGCGGCGCGGCAGAGCTTCCCGTGGCCGCCCACCTGGACGACCTGGAGGCGGCCCTCACCGACCTGCCGGCCGACGACCCCCGCCGCAAGGGCCTGGTCCGGCGTCTACAGACGCTGCTGTGGAAGCAGCCCGACGCCATGGGGGCGGCGGGCCCCGCCGACGAGGAGGAGCAGGCCGCGCCCGAGGACCTGTCGACCGCGAGCGCCGACGACATGTTCGCCCTGATCGACCGGGAGTGGGGCACGCGGTGAGCGGGGTGGAGCGGGGTGTGGGGTCGGCGGGCCCTGTGGAACAGGGTGACGGACTCGCGGGCCTGGTCGAGCGGGCCGAGGCGCTGGCCGCTCTGCGGGGCGCCTTCGAAGACTCCCCGGGCACCGGCGGCAGCCTCGTCGTGCTCAGCGGCGCGGTGGGCACCGGCAAGACCGCGCTGCTGCGGGCGTGGGCCGACCGCATCGGCGCCGACGCCGACGCCCTCGTCCTGACCGCCGCCGCCTGCCGTGCCGAGCGCGACCTGCCGCTGGGCGTCCTGGAACAGCTGGTACGCAGCCCCGGCCTGCCCCCGGCGAGCGCCGAGCGCGCGCTGGCGTGGTGGGACGAGGAGGCCTCGGCCACCCCCGGAAAGACGGACGCCAGCGGGACGAGTGCCAACGGGACGAACGCCAACGGGACGGGCGCGGGACAGACAGGCGCGGGGCAGACGGGCGTGGGACAGACGAGCGCGGGCGGAGAGCCCGTCCTGGCCGCCTCCGCCCTGCGAGGCCTGTGCGAGGTCCTGCGGGACCTGCTCGCTGAGCGGCCCGTCGTGGTCGCCGTCGACGACGCGCACCACGCCGACGCGGCGTCGCTCCAGTGCCTGCTCTCCGTGGTGCGCCGGCTGCGGTCGGCACGACTCCATGTGCTGTTCACCGAGTACGCCCATCAGAAAGCGCAGAACGCCCTGCTGAGCAGCGAGTTCCTGCACGAGCCCGCCCTGCGGCGGATCCGCCTGGAACCGCTGTCGAAGGCCGGCGTGGAGGCCTTGCTCGCCCGGCACCTCGACGAGCGGACGGCACAAGACCTCACCCCCGCCGTCCACGGCATGAGCGCGGGCCACCCGCTCCTCGTACGGGCGCTGGCCGAGGACCACCGTGCGGCGGCCGGCGCCGGGGAGGCGTACGGTCGTGCCGTCCTCAGTTTTCTGTACCGGCACGAGACTCCGGTCATCCAAGTCGCCCGCGCCATCGCCGCGTTGGGCGCGCACGCCGGACCCGGACCGGTCGGGCGGCTGCTCGACGTCGACGCGGCGTCCGTCGAGCGGGCCGTGCGACAGCTGACCGTCGCGGAGGTGCTGCACGAGGGCCGCCTGTGCCACCCGGCGTTCGCGGCGGCGGTCCTGGACGGCATGCCGCCCGAGGAACGCCGCGCCCTGCACGGTCGGGTCGCCGACCTCCTGCACGAGGAGGGGGCGCCGGCCACCGAAGTGGCCGCCCACCTCGTCGCCGCCGACCGGACCGACGCCCCGTGGGCGGTACCCGTCTTCCAGGAAGCGGCCCAACTCGCACTGGACGAGGACCAAGTGGAGACCGGCGTCGACTATCTGCGCGCGGCCCATCAGCGGTGCCGGGACGCCGCACAGCGCGCCGCGGTCGTCGGCGCGCTCGCCGACGCCGAGTGGCGGCTCGACCCAGCAAAGGTCCTGCGCCACCTGCCCGACCCCGCAGCCGTGGCCTCACACACGGACCCTGCCGCCGTGGCCCCACAAACGGCCCCCGCCGCCGTGGCCCCACACACGGACCCCGCACCCACAGCCACCCCCACCCCCACCCCCACCCTCATCCCGACCGCCCCACCCCTCCCCACCCACCTGCTCTGGCACGGGCGGGTCGAGGAAGGCCTGGACGCCATCGGCACGCTCACCGGGCCCGGACCCAACCCGGCGGGTGCGCCGCCGATGAACCCCGCGGACCTGGACACCCCATGGCTGTGGGGCGCCTACCTGTACCCCGGGCACGTCAAGGAGCGCCTGGGCTCCGGCGCCCTGTCCCCGCAGCGCTCGACCCCGCCGGCGGTCACGCCGGAGCTCCAAGGCGCGGGCACGCTGATGAACGACCTGCTGCACGGCGGCGAACGCGACGCCACCGAGGCCGCCGAGCGCGCCCTGAACCGCTACCGGCTCGGCCCCCGCACCATCGCGGTCCAGACGGCCGCGCTGGCCGCCCTCACCTACCGCGACCGGCCGCACCGCGCGGCCGCCTGGTGCGACGGCCTCGTCGCCCAGGCCGACGAGCGCAACAGCCCCACCTGGCGGGCCCTGTTCACCGCGTGGCGTGCCCTGCTCCACCTGCGGCAGGGTGACCCGGCCGCGGCGGAACAGCGCGCCGAAACCGCCCTCGCCCTGCTCGGACCGAAGGGCTGGGGCGCCGCGATCGGCCTGCCGCTGGCAGCCGCCGTACAGGCCAAGGCGGCCCTCGGCGATGTCGACGGGGCGGCGGCCCTCCTGGAACGGCCCGTGCCCCAGGCGGTTTTCCAGACCCGCACCGGACTGCACTACCTGGCGGCACGGGGCCGCTATCACCTCGCCACCGGCTGCCACTACGCCGCATTGTGCGACTTCTACGCCTGCGGGACCCGCATGAGCAGCTGGGGCGTGGACCTGCCCGCGCTGGAGCCGTGGCGCCTCGGCGCGGCGGAAGCGTACCTGGCCCTCGGCGAAGCACTCCTGGCGCGCCAACTCGTCGACGGCCAGCTGTCGTTGCCCACACCTGCCGACGGCCGCACCTGGGGCATGACGCTGCGCCTGCGGGCGGCCACGTCCCCCGCGCCGGCCCGGGCCGAACTCCTCGACGAGGCCGTGGCGGTGCTCCGGGAGAGCGGCGACACCTTCGAGCTGGCGCGGGCCGTCGCCGACCAGGCTGTTGCCGTACGAGAAGGGGGGGAGGCGGAACGCGCCCGGCTGCTGGCCCGCAAGGCGGAGCTGCTGGCCCGGCGCTGGGGCAGCGCCCCCGCGCCCGCCACCGTTCCCGAACCGCCGGAGAGGCCAGGACCGGCCACTCCGGACGCCGAACTGACCAGTGCGGAGCGGAGGGTGGCCGAGCTGGCCGCCGAAGGGTTCACCAACCGGGAGATCTCCCGGAAGCTGTGCGTCACGGTCAGCACCGTGGAACAGCACCTGACCCGGATCTACCGGAAGCTCGACGTCAGGCGACTGGACCTCCAGGCAGCCCTCGGCTGACCTCCAGGCGGCCCTCGGCTGACCGCAGGCCACGCGCCTACGGTCAGCCTTCCTGGGTCAGGACCGTACAGCCGCCGTAGCTGTAGGCGCGGGCGTAGGCGTGGGCGAGATCGTCGCCGCGTCCAGCCCCACCACGGCCAGCTCCTCCGGAAGGAACGGGGGAGCGGCCAGCTCCGGGAGGCGTTCGTCGGCGCGCATCGCCATCAGGAAACGGTTGGAGCCTAGTTCGGCCTGCGGCGCGTTGAGGCTCATCACGTCCGTGACGATCTCGGACGCCTTCGGGGAGCGGATCGACGCCGCGGTGATGGCCTCGGCGAACCGCAGACGCTGCTCGGTGTCCACACCGATGAGCCGCGGATCCGTCGCCAAGACCCGGCAGTTGACGTAGTCGATGTCCTTGGTGGCGGCGAGGATCCACGGGTCGTCCACGGCCGCGCCGATCGCCTTCTGCAGGGCGCGGGTGCCGGCGCGGGCGGACCCCGTACCCTCCTGCACGCTCCGCTCGAACTCGCGGTCGATCGTGGTGGCGCAGCGCGCGGCCGAGCTCATGCCGTGGCCGTAGATCGGGTTGAACGCGGTCAGCGAGTCACCGATGACGAGCAGGCCGTCGGGCCACTGTTCGAGGCGCTCCGGATAGAGGCGGCGGTTGGCGCCGGAGCGGGAACCGAAGACGGGGGTGAGTGGTTCGGCGTCCCGGAGCAGGTCGGCGAGGATCGGATGGTTCAGGTTCTCGGCGAAGGGAAGGAACTCGTCTTCGTGCGTAGGCAGTTGCGCGCCCCGCGTGCAGGAGAGCGTCGCTAGCCAGCGGCCGCCCTCGATGGGGTAGACCACGCCGAAGCGGCCGGGTTCGCGCACCCGGTCGTCGGCGGCGATGTTCACGGCGGGGAAGTGCGTCGTCGCGCCCGGCGGGGCCTTGAAGAGCCGGGTGGCGTAGGCGACGCCGGCATCCACGACGTCCTCTTCAAGTGCCGGTACGCCGAGGGCGGCGAGCCACTGCTTGAGGCGGGAGCCGCGCCCGGTGGCGTCGATCACCAGGTCGGCCTCCAGCTGCTCCTGCCGACCGCTGTCGAGGTCGCGGACGACGACACCGGTGACCCGGCCGCCACTGCCACCACCACTTCCCGTCAGCTCGACGGCCTCGGTGCGCTGCCGGACGGTGATGTTGTCAGCCGCCAGGGCCTGCTGACGTACCGTCAAGTCCAGTAGCGGGCGGCTGGCGACCAGCGCGAACTGGGTGGCGGGGAAGCGGTGCTGCCACCCCTGCCCGGTCAGCGTCACCAGGTCCTCGGGGAAGCCGAGGCGGCGGGCGCCGGCCGCGAGCAGGCGGTCGGTGGTGCCGGGCAGCATCTCCTCGATGAGGCGGGCGCCGTTGGACCACAGGAGGTGCGCGTGGCGGGCCTGCGGGACCCCCTTGCGGTGCTGGGGCTCCTCCGGCAGCGCGTCACGTTCCACGACGGTGACGGCGTCGACGTGCCGGGCCAGGACGTGGGCCGCCAGGGTGCCTGCCATGCTGGCACCCAGGACGACGGCGTGTGCGGGTCGGGTGGTGGTCACGCGCGTATCCCTTCGGGGTGGGTGGTCTCGGCGGGCCCGGCCGGATCGTCCATGGTCACGTCCGTGACGCCCCAGAACGCCTGGACCCGGCGGCCGAGCCCGTTCTCGTCGAGTTCGACGATGCCGACGATGCGGAAGGTCATCGGCCGCGGCCGCTGCACGGTGACCGTGGTCGGCGTCACCACGAAACGGTCGTCCATCGACGTCATCGGCGGGTCCGGCACCTCGTGCGTACCGCAGGAGACGGCCAGTTCGAGATGGCGGCGGAGATCGTCCTTGCCCACCATCGGGGGCCGCCCCACGGGGTCCTCGAAGACGATGTCGTCCGTGAACAGGTCGAGGACGCCTTCGATGTCACCGGCGTTGATGCGCTCGGCGTAGTCGACGGCCATCTGCTTGCGCGCGGCCTCGTCGGGCATGGCACCTCCAGGAAGGGTGGGCAGACCTTGTGAAAGTCATCGAGGGCCGTTCGGTTCAGCCGAGGACCGTGAGATCGGATGTGCCCCAGTACGACTTCAGATGCCGGATGAGGCCGGACGTGTCCATGCGGATCACGAGCATCGCCGTGCGGTGTATGCGGGCCGTCCCCGGGGCGTCGGGGGCCTTGAGCCAGCCCCGCTCCGCGTAGAGCGGGCCCACGGGCAGGTAGTCCATGACGGAGGAGATCTGGATCAGCGCGTGCGTGGCGTCCTGCCCGGCGACGGGCTCGGCCGCCTCCTCGCGCAGGTGCGCGGCGAGCAGCGGTTCGTAGTGGGCGCGCAGCGCGTCGTGCCCGGTGACGGGCGGGAGGCCGACCGGGTCCTCGAGGACCGCGTCGGGCGCGTACAGCTCGATGATCGCGTCCAGGTCCCCGGCGTTGACCCGCCGGCTGTGCTCCAGGGCCCGCTTCTTGCGGGCGAACTCGTTCATCGCTGCCCCTCCACTGCCTGACCGTGTCCATTGCCGTTGCCGTTGCCGTTGCCGTTGCCGTTGCCGTTGCCGTTGCCGTGTCCGTTGCCCTGCCCGGTGGGCTGTGAGTTGCCCTGTCCGCTCGCGCCGTCCCTGCCGAGGTCCCGGTCGATGAACGCGAAGATCTCGTCCGTCGACGCGTCCTGGATACGTGTACGAGTGGCCACCGCGACCTCGCCGGCCGTGTCCTCCGGCGCGTCGAGCCTGGCCAGCGTCGCGCGCAGCCGCCCCGCCAGTTCGGCCCGCGCCGAGCCGTCCTTCGAGGAGACCGAGAGCAGCGAGTCCTCGATGCGCTCGAACTCCGCCAGGACGTCGGCGAGCGGATCCGCCGCGCGCGGGGCCAGCTCCTGCCGCAGCTGCGCGGCGAGCTCCGCCGGGTTGGGATGGTCGAAGACGAACGTGGCGGGCAGCTTCAGCCCCGTCGCGGCCGAGAGCCGGTTGCGCAGCTCCACCGCGGTCAGGGAGTCGAAGCCGAGTTCCCGCAGCCCCTGTGTCGCGTTGACGGGTGTCGCCGCGTCGTAGCCGAGGACGGCCGCGATGTGGGTGCACACCAGGTCGAGCAGCGCCTCCTCCCGCTCGGGGTCGGACATCGCGCCGAGCGACTTGAGCAGCGCGGCCGCCCCCGCCGACACGGCACCGCCGCCGCTCCTGCTCCCCCCGCGCACCAGGTCGCGCAGCAGCGCCGGTGCGGGGTGGCTCTGGGCCTGCCGACGCATCCGGGCCAGGTCGAGACGGACCGGCGCGTACAGGGGCTGTCCGCCGGCCCACGCCGCGTCGAGGAGGGCGAGGCCCTCGTCGGCGCCGAGCCCGACCACGCCGGCGCGGGCGTGGCGCGCCCGGTCGGCGTCGGTGAGCCGTCCCGACATGCCGCTCGCCAGCTCCCAGTAGCCCCACGCCAGGGAGGTCGCCGCCGCGCCGCCGTCGTGCCGGTGCCGGGCCAACGCGTCCAGGAAGGCGTTGGCGGCCGTGTAGCTGCCCTGGCCGGGGCCGCCGAGCAGCCCGGCGACCGAGGAGTACAGGACGAACGCGGACAGGTCCGCGTCCCGCGTCAGCTCGTGCAGGTGCCATGCGGCGTCCGCCTTCACGCGCATCACCTCCTCGACCTGCTCGGCCGTGAGGTTCTGCACCACCGCGTCGTTCACGGTGCCCGCGCAGTGGAAGACGGCGGTCAGCGGGTGGTCCGCGGGCACCGTCGCGAGGAGGGCGGCGGCTTCGTCCCGGTCGCCCGGATCGCACGCGGCGAAGGTGACTCGCGCGCCGAGCGCGGAGAGGTCGGCGGCCAGTTCGAGTGCGCCCGGCGCGTCGGCTCCCCGCCTGCTGGACAGCAACAGGTGCCTGGCTCCGTACCGCTCCACCAGGTGACGGGCCGTCAGCGAGCCGAGTGCTCCGGTGCCGCCGGTGATCAGCACGGTGCCCTCGGGGTCGAAGGCGGGAGGCAGCGAGAACACGGTCGTGCCCGCCGAGGGCGGGGCCGCCATCGCGGCGGGCGCCTGCCGAATGTCCCACACGGTGATGTCGAGCGGCGTCAGAGCACGGCTGCCACCCCGTTCCGCGGGCAGCCCGGACTCCGCCGACTCCGTGATCTCGGCAAGCTCGGTCAGCTCCGTCAGCTCTGTCAGCTCCGCGAGGATTTCCCGTACGCGCCCGGGCTCGGGCGGCACGACAGCCTGCTCCTCGTCCGGACGACCGCCCGCACGGTGGACCACCAGGGCCCCCTCGTGGCGGAGGGTGACGTCGACCGCGCGCTCGGGGCCCGAACCGTCCGCCGTCGCCGCACCGTCCACGGCCTCGACCCGCCACCGCCCGGCAAGAGCAAGACGCAGCACGGCACGGCCGACGGAACCGATTTCCTCCCCGACGAGCAGAGTCTCGCCGCCGCGCGGCGCCACGACATCCGACAGCACGTGGTACGCGGACACATAGGCCCCCAGGGACCCGGCCGCCTGCGCCCAACTCCAGCCCGTCGGAACCGGCATGAGCAGCGCGGCATCGGTGACGGCCACCGGGCCCACCACGTCGAACAACCCCATCACCCGGTCGCCCACGGCCACCGAACCGACCTCGCCGCCGACCTCCGTCACCACACCGGCACCCTCGACCTGGCCCGCCGTGAGCGGCCCCGGCGCCGCGGCCCGCACCGCCACCCGCACCTCGTGCGGCTCCAGCGCCCGCCCGGCCTCGGGAGCGTCGACGAGGGACAACTGCTGTCCGCCACCCGCCTCTTGGCCCCGAGCCAGCCGCCACGTGAGCGATCCGACCGGCGGCACCAGCCGCACCGACGCGTCGTCGCGCACGAGCCGTGGCACGTAGGCGCGCCCGTCACGCAGCGCCAATTCCGGTTCACCGGAAGCCAGTACGCCGGTCAGCACGGCCGGAGAAGACTCCAGTCCGTCCACGTCGAGCAGCGTGAGGCGACCGGGGTTCTCGGCCTGCGCGCTGCGCACCAGACCCCACAGCGACGCGCCCGCCAGATCACCGGCGGTCTCACCCGGCCGCGCGGCGACCGCGCCCCGGGTGACGACGACGAGACGGGTCGCCGCGAACGCCGGGTCGTCCACCCACTCCTTGAGCAGTGACAGAAGGGACACGGTGGCCAGCCGCGCGTACCCGGCCGCGTCGCCGCCTCTGCGATCCACATCCGCAACGGCCCCGGCACCTGCACCGGGCGCGGCACACACGGCGAGCACGACATCGGGCGCTTGGCCCCCGGCCGCCACTCCGTCCCGGAGCGCACCGAACGTGTCCCACACGGGGCCGGCGGCCAGCGCATCGGACAAGGCGTCGGCCAGCGCACCGGCCGACGTACCGTCCATCGGGCCACCCTCGACCGGCGCGAGGACCGCGGCACGCGGGGTGCCGCCGCCCGTCTCCTCGGCCCGCGCGGTGACCTCCGTCCACACGAGCCGGAAGAGCGCGTCACGGTCCGCCGCGCGGGCGCCCGCGATCTGGTGGGCGGCCACCGGCCGTACCGTGAGCGACTCCAGCGTGAGAACCGGCTCCCCGCCTCCGCCCCCGTCCACGGCCGTGAGGGCCAGCTGGTCGGGCGCGGTGCGTGCGATACGTACCCGCAACTTCTCAGCGCCCGGCGCGTGCACCCGCAACCCGCTCCAGGAGAACGGCAGCAGCACTTGGTCGGTGTCGGCGGACGACGTGACCGCGTCCAGGATCAGCGCGTGCAGCGTGGCGTCGAGCAGCACCGGGTGCAGCTGGTAGCGGTCGGCCCTGCCGCTCTCCGTCTCGGGCAGCGCCACCTCGGCGAAAAGGTCGCCCCCGAGCCGCCACGCGCTCACCAGTCCCTGCGAGCCGGGCCCGAAGTCATAGCCGTACGAAGCGAGTTCCCCGTACGGGTCCTGCCCGCCGACCGGTGTGGCGCCCGGCGGCGGCCACGTCCCGCCGAACGAGGCGTCCCCGGCGTCGGGACCCGGGGGAGCGACCACGCCCGCGGCATGCCGGGTCCACACGGCCTCCTCGCCCTCACCCGTGGGCCGCGAATGGACGGTCACGGGACGCCGCCCGTCCTCGGCCACGGAACCGACCGCCACCTGCACGTCGACCGCGCCCGCACCCTCGTCCCCGAAGGCGAGCGGAGTGTGCAGCGTCAGCTCCGCCACCTCCGCGCAGCCGGCCCGCACCGCGGCCTGCAGCGCGAGCTCCACGAACGCCGAACCGGGCAGCAGCACCGTGTCCATGACCCGGTGCTCGGCCAGCCACGCCTGGTCCCGCGGAGAGATCCGGCCGGTCAGCAGGTGACTGCCGCCGTCCGCGAGTTCCACGGCGGCCCCGAGCAGCGGATGCCCCGCGGACGCGAGCCCGAGCCCCGCCGGGTCCCCGGCGAGCCCCCTGCGCCCCTCCAGCCAGAATCGCTCCCGCTGGAAGGCGTACGTCGGCAGATCCACCACCCGAGGCAGCGGCACGGCCGGGAACCAGCCCGTCCAGTCGACCTCCGCCCCCGCGCCGAAGGCCTGGGCGGCGGCGCGGGTGAGCTGCGCGGCGTCGCCGTGGTCGCGGCGCAGGGTGGGCACGACCGTGGCGGGCATGTCGGCCCGCTCGATGGTCTCCTCCATGCCGAGGTTGAGGACGGGGTGGGGACTGGCCTCGATGAACAGGCGGTAGCCGTCGGCCAGCAGCGCTTCGATGGTGTCGGCGAAGCGGACGGGCTGGCGGAGGTTGGTGACCCAGTAGTCGGTGTCGAGGGCAGTGGTGTCGTCGAGGCGTTCGGCGGTGACCGTCGAGTAGAAGGCGACGTCCGTGTTCGTAGGCCGGATGTCGGCGAGGCGTTCGGCCAGGAGGTCGTGGAGCTGGTCGATCTGGGGGCCATGAGAGGCGTACCCGACGTCGATGACACGGGCGCGCAGACCACGTGCCTCCGCGTCTGCGACGACCGCTGCCACATGCTCCGGCGGCCCTGAAATGACCGTAGAGGAGGGCCCGTTGACGGCTGCGACACACACGCCGGGCCGATCACCGATGAGCTCAGCCGCCTGCTCCGAGCCGGTGCCCAACGACGCCATGTCGCCCTGCCCCATCAGCTGCCGGAGCGCGTCACTGCGTACGGCCACGATGCGCGCCGCATCCTCCAGTGACAGCGCCCCCGCCACACACGCGGCGGCCATCTCGCCCTGCGAGTGCCCGATGACGGCAGCCGGGGTGATGCCGTAATCGGCCCACACCGCAGCCAGCGAGACCATCACCGCCCACAGCACGGGCTGCACGACCTCGACCCGGGACAGCTCACTCCCGTCCCCGCGCAACACTGCACTCAGCGACCAGTCCACATGCGCCGACAGCGCCCGCTCACACTCCGCGATCCGAGCCGCGAAGACGGGCGACTCGTCAAGGAGCTGGGCACCCATGCCCACCCACTGCGACCCCTGCCCCGGGAACACCAACACCGGACCCGCGCCGGAGGCGCCCTGTACGGCGCCCTCGACGACGTCCGGTGACGGCTCGCCCGCCGCCAGGGACCGTAGCCCGGCGAGGAGAGTCTCGCGGTCCTTGCCCACGACGACGGCTCGGTTCTCGAACACCGACCGGGTCTTGACCAGGGACCAGCCCACGTCCAGCGGCGACGCGAGCCGCGGGTCGGCGGTGGCGCGGTCGGCCAGCAGGCGGGCCTGGGCCCGCAGCGCCTCCTCGCCGCGCGCCGACACCACCCAGGGCACCACTCCGGCCGGCGCCGCGGCGTCCTCCGCCGGAGTGGTCACGGGCTCCGGAGCGTCCGGGGCCTGTTCGAGGATGAGGTGCGCGTTGGTGCCGGAGATGCCGAAGGCGGACACCCCGGCGCGGCGCGGGCGTTCGCCGCGCGGCCAGGCGACCGGTTCGGACAGCAGGCGGACGCCACTGCCGTCCCAGTCCACGTGCGGCGTGGGCGCGTCGATGTGCAGGGAGGCGGGCAGCTGTTCGTTGCGCAGCGCCATGACCATCTTGATCACACCGGCGACACCGGCCGACGCCTGTGCGTGCCCGATGTTCGACTTGATCGAGCCGAGCCACAGCGGCCGGTCCGCGGGCCGCTCCTTGCCGTAGGTGGCGACGAGCGCGCTGGCCTCGATGGGGTCGCCCAGCATGGTGCCGGTGCCGTGCGCCTCCACGGCGTCGACGTCCTCGGCGGAGAGCCGTGCGTTGGCGAGTGCCTGCCGGATCACCCGCTGCTGCGCCTGCCCGTTGGGTGCCGTGAGCCCGTTGCTCGTGCCGTCCTGGTTGATGGCCGAGCCCCGGATCACCGCCAGGACGTTGTGGCCGTTGCGCCGTGCCTCCGAGAGCCGTTCGAGCACGACCAGGCCGACTCCCTCGGCCCAGCCGGTGCCGTCGGCGGCGGCCGCGAACGGCTTGCACCGGCCGTCCTTGGCGAGCCCGCGCTGCAGCGAGAACTCGACGAACGAGCCCGGCGTGGCCATCACCGTCGCGCCGCCCGCGAGAGCGAGCGAGCACTCGCCCTGGCGCAGCGCGTGCGCCGCCTGGTGGATCGCCACCAGGGACGACGAGCAGCCGGTGTCGATCGTCATGGCGGGGCCTTCGAGGCCGAGTACGTACGACACCCGGCCGGAGGCGACACAACCGAGGTTCCCGGTGCCGATGTAGCCCTCGACCTCGGTGGGCTGTTCACCGACGAGCGCGAGGTAGTCGAAGATGGTCAGGCCCGTGAACACCCCGGCGTCACTGCCCTTGAGGGTCTCCCGGTCGAGGCCCGCGCGCTCGATCGCCTCCCACGCGGTCTCCAGGAGCAGCCGCTGCTGCGGGTCCATCGCGACGGCCTCGCGGGGGCTGATGCCGAAGAATCCGGCGTCGAAGTCGCCCGCGTCGTAGAGGAACCCGCCTTCGCGCACATAGCTGGTGCCGCGGCTCTCCGGGTCCGGGTCGTACAGCGTCTCCAGGTCCCAGCCCCGGTCGTCGGGGAAGGCCCCCATGGCGTCCTTGCCGGCCGCGACCAGATCCCACAGCTCCTCGGCGGAGCGGACGTCGCCCGGATAGCGGCAGGCCATGCCGACGATCGCGATCGGCTCGTCGTCGGCGGCGCCTCCGGAGGCCCCGGCCGCCCGCACCGGGTCGGCGGAGGCCGCCGCGTCACCGGACAGCTCGGCCCGCAGGACGTCGGTGAGCGCGTCCGGGGTGGGGTGGTCGAAGACGACCGTGGTCGGCAGTGTCAGGCCGGTGCTCTTGTTCAGCCTGTTGCGCAGCTCCACCGCCGTCAGCGAGTCGAAGCCCAGCTCCTGGAACGGCTTGGTGGCGGGCACCGCGTCGACGTCCGAGTGCCCCAGCGTGGCCGCCGCCTGGGAGCGCACGTGCTGCAGCAGCAACTGCCGCTGCTGCGCCGGCTTCGCCTCCGTCAGCTCCTGCTGGAGCGACGATGCCTCCGTGGCGTCTTCCTGTGCCGTGGGTGCGCTGGCCCGCCGGTTCTCGGGCAGGTCGGCGAGGAGCGGGCTGGGCCGCTGCGCGGTGAACGTCGACGTGAACTGCGCCCAGTCGAAGTTCGCCACGGTCAGTGTCGTCTCACCCACGTCCAGGGCCTGTTGCAGCGCCTTGACGCACAGTTCCGGGCTGAGCGGGTGCAGGCCGAAGCGGCTGAAGAACGTCAACGCGGCCTGGTCCGCCGCCATGCCCGCCTCGGCCCAAGGCCCCCAGGCGATGGAGGTGGCGGGCAGACCCTCGGCGCGGCGGTGCTCGGCAAGGGCGTCGAGGAAGTGGTTGGCCGCACCATAGGCGCCCTGCTGGCCGCTGCCCCACACGCCGGCGCCCGACGAGAACATCACGAACGCCGAGAGCGGCAACTCCCGTGTTAGTTCATGCAGATGGTGGGCGGCGAGCGCCTTCGGACGCAGCACCTCGTCCAGCTCGGCACCCGACACGTCGCCGAGGCCTATGTAGTTCGGCACGCCGGCCGCGTGGATGACGGCGGTCAACGGGTGCTCGGCTGGGACATCGTCGATGAGGCGTCGCACCTGCTCGCGGTCGCCGACGTCGCAGGCGGTGACGGTGACGGCGGCCCCCAACTCCGTCAGTTCCGCGGCGAGTTCCTGTGCTCCGGGGGCGTCGGGGCCGCGGCGGCTGGTCAGGAGGAGGTGCGGGGCGCCCGCACGGGCGAGCCACCGCGCGAGGACGGCGCCGATGCCGCCGGTCCCGCCGGTGATGAGAGTGGTGCCGTCGGGCCGCCAACCAAGCCCGCTGCCGACCGTGTTGGCGGGCGCGTGTGCAAGGCGACGGGCATGGACGCCGGACGGCCGGATGGAGATCTGGTCCTCGTCCTGCGGAACCAGCGCGGCGGCCAGCCGGGTCAGCGTCTGATGGTCGATACGAGCGGGCAGGTCGACGAGCCCGCCCCACAGCCGCGGATACTCCAGCGCAGCGACGCGCCCCAGTCCCCACACCTGAGCCTGCACCGGATGGGTGAGGGCGTCGCCGGCGCTCGTGGAAACAGCCCCCTGCGTGAGAGTGCGTACGGCGATGTCTGCGCCGTTGTCCCCGAGGGCCTGGACGAGAGCGGTCGTCGCGGCGAGCCCCGCGGGCACGGCCGAGTGCTCCGGATGCGGCTCCTCGTCCAGGGCCAGCAGATTGACGACCCCGGCAAACGCGGCCCCGTCCATCAGGACACGCAGCTCCTGCGCCAACTCCGTACGCTCCACGGCACGCGTGTCGACCACGTGGCGTCGCACCTCGCCACCATGGGCGGTCAGCGTCTGCGCGGTCGCGAGGACGGCCGGGTGGTCGGCGTGCGCGGCGGGCACGAGCAGCAGCCAGGCCCCGCTGAGCTCCGGCGCCGGCACATCGGGTAGATGCTTCCAAGTGACCTGATAACGCCAGGAGTCGACGGTGGACTGCTCGCGGTGCCGACGCCGCCAGGCCGAGAGGACAGGCAGTGCGGACTCCAGCGCTCCGACGCTCTCCGCCTGCCCCTCGATCTCCAGGCTGCCGGCGAGGGCGTCGATGTCCAGGTCCTCGATCGCCTGCCACACCCGGGCCTCGACCGGATCGTGCCCACCACCCACGGCTGCGACCGCCGCGGGCGGCTCCACCCAGTAGTGCTTGTGCTGGAAGGCGTAGGTGGGCAGGTCGACCGTACGGGGAGTGGGGTCGGCCGGGAACCAGCGCCGCCAGTCGACGGGGGCGCCGGCGGTGAAGGCGTGCGCTGCGGCGCGGGTGAGCTGGGTGGTGTCACCGTGGTCGCGACGCAGGGTGGGGATGGTGACGGCCGTCCCCGCGGCACCGGCCTGCTGCTCGATGGTCTCCTGGATGCCGAGGTTGAGGACGGGGTGGGGGCTGGCCTCGATGAACAGGCGGTAGCCGTCGGCCAGCAGCGCTTCGATGGTGTCGGCGAAGCGGACGGGCTGGCGGAGGTTGGTGACCCAGTAGGCGGTGTCGAGGGCGGTGGTGTCGGCCAGGCGCGCGGCAGTGACGGTCGAGTAGAAGGCCACGTCGGTGGTGGTCGGCCGGATGTCGGCGAGCCGGTCGGTGAGGAGGTCGTGGAGCTGGTCGATCTGGGGGCCGTGCGAGGCGTACCCGACGTCGATGACCCGGGCCCTGAGCCCCTGCGCCTCCGCCTCGGCGACGACGGCTGCCACATGCTCAGGCGGCCCCGAAATCACCGTCGAGGACGGCCCGTTGACCGCTGCGACGACCACGCCCGGCCGGTCGCCGATCAGATCAGTGGCCTGCTCGGCACCGGTGCTGAGCGAGGCCATGTCGCCGTGCCCTTGCAGCTGACGAAGCGCGTCACTGCGTACGGCTACGATGCGCGCCGCATCCTCCAGTGACAGGGCCCCCGCGACGCACGCGGCAGCCATCTCACCCTGCGAGTGCCCGATCACGGCAGCCGGAGTGACGCCATAGTCGGCCCAGACGGCAGCCAGCGAGACCATCACCGCCCACAGCACGGGCTGCACGACCTCGACCCGGGACAGCTCACTCCCGTCCCCGCGCAGGACATCACTCAGCGACCAGTCCACATGCGCCGACAGCGCCCGCTCACACTCCGCGATCCGCGCCGCGAAGACGGGGGACTCGTCAAGAAGTTGGGCACCCATGCCCACCCACTGCGACCCCTGCCCCGGAAACACCAACACCGGCCCAGGACCCACATCGCCGGCCACCCCGGCCACCACATCCGCCGACGCCTCACCCGCAGCCAATGCCTCCAGGCCGGCACCGGCCTGAGCCAAGTCCCGCCCCACGACCACGGCCCGCTGATCGAACAAGGCGCGTGTCGTGGCCAGCGACCAGCCCACCTCGGCCGCCGACGCATCCCCGGCCCCGACCACGAACTCGGCGAGCCGCCGCGCCTGTTCACGCAGCGCGTCCGGAGTCCGCCCGGACACCACCCACGGCACGACCCCACCCGGCTCCTCGACCACGGAGCCCGGCACGTCCTCCTCCGGCGGTGCCTCCTCCAGAATCAGATGCGCGTTCGTCCCGGAGATCCCGAACGCCGAGATGCCTGCCCGCCGCGTGCGCTCCGCCGGCCAGTCCACGGGCTCGGAGAGCAGTCGTACGCTGCCCTGTTCCCACTGGACGTGCGGTGACGGGGCGTCGATGTGCAGGGAGGTCGGGAGGAGACCGTTGCGCATCGCCATGACCATCTTGATGACGCCCGCGACACCGGCGGCGGCCTGCGTGTGACCGATGTTGGATTTCACCGAGCCGAGCCAGAGCGGACGGTCCTCCGGACGCCCCTGGCCGTACGTGGCGATCAGGGCCTGCGCCTCGATGGGGTCGCCGAGCGTGGTGCCGGTGCCGTGGGCCTCCACGGCGTCGATGTCCTCGGCGGAGAGGCGTGCGTTGGCGAGGGCGGCGCGGATGACGCGTTCCTGGGAGGGGCCGTTGGGGGCGGCGAGCCCGTTGCTCGTACCGTCCTGGTTGGTGGCCGAACCCCGTACCACCGCAAGGACCTTGTGGCCGCGGCGGCGCGCTTCGGAGAGCAGCTCCAGCACCACCACCCCGGCGCCCTCGCCCCAGCCGGTGCCGTCGGCGGCGGCCGCGAACGGCTTGCACCGCCCGTCGGGCGCGAGCCCCCGCTGCCGGGAGAACTCGGTGAACGAACCCGGCGTCGCCATCACCGTCGAACCGCCCGCAAGCGCGAGCGAGCACTCGCCCTGCCGCAGCGCCTGACTGGCGAGGTGGATCGCCACCAGGGACGACGAGCACGCCGTGTCGACGGTGACCGCGGGACCTTCGAGCCCCAGCGTGTAGGAGATCCGGCCCGACACCACACTGCCGAGGTTCCCGGTGCCGATGTACCCCTCGACGTCGCTGGCCGTCTGGCTGATCAGCGTCAGGTAGTCGTGGGCGCTCACTCCGGTGAAGACGCCGGTGTCGCTGCCCTTCAGCGCGTGCGGGTTCATGCCCGCGTGCTCGATCGCCTCCCACGCGGTCTCCAGGAGCAGCCGCTGCTGCGGGTCCATCGCCGTGGCCTCGCGCGGGCTGATGCCGAAGAACTCGGCGTCGAAGTGGCCGGCGTCGTACAGGAAGGCGCCGTCCCGCACATAGCTGGTGGCCGGATGCTCCGGATCCGGGTGATACAGCGACTCCAGGTCCCAGCCCCGGTCGTCGGGGAACCCCGCGACCGCGTCACCCCCGTCGCGCACGAGCTCCCAGAGGTCCTCCGCCGACCGGGCGCCGCCCGGGTAACGGCAGGCCATGCCGACGATGGCGACCGGCTCGGTCGATTCCTTGTCGTGGAGCCGTTGCCGGGCCTCGCGCAGCTCCGCGGTGACCCACTTGAGGTGATCGAGAAGCTTCTCCTCGTTCGACATCTGACCCAGGCTCCTTGGCGCTACGTGGTGATCGGGGCGTATGAGGTTGGGGGAGGGCAAGGGGGCCGGTGTGGCCGGGGCCCATCGCGCTCAGGACTGATGGCTGCTCAGGACTTCCCGAACTCGCTGGAGATGAGGTCGAAGATGTCGTCCGCGCTCGCCGCCTCCAGATCGGCATGGGCCGAATCGGTGCCTTCCGGCCCGTCCTGCGCCGGACTCCACTTCGACACCAGGACCTGCAGCCGGCCCACGATGCGGCGCCGAGCCGCCTCGTCCACCTCGGCCGCGCCGAACGCCGTGTCCCACTTGTCGAGCGCCGCGAGCACGTCGCCCTCACCTGCGGCCTCGGCGCCGTCGCCGAGCTGTCCGCGCAAGTGCGTGGCGAGGGCCTCGGACGTGGGATGGTCGAAGATCACGGTGGCGGGGAGCGAGAGTCCGGTCGTGGTGTTGAGCTGGTTGCGCAGCTGGACCGCGGTGAGCGAGTCGAAGCCCAGCTCCTGGAACGGCTTCGCGGCGGGAATGTCCTCCACCGTGCGGCCGAGCGTGGCGGCCGCGTACGTCCGGACCTGCTGGACCAGGAAGCCGAGCCGCTGCGACGCGGGCGTCTTCGCCAGCTCCTCGCGGAACGCGCTCGTCTCGGCGGCGGACCCCGTCTGCTCGGCCTCCCGCTGGTTCTCCGGAAGGTCGTCGAGGAACGGACTGGGCCGCTGCGCGGTGAACGTCGGCGTGAACTTCGCCCAGTCGAAGTTCGCCACGGTCAGCGTGGCGTCACCCGCGTCGACCGCCTGGTGCAGCGCCTTGACGCACAGGTCCGGAGCGATCGGGAGCAGACCGAAGCGCTTGAAGTACGTCAGTGACTCCGGGTCGGCGGACATGCCCGCCTCGGCCCAGGGCCCCCAGGCGATGGAGGTGGCGGGCAGGCCCTGGGCGCGGCGGTGCTCGGCGAGGGCGTCGAGGAAGTGGTTGGCCGCACCATAGGCGCCCTGCTGGCCACTGCCCCACACGCCGGCGCCCGACGAGAACATCACGAACGCCGAAAGGTCCAGGTCGCGCGTCAACTCGTGCAGGTTCCAGGCCGCGTCGGACTTCGACCCCAGCACCTCGCCGAGGCGCGCGGTCGTCAGATCACCGATCGCGGTCAGATCGGTCATGCCCGCCGCGTGGATGACGGCTGTGAGGGGATGCTCGGCCGGTATGTCGTCGATGAGGCCGCTCAGTTGCCGGGGGTCGCTGACGTCGCAGGCGGTGATGGTGACGGTGGTGCCGAGCCCGTCGAGCTCGGCGGCGAGTTCCCGGGCGCCGGGCGCGTCGGGCCCGCGGCGGCTGGTGAGGTGAAGACGGGGGGCGCCCTGCCGGGCCAGCCAACGGGCGAGGACGGCACCGATACCGCCGGTCCCACCGGTGATCAGGGTGGTGCCCCGCGGCCGCCAGGTGGCCTCGCTGTGCACGGGATTCTGAGTGCTTCCGACGGCGTGCGTGAGGCGCCGATGGTGGATTCCGGTGGGGCGGACGGCGGTCTGGTCCTCGTCCTGGGGGAGGAGAGCAGCGGCGAGGCGGGGGAGGGTGTGGCGGTCGATACGAGCGGGGAGGTCGACGAGTCCGGCCCAGAGGCGCGGGTGTTCGAGGGCGGCGACGCGGCCGAGCCCCCAGACGTGAGCCTGGAGGGGGTGGGTGAGTGGGTCGGTGGCGCCCGTCGACACGGCACCCTGCGTGACGGTGTGCAGGGGTGCGGTCGTGCCGTTGTCGCCGAGGGCCTGGAGGAGAGCGGTCGTCGCGGCGAGCCCCGCGGGCACGGCCGGGTGCTCGGGGTGCGGCTCCTCGTCCAGCGCCAGCAGATTGACGATTCCGGCATGACCGGCCGTGTCCACCGCGGCCAGCTCCTCACGTCCCGCCCGGCCGGTCTCGACCGGATGCAGCCGGACGGCGGCCGCCCCGTGCTCGCTCAACGCCTCGGCGGTGGCTCGTACGGCGGGGTGCTCCGCCTTGTCGGCAGGGACGAACAGCAGCCAGTCGCCGCCGAGTTCCGGTGCGGGCCCGTCGGACCGCTGTTTCCACGTGACGCGGTACCGCCAGGAGTCGATGGTCGCCTGGTCCTGGTGCCGACGCCGCCAGCCCTTGAGCACCGGCAGCGCGGGCTCCAGCGCCCGGACGGCCTCCTCGCTGCCCTCCTCTGACCCCAGCGTCTCGGCCAGCAGCCCGAGGTCGAGCTCCTCGACGGCGTGCCACAGCTGGGCCTCGGCCGCACTCTGCTCACCGCTGGCGGCTCCCGAGGCGGACGCGGAACGTTCGAGCCAGTAGTGCTGACGCTGGAAGGCGTAGGTGGGGAGGTCGACGGTGCGAGGGGTGGGGTCGGCCGGGAACCAGCGCCGCCAGTCGACGTGGGCGCCGGCGGTGAAGGCGTGGGCTGCGGCGCGGGTGAGCTGGGTGGTGTCGCCGTGGTCACGGCGGAGGGTGGGGACGACGGTGGCGGGGATGTCCGCCTGCTCGATGGTTTCTTCCATGCCCAGGCCCAGCACGGGGTGGGCGCTGGCCTCGATGAACAGGCGATAGCCGTCGGCCAGCAGGGCTTCGATGGTGTCGGCGAAGCGGACGGGCTGGCGGAGGTTGGTGACCCAGTAATCCGTGTCCAGGGCGGTGGTGTCCGTCAGGCGCTCGGCGGTGACCGTTGAATAGAAGGCCACGTCCGTGGTCGCTGGCCGGATGTCGGCCAGACGCTCCGTCAGCAGGTCGTGCAGCTTGTCGATCTGGGGGCCGTGCGAGGCATATCCGACGTCGATGACGCGGGCCCTGAGCCCTTGCGCCTCCGCATCGGCGACGACCGCTGCCACATGCTCAGGCGGCCCCGAAATCACGGTCGACGACGGCCCGTTGACCGCCGCGACGACCACGCCCGGCCGGTCGCCGATCAACTCCGCGGCCTGCTCGGCACCGGTGCTGAGCGAGGCCATGTCGCCGTGCCCTTGCAGCTGACGCAGCGCCTCACTGCGTACGGCCACGATCCGCGCCGCATCCTCCAGCGAGAGTGCCCCCGCGACGCAGGCAGCGGCCATCTCGCCCTGCGAGTGCCCGATCACAGCGGCCGGAGTGACGCCATAGTCGGCCCAGACGGCAGCCAGCGAGACCATGACCGCCCACAGCACCGGCTGCACGACTTCCACCCGGGACAGCTCACTCCCGTCCCCGCGCAGGACATCACTCAGCGACCAGTCCACATGCGCCGACAGCGCCCGCTCACACTCCGCGATCCGCGCCGCGAAGACGGGCGACTCGTCAAGGAGCTGGGCACCCATGCCCACCCACTGCGACCCCTGCCCCGGAAACACCAACACCGGCCCAGGACCCACATCACCAGCAACCCCGGCCACCACACCCGCCGAAGCCTCACCCGCAGCCAACGCCCCCAGACCGGCCGTCAACGCATCCCGATCACGCCCCACCACCACAGCCCGGTGCTCGAACACCGACCGGGTCGTGGTCAACGACCAGCCCACATCAGCCGCCGACGCATCCGCCGGCCCGGCCGCGAACTCGCCCAGTCGCCGCGCCTGTGCACGCAGCGCGTCCGGCGTCCGCCCGGAGACCACCCACGGAACGACCCCACCCGGCTCCTCGGCCACGGGGCCCGGCACGTCCTCCTCCTCCGGCGGCGCCTCCTCCAGGATCAGATGCGCGTTCGTCCCCGAGAAGCCGAACGAGGACACCCCCGCCCGGCGGGGGCGCTCGCCCCGGGGCCACTTCACCGGGTCGGTGAGCAGGCGCAGCCCGCTGCCGTCCCACTCCACGTGGGGCGAGGGGGCGTCGACGTGCAGGATGGCGGGCAGCAGGTCGTGCCGCAGGGCCAGGACCATCTTGATGACACCGGCCACGCCCGCGGCGATCTGCGTGTGGCCGATGTTGGACTTCACCGCTCCCACCCACAGCGGCCGGTCCTCCGGCCGTTCCCGGCCGTAGGCGGAGATGAGAGCCCCGGCCTCGATGGGGTCGCCGAGCGTGGTGCCGGTGCCGTGCGCCTCCACGGCGTCGATGTCCTCGGGGGTGAGGCGGGCGTTGGCGAGGGCGGCGCGGATGACGCGTTCCTGGGCGGGGCCGTTGGGGGCGGTCAGGCCATTGCTCGCGCCGTCCTGGTTGATCGCCGAACCCCGGATCACCGCGAGGACCTTGTGGCCCTTCCTGCGGGCGTCGGAGAGACGCTCAAGGAGCACCACCCCCGTGCCCTCCGCCATGCCCATGCCGTCGCTGCTCGCCGAGAACGGCTTGCACCGTCCGTCGGGGGCCAAGCCGCGCAGTTCGCTGAAGCCGATCAGCGGCGCGGGCGACGACATCACGTACGTGCCGCCCGCCAGGGCCAGCGAACACTCCTGTGTGCGCAGGGCCTGGGTGGCGAGGTGGAGGGAGACCAGCGACGAGGAGCACGCCGTGTCGACCGTCACCGCGGGGCCTTCGAGGCCCAGGGTGTAGGCGACGCGGCCGGAGGTGACGCTGCCGGAGTTGCCGATGGTGAAGTATCCGGCGGTGCCCTCGGGGACCTCGGACGCGCCGAGGGCGTAGTCGAGTCCGTCGCAGCCGATGAAGGTGCTGGTGTCGCTGGAGCGGAGGCTGAGGGGGTCGATGCCGGCCCGCTCGATCGCCTCCCACGCCGTCTCCAGGGCGAGCCGCTGCTGCGGCGCCATGGCCGCGGCCTCGGTGGGTCCGATGCCGAAGAAGGTGGGGTCGAAGTCACCGGCGTCGTAGACGAAGCCGCCTTCCCGGACGTAACTGGTGCCGGTGCTCTCGGGGTCCGGGTCGTAGAGGGAGTCGAGGTCCCAGTTGCGGTTGCCGGGCAGGGGCGCGACGGCGTCGCCGCCGGTGGAGACCAGCTCCCAGAACTCTTCGGGAGACCGGACTCCGCCGGGCAGCCGGCAGGCCATGCCGATGACCGCGACCGGTTCGTGGCCCGCCGACTCGACGTCCTGCAGCCGGCGTTCCGTCTGACGCAGGTCCGCGGTGACACGCTTGAGGTATTCCAGAAGTTTCTCTTCGGTGTGCGCCATCCCGGTGACAACCGCCCCTCTCCGCGAGAACAGACCGCAGACTCGTCGACGGCGCTAAAGCCCTCCTAATACTCGGCTGTGTACCGCTCGCTGCCATGGGCGTCCGCACTGGTCGGAGGCTCGGGCCCAGGGAACAGGGGCTTTCTTAGGGGCGCTTAAGCGGTGCCTGCCAGGGTGTGCCGGTGTCAGGCCGTCACGCCCTGATCAGCGGCGTCGCCCGTGCCGTGCCCGTGCGGCCGGTGGGCCTGACCGTCGGGTCCGGACAACGCGAAGCGAGGCATCGTGCCCATCACGGATAGCAAGCCGGCCGCCACATTCCCCGACCTGGTCGACCCGTCGTTCTGGGCGCGGCCGCACGCGGAACGCGTGGCGCTGTTCGAGGAGATGCGCGGGCTGCCGCGGCCGGCGTTCATCCGGCAGAACATGCCCGGCGTGCCCTGGACGTTCGGCTACCACGCGCTGGTCAAGTACGCGGACATCGTGGAGGTGAGCCGCCGCCCGCAGGACTTCTCCTCGAACGGCGCGACCACCATCATCGGTCTGCCGCCCGAGCTGGACGAGTACTACGGCTCGATGATCAACATGGACAACCCGGAACACTCGCGGCTGCGGCGCATCGTCTCGCGTTCCTTCGGCCGCAACATGATCCCCGAGTTCGAGGCCGTGGCGACCCGCACCGCCCGCCGCATCATCGACGAGCTCATCGCGCGGGGACCCGGCGACTTCATCAGGCCCGTCGCCGCGGAGATGCCCATCGCCGTGCTCAGCGACATGATGGGCATCCCGGCGGAGGACCACGACTTCCTCTTCGACCGGTCCAACACGATCGTCGGCCCCCTCGACCCGGACTACGTGCCGGACCGGGCGGACTCCGAACGCGCGGTGATCGATGCGTCACGCGAACTCGGCGACTACATCGCGGGCCTTCGCGCGGAACGGCTCGCCGCCCCCGGCAACGACCTCATCACCAAGCTCGTGCAAGTCCAGGCCGACGGTGAGCAGTTGACGCGGCAGGAACTCGTCTCCTTCTTCATCCTGCTCGTCATCGCCGGGATGGAGACCACCCGCAACGCCATCTCGCACGCGCTGGTACTGCTGACCGAGCATCCCGAGCAGAAGCAGCTGCTGCTCTCGGACTTCGACACGCACGCGCCGAACGCGGTCGAGGAGATCCTCAGGGTCTCCACGCCCATCAACTGGATGCGGCGCGTCGCCACCCGCGACTGCGACATGAACGGCCACAGGTTCCGCAGGGGCGATCGGATCTTCCTGTTCTACTGGTCGGGCAACCGGGACGAATCCGTCTTCCCTGACCCGTACCGGTTCGACATCACGCGCGGGACGAACGCGCACGTCACGTTCGGCGCGGTGGGCCCGCACGTCTGCCTCGGGGCCCACCTCGCCCGTATGGAGATCACCGTCCTGTACCGGGAGCTGCTCGCGGCGCTGCCCCAGATCCATGCCGTGGGGCAGCCCCGCAGGCTGGACTCCAGCTTCATCGAAGGGATCAAGCACCTGCACTGCGCCTTCTGAGCACATACGCTTCCCTCTGCGCATGTGCGCCTCACGACGCTCCGATCAGCGACTGCCGACGACTGTCAGCGACCGGACAGGGCCAAGGGCGGTGGGGACATCAGGTGCATGTCACCCGCGAGTATGGCCCGCTGCAGCTCCTGGAGCGGGCGTCCGGGTTCGAGCCCCAGCTCGTCGTTGAGCGTCTTGCGCACCGACTGGTACACCTTCAGCGCGTCCGCCTGCCGCTCGGAGCGGTAGAGCGCCAGCATCAGCTGGCGGTAGAACGCCTCGCACATCGGGTTCTCCGCGGTGAGGGCGTAGAGCATGCCCACCGCCTCGCGGTGCCGGCCGAGCTGGAGCTGGCACTCGACGAGCATCTCCTGACACTCCAGGCGGATCTCGGTCAGCCAGGTCGAGAAGCCGTCGATGATCGGGCCGTTGGTGCCGGGACCGTTCCCGCCCTGCCCGAGGATCGGGCCGCGCCACAGCGCGAGTGCCTGCCCGAAACAGGAGGCCGCCTCGTCGAACCGCTTCTCCCTGAGCAACGACCGCCCCACGTCGACCAGTTCGGGGAAGATCTGGGCATCGATCTGGTCGTCGTCCCGCTTGTGCAGGACGTACCCCGGCGCACGGGTCTCGACGGGGTTGCCCGCCGAACCGGGCACCTTGAGGAACTTGCGGAGCTGGGAGATGTACACGTGCAGTCCCGCCGTGGCGCGCCGCGGCAGGTCCTCGCCCCAGATCTCCCGCATCAGCTGCTCCAGGGAGACCACCCGGTCGGCGCGGATGAGGAGCACGGTGAGGACGATCTCCACCTTCTGGGCGTTGATGGTGGCGTAGTCGTTTCCGTCCTTGATGCGGAGCGGGCCCAGCATTTCGTATCTCACCGAGCGTTCCCCCTTGCTGTCGCACGCTGCTGCGCACTGTCGGCCAGGGCCTTGGAGATGACTTCCGTGACGCCCTGCTGGTGCGTGTTCAGATAGAAGTGGCCCCCGGCGAAGACCTTGAGGTCGAAGGGGCCTTCCGTGTGCTGCTGCCAGGCCTCGACCTCGTCCAGCGGCGCCTGCGGGTCCCGGTCGCCCACCAGGGCGGTGATGGGGCAGGACAGCGGCGGCGACGGGTTCCACCGGTACAGCTCGACCGCCCGGTAGTCGTTGCGGACGACCGGGAGGATCTCCGCGAGCAGTTCCTCGTCGTCCAGGAACCGCGGGTCCGTGCCACCGGCCCGCCGCAGCTCGGCGGCCAACTCGGTGTCGTCGAGGAGGTGTACGGTGCCGCGCCGGAAGCGGGACGGCGCGCGGCGTCCCGACACGAACAGCCGGCAGGGCTGCTTGCCCGTGTGCTCGCGGAGCCGCTGGGCGACTTCGTAGGCGAGGACGGCGCCCATGCTGTGGCCGAAGAACGCCAACGGGCGGTCGTCGAAGGGGCCGAGCGCATCGGTGATGAGGTCGGCGAGTTCCCCGATGTCGTCCAGGAGCCGCTCTCTGCGGCGGTCCTGTCGCCCGGGGTACTGCACCGCGAGGACCTCGGTGTCGGTCGGGAGAGTGGGGGATTGCGCAAGGGGATGGTAGTAGGAGGCCGAGCCGCCCGCGTGGGGGAAGCAGACCAGGCGAACGACGGCTTCCGGTCGGGGCCGGAAGCGACGTATCCAAGGGTCCGACATATCGGGTGGGGGGAAGGCAGACAAGATCTTTCCCTTCGCCAGGAACGCTGACAACGGTGTGTCGCCACATCACATAGCCGCTCCTGATCATGCGCAGCTCAAAGTTTAAACGGCAACGTCGCTAACGGGGGAGCAGGGCGGAATCAGACATTCCCCATCCTTTATTCCGCGATTCTTACGTGATCGAATCCCGGCGGCCAAGATGGAGTAAATTTCAATATGAATGCTTAACGTCGCACCGCTTGTGCGACGGGCCGCCTGGGCGGTGACTGGCACCCCTGCCAGCCGTGATGGCCTGACGAGGCCTCCGGGCGCCGTCCCCCGCCCACTGTCGCCGAGGTCTTTGCGGGATTATTACGTTGCATTGGTTTGCTTCGCGGCCCCGGCCGTTGGCCTGCGCTATTTGCCAGCCTTCCGTCATGGGTGGTAAAAGATCGCCTTTCCCCTCTGGGGTGCCGGTCGAGCTGGCCTCGACCGCGATTGTGGCTTGTTGTTTTCTTGTGGCGCCGCGTGTGAAACAGCGGCAGTTGGCCACTCGCTCTGACAGGCTCCGGGGACGGGGTTGTCACCTTTTGGGGTGACTGGCCTCGTTCAAGGCGTCCTGGCCCGTGGTGCATCCGCGATCGTCGTGCCATGGGTGAAGTGGGAAGGAGCACAGAACGATGAGCGAGAGCATGGCGTGGCTGACGCGGGACGTCCGCAAGGCCCGCAAGGAGGGCAGTGCGGGGACCGCGCGGCGCCGAGCCGACCGGCTGGCGGACCTGGTCGCCCACGCCCGCTCGGCGTCGCCGTACTACCGAGAGCTCTACCACGGCCTGCCCGAGCGGATCGAGGACCCGACGCTGCTGCCGGTCACGGACAAGAAGCAGCTGATGGACCACTTCGACGACTGGCCGACGGACCGCGACATCACCTTCGAGAAGGTCCGCGCGTTCACCGACGACCCCGAGCTGATCGGGCGGCGCTTCCTCGGCCGCTATCTGGTGGCCACCACGTCGGGCACCAGCGGCAGGCGCGGCCTGTTCGTGCTCGACGACCGGTACATGAACGTGTCCTCCGCCGTCTCCTCCCGGGTGCTCGCCTCCTGGCTCGGCCCCCTCGGCATCGCCCGGGCCGTCGTCCACGGCGGCCGCTTCGCCCAACTCGTCGCCACCGAGGGACATTACGTCGGCTTCGCCGGATACTCCCGCCTGCGCCAGGACGGCGGAGCGCGCAGCAAGCTCGTCCGCGCCTTCTCCGTGCACGAGCCGATGTCGCGCCTGGTCGCCGAACTCAACGAGTACCGCCCCGCGTTCGTGATCGGCTACGCCAGTACGATCATGCTGCTCACCGCCGAACAGGAAGCGGGCCGGCTGCACATCGACCCGGTGCTGGTCGAGCCCGCGGGCGAGACGATGACCGAGAGCGACACCGACCGCATCGCGGCGGCCTTCGGCGCCAAGGTGCGCACGATGTACAGCGCGACCGAGTGCACCTACCTCAGCCACGGCTGCGCCGAGGGCTGGTACCACGTCAACGACGACTGGGCCGTGCTCGAACCGGTCGACGCCGACCACCGGCCCACCCCGCCGGGGGAGTTCTCGCACACCACCCTGATCAGCAACCTCGCCAACCGCGTCCAGCCGTTCCTCCGCTACGACCTGGGCGACAGCGTCATGCTCCGCCCCGACCCCTGCCCCTGCGGCACCCCCTCGCCCGCGATCCGGGTCCAGGGCAGGTCGGGCGACATCCTCACCTTCCCCTCCGGCCGGGGCGACGACGTCAGCCTCGCCCCGCTCGCCTTCAGCAGCCTCTTCGACCGCATGCCCGGAGTCGAGCTCTTCCAGATCGAGCAGACCGCGCCGTCGACCCTGCGCGTCCGCGTGGTCCAGGCGCCCGGCGCCGACGCGGACCACGTGTGGCAGCGGGCCCACGACGGGCTGACCCACCTCCTCGCCGACAACAAGCTCGACAACGTAACCGTCGAACGGGGCGAGGAGCCGCCGCGGCAGGCGTCCGGCGGCAAGTACCGGACGATCATCCCGCTCGCCGCCTGAACACTCGCCGACTATCCGCGCGCCGCCGGTGCGCTGGCCGCCTGAGCCGCTCTCACCGCGCGTACGGGCGCAGCGGAGGCTCCTCGTCGACCCACGGCTGGCTGTGGATCAGCAGCTCGATCGGGAAGTTCAGCAGGCCGGGCAGGGCGTCGACGGCCTCCTGGCTGTTGAGCGGCATGACCGGCTTGGCGCAGTGCGCGCGGTCGATGCGGCTCGTGTCGGCGGGACCGGGGTGCTCGATCGCGTCGGCGACCAGGTCGTAGCTGACCTGGTCGACGACCATGGCGATGTGGGTCGGCCACGGCCGCCCCGGACAGATGTCCTGGACGCCTATGCGGTGGGCGCCCGGCAGCGACGGCGCCTCCCCGTCGGCCACCACGGACTCGTCGGCGTACGAATAAATCGTGGTGTACGACGGTCCTGCGGGCATGGGCGTGCCGTCGGCGCCGAGAGCCTTCGACCAGTTCGAGTCGCGGGCGAACTGCAGGACCGACGCCGGGCAGCCCGCCACCTCGGCGATCGGGCGGCAGGGTGAGGCCAGCCGGGTCCCCTGGAACGGGGAGCCCAGGGTCACCATGTCGTCGACCTTCCCCGGCAGGTCCGGCCAGAAGCGCAGGGCCCACGCCGTGAGGAGCCCGCCCTGGCTGTGCCCGACGAGATCGACCTTCCGGCCGGTGGCCTCCTGGATCGCGCGGGTCGCGTACACCACGTACTCGACGGACTCCTGCATGTCACGGAGCCCGCGACCGGGAGAATCCACCCAACAGGACTGGTAGCCCTTCTTCTTCAACTCGGCCATGTAGTTCCAGGCGTAGTTCTCCTCGCCCTTGAGGCCGGTCCCGGGCACGAAGAGGACGGTCGGCTTGTCACCGGCCTCACGCAGGTCCCCCAGCTCCGTCCCGCAGTGCAGCGCCTTGGCGAGCTCGGCCGCCGGTATCTCCAACGGGGGAGAGGAATCGTCCGCCGCCGAAGCGGCGGAGACCGGAAGGACGGTGGCGGCCAGCACGGCCGCCACGAGTCCGCCGAGCCATGAGGACAAGCGCACGGTGACCTCCACAGGAACCTTCACGAGTGAGCGGAAACTCCCGCCAGAGGGAGCACCTCATCGTGCGGCGGCGCCACAGTAGCCGTCAACTGCCCCACGGGGCCGAGTAGTTGACAGTTGGCCGGGCCCGTCCGGCGAAGCGCCCGGGCCCCGCCGCCCCGCGCCGTGCGCGAGGGGACCGTGACCTGGGCGGACGGTCCGGTTGGACATCCCGGGGGAGCCTCTGGCATGGTCGCCCGTCCGTCCCCCTCAAGAACCGAAGGGAGCGTCACGATCACGATGATCGAAGTCAGCACGCGCAGCATGAAGGAAGCGGCTGCCGCCGAGCAGCTCCGCGCGGAGACCACGACACTGGACATTCCAAAGGGTTTCGACCTGTGGACGGCCGACGAGATCGCGGAGTGGCTCGACGGCGTCGAGGACGACCCGGCAGTCTCCGACGCCGACTTCTACGCGGCCCAGCAGGCGGTGCGACGAGTCCTCGGAACCGAGGGCACCTGACCCGCCGGCGGCCCTGCGCGGCCCTACGTGTGCAGAGCCCCGTCCTCCTCCACATGCCCCTCCGGCTCCAGCTGGATCGTCGAGTGGGTCACGTCGAAGTGGCCCCCGACACACCGCTGAAGGCGCCCCAGGAGCTCCCCGTACCCGCTCGCGAGAGCCGCCTCCGTGACCACCACGTGCGCGGTGAGCACCGGCATCCCCGAGGTGACCGTCCAGCCGTGCAGATCGTGCACGGCGACCACGCCCCGCTCCTCCAGCAGGTGCCGGCGCACCTCGCCGAGGTCGACGTCCTGCGGGGTCGCCTCCAGCAGGACGTGCAAGGAGTCCCGCAGCAGGCCGTACGCGCGCGGCACGATCAGCAGGCCGATGACGATCGACGCGACGGGGTCGGCGGCCTGCCACCCGGTGAGCAGGATGACCAGGCCGCCCACGATCACCGCGACCGAGCCGAGCGCGTCGCCCAGCACCTCCAGGTACGCGCCCCGCAGATTGAGGCTCTTCTCCTTGGCGTCCCGCAGCAGCCACAGGCCCACCAGGTTGGCGGCGAGCCCGCCCAGCGCGACCACGAACATCAGGCCGCCCTTGACCTCCACCGGCTCGCTGAACCGGCCGATCGCCGACCACAGGACCCAGGCGAAGATGACGACCAGGAGCAGCGCGTTCAGGACCGCGGAGAAGATCTCCACGCGGTAGAACCCGAAGGTGCGCCGCGGCGTCGGCGCCCGCTGGGCGAGGGTGATGGCGCCGAGGGCCAGCGAGACGCCGACCGCGTCGGTCAGGCTGTGCGCGGCGTCGGCGAGCAGCGCGAGGCTGCCGGACAGGAGCGCGCCGACCACCTGGATGACGGTGATCGAGCCGCTGATGCCGATGGTCCACAGCAGGCGCTTGCGGTACGTGCCGCTGAGAGTGCCGCCCGCCGCCCCGGCGGACGGACCGTGGTCGTGCCCCATGCCCGCGAGTGGACCACGGCGGCGCGGCACCCGCCACCGAGCGACCGCCGGTCGGCTCAGTGCAGCCGGGCCTGGGTGGAGGTGTCGCGCTGGTGCGGGATGCCGAGCGGCGGCAGCTCGCCCTGCTGCACCCTGACCGTGCGCACGGGGGCGGGGACCCGGATACCCTCGGCGCGGTACCGCTGGTGCAGGCGCTTGATGAACTCGTGCTTGATGCGGTACTGGTCGCTGAACTCGCCGACGCCGAGGATCACCGTGAAGCTGATCCGCGAGTCGCCGAAGGTGTGGAAGCGGATCGCCGCCTCGTGGTCGGGGACCGCGCCGGTGATCTCGGCCATCACCTCGTCCACCACCTCGGTCGTGACCTTCTCGACCTGCTCCAGGTCGCTGTCGTAGCTGACCCCGACCTGCACCATGATCGACAGCTCCTGCTCGGGGCGGCTGTAGTTGGTCATGTTGGTGCCGGCGAGCTTCGCGTTGGGGATGATGACGAGGTTGTTGGAGAGCTGACGGACCGTGGTGTTGCGCCAGTTGATGTCGACGACGTAGCCCTCCTCCCCGCTGCTGAGCTGGATGTAGTCACCGGGCTGCACGGTCTTCGCGGCGAGGATGTGCACGCCCGCGAAGAGGTTGGCGAGCGTGTCCTGCAGCGCGAGGGCGACCGCGAGACCTCCCACGCCGAGTGCGGTGAGCAGCGGCGCGATGGAGATGCCGAGGGTCTGCAGGACGATGAGGAAGCCCATCGCGAGCACCACGACGCGGGTGATGTTCACGAAGATGGTGGCCGATCCGGCCACTCCGGAGCGGGACTGCGCCACGGCCTTCACCAGGCCGGTGACGATCCGGGCCGCCGTGAGCGTGGCGGCGAGGATGAGCAGCGCGGTCAGCGTCATGGTGACGTTGCGTCCGGTGCGCGGCGTGAGCGGCAGCGCGCCCGCCGCGGCGGCGAGCCCGGCGGTGATGGCCGCGCAGGGCACGAGAGTGCGCAGGGCGTCGACGATGACGTCGTCACCGCTCCACCGGGTCTTGCTCGCCCGTTCGCCGAGCCACCTCAGGAGTGCGCGGAGCAGCAGCCCGGCGACGACGCCGGCGACGACCGCGATACCGGCCACGATCCAGTCGTGCAGTGTGAGGGCACGGGTCATCAGTTCGCTCCCGTCGTACGGGGGGAGTGCGCCTGTGTGGGGCGTATGTGATGTGACGTCACCTTGTGATACCTGCTCGATTCCGGGGAGTGCGGTCACGCCGGGACGAGAGCTCGGTTCCGGCGCGGACGTCATCCTGCCCCATCCGCCCACGGCAGGCGTGCATACCCCCACCTGGATCTTCACAGACCGGCCACGTCTGTCCATGCGCCGATGAGCGCGCTGCCCGTGGTAAAGCATTGAGTCAGGCGATTTGGCCACTCGGCACTCGGCGGACCGGTCGAGCCGGTCGATCTACGTGAGCGGAGGCGGTTGAGCATGGCGCCCATGTGCAGACCCGGAATGTCACCCGTCAATTCGCACAACGAGTGGGATCCGCTGGAGGAGATCATCGTCGGCCGGCTGGAGGGCGCGACCATTCCCTCCAGCCATCCGGTCGTGGCGTGCAACATCCCGACCTGGGCGGCACGGCTGCAGGGTCTCGCCGCCGGGTTCGAGTATCCGCAGCGGCTGATCGAGCCGGCGCAGCAGGAGCTCGACCAGTTCATCGCTCTCCTGGAATCCCTCGACGTCACGGTGAGACGACCGGCGGCCGTCGACCACAAGCACCGCTTCGGGACCCCCGACTGGCAGTCGCGCGGCTTCTGCAACTCCTGCCCGCGGGACAGCATGCTCGTCGTCGGCGACGAGATCATCGAGACCCCGATGGCGTGGCCGTGCCGCTATTTCGAGACGCACTCGTACCGCGAACTCCTCAAGGACTACTTCCGGCGCGGCGCGCGCTGGACGGCGGCACCGCGACCCCAGCTCACCGAGGCGCTGTACGAGAAGGACTTCCGCCCTCCCGAGGAGGGCGAACCGATGCGCTACATCCTCACCGAGTTCGAGCCGGTGTTCGACGCGGCGGATTTCGTGCGGGCGGGCCGCGACCTGTTCGTGACGCGGAGCAACGTCACCAACCTGATGGGCATCGAATGGCTGCGCCGTCACCTCGGGCCGGAGTACCGCGTCCACGAGATCGAGAGCCGCTGCCGGGTGCCCATGCACATCGACACCACGTTCGTCCTGCTCGCGCCCGGCAAGGTCCTCGTCAATCCCGAGTACGTCGACGTCGACCGCCTGCCCGACGTGCTGGACTCGTGGGACGTCCTGATCGCCCCGGAGCCCGACCCCATCGACGAGCGCCTGCTCAAGATGACCTCGATGTGCGGCAAGTGGCTCAGCATGAACGTGCTGATGATCGACGAGAAACGGGTCATCGCGGAGCGGCACCACACGGGAATGCTGCGCGCCCTCGAATCGTGGGGGTTCGAGCCGATCCCGTGCGACCTGCTCCACTACGCGCCCTTCGGCGGCTCGTTCCACTGCGCGACGCTCGACGTCCGGCGCCGCGGCACGCTCGAGACGTACTTCGACTGACCGTCGCCGGAGGGGTTCCCCCACCGCGACGGTTATGCAAGTCTCCTCCCTAATTCCGCGGGCCGGTGGACATCACAGCCCGCCAAGTGGGCTGCCGCCGCGCGGATACGGGGTGAAGCACTGATGCGGAACAGGGCTCGTGGGCACGACCTGAACGCGCTGCGGCGGCTCAACACCACCGTCGTGCTGCGCGCCCTGCACCACCGCAGCCCGCGGACCCTCGCCGAGCTCGCAGCGAGCACCGGCCTCTCCCGGCCCACCGTGGAAGCCGCCGTCGAGGAACTGTCCGAGCGCGGCCTCGTCGGCGAGTCCACCGAGGAGTCGGCCGAGCGCACGCCCGGCCGGCCCGCACGCCGCTTCCGCTTCCGCACCGAGGCCGGTCATGTGCTCGGCGCCGACATAGGCCTGCACAAAATGGTGCTGCTCCTCGCCGACCTCGGCGGCACCGTGCTGGCCGCCCACCGCCGCGACATCGACCCGGAGCTCGGCGGCGGCGCCCGCCTCGACCTGCTGCGGCACGGCACGGAAGCCTTCCTCGACGCCCACGCCCCGCGCCGCGCCGCCGTGCTCGCCCGCTGCGTGGGCGTGCCGGGAGTGGTGGACACGGGCGGCGTCCTGAACTCTGTTGTGGTGCCCGAGTGGTCCGGTGTCGACATCGGGCGGCTGCTCCAGGACGGGCGGCCGGGCCACACCCTCGTCGAGAACGACGTGAACCTCGCGGTGCTCGCCGAGCGCTGGCAGGGCGCCGCCACCCTCGCCGGCGACGTCGTCTGCGTACTCACCGGGCACCGCGTCTCGTGCAGCCTCACCATCGGCGGCCGGCTGCACCGGGGCAGACGCGGCGGCGCGGGCGAACTGGGCATGCTGCCGCTGCTCGGCATGAGCACCGCGCAGGAAGCCCTGAAGTGGCCGGGTGCGCGGCGTGCCGGGGAGTCCGAAGTGGCCGCCCTGGCCCGCGCGGCGGACGCCGGAGACCCGCGCGCCCAAGCCGCCGTCGCGGACTTCGCCGACCGCATCGCCCCGGGCATCGCCGCCCTCGCCCTCGCCGTCGACCCGGAACTGATCGTGCTGACGGGCGGGGCGACACCCGTCGGCCGGCACCTCGTGCCGCTCCTCGAAGAGCGGCTGCGCCCCATGACCCTGCACGTCCCGCGCATCGCGCTGAGCTCGCTCGGCGAGCGGGGCGTGGCCATCGGCGCCGTACGCAAGGCGCTCGACCTGGTGGAGGAGGACCTGCTCGCGGACAAGGCGCCGTAGCGGCGGGCCCGCCACGCGCGGGGGAGCCGTGGGGCGTCCGACGACTCATCGGGAGGCGAAGGCGCACATGCGCAGAAGGACTCTGCTCGGCGGGGCGCTGGCCGCCCCCTTGCTCGCCGCCTGCTCCGGAGGGAGCGACGGCACGGACAGCGGTGGCAGGACCACGCTCTCGTACGGCATGTGGGATCCGGCGCAGGCGCCGGGCATGGAGAAGATCATCGCCGCGTTCGAGAAGCGCAACCCGCGCATATCCGTGCGGATCCAGCTGACGCCCTGGGCGAGCTACTGGACCACTCTCAAGACGTCCATGCGCGGCGGCACCGCCCCCGACGTCTTCTGGATGAACGCCGTCAACTTCCAGCTGTACGCGTCCAACGGCGTCCTCGAACCGCTCTCCGGGCACATCAAGGCCGACGCCACTCCCGTGGACCGCCACCCGGAAGCCCTGCTGAAGCTCTACGCCTACCGCGGCACGCAGTACGGCCTGCCCAAGGACTTCGACACCATCGGCCTCTGGTACAACAAGCAGCTGTTCGACAAGAAGGGCATCAAGTACCCGGACCCGAGCTGGACTTGGGGCGATGTACGGGACGCGGCGGCCGAACTCACCGATCCCAGCCAGGGGGTGCACGGCTTCGCCGCCGAGATGCACCGGCAGATCAAGATCTACCCGGCGGTTGTCGGCGCCGACGGCTTCATCCTGCGGGACGGCCGCTCCGGCTTCGGCGACGAACGCACCATCGAGGGCCTGCGCTTCCTGACCGACATGATCGACCGGGGCTGGTCACCGCCGCAGAGCGCCATGACCGAATCCGTCGGGCGCGTGCGCTACTGGTCGGAGAAGGTCGCCATGAACTACGACCTCTCCGCGATGGCCGGGCAGATGTACGCCGTACCCGCGATCAAGGACCACGGCGGCATCACCGTCCTGCCCAAAGGACGCCGCAGGGCCACCATCATCCACGGCCTTGCGAACGTCATCTCCGCCAAGAGCGACAAGAAGGCGGCCGCCTGGAAATTCGTGCACTTCATGGCGGGCCGCGAGGCGGCCGAGATCCAGGCACAGGCGGGCGTCACCATCTCCTCGTACGAGGGCACGCAGGACGCCTGGCTCAAGTCGATGCCCGAATTCGACCTCAAGCACTTCATCGAGATGCAGAAGTACGCGGTGCCCTATCCGAGCTCCGAGAACACCGCCGTCTGGGAGAACCTGCAATACCCGCTGCTCGGCGCCGCCTTCAGCGGCAAGGGCGGCATCGAGAGCGCAGCCCGCACGCTGGGCGAGCAGATGGACCGGGCCCTGAAGGAGGAACGCGCCTCATGAGTGTCTTTCCCGCCACGGCGGCCGCGAAATCGGCCGGGCGCGACCGGGCGTCCGCGTCCGGCGCCCGGCCCGGGGCCCGCAACCAGCGCTCCGCCTACTGGTTCATCGCGCCGCTCGGCCTCGGCTTCGCCGTCTTCTACTTCTGGCCGCTGCTTCAGACCTTCTACTACAGCTTCACCGAATTCGGCGCGTTCGGCGGCCACACCTTCATCGGCACCGACAATTACGTCCGCGTCGTCAAGGACGTCACCGTCTGGCAGGCCCTCGGCAACACCCTGATCTACAGCGCCATCGGGCTGATGGCGCTGCCGGTCGCCATCGTCGTCGCGTCCCTCCTCAACCGGCGCGGGCTGCGCGGCGTCGCCCTCTACCGCGCCCTGTACTTCGTACCGTTCGTGACACTGCCCGTCGCCGTCGGGCTCGTCTGGAACTGGCTCTACAACGGCGACTTCGGCCTCATCAACGAAGTCCTTGGCTGGGTCGGCGTCGACGGCCGCTACTGGGTGTCCGACCCCTCCACCGCCGTCTACGCGATCGGCACGGTGATCGTCTGGTCGACCACCGGCTACTACCTGGTCATCTTCATGGCCGGCATCAAAGGAATTCCCCGGGACTACTACGAAGCCGCGGAACTCGACGGGGCCGGGGCGCTGCGCCGGTTCTTCACCATCACGCTCCCGCTGCTCAGCCCGACCATCTTCTTCGCGTCCGTCATCTGCATGATCAATTCCCTGCAGACCTTCGACCTGATCTACATCATGATGGGTGAGTCGAATCCCGCGATCGGCGATACGCAGTCGATCGTCGGCCTCTTCTACAAATGGGCCTTCGTCGAGAACGCCCAGGGCGCCGCAGCCGCGCTCGCCTTCCTGCTGATGCTGGTCATCGCGGCCCTGACGTACCTCCAATTCCGGATCCAGAAGAGGTGGGTGCACTATGCCTGAGCGCCGACGGCGCATCGACGCCGGATCCGTCGCCACCCACGCCGTGCTCTCCCTCGGCGCACTGGTCATGGTCTTCCCGTTCCTGTGGCAGCTGCTCACCGCGCTCAAGACCCTCGCGGAGACCTCACGGGTGCCGCCCACCTTCCTGCCCGACAACTGGAACTGGGCCGGCTTCGAAGAGGTCTTCACCGCGCTGCCGTTCCGCGAGATGCTGACCAACAGCCTGATCAACACCGTCGGGCGCACCCTCGGCCAGCTCGTGTTCTGCTCCCTCGCCGCCTACGCCTTCGCGCGCATGCAATTCCGCGGCCGCAACGCCCTGTTCGCGCTCTTCCTGTCCGTCCTGATGGTCCCGAGCTCCCTGCTCGTCCTGCCGCAGTACGACATCATCCAGTCGCTCGGCCTGCTCAACTCCGCGCCCGCGCTCTTCCTGCCCGGCATGTTCAGCGCGTTCGGCACCTTCATGCTCCGCCAGTTCTTCCTGACGCTCCCCAAGGAGCTGGAGGAAGCCGCCCGCATCGACGGCGCGGGGTCCTTCCGCATCTTCTGGTCGATCATGCTGCCGCTGATCCGGCCCGCGCTCGCCGCGCTCGCCGTCATCACCGCCATGTGGTCCTGGAACGACCTGCTGTGGCCCCTGATCGTCAACACCGACCCGGAGAAGATGCCGATCAGCGCGGGCCTCACCTCCCTGGAAGGCCAGTACGAGACCAACTACCCGGTCATGATGGCCGGTTCGCTCGTCGCGAGCCTGCCCATGCTGCTCGTCTACGTCTTCCTCCAGCGGCACTTCGTCCAGAGCGTCGCCCTCTCCGGCTCCAAGAACTGACCGGGCCCGGCCCCCTCACCACCCCCCACAGAAAGGCAGCCCCTCTCCATGCCACCGCTTCACATAGGCCTGCTCGGCGCCGGCGGCATCGCGCGCGCCCACCTGCCCGGCTGGCTGGCGCTCGGCGCCCGGGTGAGCGTGTACACCGTCGACGGCTCCGCGGAGAAACTCGCGGCGGAGTACGCCGAGCGCGGGCACGACGTCCGGGCGGTCGACACCCTGGACGCCCTCCTCACGGACGCGTACGCCGTCGACGTCTGCACCCCCACCCCCACCCACAAGGAACTCGTCCTCGCGGCCGTCGCCGCGAGGCGGCACGTCGTCTGCGAGAAGCCGCTCGCCCTCACCGCCCACGACGCCGAGGAGCTCGCCGCCGCGGCCGCCGCGGCAGGCGTACGGCTGCATCCCGCCCACGTGGTCCGCTACTTCCCGGCGTACGCCGCCCTGCACAGGGCCGTTGCCCGCGGCGACCTCGGCGCCCTCGCCGTGCTGCGCTTCACGCGCGGCGGGGCCAGGCCCCAGTGGGCGCCGTGGTTCGGCGACCCGGCCCAGTCCGGCGGCGTCATCATGGACCTGATGGTGCACGACATCGACATCGCGCGCTGGCTCGCGGGCGACGTCGTCCGCGTCCACGCCAGGACCCGCGGCGTCGAGCACGCCACCGGCGCCCCGCCCGAAGTCGTCACCGCGACCGCCGTCCTCACCCACGCGTCGGGCGCCGTCAGCCACATCAGCGGACTGTGGGGCCTGCCCGACCAGCCGTTCCGCACCACGTTCCGGGTCGCGGGCGCCGACGGCCTGCTGCACCACGACTCGACCGCCGTGCCCGGCTTCCGGATCACCGCACAGGGAATGCGCGCCGCCAACGAGGGCATCCCGTCCAGCCCCATGACCGAGAGCCCCTTCCTCACCGAACTCCGCGAGTTCGCCGCGTCCTGGCACGACGGCGGGCCCGAACCACGCGTGAGCACGCGCGACGGCGTCGAAGCGGTGCGGATAGCCGAGGCCGCGGTGGAATCCAGCCGCACCGGTGAAGTCGTCGAACCGGCCGCGGCCACACTTTCCGACCGGACCGAGGAGGCAGCGCGATGAAGGTCGCCGTCCTGTCGTTCGCCCACGTCCACGCGGCGGGCTACCTGCGGCTGCTGGACCGCATGCCCGGCATCGAGGTCCTGGGCAGCGACCCCGACACGGACCTCGCGGCACCCGGCGAGGTACGGGGCCGCGCGCTCGCCGACGAACTAGGCGTCGCGTACGCGGACACGTACGAGGAAGCCTTCGCCCAGCGACCGGACGCGGTGATCGTCTGCTCTGAGAACGCCCGGCACCGCCCCCTCGTGGAACGTGCCGCCGCGCACGGCGTGCCCGTCCTCTGCGAGAAGCCGCTGGCGGCCACGGTCGAGGACGGCGAAGCGATGGTCGCCGCCTGCCGCGCGGCGGGAGTACGGCTCGCGGTCGCCTACCCCGTGCGGTTCAGCCCGGCGTACGCCGCCGTGAAGGCCACCGTCGACGCGGGCGACGCCGGACGGGTCCTCGCGGTGTCCGGCGCGAACAACGGCGCCATGCCGACCCGCGCCCGCCGCTGGTTCGCCGAGCCCGAACTCTCCGGCGGCGGCGCCCTCATGGACCACACCGTGCACATCGCCGACCTGCTCGACGACCTCTTCGGACAAGCCAGGCCCGTCGAGGTGTACGCGCAGACCAACAACCTCCTGTACGCCGACGAGGTCGCCGCCGAGACCGGCGGCCTGGTCAGCGTCACCTACTCCAACGGCGCCGTCGCCACCATCGACTGCAGCTGGTCCCACCCCCGCTCCCACCACTCCTGGGGCGGCCTGGAACTCACCGTCGTCGGCGAACGCGCCACCCTGGAGATGGACGCCTTCGACCAGAAGGTGCACGGCTTCAGCGAACGCGAAGGACGCGGCACGGAATTGCCGTTCGGCGTCGACCTGGACGAACTGATGCTGCGCGCCTTCCTCTACGGGCCGGGGGACGGCGGCATGACCGTCGCGGACGGCGAGGGCGGCCTGCGCACGCTGCGCATCGTCGAGGCGGGCTACGCGTCGGCCCGCAGCGGAGTCCCGGTCACGCTGGGCCGGGACGAATAGACGCGTACGTCCTTCGGACGCGTACGTCCCTACCGCCACCTACAGTTGACGCCGTGGACGAGCGGACGCGGAACAGTGTGAGCGGGCAGGCGCAGGTCGGGACGGCCGTCCAGACGGGCCCGGTAGAGGTGCTGAATGTGTACGGAGCTCCGGGCGCGCCCGAGGACTCCCTCCTGCCGCATCAGATGCCCCCGGACGTCCGGCACTTCGAGGACCGCGACGACCAGCGTTCGCGCGTGCTCGACATCGCCGCCCGCCCCCGGGCGGCCGGGCGCCCGCTGGTCGTCTCGGTCACCGGGGTGCACGGCGTCGGCAAGACCGCGCTCGCCGTGCACCTCGCCCACCGCCTCGCCGACGAGCACGCCTACGTCGTGCGCTACGTCGACCTCGACGACCACCGGCCCGACGGCGGCGCCGACCTGGCCGACGTCATGGGCGAACTGCTGCGCTCCTTCAAGGTCACCGACCTCCTCGAAGGGACACCGGCACGGCGCCGCAAGCAGTACTGGGAGCAGACCGGCAAGCGGCGCCTCGTCCTGGTCCTGGACAACGCCCGCTCCGGCACCGAGATCACCCAGCTCCTCCCGTCGTCGGCGGAGAGCGTCGTCGTCGCCACCAGCCGCCGGACGCTCTACGACGTCGAGGGCGGCGTCGACCTGGAACTCCCCGTCGGCCCGCTCGAAGAACCGCACGCCGCACGGCTGTTGCGCCGCATCGTCGACGACCCGCGACTCGCCGCCGACCCCGCGTCGGCCGCCGAACTCACCCGGATCTGCGGCGGCCTGCCCGCCGCCCTCCACGTGGCCGCCGAATGGCTGCGCAAGCACCGCACCCGAAGGCTCACACGCCTCACCGCGCAGCTCGCCGCCGAACTCGACGTGAAGGGGGTGCCCACGGTGGAGGCCGTGTGGGACGCCGCGTACCAGGACCTCACGCCGGACGCCGGCACGCTCTACCGGCTGCTCGTCGAGCACCCCGGCCCATGGATCGATCCCGAGGCGGTCACCGCGCTGCTCGGCAGGGGAGAGGACGCGGCCGAGGACGCCCTCGACGAGCTGGTCCGGGCGAGCCTCCTGGCCCGGGAGCGGGACGGGCGGCTGCGCCTGCACGACCTGCTGCGCGCCCACGCCGCACGCCGGGCGGAGCGGGAACGCGGCGCCGAGGCGGCGGAGGGGCGGCGGCGCGTCATCCGCTGGTACCTCCGCCAGGCCCAGCGCGCCGACGCGCTGCGCGCGGGCCCGCGCATGACCTTCGCCGAGCCGGTCCCGCCCCTCCCGGACGCGCCGGACACTCCCGACACGGAGTTCGGGATCACCGCCGACGACAGCGAGAAGCAGCGGAAGGCGAAGGCGCTGCACTGGCTGGAGGCCCAGCGGCTCGCGCTCCACGACTGCGTACGCGTCGCCCACGCGCACGGACTCGACACGGAGGCCTGGGCGCTCTGCGAACCCCTGTGGACCCACTACATGGACCACCCCCGCCTCACCCAGGTCATCGACACCTTCACCACGGGACGCGACGCCGCGCTGCGCGCCGGAGGCCCGCTCACCGCGCTGATCCGCATGCGCTGCCAGCTGGCGCGCCCGCTGTGGGAGCGGGGACGCTTCGACGACGCGGCGACGGAACTCCGCCTCGCGTCGGCGGCCGCCGAGACGCTGGGAGACAGCACCCGGGAGAGGAAACTGCGCGCCTCGGTCATCGAGTTCCGCGGGCTGCTCAGCTCCGCCCGGGGCGACTGGGCGGCAGCGGCGACGGACTTCGAGGCGTCCGGGCGCATCCACGCGGAGATCGGCAACGCCTACGGCGCCATGCTCCAGACGTACCTCCTCGGCAAGGCCCTCACCGAACTCGGCGAACTCGACCGCGCGGCAAGCCTGTTGACGGCCGCGCACACCCAGGCCGAGGACCTCGGCCGGGCCCGCCTGACCGCCCGCACAGGTTTCGCGCTAGCCCGGGTGCTGCGGCGCGTCGGACGACCCGCCGAGGCGATGGCGCTCTACGACGAGTCGCTCCGGGAGGCCCGCCTCAGCAAGTCCCCCCGCGAGGAGCTGCGGGCCCTGGACGCCCTGGCCGACCTGGCCGCGGAGACCGGCGATGAGACCGCCGCCACGGAGTTCCGCACCGCGGCGCGCGCGGTGCGGGAGCGGGGCGGCGGCCTGGACGACGTCGGTGAGGCCTCAGCTCAGCACGGGTAGGTGCTGCCACCGTTCGTCAGGTTTCCGTCGTACACCCAGCCCTCGGCTCCGGTCGAACGGACCGTCAGATAGGTCCACGTGTTTCCGGACTCGTTCGTCGTGTAGCAGTGGTAGTTGACCGCTGTGCTGTGGACGGGATTGCTGCCGCACGTGTTGTGGGGACCGCTGCGGCGCAGCGTCTGGGTGCTGACCGTCTCCCCGCCGCCGGGGTCGATGTCGCGGTGGGAGTGGGAGGAACAGCTCTGGACTCCGCTGGGGGTCCAGCTGGGCGGTTCCCCGCCGGCGGGAGCCGCCTGCGCGGTGGTGACCGAACCGCCGGCCAGCAGGGCGGCACCCGCCGAGAGTCCGACGAACCAGGTGCGAGTACGCATGATGCTCCTTGGAGATCGATGGGCCGGACGATGACAATGACTTGATGAAACCTGCCGACCGGCAGCGGTGGTGCGTAAGTTGGCCGCCTGCCTGTGCACAGGCGTCGAAGGGGGCGGCAGCATGGCGGTCGGAACCGGTCGGGGCAGACGCTGCCCGTTGCTCACCGCGCCGACAAGGCCGAACGGCGTTCGAGCCTGTTCGGAACGGTGCTCATCGTGTTCCGTACACGTCCGAACACGAGTGCGCCGCCCGATGGCGAGGGCCGTCGGTCGGCCCAGGGCGATGCCGTGACGAGCCGGGACGAGGGTGTCCTGGCCGGGCAGCCGGCCGAAGCACCGCAGCCGGGCGAGATCAGCACCGCGACCGAGTTCGCGGCGGCACTCCGCGTGATGCGGACGTGGTCCGGACTGACCTACCGCCAGCTCGAGAGCAAGGCCGCCGCGCGCGGCGACACCCTGCCCGCCAGCACGATCGCGACCACCCTCGGGCGAGTCACCCTGCCCCGGGAACGGTTCGTCGAGGCCTTCACCCGCGCGTGCGGCCTCGGTGACGAGGAAGTACGCCGGTGGCTCGCGGTCCGCCGGCGCCTCGCCACCGACGGGCCCGCACCGACCGGCGACACCGAGGGCGGCGACGACCGGACCGCCGCGCCCGTCCCGGGGCGCGCCCCGCGGTGGCACGCGGCTGCCGCTCTGGCCGCCGCCGCGGGCTTCGGGGTCGCCGGCACCCTCGGCGTCGGCAACCTCGTCGACGCCTCGGAGCCGACGGCCGTGTCGGTCGCGATGCCGGTGACCGGGGTGCGCATCCCGGCCGTGGGCAGTTGGGCACGCATCCACCCCGCCCGGACGCCGGAGTTCTGCGTGACGGAGGGCAAGGACCGCACCGGCGCCTACCGAACCGCTGTCGCCGCCCAGCAACCCTGCGGGAAGGCGGTCCAGCCCCGCGTGTTCCTCGAACCTCTGCGCAAGGACGTCGTGCAGATCCAGTGGCACCACCCGAAGTACGGCATCGGCTGCCTGACGGTCCTGCGGAAGGGGCCGGGCCGCGACCTGCTCGAACCGCGCGACGACTGCTCCGACGAGGACCGGGCCCAGCAGTTCCGCATCAGCCCCCTCGGCCCGGCCGCCGCGGCGCACTTCCGCCTTCACCCTGTCCTCACCGACCGGTGTCTGAGCCTGCGCGACCAGGACACCGAAGCCGGTGCGGAGATCGTCCAGGGCCGCTGCTCCGGCGCCCCCGACCAGGAGTTCCTGATCGAACTGATCTCGCCTCCGTGAGGCACTTCCCCGGGAGCGGGGCCCTAGATCTCCTGCTGCGCCTCTGCCGGGGTGGCGGGGGCCAGTGTCGCGTGGTGGGTGCGGTCCGCGATGAGGCAGGGGATCGACACCGGGACTGTGGGCGTCCCGGGATGGTCCACGAGCCACGCGTGGACGCCGGAGAGCACCGCAGCCGCGTCCGCGCGGATGATGCGGCCGTCCGGCTCCCGGTGCGGTTCGACGCGGACGGAGAGGAGCGCGCCGCCGGTCCGGCGCAGCACGCAGTGCGAGGCGCTCAGGGCGACGGCGGCCGTGCGCGGGCCGCCGTACTCGTCGAGCGCGTGCCGCGTCCAGCCGTCGACGGTCCAGGTCTCGCCCCGCACCGGGTGGCCGGCAGTGTGCCCAGCGCGGCGGAACAGGAGCCCCGCGCTCTGCAGCTGGGTGTCCGACGCCCTGCCGTCCTCTGCCGCCAGGTGATGGGCGGGCGCGTCGGAGCGCGCGGGCCGTCGTTCGATGTGCAGGTGCGGGCCTCGCCGGTCGATCTGTACGGCGAAGGCCGCGAGGGAGCGGGCGGGGGGTGCGGGGTCCGGCAGGAGGCGGGGCTCGGCGGGCGCGTCGAGTGGAGTCAGGCCGAGGACGCGGTATAGCTCCTCGCGCAGGCGGCGTACGGCATGGCCGCGCTCGGCGAACGCCTGCCCGGCCGCCGCGGCCGGAACGCCGGGTCTGTGCGCCGCGACGGCGCGCTCCAGATCGGCCGCGGTCGGCCGGTCCAGCGAGGTGAACACCGGTACGCGGGCGAGGAGTTCGGCCATCGGGGTGCCCGGTATCAGCTCACCGCCGCCGTCCCCCGCGGCGATCACGGGAACGTCGCGGGCCGCCGCCGCGTACAGCGCCGCCGAGCCGTGGTCGGTGACCACCGTGTCCGCGGCGACGAGCAGCGCGGCCCACTCCTCATGGGGCCGGGCCAGGACCATGCCCGCGTCCAGGGCGGGCGCGAGAGCCTGGGCGAGGTCGAACCCGCCGGTCCTGCTGTGTTCGTTGGGGTGCAGGACGAGCCCCAGCTGGTACGTGTCGTGGGGGAGCTCGGCGGCCAGCCGGGCCGGGAGTCCGGGGTGGCGCCGGATCAGGGAGTGCGGCCCCCACGTGGAGGTGAGGACGACGAGCCGCCGGCCGTGGGTGCGCAGCGCGGCCCGGTAGCGCTCGCGCAGCGGGAGGGAGGCGAGGACCCGGTCGAGCGTGGGATCGCCGGTCACCGTGGCGCGCGCCGCGGCGGGCGGGCACTCGGTGGCGAGGCGGTCGACCTGTGAGGGGTGGGCCAGTGCGTGGAGGCGGGCCAGGGGCCGGCCGCCCGGCATCAGGAGCGCCGGGGCCATGCCGGACGCGGAGTCGCCGGGGCCGTCCGATTCCGTTTCCGTCTTCTCCCCGAGGGCCTTGTTGTAGCCCGCGCCGTGCGGCAGGAGGACGCGCGGGCCGCGGAGCTCGGCGAGTCCGCCCTTGGGGCTGGCGGCCAGGATCAGGTCGTGGGGGCGGGTGACGGCCTCGGCCCACGGAATGGTGCGGCCGCCCGCCCGCTCGACGGCCGCGAGGGCGTCGGCGTCGAAGTCGGAGCCGGGGACGAGGGTGAAGCGGCGGCGGATGCGGTCGTCACCGGCGAAGACGGGGAGCACATCGAGGAGCCGGTGCAGGGCGGTCGCCGACCGGGCGGCGAAGAGCACGTGCTTCTCGGCACGGGAGGCACCCGCCACGGGACCCGCTGCCCGCTGCCCGCTGCCCGCTGCCCGCTGCCCGCTGCCCGCTGCCCGCTGCCCGCTGCCCGCTGCCCGCTTCGGGAGTGTTCATCCTAGTCTGCGGCGAGGCGGCGTGGGGCCCGTTTCCGCACTTCGGGGCGGGTATGTGAGGGTTGGCGGGCGGCATGCCGGAGATCGTACCCGGATCGCCCGGCCGGGCCCGCAGGATAGACCTGCGGCGGATGCGTCCTGCGACCGGAGTCGGATCCGGATCGGATCGGCAGGGTATTAGCGTGGACGGAACAGATCGATCGACAGGATCCGAGGTGCCCTGCCCATGGCAAGCCGCAGCGAGAGCCGTACCCAGCTCATCGAGTCACTCATGGAGCGGTTCCCGCACGTCCCGCGGGAAGCCGTGATCAAGGAGGATCTGCTGCGCGGCGGCATCGCCTTCGACGAGTCGGCGCTCAGCGACAACGAAGGGGGTGACGTCAAGCCGAAGTCGTACTTCATCTTCTCCTTCGACCACGGCACGCTCCCCGAGCTGGGCGCCGCCGCCCTGCGCCGCCCGCCGGAGGAGATCGTCCTCACCGGCGGCCCGTACGAGCTGCGACGCACCGTCGTCTCGGTCCGCGTGAACCCGGCGTCGCCGTACCGCGTGGCCGCCGACGACAACGGCGTGCTCGGCCTCTACCTGGACGGTGTGCGGATCTCCGACGTCGGCCTGCCCCCGATGCCGGACTACTACCGGCACACGCTGGAGAACGGCAAGTCGGTGATGGAGGTGGCGCCCACCATCCAGTGGGGCTACCTCATCTATCTGACGGTCTTCCGGGTCTGCCAGTACTTCGGCGCCAAGGAGGAGTGCCAGTACTGCGACATCAACCACAACTGGCGCCAGCAGAAGGCGGCGGGGCGCCCCTACACGGGCGTGAAGCCGATGGACGAGGTCCTCGAAGCCCTCGCCATCATCGACAAGTACGACACGAACAAGTCGTCCACCGCGTACACGCTGACCGGCGGCGCCATCACCACGCAGCTCCAGGGCAAGGACGAGGCCGACTTCTACGGGCAGTACGCGAAGGCCATCGAGGAGCGCTTCCCTGGCCGCTGGATCGGCAAGGTCGTCGCCCAGGCCCTGCCGAAGGCGGACGTGCAGCGCTTCCACGACTACGGCGTGCGGATCTACCACCCCAACTACGAGGTGTGGGACCCGTACCTCTTCGAGCGCTACTGCCCCGGCAAGGAGCGCTACGTCGGCCGTGACGAGTGGCACCGCCGCATCCTGGACTCCGCGGAGGTCTTCGGGCCGCGCAACGTGATCCCGAACTTCGTGGCGGGCGTGGAGATGGCGGAGCCCTTCGGCTTCAAGACCGTCGACGAGGCCATCGACTCGACCGTCGAGGGGCTGCAGTACTTCATGTCGCGCGGCATCACGCCCCGCTTCACCACTTGGTGCCCGGAGCCGACGACCCCGCTCGGCAAGGCGAACCCGCAGGGCGCGCCCCTGGAGTACCACGTGCGGCTCCTGGAGGCCTACCGCGCCACCATGGAGGCCAACGGCCTCTCGTCCCCGCCCGGCTACGGCCCGGCAGGACCCGGCAACGCGGTCTTCTCGGTCAGCTCCTTCATGGACAGCCTGCCCGCGGAGAAGGCGGCCCCGGAGGACGCCGTGATCCCGGCGGAGGCCCAGTAGCCCCGCGGGGCCGTATCGACGGTGCCCCTCGGCCCGACGAAGATCACCGCTTCGTAGGATGACGGCGTGATCCGGACGCGGGCGATCCCCGCGTCCGGGCGGCGCGACAGTCAGCCACCCACAGCCGGAGGTCCCCCGTGCAGCCCCACCCCGTCACTGTCGTCACCGGCGGCAGCCGCGGCATCGGCGCCGCTGTCAGCGCCCGTCTCGCCGAGGACGGCCACGACGTCGTCATCGGCTACCGCTCGAACGCGGCCGCCGCGGAAGAGGCCGCGGAGGCGGTCCGCGCGGCCGGCCGCCGCTGCGTCACCGTCCAGGTCGACACCGCCGACGAGGCCGACGTCGACCGTCTCTTCGACACCGCCGCAGCCGAGCTCGGCCCGGTCACCGGACTGGTCAACAACGCCGGTGTCAGCGGCCCCGTCGGCCCCCTCGCCGACGCAGACGCCGAGGGCATGCGCCGGGCCCTCGACGTGAACGTACTCGGGTATCTGCTCTGCGCCCGGCGCGCGGTGCGGGATATGCGGGCCACCGGCGGCGGCGCGATCGTGAACCTCTCGTCCGCCGCGGCCACCCTCGGCGCACCCGGCGAGTACGTCCACTACGCCGCCGCCAAGGGCGCGGTCGACACGATGACGGTCGGCCTGTCCAAGGAGGTCGCGGCGGACGGCATCCGCGTCAACGCCGTCGCCCCCGGCGTCATCTGGACCGACTTCCACGCCGACCCCGAGCGCCCCGCGAAGCTCGCGTCGGGCATCCCGCTGGGCCGCGCCGGCCAGCCGTCGGAGATCGCGGCGGCCGTCGCCTGGCTGCTCTCGGACGACGCCTCGTACGCGACGGGAACGGTGCTGCGGGTCGCGGGCGGCCGCTGACGCTCCCGCGCGGGCCCTCTCGTACGCTGGTTCGCATGATCGGCGGAGAGGCAGTACTCACGGGGGACGTCCTGATCCGGGCCGTCTCGTACGACGACGCGGCGGCGCTGGCCCGCGCCTACCGGCGCAACCGCGCCCACCTCGCCCCCTGGGACCCCGAAAGGACCGAGGCCTTCTACACCGTCGAGGGCCAGGCCGACCGGGTCCGGGGGCAGTTGGAGGAGATGCGGGCGGGCCGGGCCGCGCACTGGGTGTTCGTCGAGGGCGGCGAGATCGTCGGTCACGCCGCCCTGTCGAACATCGTGCTCGGCCCGGCCCGCAGCGCGGCGCTCGGCTACTGGACCGACGCGGCGCTCGTCGGCCGGGGCATCGCGTCCGCCGCCACGCGCCACGTCTGCGAGGTGGCCGACACCCGGCTCGGCCTGCACCGCGTCGAGGCGGGCACCCTGCTCCACAACACCGCCTCGCAGCGTGTGCTCACCAAGTGCGGCTTCGAGGAGTACGGGATCGCGCCGAAGTACCTGCACATCAACGGCGCCTGGCGCGATCACCGGCTCTTCCAGCGGATCCTCAACGACCGCCCGGCCGGTTAGCTCAGACGATGTTCTCCGCGACCTCGGCCTGTTCGCGGTCCGAGCCGTACGCCTGCGGAGTGCTGTAGGAGCGGCGCGCCACGAACCACCACACGGTGGCGAGGAGCAGCACCACGGCGAGCGCGATCGACGCGTAGTTCATCGTCTCGGCCGTCACCGGCGAAGCCTGCGGGAGACAGAACAGGACCGTCACGAACGCCACCCAGACCACGGCGATCCAGCCGATGGGCCTGCTCCAGCGGCCCAGGTTCCACGGCCCCGGCCGGAACCGGTCGCCGGCGCGCAGGCGCAGATAGATCGGGATGGCGTACGCGGGGGTGATGCCGATGACGTTGATGGCGGTCACGGCGGTGTACGCGGTCGCCGAGTACAGGGACGGCAGGGCGATCACCGCGGCGAGGCCCACCGACAGCCACACCGCGGGCACCGGCACCTGGCTGCGGGCGCTGACCTTGCGCCAGAGCGCGGACCCCGGCAGCGCGTTGTCGCGGCTGAACGCGAAGACCATGCGGCTCGCGGCCGCCGTCTCGGCGTTGCCGCAGAACAGCTGCGCCACGATCACGATGAGCAGCAGCGCCGTCGCCCCGGACTCGCCGAGCGCGTCGATCATAATCTGCGCGGGCGGCACCCCGGTGTCGGTGGCGAGTGTGCCCGCGTAGTCCTGGATCGCGAAGGTCAGCCCGGCGAGCAGCACGAAACCGGCGATCCACGACGCCCAGATGGCGCGCACGATGCCGCGGGCCGCGGACACCGACGCGTTGGAGGTCTCCTCGGACAGGTGCGCGGACGCGTCGTAGCCGGAGAAGGTGTACTGCGCGAGGAGCAGGCCGATGGCGGTGACGTAGAGCGGGTTGTCCCAGCCGGTGCCGTCGAAGAACTCGCCGAAGACGAAGGACGGCGACTGGTGGTGGTCAGGCACGATCGCGAGGACACCGACGATCACGGTGACACCGGCCAGGTGCCACCACACGCTGACCGAGTTGAGCAGGCTCACCAGGCGGACGTTGAAGAGGTTGAGGACGGCGTGCAGCAGCAGGATGCACAGGAAGATCAGGAACGTCTTCTCCGGGGTCGGCGTGAAGCCGAACTTCAGGTTGAGGAACGCGCCGGTGAACAGGGCGGCGCCGTAGTCGATGCCCGCGATCGCGCCGAGCAGACCGAGGAGGTTCAGCCAGCCCGTGTACCAGCCCCAGCGGCGCCCGCCGAGCCGGTCGGCCATGTAGTAGAGGGCACCCGATGTGGGATACGCGCTGGTGACCTCGGCGAGCGCGAGGCCTACGCAGAGCACGAACAGGCCGACTCCGACCCAGCCCCAGAGCATCACGGCGGGGCCGCCGGTGAGCAGGCCGAAGCCGTACAGGGTCATGCAGCCGGACAGGATGGAGATGACGGAGAAGCTGATGGCGAAGTTGCCGAAGCCGCCCATGCGGCGGGCCAGGACGGGCTGGTAGCCGAGCTCTCTGAGCCGTTCCTCCTCGTCCTGGCGTGGCGCTGGGACGGAGCTCGACGACCAGGTGGTGCGGGACACGGTGGGACCTCCGGTGGGGTGGGGGACGGGCGGGGTCCGCGGGGCTACCCGGGGCCCCGGGCAGCGCTGAAGCAGCGGGCGCGGGCCTGGACGAAGACCTCGGCGGCGGCGTCCGCGTCGCCGGGGGAGTGGGTGCGGTACGTCCACGGCACGGTCGTGTAGAAGGGGTCGAGGGCCTGGAACACGCGGGACGCGTCGTGGAACTGGTGGGCGCCCCACAGGGCGTGCGCCAGGTGGTTCAGGTCCAGGAGCGAGGTCGTGGCGGGCGTCGCGTTGTCGAACCACAGCTGCAGGGCGAGGAGCGCGGCGCGCGTGGCGTCCTCGGAGATCCAGTGCAGATCGAGGGCCTGCTCCTGCCCGGACTCCCTGCGGTACCGCTCGACCCGCACGTACAGCGGAAGCAGATGCAGGGCGGAGCCCGCGGGCGCCGCCGCCGACGCCCACTGCACGAAGTTGTACGCCTCGGTGAGCGGCCCTTCCGCGCGGCGCCCGTACACGAACTGCAGCATGCGGTGGTACGCCTCACGGTTGCCCGGGTCCCGCTTGTCCGCCTCGGCGAGGAGCTGCCAGGGGCCGGGGAAGAGCATCGGCTCCGGAGGTGCCACCCGGTGCTCGTCCCACCGCTGCCCCACGTCCAGCTGGGCCAGGGCGAGCAGGCAGATCCACGGCACGGGGTCTTCGGGCGACATGGCCGAGGCGTCGGCGCACGCCGCGACCGCCTCGCGCCACAGGTCGTTTGTCCTGCGGTGCCCCGTGCGGTGGGCGCGCAGGGCCCGCTCCACCAGGACGCGGGTGTGCAGCACGGCGGCCGACGCGCTGCGCGGTTCCTCGGCGCGCCAGGTCCGCACCACGTCTGACCCGGCGACGGCGGCCCCCAGGATCTGCGTGCGCTGTGTCCACAGCCCCCAGTCGGGTGTCTCGGTCAGCAGATTGCGCGTGGAGACCCAGCGGCCGGTCCTGAGGTCCTGGAGCACCGCGCGCAACGCTTCGTCGTGGCCTGCCGGGTGGTACACCGGGCGGCCTAACGGCATGGGCATGAGACCTCTGTCGGGGGAAGAGTGGAGGTTGAACGCTTAAAAGGGCGCATTGGTACGGGAGTTGACGACTTGGGCGGGGGGTGACGGGTGGGGCTCGGCGGACAGTGTAGATCCGGCCCTTCCGGTTCCAGGGCACTTCGCCGATCTTTTATGACCCCGTTCTGTCAACACGGCGCGCCGAGCGCTCATTTGACGGACGTCATCTGTCATCGCGATCCCTTGACGCCCTCCGGGCCGCTGTAGCAGTCTTCCCGCGGTGATCACCTATCAGCGGCCCCCGGCGCAGCGCCCCGTGCTCGCCGTGGACCAGGGCACCTCCGGGACGAAGGCCCTCGTCGTCTGCCCGGAACGCGGCGTGATCGGATCGGGCGCGGCGCCGGTGCGCCCCCGCTTCCTGCCCGGCGGCCTGGTGGAGGCCGACCCCGCCGAACTGTTCTCGTCCGTCGTCGAGGCGGGCCGCGCGGCGCTGGCGGACGCGGGCGAGCCGGTCGCCGCCGTCGGCCTCGCCAACCAGGGCGAGACCGTCCTCGCCTGGGACCCAGAGACCGGGCAGCCCCTCACCGACGCCCTTGTCTGGCAGGACCGCCGCGCCGAGTCGGTCTGTGCCGAACTCGCCGACCATGCAGAGGAGTTGCGGGACCTCACCGGCCTGCCCCTCGACCCGTACTTCGCCGCTCCCAAGATGGCGTGGATACGCCGCCACCTGACCCGGCGCGGTGTGGTCACGACCAGCGACGCCTGGCTCGTCCACCGCCTCACCGGCGCCTACGTAACGGATGCCGCGACGGCGGGCCGCACCCAGCTCCTCGACCTCGACACCGTCGCATGGTCACCGCGCACCCTGGAGCTCTACGGCCTCGGTGACGAGCGCCTACCCCGCGTCGTCGACGCCGCGGGACCGGTCGGCACGACCACCGCCTTCGGCCCCGAACTCCCCCTCACCGGCCTCCTCGTCGACCAGCAGGCCGCGCTGCTCGCCCAAGACGTGACCACCCCGGGCAGCGCCAAGTGCACCTACGGAACCGGGGCGTTCCTGCTCGCCCAGACCGGCGCGCGTCCCCGGCGCGGCAGCTCGGGACTCGTCAGCTGTGTCGCCTGGCGGCTCGCGGGCAAGAGCAGCTACTGCCTCGACGGGCAGGTCTACACGGCCGCGTCCGCCGTCCGCTGGCTCACCGATCTCGGCGTGATCGCGGGCGCCGAGGACATCGACCCCGTGGGTTCCGCCGTCCCGGACGCCGGGGGCGTCACCTTCGTGCCGGCGCTCGCCGGTCTCGCGGCACCCTGGTGGCGCGGCGACCTGCGCGGATCGCTGACCGGACTCGGCCTCGACACCACCGCGGGCCACCTGGTGCGCGCCCTCTGCGAGGGCATCGCCGCGCAGGTCGTCTCGCTCGCCGACGCCGTCGCCGCCGACCTCGGGCAGCCCCTGACGAGCCTGCGGGTCGACGGCGGTCTGACCCGCTCGGCCCTGCTCATGCAGACCCAGGCCGACCTGCTGCAACTGCCCATCGAGGTCTCGGCGTTGCCCGACGTCACGGCCCTCGGCGCGGCCGCCGTCGCCCGCATCGGCCTCGATCCCGCACTCACCGTCGCCGACGCCGTCCCGGAGTGGCGGCCCGCCGCCGTCTACGAACCGCGGATCGACGCGGACCGCGCCGCCGAACGCCTCGCGGGCTTCGACGCGGCGGTGACGGCACTCCTGGAACGTACGCCCTGATGGCGCTGACCAGGCGTGGCACGCCGCCCGACGTGACGTACGACGTAACCGTCATCGGCGCGGGAGTCGTCGGCTCGGCCGTCGCACGCGAACTGGCCCGCCACCCCGGCCTGCGCATCGCCCTTGTGGAGGCCTCGAACGACGTCGGCGAGGGCACGTCGAAGGCGAACACGGCGATCCTGCACACCGGTTTCGACGCGGTGCCCGGGTCCCTGGAGTCCCGTCTGGTCCGCGAGGGCCGACGGCTGCTCGCCGCGTACGCCGCCGAGTCCGGGATCCCCGTCGAGCCGGTCGGCGCACTGCTCGTCGCCTGGGACGCCGACCAACTGGCAGCACTGCCAGGGCTTTTGGCGAAGGCGGAGCGCAACGGCTACGACGCGGCACGGATCATCGGACCTCCGGAGCTCCGGGCGCGCGAGCCGCACCTCGGACCCGGTGCCCTCGGCGCACTCGACGTCCCCGGCGAGAGCATCATCTGCCCCTGGACCACCACCCTCGCCTACGCCACCCAGGCCGTGCGCGCGGGCGTCGACCTGCTCCTCAACTGCCGCGTGGAGAACGTATATACGTCGGATGGCGTCCACCTCCTGACTACGAGCCGCGGCCCCGTGCGGACCCGGTATCTCGTCAACGCCGCCGGCCTGCACGCCGACACCGTCGACCGGCTGCTCGGCCACGACGACTTCACCGTCACCCCGCGCCGCGGCCAGCTCCTCGTCTTCGACAAGCTCGCCCGCGACTTGGTGCGGCACATCCTGCTGCCCGTTCCCACGGCGCTCGGCAAGGGCGTCCTCGTGGCCCCGACCGTGTACGGCAACGTCCTTCTGGGCCCCACCGCAGAGGAGTTGGACGACAAGGCGGCGACCGGGTCGACGGCCGACGGCATCGCCGCGCTGCGCGAGAAGGGCTGCCGGATCCTCCCGGAGCTGCTCGACGAGGAGGTCACCGCGGTCTACGCAGGACTGCGCGCCGCCACCGAGCACGACGACTACCGCATCAGCGCCCACAAGGAACAGCGCTACGTCACCGTCGGCGGCATCCGCTCCACCGGCCTCACCGCGTCCCTGGCCATCGCGGCACACGTCACCGAACTCCTCGCCGCCACGGGCCTGGAGCTGTCCGGCCCCCGCGACCTGCCGCCCGTCCGCATGCCGAACCTCGGCGAGGCCTTCCCGCGCCCATATCAGCGCGCCGATCTCATCGCCACCGATCCCGCGTACGGTGACGTGGTCTGCCACTGTGAACGGGTGACGCGCGGCGAGATCCGGGACGCCCTCGCGGCCACGGTGCCGCCCGGATCGTTGGACGGCCTGCGGCGGCGCACCCGGGCGCGGGGCGGTCGCTGCCAGGGCTTCTACTGCGGTGCCGAAGTGCGGGAACTCTACGAACGGGGTGCGGAGTGGGGTACCGGATGAGGCGCGAGCGGATCGTCGACGTGCTGGTCGTCGGCGCCGGGCCCGCGGGCCTCGCCACGGCGGTCGGACTGGCCGCGGCGGGCGTCGGCGAGGTCGAGGTGGTCGACCGCGAGCGGCAGGCGGGCGGGGTGCCGCGGCACTGTCTGCACGGTGGCTTCGGACGCCTCGGGATGACGGGGCCGCAGTACGCGGAGCGGTGCGTGGCGGCGGCCGTGGGCACCGGCGCCGTCCTGCGGACCGGCGTCACCGTCACCTCCTGGGCGGCACCGCTCACCCTGGACACCACGAGCCCCCGGGGCCTGGAGCGGATCACCGCCCGCGCGGTGGTCCTCGCCACGGGCGCCCGGGAGCGGCCGCGCGCCGCACGCCTGGTGCCGGGGACACGGCCCGCCGGGGTCTACACCACCGGCGAGCTCCAGCAGGCCGTCCACCTCCACCGGCAGCGGATCGGCACGCGGGCCGTCGTCGTCGGCGCGGAACCGGTGAGCTTCACGGCGCTGGACACGCTGCGCCGGGCCGGGGTCTCCGTCACCGCGCAGGTCACCGAGCACCGGCGCCACCAGGCGCCGACCGCCCGCGCCCTGGACGCACGGCTGCGGCGCGGCGTGCCGCTGCTCACGGACGCCACCGTGGCCGAACTCCTCGGGCGCGGCCGCCTGTCGGGGGTCAGGCTGCGGCACCGGGACGGCAGAACGGCGGACGTCCCCTGCGACACGGTCGTCTTCACCGGTGACTTCGTCCCCGACCACGAACTGGCCCGCCTCGGCGGCCTGTTGCTCGACCCCGGCACGCGGGGCCCCGCCGTCGACAGCGCCTTCCGCACGGACGAACGCGGCGTCTTCGCGGTGGGCAACGTGCTGCACGCCGCCGAGCCGGCGCGCGTGGTGGCGCGCGAGGGAGCCTTGGCGGCCGCGGCCGTGCGGCGCTACCTCTCCGACGGGGACTGGCCCTCGGCCTCGGTGCCGCTGCGGGTCGCGGCCCCGCTCGCCTGGATCGCCCCGAACCGGCTCTGCCTGGACGAGCCGACGGAGGAATTCACCCTCCGCGGCACGGAGTTCGTCCCGCGTCCCACGCTGGTCGTCACGCAGGACGGCAGAACCCTGCACCGCGCCCGCCCGCGCCGCCCGGTCGTCCCCAACCGGCCGTTCCGGGTCTCCGGAAGCTGGACGGCGGGGGTGGACGTGCGGGGCGGCGCGGTGCGGGTCGCCCTCGGCTGATGTCGCCTGATGTCGACTACAGGGAGGCGCCGACCAGCCGGGCGAGGTCGATGAGGCGGTTGGAGTAGCCCCATTCGTTGTCGTACCAGCCGACGACCTTGACCTGCGGTCCCGTGACGCGCGTGAGCTCGGCGTCGAAGACGCAGGACGCGGGGTCGGTGACGATGTCCGTGCTCACGATGGGGGCCTCGGTGTAGGACAGCACTCCCTTGTACGGTCCCGCGGCCGCCGCCGCGTACGCCTCCTTGATCTCCTCGACGCTCGTGGGCCGTCGCGTGGTGACGGTGAGGTCGGTGACCGAACCGGTCGGGACGGGGACCCGTAGTGCGAACGCGTCGAGGCGGCCGGCGAGTTCGGGCAGGACGAGGCCGATGGCCTTGGCGGCGCCGCTGGAGGTCGGGACGATGTTCAGGCCCGCGGCGCGGGCGCGGCGCAGGTCCTTGTGCGGGGCGTCCTGGAGGTTCTGGTCCTGGGTGTAGGCGTGGACGGTGGTCATCATCCCGGAGTCGATGCCCACGGCGTCGTGCAGCACCTTCGCCAGGACGCCCAGGCAGTTGGTGGTGCACGAGGCGTTGGAGATGATCGTGTGCCGCTCGGGGTCGTAGGCGTCGTCGTTCACGCCGAGCACGATCGTGACGTCCTCACCGCTGGCCGGGGCCGCGATGATGACCTTCTTCGCGCCGCCCTCGACGTGCGCGCGGGCCCGGTCGGCGTCGGTGAAGACGCCCGTCGCCTCGATGACCACGTCCACGCCGAGTTCGCCCCAGGGCAGGCCGGCGGGGTCGCGTTCGGCGAACACCTGGACCGTCCGGTCGCCGACGCGGATCGCTCCCGGTTCGGCGGTGACCTCGCCGGGGAAGCGGCCGAGGATCGAGTCGTAGGCCAGCAGGTGCGCCATGGTCGGCACGTCGCCCAGATCGTTGACCGCGACGATCTCCAGGTCCGCGTCCCGTGCTGCCGCCGCCCGGAAGACGTTGCGGCCGATTCGCCCGAAGCCGTTGATGCCGATACGAACAGTCATGGAACTCTCTCCTTGCGCCGCCGAGGCGCGGTCGAGAACAATATAAGCAGCTTACATAAGTGAGCAATGTAATTCTTCAGGGTGGCTGACATGCACGACGATCAGAGCGACGGCAACCGGGATCACGGTGCCGGCCATGGGGGCGGCCGGCCCGGCGAGCTCGACGTGGAGGAGTTCACCGCGGCGATCGAGAACTTCAACCGCTTCTACATCCGCCTCCCGGTGCTGGAGAAGCTGCCGTTCACGACCCTGTCGGTCCTTGACACCCTCGCGTTCGGCGGCGGCCCCAAGCGGCTGACCGAGCTGGCGAAAACAGAGCAGGTCAGCCAGCCCGGCATCACTCAGCTGGTCACCCGCCTGGAACGCGACGGCCTGGTGGAGCGCCGCCCTGACCCGAGCGACGGGCGCGCCGTCCTCGTCCACCTCACCGAGAAGGGCCGCCGGATCGGCCGCTCCCGCCACGAGGACCGGACGCGCCATCTCGCGCCGCTCGTGGATCAGTTGACCCCGGAGCAGCGCACGGCGGTGGCGGAGGCCCTGCCCGCGCTGGCGCGCCTGGCGGAACTGGGGCGGGGTGAGGCGTAGGACACCCTTCCCATGGCCCCCACCTCGCGCATAGACTCCAAAACTAGCAGCGCTAATTTACGCAGCGAGACCTCGCAGAACGATCCGGAGCCGTATCGTGCGCACCGTCCACTTCGCCGCCGCCCGCCGCACCCCCATCGGCAAGCTCCGCGGCGCCCTGTCCTCCGTCCGCCCCGACGACCTCGCAGCGGGCGTCGTGCGGGGACTCCTCGCCGACATCCCCCAGCTGGACCCCGCCCGGATCGACGACATCTACTGGGGCGCCGCCAACCAGGCGGGCGAGGACAACCGCAACGTCGCGAGGATGGCAGCCCTCCTCGCGGGGCTCCCCGAGTCCGTGCCCGGCGCGACCGTGAACCGGCTCTGCGCCTCGGGCCTCGAAGCCGTCACGACCGCCGCGCGCACCGTCGCCGCGGGTGAGGCCGACATCGTCCTCGCGGGCGGCTCCGAGTCGATGAGCCGCGCGCCCTTCGTGCTGCCCCGCCCCGACGAGGCGCTGCCGCACCGCATGGAGACCGCCGACACCCGCCTCGGCTGGCGCCTCACGAACAAGAAAATGAAGGAGCTGCACGGGGTCCTCGCGATGGGCGAGACCGCGGAGGAGGTCGCCGAGCGGTACGGCGTCCCGCGCGAACGCCAGGACGAGTTCGCGCTCCGCAGCCACCAGCGCGCGGCCGCCGCCCGCAAGAACGGCCACTTCGACGACGAACTCCTCCCCGTCACGCGCCCGGACGGCGTCGTCGTCGACGCGGACGAGTGCGTGCGCGAGGACACCTCGTACGAGAAGCTCAGCGGTCTGCGGCCGGTCTTCCGCAAGGACGGCACCGTCACCGCGGGCAACGCGTCGCCGATGAACGACGGCGCGGCCGGGCTGCTCCTCGTCAGCGAGGAGGCCCTCAACGACCTCGGCCTCGAATCCCTCGGGCGGTACGCGGCCGGGGCCTCGGCCGGCGTCCACCCCGACGTCATGGGCATCGGCCCCGTGCCCGCCACGCGGAAGGTGCTCGCCCGGGTCGGCTGGGACATCGGCGACCTCCAGGAAGCGGAGTTCAACGAGGCGTTCGCGGCCCAGGCGCTCGCCTGCGTCGACGCCCTCGGCATCGACCCGGAGCTGGTCAACCCGTCCGGCGGGGCCATCGCGCTCGGCCATCCGCTCGGCTGCTCCGGCGCCCGCATCCTCACCACCCTGCTGCACAGAATGCGCCGCACCGGCGCAACGCGCGGCCTCGCCACGATGTGCGTGGGCGTGGGGCAGGGCAGCGCGCTCCTGGTCGAACGCGACTGAGCGGGCGTGCGCGTCCGCGCCGGGGGAGGGGCGGGGAGGGCAGCGGGTGCGTGCCGCTGCCGCAGGGGTGCCCCGCCCGGGGCGTGACCGTCCCCGGGCGCGACCCGCCCTCTCCGGTGAGACAGGACGCACTCCTCCGGCGGGGCGTGCCCTTCGGGCAGGCACGGCCCGATACCCCGGCGAGGTGCGGTCCCACACCCTCCGGTGAGGTGCGCCTCAGCCCCAGGCGAGGCGCGACCCAACTCCTCCGGCGAGGCGACCCAACCCTGAACGCGCCGTCGCCCTCTACCTATGGGGGCGAACCCACTATGCCCCCCGGCGAGATGCCGGCCCGACTCGCCGTCGACTCAGGCAAGGCCCCGCGAACGACTTACCGCCCGCCCCGCGTAAACCCCACCCGCCCCAGCCCCGCGTAAACCCCACCCCGGCCACACGTAAGCCCCACCCCCACGAAAGACTCACGCAAGCCCACCGAAACGGAGCATCCTCCCTCATGGCCACGCTGTCCCTCGCCGCGATCCTCGCCGAGCCCGCCCGCCGCCACCCGGACCGCACCGCCCTCGTCGAGGGCGAACAGCGGTTCTCCTTCCGGGAGTTGTGGCGCGAGGCCCGCGCCCAGGGCGCGGCTCTCGCGGAGCTCGGTGTGCGGCCGGGAGACCGCGTGGCCCTGATGGCGCCCAACACCGCCGAGTTCCCGATGGCGTACTACGCCGTCCTCGCCGCCGGCGGAGTCGTCGTACCCGTCCATCTGCTGCTCTCCGCCGAGGAGGTCGAGCACGTCCTGCGGGACAGCGGCGCGACCCTGCTCCTCTGTCATCCCGCGCAGGCCGCGACGGGTGGGGCGGCCGCCGAGGCCACCGGCGTGCGGATGCTGCGGCTCGGACCCGAGGGCGAGCTGGAGACCCTGGCCCGCGCCACCGAACCCCTCACCACCTACGTCACACGCGACGCCGACGACCCGGCCGTCATCTTCTACACCAGCGGCACCACAGGCGTCCCCAAGGGCGCCGTGCTCAGCCACTTCAACCTGGTGATGAACGCGACGGTCAACGCCTTCGACGCCAACGACATCCGGCCCGACGACACCGCCCTCGGCGCGCTCCCGCTCTTCCACGCCTTCGGCCAGACCGTCTCCATGAACTCGACGTGGCGGGCGGGCGCCACCCTCGTCCTGCTGCCCCGCTTCGACGCGGCGCGGGCCATCGAGCTGATGGTCGCGGAGGGCGTCAACACCTTCCACGGCGTCCCGACCATGTACGTGGGCCTGGTCGCCGCCGCCGAGGCCGCCGAGCGGCTGCCGCGGCTGCGGATCTGCATCTCGGGCGGCGCCTCGCTGCCCGTCGCCGTGCTCGAACGCTTCGAGAAGGCCTTCGGCACCCCCGTCTACGAGGGATACGGGCTCTCCGAGACCTCCCCGACCGCGTCCGTCAACCAGCCCGACTTCGGTACGAAGCCCGGCAGCATCGGCCACCCGCTGTGGGGCGTCGACGTGGAGATCGCCCGCGCCGACCTCGACGACCGCGTCGAGCTGCTGCCCACCGGCGAACTCGGCGAGGTCGTCATCCGCGGCCACAACGTCTTCTCCGGCTACCTGGGGCGCCCCGAGGCGACCGCCGAGGCCCTGGTCGACGGCTGGTTCCGCAGCGGCGACCTCGGCACCAAGGACGCCGACGGCTTCCTGACCATCGTCGACCGCAAGAAGGACGTCATCATCCGCGGCGGCTTCAACGTCTACCCGCGCGAGGTCGAAGAGGTCCTGATGCGCCACCCGGCCGTCGCCCAGACCGCCGTGATCGGCCTGCCCGACCCCGTGCACGGCGAGGAGATCTGCGCCGTCGTCGTCGCGGCCGCCGACGCCACCCCCGAACAGGCGGCGGCGATCATCGAGTGGTCCAAGGACCACCTGGGCCGTCACAAGTACCCGCGCCTCGTGGAGTTCATCGACGAGCTCCCGCTCGGCCCCAGCATGAAGGTCCTCAAGCGGGAGCTCCGCGCCCACTACAGCGCGTAGGAAAGCCTTGGCCGCGGCGGCGCTGTCGGTCGGCTTCTCGAAGACGGCCGTCAGCGGCGCCAATACCATTCAGCGCGCGCCGACCGTGGCGCCCGTCGTCTCGGGTGAGAGCCCGTGCTCCAGATCCTCCGCGAGCAACCGCTTGGCGATCGCGTCGACCGCCGCGGCGAGCTCCTGGTCCGGCGGCCGGCCGATGTCCTTCGTGATCTCCTCGCCCAGCCACGCGGACCATGCCCTGGAGATGACCTCCGCCTCGCGCTCCCCGGCGGGCGTGAGCGAGAAGTACACGTCCGTACGGGTCAGATAGCCCTCCTCGACCATGCGGTCGAAGACGGGCACGAGCACCTCGGGCGGAATCCTGCGCCGGGCCGCGATCAGCCCCAGACTGGCGTGTCCGACCATCCGGGTGAAGAGCGAGACCTGCATGACCGCCCAGGCGCCCGCGATGTCCAGACGGGTGTCGGAGTCCCGGATGATCCCGCGGGCCGTGGTCATGCCCACATTCCGGATGATGTTGGCGACGCCCCGCTCCAGCAGATGCCCGGAGTCGCCGCTCGACGGCTGAGCGAAGCCCTCGCCCATGTCCGGCGCGCCCATGCGCGCACTGTCGCGCAACTGCACCTGCTTGAGGAAGAGCGCCACCAGGAACCCGAGAAGCGCCACCGGGACGGTCCACAGGAAGACCGTCTGCAGGGTATCCGCGTACGCCTTGATGAGGGGCTCGGCGCTGGCCGCCGGCAGTTCGTGCAGCCCGCCCGGGCTCTGCGCCGCCTTGCCGAGCACGGCCGGATCACCGCCGGCCCGCGCCGCCTCGGCGACCCCGTCCTTCAGGTTCGGCGCGAGGGTGTTGGCGTAGATGGTGCCGAACACGGCCGTGCCGAACGAGCTGCCCAGCGTACGGAAGAAGGTGACTCCGGACGTGGCGGTGCCCAGGTCCGTGTACGCGACGGTGTTCTGCACGGCGATCGTCAGGACCTGCATGCACAGCCCGATGCCGGTGCCGAGCACGAACATGTACAGCGACTCCAGCCAGGTGCTGGTGGTCCGCCCCATCAGCGAGAGCAGGTAGAGCCCGAGAGCCATCACCAGCGCGCCGACGATCGGGAAGATGCGGTACGTGCCGGTCTTGCTGACGACGTTGCCGCTGAAGACGGACGCGATGAGCAGCCCGACGACCATGGGCAGCGTGCGGACACCCGAGACGGTGGCCGAGTCGCCGTCGACGTACTGGAGATAGGTCGGCAGGAACGTCATCGCGCCGAGCATCGCGAAGCCCACGATGAAGCTGAGGACCGAGCAGACCGTGAAGACGGGGTTGGCGAAGAGCCGCATCGGCAGCATCGGCTCGGCGGCCCGCGTCTCGACGACGCAGAACAGCGCCAGCGCGACCAGCCCGCCGACGAAGAGGCCGATGATCGTCGGCGACCCCCACGCGTACTGGTTGCCGCCCCAACTCGTCGCCAGGATCAGGGCGCTCGCGCCGACGGCGACGAGCGCGATGCCCAGATAGTCGATGACGGGCCGCACCGCCGACTTCACCACGGGGATCGTGCGGGCGGCCGCGAGGACCACGACGATCGCGATGGGCACGTTGACGTAGAACGCCCAGCGCCACGTCAGATGGTCCGTGAAGAGCCCGCCCAGCAGCGGCCCGATCACCGTGGCCACCCCGAAGACGGCCCCGATCGCCCCCTGGTACTTGCCGCGCTCCCGCAACGGGATCACATCGGCGATCAACGCCATCGACGTGACCATCAGACCGCCCGCGCCGATGCCCTGCATCGCCCGCCAGGCGATCAGCAACGTCATGTTCGTCGACAGGCCGCACAGGAACGACCCGGTGATGAAGACGACCGCGGACACCTGGAAGACGACCTTGCGCCCGAACAGGTCACCGAACTTGCCGACGAGGACCGTGGCGACGGTCTCCGCGAGCAGGTACGACGTGACGACCCACGACATGTGTTCCGCGCCGCCCAGATCCGACACGATCGTCGGCAGCGCGGTGCCGACGATCGTCTGGTCGAGGGCGGCGAGCAGCATCCCCAGCATGATCGTCACGAAGACGACATTGCGGCGCCGCCGGTCGAGCACGGGCGGCGCCTGCGCCTCGACGAAGGCGGAAGCAGCCGACTGATCGGTGGTCGTCGTCGTCACACGCCCACCCTCACACCGCCACCGGCCATGTGCATGCGGGGCGAGTCCGGTGCGGTGACGGGCCCCGCTCCGCACCCCCCGAACCCCCTGCTTCCTCTCCCCCCGTCCCCCCCCGGTCCCTACCCCGCTCCGCCGCGCAGCCGCGGCGCGTGGGACGCCGCGTCCACCGCGGTCTCCTCCCGCTCCAGCCGCCCGGCCAACGTCTCCGCCCAGGTGCCCAGTTCGGCGACGCCGATTCCGTACGGCCGGTCCTGTCCGGTCTGCTCGCTCCATTCGGAGACGGCGCCGGCGCCGCGCAGCAGCAGGCGCGCTCCGCCCGTGGTGTTGCCGCGGGCCGAGTGCGTGAGGCCGACAGCGAGCTGGGCCAGCCCCTTCCACAGCCCGCGCTCCGTCTCGGGCCCGGACTTCCACGCGTCCTCGAAGACCTCGTGCGCGTGGAAGGGACGCCCCGCGTCCAACAGCGCCTGCGCCTCGGCCACGGACTCCTCGGGCGCGCGCACGACCCCCTCCGGCTGCCGTGGCACCCCGTCGGTGCCGTAGGGCAACGGCCGCCCGAGCCCGTCGCGAGGCCGCTGGTTACGGGCCCGTCCCTCCTCGTCGCGGTCCCGCTCGCGGCCACTTCCGTCCGGTCCAGGTGCAGAGCTCATACGACGATTGTCGCGCGTGCCTGACGGCGGTCACCGGAGGACGAAGCACCCGTCCACGTGGGGTAGAGTTCTACCTGTGATCACGCGGGACACCGCGCCGAACACCACGGGACGTGGCGCAGCTTGGTAGCGCACTTGACTGGGGGTCAAGGGGTCGCAGGTTCAAATCCTGTCGTCCCGACTCGTAAGAGTCGCAGGTCAGGGCCGGTTTTGGAGGAATCCGAAACCGGCCCTTGATCATTTTTGGGGACCAGCTGGGGACCGGCGTGCTTGACCGGGTTCAGCGGGTCATGACGATCGGACTGGGCAGCGAGCGTGGAGCGCGCAGCGCGCTGAGGTGTGCGGAGAGCGCGGTCCCGGCAGCCGTGATCTTGTGTACGTCTGGATGCAGGTAGCGCTGCGTGGTGGTCAGTGAACCGTGGCCGGCGAGTTCGTAGCCGAGCTTGGTGACCACGGCGTCCCAGTGTGTGGCCAGCGGCAGACTCCACGGCCGACCCTGCAGAGTGCCGTCACCGCCCCGCTCCCGCACCACCTTCAGCAGCCGCCTGAACTGATCCACCCGCAGCCCCGTGAATGTTTCCACCCACACGCGCTCGGCCCTCAACACCCCAGCCATACAACGGAGATCCCCAGCTCACGGCCTTGTGCAACGCGCTTTAGGCTCACCTCCATGTCCGAGCCAGCCCCTGACCCTCGCATGCAGTCCTTGACCAACCACCTCAGGCCGGGGGCCGTGAGAACGGTGAAGATCACCGGGTTCGACGGAGCGGACGTCCTGGTGCAGCTCGCAGCTGCCGAAGGAGGGGCGACCGCGATCGGCCGGATCACTCAGCAGGAAACGTCGATGCGTCGGATGGAGCATCCATCCGAGCTGTTCGAGATCGGTCAGGAGATCAATGCCGAAGAGATCGGGCGGTGGCACGACGGTCAGCTTCACCTCTCCGCCAGGGCGTGCGAGATTCCGGCCTTGCGGTCCTTCCTCCTCGCGTTTGAACGAGGGCAGGTCGTCGCTGGGACGGTCTCCGAGGTTCACAACTTCGGGGTCTTCGTTCACGTCGATGGCGAACCGGCCGGCCTGTGCACCGGCTTCATCCAGGTGCCGGACCTGACGTGGGCTGGATCAACCGCCCCTCCGAGGCAGTCGAAGCCGGCCAGCGGAAGACCGCTGAGGTGATCATCGCCGAGATACGCTCCGGACAGGTCATGCTCTCCTTGAAGACTCTGCAGGAAGATCCACTCATTCAGTTCGCGGATCAGGTCGGCAGAGTCCTCACCGGGCCGATCACCAAGATCGTTCCTTTTGGTGTGTTCGTGCAGCTTGCTCCCGACGTTGTGGGGTTCCTTCACCTCTCAGAGCTGACTGAAGAGCCGATCGGGACCCCGGATCAGCTCGTCGATGAAGGCGAGCTGATCACGGTGAAGGTCTCCGAGGTCGACCTCCAGCGTCACCGGGTGCGACTGGGCGCCGTCGGTGGAGCGGACAGAATCTAGCGAATGGGCATGCTGGTGCCCGATCGATCTTCTCGATGAGGGCGTCGCTGTGCTGGCAGAGGAGTCCGCGTAGGGCTGTGTAGTGGTTCAGAGAGTCGGGGCGGGAGAGCTGGATCCAGGTGTTCGTCCGGCACTGCCGCCAGGCTTGGCGAGCCTCCGGGGGCTGTTCGGCTTCGATGTGCCGTGGCGCGTAGAGCGGCTCGCCGCCGGTGACGTAGGCCCAGACGAAGGCGGACGCTTCCTGGCGTAGTCGGTCGTCCAGGTTGGGGCGGACAGGGCCTGGGACGGGCGGAAGCCTGCCGGAAGATCCGCTGCGCGCATGAGGGCGGTGCAGTCCGCAGACCGGGCGCGTACCGTAGTTGGCACGGCTTGGAGTAAGGGGGGCGGGTTGCCGATCCTCGTGTATGTCGCTGTTGCGGCTGCGGTTCTCTCTCTTGTGTCGCTCCTGCTTAATCGTCGATACCGGCGATGGCGGGCGGCAACAGAGGCCGAAGTGCAAAAGAACGCAAGGATCTTAGAGCAGCACCTGTTGCATCTAGGGGACTTGCCACCCACGAGCGATCAGATCCTGTCGGGCGAAGAGGCTGCACTCAGCGCCTACCGCGCCAGCCGTCCACGGAGCGTCAGCGCCTCCCCTTGGCAGCCAAGCCTTACCGCACGCTTCGAGACGTCGATTCGCGGAAACAAATACGGGTTGGCGGTCTACGCGGCCATGGTCGCCCTTCTGATGGGCGGCGTGGCGACGGCTGCTGGAACCGGCGTGGTGGTACAAGAGGTGACGCCAGCATCCAAACGACCACCGGGGCCCGGACCGAAGCCTGAGCCTGGGACAGAGACAGGCCTAGGAGCGGTTGAAGGTGTGTCTCTGGTGCTGGGGACGGCGGCCGGGCTGGCCGGAGGAGTGGGCGGGTTGTTGGGCGGGATCGCAGCGTATGGCAGCTGGCGGGATACCCGGCGTTCTCAACGTACCGCTAGCGCTGGCGGGAGCAATGCACCTGAACCACCTGAGCCGGATCCCACCCATGATGACGGGCGGCATGACGGCTACTTGTGAGCCATTGTGGACGATAAGCCGCTGCTGGTCCTGCTCAACTCCTGCCATTCCGCAACCCAGGCCGGGAAGCTGGTTGACACCGTGCCGTTCGCCATCGGGACGTCCGACACCATCGGCGATGTCGATGCCATCACCTATGCTGCCCGGTTCTACGCTGCCGTCGCCGACGATCAGTCCGTGCAGGCTGCCCATCTCCTCAGCCGGGCAGCCATGGAGATGAACGGCCTGCTTGACCACGACCTGCCGACCCTGGCCTGCACAGCGGTGGTCGACCCCAGCGCTACGAAGCTGGTGACGCCGCCTCCTGAGTAGGACGCGTGGTGAGCACAGCATCGCCTGCGTGAGCATCTGTTCCCCCGGGGGGTACGCGAGCGGCTGTTCGGGGCGGCTACAGGTCGAACTCGAGGTGCTCGATGTCCGTGAACCGGGAATCGCAGCGGGTGACGTCGTCGAGGAGGCCTCCGCACAGTGGCTCTGACGACGTCAGAGCCAGACCAGCCGTCGAGTCGCCCCCCCAACTGACCGGACTTCGAGCATCAGCTCGCCGATGGCGTACGGCGTCGTGACGAGCTTCTCCACCATCCGCCGACGTTCGACAAACACATGCATCAACCGCCGCTGCCGTCGCCGTTCAGTCGGCCTCCCTGCAGCCGGTATGGCGGGTGCTTGGGCAGGTCGTCGGCTGTGGCGGGCAGCGCCCGCGCTCTGTCAAGCCGCGGCGGTTGTACTTGCGGGTCGCCGCTCGGGGGAGGAGGACTCGACCGCAGGCCGACGCGTGGCGGTGCCCTCGCGCGCGAGTGTGGATCACATGTTGAGAGTGAATACGCTGCCGAACGTGCCACGCTGGGCGCAATGTGCGGCCATGGGTGCCGCGCTGACCAATGTGCCCTCGGGGCTGTGGCGCCTGGCCATCGCGGTAGGCCTTCCGGTCGGGCTGGCCCAGTCCGAGTACGACCAGATGCACGCCCCTGGCTGGGGATCGTTCTACCTGGTCGTCCTCAGCCTGGTCGCCGAGTTCTTCGCGTTGCTTGCCCTCGGGCTCGTGCAGGGTTGGGGTGAGACCTGGCCGCGCTGGATTCCGTATCTGCGCGGGCATCGAGTCCCGGTGCTGCTGGCCACCGTCGTGGCGGGGCTCGGCGCCGTGGCCACGACGGTCTTCGGAGCGATGTTCGTCTACACGTCGATCAACGCGGACATGGATGCCTCCCCCTGGGGTATCTGGCTGCTCAACATCGTCTACGCGCCGCTGCTCCTGTGGGGTCCTCTGCTGGGCGCGGTCACGGTGCACTACTACCGTCGCCGTACGGCGGTCTCGCCGGTATCTGCGTAAGCGTTCTTGCCATGGCATCCATTGAGTGCTTCAGGTGGTGCGCCCCGCCACCCGAAGCACTCACACCGCGAGGACGCCTGCCTCAACGCCAGCATGGTTCCCCACCCCGGCAAAGTCCTGACCGGCGGCGGGGGTTCTCGCACAGCTTGTCAGCGAGTTCCTCGACCACGTCGTCGGCCCGGCCACGTACGCCCCGCACGCAATCACCGCGGACCAGTCCGACACAGCTCCTGCCCGCACGACGGTTGCCGACTATCCCGCGCAGGTCACCCTGCCCGCTCCGCCCGGGCGTGACCCGACGAGCTGGTGGTGTGGGTCGGCGTATGCCGTGGTGCCTGGCTCCACCGTCCCAGCCGAACTGGCCAAACTGGCCGATGGGCGCGTAGTCGCCCCGCTAGGTGCGCACCGTCGTCCCGGAGCCCCAGCCGTCGGTCTGCTCCTGACCGTGGGAGGGATGGACGACGCTGCGTTACCTCGGTGAGGGCTCCCGCTGTGGTGTCCCGTCGGCCAGCGTCTTGTCCTCGTGGGGCAGGCCGACGCCGTCCGGGATACGGCCATTGGAGAATCTGGTGCATGACCTGAGGGTGCCGGCTCTCGGCCGGGGCCCACAGGGCGCGTGTGGTGTCGTCGTCCAGTTGGATGAAGCAGGCCAGCAGCAGTGTGTGCTGCTGCCGTTGGAAGAGCAGCTCGGCGCGCAGTCCGAGGGTGGGGTCGGCGGCGAGGAGACCGATCGCGCCCATTGTTCGGCGGTACGGTCGCGCGCTGAAGCGAGTTCGGCGAGCAAGGCATTCTCGTAGTCGACCCTGTGGAGCGTGCTGAGCACATGCGCGGAGGGTGGCACCGGGATGTGGCGCACCCTGCCCTGGGCGTGGGCGTGGGCGTGGGCGTGGGCTGGGGCCTGGAGAGTGGGGCGTGGCGTCAACCATTGTCGCTCCTCGTGTGTGACGTAGAACTGTCGTCCAGGGCTCGCCAGCGCCGCCCGATCGCCGGGATGAGCGCCGGATACACGATCAGGTACCGAAACGGTTTGATCGCGGGCCATGTAGGCCTTTCCGGCCAGGCCGTCTCAGTCCACCGCGGGAGCGACCGAGGGCATGGTCTGCCGGCTCGCTGACCGGAGCCCCGGCACCACATCTCAGTGCTGTTCTTGTTCCCGCCATGCCCCCGCCGCCAGTCAACCTGCTCACCAGCTTATCGGCCGCTACGTGCAATCTTAAACTTCGCATAATCGAAAATGAACTGTATAGCGAACCAGGCTGCGAAGGTAGAAATTGCGGAGTAAGCGATATAGGAAGCCGACTTGCCGAGAATCAGGCACAGAACTACTACGAGTACGCACACGCCAATGCCAACCAGTGCCGCATGCCGAGCGATCTTCACCGTTGAACTGTCATGTGTCATACTTTTCGCCGTCCCAAAGTGAGGGTGTGGAGCCCCCCTCGGGGGCGGCGCCATTAGGGCAGCACTAGAGGTTACTTCCCCGGATCCAGCGTGTATTTGTACGGGTTGAAACAGGAGTGCAGCTGACTCAACTCGTGTTTCAGCTCCCCATCGTCCTTGCCTCGCAGGGTTCGGAGAGCCAGGTCTTGTGCATGTCACCCGCCGCCTCGCTGATCGGGCCCGGTGGGCGGCCGAGGCGACTGGGAGGATCCCCTCCGGGCTGAGCGGGTACCTGAGGCGGCTTCACCGTGACGGCCCCTCAAGTCCGGGCGGCACGGCGGCAGGATCGGCCGCCGGCGTCGCGCTTGGCTGTGCCTGCGCACCGCCGAGCGCGGAAAGGGTCTGCTGGACCAGGAGCCCCAGCGAGGGCAGCAGCGCAGCCACGGCCATCACCTGCTTGCTTGTCATCGCACCTTCCCTACGGCTTCAGGATCTGGAAAGGCTCCTCCGGCGCGGTGCTCAGGCGCGCCGGAGGAGTTGGACGACAGCATGGTGCGCCGGGCGCACACCACTCAACGTGATCATGGAGTTACGGAACAATGACCTCGGGCCCCCACCCGGTTCTCATGCCGTGAACTACAAGTAACAGCGACAAATTGCGGCTGATTGAACGCTTTTGAAGGCCAAAACGTACTTCTCATTGCGGCGCCGCCGCGATGGCGCACCATGAAGCGGCCCTCCCCGCGACAGCCTGCTACCGACCAGTGACGAGATACGAGGAAGCCCGCGCTCACGGCCCGCCTACCCGAGCCCCCTGCAGAAGCAGTCGGACACGCCGGCACCTGGCATGCGCCTTGAGCTTGTTATTTATCTTCGGTGGTCTGTGGCCGGGCAAGACGGGGCCATCGAGGCGTCCAGATCTTCGATGATCTTTCGGAGTTCGCGGGCTCCGCGAGGTGACATTGCTCGGATCACGCCGTCGAGTAGGGCACGGCCTTCGAGAGGGTTGCCGCAGCAGTACCAGTGCACGTTGCCGAACTCGTCGTCGTGCCAGAGTTCGCGTGCAGGGCGGTGGACGTAATCCTTCCACAGGCGCAATGCCGCGCTGGTGTCACCTGGCTGGAGATAGTTCCGAGTGCGTTCAAGGTGAACTATCTCGGCCAGCGCGCGCGAGGAGAGGCGGTCGATGGCCGGCCTTGAGTGCTGTGACTGCTGTCGGTCCGGGATGCCGGCCCGGATGCGTCCTGGCCGTCTACGCGGCATGGACCTTTCGGTTGGTCGTCATGCCGTACATGGTGCCACGACCTCGAACAGCCCCTCGAACAGATGCGCTCACCTGGGGGTTCACGGGACGTGGGGGCGGCCTTCGTCGGCGATCAGTCCTCGGGCTTGATCTTCGAGGACACGAAGAACAGCCCTGCCGTTGCCGCGATGAAACCTCCGGCCAGTTCTTCGTAGCCCTGGAAGTAGGTGATGGGGATGGCGATCGCGCAGGCTGCTCCGACCAGCTCGATGAAGCCCCCGATCAGCCGCCGGGGACGGCTAGGCGGCGGAGGGTGATGGGGGTTCGTCGGGCCTCGCCAGTAGTGGAGGGGGCCTGACCTGGGCTTCCAGTCCTCGTCCCGGAGCCGCAGATACTCCGGGTGGTGGCGGGCGTAGCCCAGACGGCGGGGTGCCAGGCGCCGCCATGGCAGCCAGCCCTGCCGGATGGCGATCCATGCGAGCCCCGGTAGGCAGGCGCCGGCCGCCCAGATCGCCGCGACTGTCCGCTCTCCGGCCGAAGCCGACAGAATGCCGAGCAGCCGGTCCAACTGGCCGCTGGCAGCGTAGGCGATCAACGCGGCAATGGAGAGCACCGCCGCGGTCAGCTCTATCTGGTGTCCGGTGTGGCAGCGGGCACAGCGTGGCACGGACACGCTTTCCTGACGCCAGGTGGTGCGCAGGACGACGATCCATGGGGTCATGGTGGTTTCGGGGTCCTTGTGCAACCCCAGGACGCGGTCGTGCCATGACGCCGGTGTGGCTTCCCGGCAGAACCAGCACTCCCGCACCACGAGTTTCCTTTCCCGGGCCGTTGCGCGATTGTGGACGGCATTTTAAGTGCTGCCCCGCAGGGAGCGTGAGTTTCTGTGGTGGAAGGGCGGTGCGAGTTACGGTCGCCTGACCGCGCTCGCAGCACCTGGAGATGGCCTGCCGCCGACCTTCTCCGGAGTGCAGCCGCCTGCAGACGAGTAGGTGTTTCTGACTCCTGCCGGCCAGTCTGGCCGCCTGGGAGCTCGCTGTCAGTGCGACCTTCTATGTTTAGCGGATGACACAGATAGATCTTCCGGCGTTCGAGCGTGAGTGGTTTCGGTTTAAGTCGTGGCTCTGTTCGAACTCGCCCGCCGATCACGCCATGCTGCGAAGGCCGGCGGAGCGCGAGCGGCTCATCGCGCTGGAGTCGCGGCTTGGCTTCGACCTGCACCCAGAGCTCAAGGCACTGCTGCAGCAGCATGATGGGGCCGATGAACCTGTTGCCGCTCCTGGCTTCCACAGGCCCCTTCCTGCTGGTGCTTTTCTTCCCTCGGGGCACCGTCTTGGCGGCGTGGACGACATCGAGACGATGTACGACGTGCTCGTGGATGTCGGCAAGGACAACCTTGGTGCCGACCTGTGGGAGGACGATGCACTGGCCGTGAATCTGCACCGCTGCGTGCCGTTCGCGCTTCCCAACGATGGCGGGGTTGCCTTTGTCGATCACCGCCCCGGACCCTCATACGGTCACGTATATGAAATGGGCATCGGGTCCGGGGACCTGGACGGGACCCTCTGGGCAACCGGTCTGACGGAGCTTTTTCGAACCTTGGCCGACGCTTTGGAATCTGACGGCCCGTTCCTCTACTACTGGCCCACACCGTACGAGGACGAATCAGGCCACCGTTGCCTGGAGTGGCAGATCCGAACCTGACGTAGTTGGGGCTCGGTTCGCGGCGGGCGGGGGCGGACCTGGCGGCGCTTAAGAGCGAGCGGCAGTTCGCGGCGAGGCGCAGTGGATCGACAAGCTGGTCTGGCCGCGGGGGTTGAAGGTCGCTCCTTTACCTTGCTGGGTTCGCGTAGGGATGCTGGAGGCCAAGACGCCGCCCTACGCATGAGTTTTGACGGTGCTCTGGCTGTGTACTCTCGGGATCGCCGGAAAGTCATCTGTCGCCGTGGCGCTGGCCTGCGCAGCCACGCTGTTGATGCCGGCCACTCCGGCCGCCGCCTCGGACTGGGACCGGAACTGCTACAGCATCTCGGCCCCCTACAAGGGCATCAGCGAGATCATCGGTAAGGCCGGCAAGACCCGCAGCGGCTGCACGGATGCCACCATCTCCCTGCAGCGTCACCGCTGGTACGGCTGGGAGGAAGTGGACTGGGCCCCGCTTGAGAGCGGTACCCAGATGGCGTGGTGGACCTGCACGGGTTCCGGCACCTACACCTACAAGACCGTCGTGAGCGTCGACTACAACCTCGCCACCTACGAAAGCGCCGAACGCCGGCTGACCTGCTAAGACACCAGTTCATTCGGCCATTCCGCGGTGGCGCAGGAGGGTTGCTGCGATGGCGGATGAGTGTGCCTGGTTCACCCTCCGCCACCGCCGCGACCTGCACCGGCTTGAGCAGAAGGCGGTCACGCGGGATGCCCCGCCCCGGCGCCCAGGGACGGAGAGGCGTTGGTTAGCCGGCGGGCTCGTACTCCACCCTCTCCTGCCCGCACCCGGCGGCCGGCTCTTGCAGGGCCTACCGCCCGGCCTTGTCGACGGCCAGGTTCCGGCGGAGCTTGGTCGCCACCCAGTGGGTGGTGTAGGTGCAGCGGGCGTCGGCGAGCGGCGGCTGCCATTCGGCCGGGTCTTGGTCGGACTTCGAGCGGCTGCTCCGGGCTGTCAGCGACGAGTGACCGTTCGTCACCGAGGTCGTTGGCGTAGGCCTTGCGCCGCGCGGCGCTCCAAGTGCAGGCGCCGGAGTCCCAGGCTTCGGTGAGCGGCACCATGTGGTCGATGTCCAGGCCGCGGGGCTGGGTGGTGGTCTGGCCGCCGTAGTAGGAGAACCACTCCCCTGCGGTGACCTTGCAGCCCGGGCCGATGGTGGGGGCGGTGCGGGACTCGGCGATGAGGACTTCCTCGCGGATGTCACATCCGTCACGGTCCTCGTCAGTCCAGTGCTGGAAGCGAGAGCGCTGGTAGCCCTCCCGTTTCTCCGCGGCCGCTGGCAGAGCGGCGACTGCCTGCTTCAGCGTCATCGGGAGCGCGACCAGGTCGGCGTCGGCGGCTGCGGCCGGAGACACAGTGGTGAGGGGCAGGGCGAGGAAGGCTGCGGCCAGGGCCGCGCGACAGGTGGTGATCACGGTCTGGTGATACCGGGGCCCGTCGGGCGCCGAGGACGGTTTCGGTGGAGTGCCACCCGGGCGAGCACAAAGGTCGTACCGGCGGACCGTGCCCGGCAACGCCGGCCACGACCAGCACGAGATCTACTGGCGCCCTGTCAGAACACCCCGAACCCGGCAGGCTCGGCAGAGCCGGATCATGACTACGACCGGTCACCCTCCGAGGCACCGGAATCGAGCGACGTGGCCGCAACCAGACGCTCGACGAACGTCTTGAAGTCCGCGGCCAGCGGGAGCTCCGTGTCGTCGTCCACGTCGACCCACGTCACCGACGGCTCCCCGTGCTTTCCGCACCTGCGGTAGTCGAGAGCGATCCAGCAATGACCATCACCGGACAACAGAACCAGCGGGGACGGTAGACCCCACTCCTCGACCAGATACGCCGTGTCCAGCAAAGACAACTGGCCGTCGTGACGGCCAATGCCCATCATGTCGTCGAGCGGAACGTGGTTCTCGCTCCACGACGTCGCCACATCGGTCGGGAACGCATTCCACAGCTCCGCCACCGCACCGCCGTCCTGGATCCGCAGGATCTCCAGCAGCGAAGCCGGCAGACGGACACCGAGCTGACACTCGGCATCCTGAACGACAGCGTCGGTCAACGGCAGTTGGACCCCGTACCGGCCCTCGCCCCGGAACGTCGCCTTGACCTCATCAAGCTGCGCCACGAGCGCATCCTATGGCCCCCAGAAACCGGGCCGTACTGCTCCGTGTCCATGTCCGCGTTCTCCGTGGGCTTCGCGAAGAAGCTCCGTCTCGACGACCGCGATGCGTACTGGCTCGAGACCGGCATGAGCGGCGACTGCGAGGACAAGAACGGCCTCTTCAAGTGCACCATGAAGACGAGCTGACCCTGTAACAGCACAAGGGAGGGGCGGCACACCAGCCAGGCTTGCCCCCTCCCCTCCTTGTGTCCTGGCCGCGTCTACACGGGCTCCGGCAGTACCACCGCGGGCAGCTGTCCCTGTTCGACGTCGTCCCGGTCGATCCGGATGCCGAACAGGCAGCCGACGGCCCGATACACGGCCGGCGCCCAGTCCGACAGTCCCATCTCCGACCACGGACGGGCCGGAGGAGCGAGCCGGGCATGGACGGCACCGTAAGCAGCGAGCCTGTCGTCAAGAACGGACAGGCGGGCCGCAGTGTCTTCGGGAAGCGCGGAGTATCCGTCCAGGAAGGCCGTGCCGAAATCAGCCGACCATGCCATCCGGTCATCGGCCGGAGAGGAGTAGAGGATCATGGCAGGCGCATCGTGGCGGTTGAGCGTCACGCACACCATCTCCTCTCCTTCACGGGACAGAACGTCATCGTTGTCGAACTGGGACAGGAACACTGTGGCCGCGTCCCCGTCCTCCAGGACAAAGGACCAGTCGCCACTGGTTCCGACCATGGCGAGCGACCCTTCGACGTCGTCCGGGATGGTGTAGTCCCGGTACGCGACCGGCCTCCCGGTCGTGACAGCGCCCAGGCGGTCGAGCCACGCGGACGTGTCAATGCCGCGTATCGCGGTCAACGAGATCCCCTCACGCATACCTGGTGTGTCGCGAGACGGCGTGTCGGCGTAGGCATGCTCGCCGATCCAGGAGAGGCCGTAGTGGTCCTTGTGCATCCTCCTCACGGTATCCGTCGGCCCGGGTCAGAGGATCGGCTCACCGACAGGAAGGCCGCAGGCAACGTCTGGAAGGGCAGCGGCCACGGCCTGGTCTTCGGGAGTTGGTCAGGCGTCGCCGTCACGGAGAGCGGCTCGGCGATGGTCTCGGCGAGCCGCTGCGAGCACCGCTCCAGCGCTGCCGCGGCTTCCCTCAGCTGGGCGAGGATGTCCTGCTCGGGCTGCTCGGTGTCGGCCTGCTCAGTTATGTGTTTCTCCTGGTGGGCTTGGGTGGGGCAGCGGGCGGTGTTCTCCAGGTAGCGGGCGGCGGAGTCGACGAAGGTGTCGTGCGCCGTCAGGGCCCGCTTACGGGCTGCGTTGTCTGCGGAGCTCTGGCTCGCGCTGGTGGGGGACTTGCTGCCGTCCGTCAGAGGGTGGCGATGAGCAGGGCGGCGAGGAAGAGGAATAGAGTGTGGAAGCTCTGGTCTGTTAACTGCACCAACTCGGGGATTCGTTGGGTCCGGGGGCCTTGAGTTCTGATCATGTGATCGTGCATGAGACTCCTTCGCTTCATCGAGCCCAGACACCAACCGCTGGTCGGTGATCGCAGCCTTCACTGTGGGGTGCGAGCAAGTCGGTTCCGCCCGGCAGTCAGGCGGGAACGCCAGCTCGGTCCAGGACGGCGGCCATCTCGTCCTCGGGGAGCGCCGGGTTGGCACCCGCGCTGGATGCCAGTTCGGGGACGAGGAGGGCCTCGCGGAGCCGGTGGAACGGGAGGCGCGGATCGCGGGCCGCCGCCTGACGCGTCCAGACGACGGGGTCGTGGCTGAGCCGTTCGATCAGCTCCGGCGTGGCGGCCGGATCCCGTACGGCCAGTCGGCGGTAGTTCCCGTCGGGGTGGTTCGCGTAGCGGGTGGCTAGGCCCTCGCGGGGAAACCGAGGGTGCGTCTCCGCCATCCAGGCGGAGAACGTCCCACCCAGCCGCGCAAACACCCGCATCAGGACCTCCTCCGGAGCGTCGGGGTGGTGAATGCCCAGGAGGTTCTCCACCACCGGGTCCTCGACGCGTGCAAGCAGGCGCAGCAGGTCAGGCGGCAGATGGGGGCTCCGGGCGGCGGCGCGCTGGAGCAACGGGTGAGCGGAGGTCGCGGCCCGGCGCATTACCTCGGGTTCGGCGAGCCCGTCCCGTACCCACCACACGCCGTCACCCCTGTCGAGGTCCCCGGCCGTGAAGTCGATGGCCATGCGCCGCGTCTCGTCCAGCTCGGGCCGAAGGGAGACGGCGAGCCGTACGGCCTCGTCGGGGTCCACGGCGAGCCGCTCTACGAGGTCGGCGGGCAGCGACGGGTTCTCGGCGAGGGCCGCCAGGTGCGTCCGCTCGGCGAGGCACCGCTCGGCGGCGGCACGGTCAAGGAGCCCGCGGCGCAGTGCCTCGGCGGCGGACTTCGGGTCGCGGAGGAGTTCGGCGGTCACGCGGGCGTCCCGCCGGCACTTCTGCAGCTTGGCGGCCCGCCGCACCTCGGGGTCGGGGTCGGCCAGCAGTGCCGACCGCTCGCCCGCCGACAGGGACGGCCATGCACGCACCGCTTCCCGGCGCGCTGCCGCACGGTGATGAGTGGCCATCGATGCCACGAACGATGGCGCCAGATGGGGCGACTCCAGCAGGGCCGTGCGTACGGAAGGTTCCGGGTCGTCGAGTAGGCGGGCGCACACGGCATCCGGGAGCGGCGCGATCCTTGCGCGCGGATCGTACACCTCGGGTCCGTATGCGAGAGCTGCCCGCACCTTGGGAGAAGGATCGTCCGCGAGTCGAGCCCGCTGTGCAGGCTCCGCCCTGGCACTCATGGCGAAATCGATCCGGGCCCCCGGGTTCGGGTGGGCCAGGATCAGCGCGACGGCCGACTCGGGGAGTCCGGCCCGGTGAAGAACGTCACGGGGCGGACGGTCACCGTCTGCCCCGAGGGTGAGCAGGCGCAGCAGCAGCGGCGTCGGCAGCGCCGGATTTCGGGCCACTCCGTCCAGCGCGGATGCGTGGAACGCAACCATGATTCCCCTACCCCCTGTGTCTTCTCCGGCCGGTCCACGCCCATGATCTCGTATGCCATGCACGACATCTGTCGACCGCCGTGGCACCAGTCCTCGAGGCTTTGACCAGCACAGATGCCTGCCCAGGGGGAGGGCTCCCAAGCCACCAGCCCAACAGAAGTGACGTGAGCCAGGCACGCACCCCAGCTCTTCCGCGGGTTCACGCTGTCGGCGACATCCGTCGCTGACGGCGCACCCTTACCCGCGGCCTGTCGGTCGGTCTGACCGATCACCTGATCTGCCAGGTTGTGCCCGACCGCAAGGACCGCCTACACCGCCCACACCGCCCCGAACGTTGCCAGCGTCGCAACATGCTCAATACTCGTCACCGGGCACCTCCCACGCGGCACAGCCGCGAGCAAGTACGGTCCGCACCATGCGGCACTTCGTCCTGGACTCCAACGCGGTGGACCCGATCGCATTGCACTCGGGTGCCTACGAGGCGGTTCGCGCAGCTGTCGACAGCGGAAACGTCGAGATCCTCTTCCCACATGTCACCGTCGATGAGCTGGCCGAGACCGGTGATCTGGAGAAGCGGCGTCTGCTGCTTCTCGTGCTGGTCAGCCTTGGCCGTCTCGTCCCGAGCGGTGGATTCGTCCTTAACGTTTCGCGCCTTGACCAGGCCCGCTTGAGCAGTGAGACATCGACGCTTGAGGAACTGAGGTCGGGCTCTGGAGGGCATACCCGTGACGCCCTGATCGGCGTCACCGCCCAATACGAGCAAAGCGTCCTCGTGACAGGGGATGATCGTCTGACGAAGAGGGCTCGGGAACAGGACATCGAGGTCATGCACCCTCGTGACTTCCTCGCGGACCTGGGCTTCCGAATTAGCTGAACGTGCCGGGTGCCTGCCCTCACCAACCAAACGCCCGCGTGGCCCTGGGTTGGTGCAGAGAAGATCCAGCGCATACGCGCCGGTCCCCAGATGTGCGGCGTGCCTGCCCTCAGCGGTGGTCGGGTGTGCGGGATGGGCGGCGCTGCCGAGGTGGTAGAACTCGGAGCGGTGCAGGGTTTTGGCGAGCCAGGCGAGGGTGGAGCGTCGGTCGGCCCACCAGTGGGAGGCCGCGTCCAGGGTGAGGCCGGCGGCCAGTCCGGTGGCGGTGAGGCGCAGGTCCAGGACGAGCGCTGTGAGGGTCAGGAGCACGGCCTTGGTGAGGGTCAGGCCGATGACGTGGCGGGCGTCGGCGAGTCGTCCGGCCCAGCCGGGCTTGCCCTTGGCGGCGCTCTGGGCGCTGGACTGCACCCAATCCAGCATGTACGTAGCTACGTACATGCCCAAGGGGGGTGCACTTAAGTTCGTCTTTCGGATCACTCCCTTCCTTGCAGCGGCGACCCGGAGCGGGCGAGGCCGAGGACCCAACTCTCAGGGCGTGAAGTCGAAGTGATCCCCAGGCCCACGCTGGGATGGACACGTGTGAGACAGCGGGAAGACTCGGCGTTCGAGAGCTTCCTCCCAGGGAAAGGCATTTCGCCCTGGTGGATGTCTCACCCGATGTCCCCACTCAGGTCCGTCTTACCGGGCTGCATGAGCCGCCGCTGACCACCGCTAGAAGCCTGTCAGGTTTGGCGGCTGGGAGAAGTTCTGGCGTGTGCGGTGGGTGCAAGGGGGGTGTGAGGGAGTCTTGGGTGGAGGCTCTCGTTTTGCGCAAGGGGGCGCCTTATGAACCAGGTTGTGCGATCCCGGACCCTGCCCGCCTGTTCACGCTGTAGTCAAGATCAGCTCGTCACCGTGGCCAAGATGCCGAAGACCGACTCGTATGGCCGGCCCATCCGGCTGGAGTTGTGCAAGGTCTGCGACGCGGATAAGCCTGCGGCCTCCGCTGTCATCCGCTTCTTCAGCACGGGCGGTGGCCACGACACCAGGCAGGCCGAGGAGGGAGCGCGGCTGATGATGGAGTGGACCAAGGAAGGTATGGGCGCCTACGGCTGGTTCTGGGAGGAAGCCCCTGCCGATCCGGGTGGCCGGTGGTCGGGCTGCGGTCTGGCCCCAGGCCGTCCCGGGGCCATCTCATCGACTGACGGCGACGCCGGGCCTGGCAGTCGGTGTCCCCGCCGCTATCGGTCGGCCTCGTCTTCGGCCACTGTTCCGCTGTTGGCATGGCGCAGGAACGGCAGCTGGAACGACGGTGCTGCCGGGAGTGTGGGGGTCCCGCTGCTGGCGACGAGGTCGGCGGCAGCGGTGTTCTGTTCGGGTAGGTTCAGGTCACGGCGGTGGCGAGCCCTGGGCCAGGCCCTCAGCTTCCGGCCAGGGCCGTTGCCCACGCCGCGGCGACGACAGAGGCCGCGGCAACGGCCAGTATCACGGACCGGACCAGCGGCGTTTGCCGGACATGCGGTCGATGCTGAATAAGCGCCCCTGCTGATTGCCTTCGGTGTCGTCTTTTGCCTGCTCCGTCCGGCACAGCGCGCAAAGCGACCGAGCAGGAGAGTCGATCATCAGCCAGTACGCATCCAGCAGCGCGGCCGCAACAGCAGGATCCAAGACACCGTCACCGTTGTCGCCTTGCCTCATACCTACACGGCCCTTCGACCGTTTTCGGGCACCTGGTGGCACTGCGGGTCGGGGACCCGGGCCACCTCCACCGCCGTGCCCGAGCACGGAGGCCACCCCCACACACGCCCACCACTGACGCCGCGTAAGGCGCCCTCGCGAGGGCACGTGGGACTGTGAGCCGTGTGGTGCGGTGCAACCCATGTGAAGTATGGGTTGAGGGTCATGGAAAGGACAGGCACAGCACAGTGACGCTTGCCGACGGCGTGTTCGTGTGGCTGGGAGCGGGAGCGCTGCTCGCGGCGGTGCTTCCCCGGGTGGTGGCCGGGCGGCCGCTGTCGCTGCCCGTGGTCTTCCTGGTGGGCGGTATCGCCGTATATCTGCTGCCGCTGCCCTTGCCGGCGGTCGACCCCATGCAGCACCGGCTGCTGACCGAGCACGTCACCGAAGTCTGCGTCATCATCGCCCTGATGGGTGCGGGGCTGGCCCTGAACAGGCCCGTCGGCCCACGGCTGTGGTCCTCGACCTGGCGGCTGCTCGGCATCACGATGCTCCTGACCGTCGTCGTCACCGCACTGGCGGCATGGTGGCTGCTGGACTGGCCGCCCGCCGCCGCCCTGCTGCTCGCGGCCGTCCTCGCGCCGACGGACCCCGTGCTCGCCTCGGAGGTGCGGGTGGGTGAGCCCACCAGGGACGAGCACGACGAGGACGAGGTGCGCTTCGCCCTCACCAGTGAGGCTGGGCTCAACGACGGTCTCGCCTTCCCTTTCACCTACGCGGCCATCGCGCTCGCCGCCGCCGCGGGAGCCGGCTGGTCGGCCGACTGGGTCGGCGCGTGGGCGCTGGAGGACGTCGCCTTCAAGTGCGTCGTCGGCGTACTGAGCGGACTGCTGGTCGGGCGGCTGCTGGGCTGGCTGTTCTTCCGGACCCGGGCGACCGCGCTGCGCCTGTCCGAGTACAAGGAAGGGTTCGTGGCGCTCGCCGCCACCTTCCTGTCGTACGGAGTGACCGAACTCGCCGGCGGCTACGGCTTCCTGGCGGTCTTCACCACCGCGTGCACCGTCCGGGCGGCCGAGCGCGCGCACGGTTTCCACAACGTGCTGCATGACTTCGTCGAGCAGGTCGAGCGCCTGCTCACCGCGGCCCTGCTGTTCCTCCTCGGCGCTTTCATCGCGCTGGGCGGCCTGGCGCCGCTGACCTGGCAGGGCGCTGTCACCGGGCTGTTGCTCCTGCTGGTGATCAGGCCGCTCGCCGGCTGGGCGGGGCTGCTGGGCGGCCGGGTGCGAGGCCGGGAGCGCTGGGTGGTCGCCGCCTACGGCATCCGCGGCATCGGGTCGCTGTACTACCTCGCCTACGCACTGGGCCGGCAGAGTTTCCCGGTGCCGGAGCGGGAGCTGTGGGCGGTGGTGACCTTCACCGTGCTGGTCTCGGTCGTGGTGCACGGCCTCACGGCCGGGCCGGTCGTCTCCCGGCTGGACCGGCGCAGGACGACCACCACGACCTCGCGGGAGGGGGAGCCGGCGACGGACCACGCGGCGGACGGCACCGGGCGCGGTTCGTAGCGGGGTGTCGCGGCGACCCGCTGCGCGGCGCCGGCTCCCTCCTCGTCAGGGCTGCGCGGGACGGAGGCGTACGGGCAGGGTCTGGTGGCCGTTGCTGAGCAGGGAGCCGAGCGGCTTCAACTCGTCGGCCGGTACGGCGAGTTCGAGTTGTGGGAAGCGGTCGAACAGGAGGCGCAGGGCCGTGATGACCTCGAGGCGGGCGAGCGGGGCCCCGAGGCAGAAGTGGACGCCGTGGCCGAAGGCGAGGTGCTCCTTGACCGTGCGGGTGATGTCGAAGTCGTCCGCGCTCTCGCCGTGCCAGTCGGGGTGGCGGTTGGCGGCCGCGTAGGAGGCGAGGATCGCCTCGCCCTGGGCGATGGTCTGGCCGTCGGGCAGCGCGATGTCCGTCACGGCGTACCGCAGGGGCAGGTGCCTGACGGCCGGTTCGAGGCGCAGCGTCTCCTCGACGGCCTCGCTCCAGTCGACCTGACCCGACCGGAGCAGCGCGAGCTGGTCGGGGTGGGTGAGCAGCTGGGTGATCGCCTGGTCGATGACGTTGACGGTGGTCTCGTACCCGGCGCTGATCATCAGCAGCAGCGTGTCGCGCAGTTCGTCCTCCGACATGCCGCCCTCCTCGTCCTCGTCGCGCGAGGTGATCAGCAGGGAGGTCATGTCGTCGCCGGGTTCGCTGCGTTTGGCGGCGATGAGCAGGTGAAGGGCTTCGTAGAGCGCCTTGGTGTTGGCCTCGGACTGCTCGGCGGTCAGGGTGGTGTCGAAGACGCCGTCGACGACCCGGCGGAAGGAGTCCTGCTGTCCGGCCGGTACGCCCATGAGCTGGCTGATGACCGCGATGGGCAGCGGATACGCGAGCTGTTCGCGCAGGTCGACCGTCTCGCCGGGCGGGAGCGCGGCCAGCCGGTCGAGGATGCCGGTGACGAGCGTGTCTATGTTCTCCTGCAGCGCGGTGATGCGGCGATGGCTGAAGGCGGGGGCGACCATGCGCCGCAGCCGCCGGTGGTCGGCCCCGTACGCGGTGAACATGTTCTCCACCGCGACCCACAGCGCGAGCGGCCATCGCTGGACCGTGTCGTTGAATTCCGGCCAGTGGGCGCGGGCGTCCTTGGAGACGTTCGGGCTGGTCAGCAGCTCCTTGAGGAGCGCCGGGTCGGTGACGGACCAGGCGGTGACGCCCAGGATGTCGACGCGGACGGCCTGGCCGTGCGCCCGCAACCGGTGGTGCTCGTCGTGTGCGCGGGCTCCGGTGGGGTCGAGGACGATCGGCTGCGTGGGCACGGCCATGGTGGTGGTCCCTTCAGACGGATGCGGCGGTGGGGAACAGGACGGGCAGGGCGGACAGCGCCCGGTGGAAGGGCCCGGGGCGCCAGACCAGGTCGTCGGGGGCGGCGGCGAGGTCCATCTCGGGCAGCGCGTCGAGCAGGTGGGTGATGGCGGTCTCGGCAATGAGGTAGGCGTGCGGGCGCGCGGGACAGGCGTGCGGGCCCGTGCTCCAGGACAGGTGGGCGCGGTTGCTCGCGATGCGCTGCTCCCCGAGGGCGGGGTCGTTGTTGCAGGCGGCCATCGAGATGACGACCGGCTGGTGCGCGGGCAGCAGGAAGCCGTCCACGTCGACGGGGTGCGGCGGGTAGCTGATGCAGTAGTTCGCCAGGGGCGGGTCGGTGTAGAGCACCGTGTCGAGCGCCTCGCGCACGGAGGAGCCGCCCGCGTGGAGGTCGCCGGAGAACTGGTCGTCGACGAGGATCCGCAGGACGGTGTTGGCGATGAGGTTGGTCAGGGGTTCGATGCCGGCGCCGTAGAGCGTGACGAGCTGGTGCGCCATCTCCACGTCGTCGAGCTCCGCGGCGTGCGCGAGGAGCCGCGAGGTGATGTCGTTCCCGGGCTGCCGCCGACGCAGCGACACCAGGTCGGCGACCGCCCGGGCGAGGATCTCGTTGCCGCTGGCGGCGTCCACCCCCTCGAAGATTTTGGCCATGCCGTCGGCGATGCGGCGGCCCACCTCGTCGGGGCAGCCGAGCAGGGCGCTCAGCACCCGGAAGGCGATGGGCCAGGCGTACTGGGAGAGCAGATCGGCGCCGTCGGAGTCGCGGAACTCGGCGATGGTCGCGTCGGCGACCCGCTCGACCACCGTGCGCAGTTCGTGCTGGTCGACGGCGTCGATCGCGGCCGTGTTCGCCGACCGGTAGCGGGTGTGCTCGGGGCCGGTCGAGCGCAGCGCGTTGGGACGGTGCTCCATCATCGGGCGCACCGGGCACGTCTCCGGGACGGACTGTTCCCACACCCTCGGGTCGGCCGGGAACCGCAGGGGGTCGTTGAGGATGCGCCGGGCCTGGGCATAGCCGACGACGAGGGTCGCGGGGACCCCGGGAACGAGGTCCACCGGGACGAACGGCCCGAACTCGGCCCGCATCCGCGCGTACGCCGCGTGCGGATCGGCCGCGAACTCGGCGTCGTACAGGGCGATCCGGCGCTCGGTCGCCGCGTCGGTCGTGGTCGGGCTGGTCACGGGCGGGGCTCCAAAACAGGTGCGTGCAGGTCGGACAGGTACTCGCAGAGGGTGATCAGGGCCAGCACGCTGGAGGTGCTGTCCCGCGCGTCGCACGTCGTCAGGGGCGTGGCCGGGTCGAGGTCGAGAGCCTGCCGGATCTCGTCCAGGTCGTAACGCGGCGCTCCGTCGAACAGGTTGACCGCCACGGCGTACGGAGTGCCCTGCTCCTCGTGCAGGGCGAGGATCTCGAAGGATGCCTCCAGATTGCGGGTGTCGACCAGGACCAGCGCCCCCAGGGCCCCCTCGGTCAGCCCGGCCCACATGGGACGGAACCGCCCCTGACCGGGAGTGCCGAACAGATACAGCACCAGGGAGTCGCTCAGGTGCAGGCGGCCGAAGTCCATGCCGACGGTCGTGGTCGTCTTCCGCGGCGTCCGCGCCAGATCGTCCACCCCGGCACTGGCCTGGGTGATCCGCTCCTCCATGCGCAACGGCGGGATCTGGGAGACGCTGCCCACGAACGTCGTCTTGCCGACGGCGAAACTCCCCGAGATCACGATCTTCGCGGACCGGGTCACGCCGGGTGGCACATAGACGAGGCCGTCAGACGAGGGCGCGGAGACCACGCAGTACCTCCTGGAGCAGATCGGTTTGGGGTTGGTCGTCACCGGCGGCGACAGGGCGGGTCAGCAGGCCTTCGTCGATGAGCGAGGAGACGAGGATGCGTACCGTCGAAGGAGGGAACTCCAGGGCGGCCGCGATGTCCGCGACCGCCAGGCCGCCGCCCCCGGCGTGGGTGAACAGGCCCATCACCCGCCGGGCGTCCGCCCCCAGGCCCTCGCTCGACCCGCTCGCGGCGATCACCACGGTCTCCAGGCGCACCGCCGGATCGGCGCGGACCCGCCCGTCGGTACGGACATACGGCCTGACCAGGTCCGGGTCCCGCCGCGGTCCGCTCACGTCGTCGGCAGGCCGAACTCGGAGGGCTGCCGCGGCGCGACCTTCATCTCGTGACCCACCCGCTGGGCCAGCTCCAGCATGTGATGGGTGATCAGGCCGATGTCCGCGTCGGGGCCGCTGGTCTGCACCGACAGCATGGTGTTGCCGCCGGCCTGGGTGATGAGGCCGACGTGGTTGGTCAGCTCGATCAGCGCCTGCCGGGTGCCCCCGCCGCCGGTCTCCTCGTCGTAGGCGAGCGCGGCGGCGCGGACGGCCGCGGTGATCGCGGCGAACTTCTCCGCCTCGTCCTGTCCGATCCCGGACGTCCGGGAGTGCAGCAGACCGTCGGAGCTCATCAGCACCGCGTGCCGGACGCCGTCGAGGGACCCCAGTGAGCGGTCCAGCAGCCAGCCAAGTTCGTTGCCGGTGGTCACGGTCAGGCTCCTTCGTGCGTGGTGGTCGGGTCTTCGGTGCGTGCGCTGCGGGTCCCCTGCGCCCAGGCGGCGGCGATCGAGGGCCGCCCCGGCGCCGCGGCCTCGGGCGCCGAAGCCCGCGGGCTCGCGGCGGCGGACGTCCGCGACCGGCCGGCCGCGGACCGGGACCGGACGGTGAGCCCGCTGGCGGTGGTGCGCTTGGCGGGGGACGGCTCGGCCGCCGGCGGGGGAGCGGGGGAGGGCGCGGCGGACGCGGTCAGCAGGCTCTTGGGGATGAACATGTACACGCGCGTGCCACCGAACGGGTTCGGCGCCTCCAGGTCGATCCGGAAGCCGTAGTCGGCGGCGAGGGCCGCGGCCGCTCGCAGGCCGGTCTGCGGGTGCGCGCCCAGCTGGTTGATGTCGTCGCGCTGAGTACCCGTCAGGATCTTTCGGGCCCAGGTCAGCTGCTCCTCGTTCATGCGCAGACCGGCGTCGTCCACGATGACCGAGACGCCGTGGTGGCCCTCCTGGAAAGCCACGTGGACGCGCGCGGAGGAGGGGGAGTAGCGCACGGCGTTGTCCAGGAGCACCGCCAAGGCGTGGACGACCGGCCCGACCGCCCGGCTGGTCAGCGTGACGTCCAGCTCCTGGTGCTCGACGCGCTCGTACTCCTCGATGCTGCCCATCGCGGCCCGCACCACATCGGTCAGCGGGGTGGCCGGCCAGCGACGCGACAACTTGCCTCCGGACAGGACCACGTAGTTCTGGGCGACGAGCAGCATCTGCTGGGTGGGGTGGTCGATGCCGACCAGCGTCTCGTACGCCTCGTCTCCCTCGTGCCGCCGCACGCCGTGACTGACCCGCTGGCTCAGCTTGGAGGCCATGCCCACCATCGCGGAGGAGACGGCTCGCACCGCAGCCCTGCTGGACTCCTCGGCGCTCTGCCGCGCCCGGGCGACCTCGTCGTGAGCGCTCTCCCGGACCTCGGCGATCTGGGCGCTCGTGCTGGTCTGCGCGTCGTACTGGACCTTGCGCACCGTGTGGGCCGCCGAGTCGGCCAGCTCCGCGAGGCGCTGCGCGAGCACCGTGTTCACCAGCGCCTCGGGCAGTTCGATGTCGACCCCGTGGCCGGTGCCGAGACGCTCCGCCTCGGCCCCCAGCCTGGGAATCACACCGCCGGCGAACTGCGCGAGGACGTCCTCGGTGGCGCGCTGTCGCCTGGCGATCTCCTCGGCCTCGGCACGGAGGCGGCCGCTGGTGGCGCGCTCGCCCCGGTACTGGTCCCAGAACCGCCAGGCCGCGCCGCCGGCGGCCAGGGCGAGAACCGAGGGCACCACGGTGGTGGCCTGTATCAGGTCTGTCATCACGTCCTCTAGAGGTCTCAAAGGGGTGAGGCGGACGGGTGCCGCCGACTGGACGGGGTGACTGTGGCAGGTGCGGGCCGTGCCGCGGGCCGCGGTCCGCCCGGCGGCATCCGGTGCGCTCGGCTGCCACGACGCGTGGGGCCCGTCCGGAAGCCGCGCGGGCACATGGCCGGGCCCGTCACGGGCCGGGCCGCCGCGGGGCGGGTGCCGACTAGGGCGTCTGTGGGAAGCCGAGCCAGTGGGCGCATCGAGACCGTCTCGAGGGCCCGGCCTGTCTCACTGCACTCATCAGCACTTCCTGGCTTTCCTCGGTCGTGGCAGACTTCCCACGGCATACGTTTTCAGCCAATTGGCTTCTGAAAAGAGCCAGTTGGCGTCGCTCGTCAACGATATCTTGTCGTGTTCACCGCTCGTGGTCCAGATGAGCAGGGGCCACGCCGGGCGACCTGGTCACCGCCCGTCCAGCAGCGGGCGCAGCGCCGCCGCGAGGCGTTCGTACTCCGCGGATACGTTGTAGATCTGTCCGCAGACGCGGATGCCGCCGCCACCCGGCCACGACCAGACCAGCACGCGGAAACCGAGGCGGCCGGCTATCTCCTCGCGCAGCGCCGCCGCCTCGGCCTGGGTGCGGGCGAGGCCCGGCGGCAGCCGCAGCGCCCGCATGGCGAGCCGCTCGTCGGCGGGCAGGGGCCTCAGCCCCGGCAGCGCCGCGAGGAGTTCGGCGCCGTAGCCGGCGAGGGCGCTGTTGTGGGCGCGTACGCGGCCGGGTCCGAGGGAGGCGAGGAGGTCCAGGCCGTCCGGGGCGGCGAGCAGGCCCGTGTAGTCGGCGGTGGCCCGGTACTCGACGGCGCGGGGGAAGCCGCGGTCGTCCTCCCAGGAGGGCACGGGGGCCGGCACCCGTGCCCGGTGGGCGGGGGCCACGGCGAGCACCGCGCTGCCCGGCGGGGCGTACGCCCACTTGTGGAGGTTCCCGAACCAGAAGTCGGGTGCTCCGGCGAGGGGATCGGGGAGCATCCCGGGGGCGTGGGCGCCGTCGACCACGGTCGTCACGCCCCGCGCCGCGAGGTCGGCGAGGAGCCCGGGCGTGGCGATGGGCCGGGCGGTGGGCGAACTGATCTGGTCGAGCAGCGCGACCCGGGTGCGGGGGGTGAGGCCGGCGAGCACGGCCTTGCGCACCGCCTCTCCGTCGGCGAGCGCCGGGTCGAGGGGGACGGTGACGACCCGGGCCCGGCGGGCGGCGGCCGCGACGACCGTGCCGTAGCCGTGGTCGGTGACCAGCACCTCGTCGTCCGGCGCGAGCCGCAGGGTGTCCAGGGCGAGCCCCGCGGCCTCGGTGGCGTTGGTGACGAGGGCCATTCCGTCGGGGTCGGCGCCGAGGTGGACCGCGATACGGGCGCGGGCCTCGGCGAGCCGGTCCGGGACGGCGAGGAAGAAGGCGTCCGGATCCGCGGCGGCCTCCTCCGTCAGGCGCCGGTGGGCGCGGGCGACGGGAACGGGGACGGCTCCGAAGGACCCGTGGTTGAGATGGGCTACGTCGGCACTGAGCCGGAACAGCTCGGCGCCACCGGGGAATTCGGCGGGGGAGGTGGGGGTGATTGCGGGCACGCCGACGATCGTCTCAGGGGGACGGCGACATGCGCAGGCGTCCGCCGACACCGCTTCCGCGGATGTCGCGTTCTCGCCGCCGGATATGGCCTCGCGGAGGCGCGTCTCGTCAGAGCCGCGTATGGAATGCGGCCCTGGACATGAAGGACCCGTAAGGGACGAACTCCCGCCGGCCCGAACGGACGGAACCTGGGCGCACCTGCCCATGATCTGCCCGAGAGGGCGCGTGAAGGAGTACGCGTACATGTCCGCTCCGACTGTCGAGTCAAGCACCGTCCCGGCCGCGGAGGAACCGCCGGATACCCCGGACACCGGCGAGAAGCACCGGCTGACCGCCCTCACCGGACTCGCCGCCCTCTCGCTCGACGCGATGGCGTCCGTGGCGTACGGGCCCGAGGCGATCGTTCTCGTGCTCGCCGCGGCCGGCGGGCACGGCCTCGGGTTCACGCTCCCCGTGACCCTCGCGATCGCCGGCCTGCTCGCTGTCCTCGTCGCCTCGTACCGTCAGGTGATCGCCGCGTTCCCGGACGGCGGCGGCTCCTACGCCGTGGCCAAGGTCCACCTGGGACGCCGGACCAGCCTGGTCGCCGCGGCCTCTCTCGTCCTCGACTACGTGCTGAACGTCGCGGTCGCCGTCACCGCCGGCGTCGCCGCGCTGACCTCCGCCTTCCCGGCGCTGTACGACGACCGGCTGGTCCTCTGTCTGGGAGTGCTCGTCCTGATCACGGCCGTGAACCTGCGCGGCATCGTCGAGTCCGCGAAGGTCTTCATCGTGCCCACCGCGGTCTTCGTCGTGGCGATCTTCACGCTGATAGCCGTCGGCCTGTTCCGGGACGCGCCCGTCTCGACCGCCACCGCCGAAGGCCATGCCGCCGTCCTCACGGAGAACGCCACCACCGTGGGCGCCCTCCTCCTGCTCAAGGCCTTCGCGTCCGGCTGCTCGGCGCTGACCGGCGTCGAAGCCATCGCGAACGCCGTGCCCTCGTTCCGCGAGCCGCGGGCCAGGCGCGCCCAGCACGCGGAGATCGCCCTCGGCGGTCTGCTCGGCGCGATGCTGATCGGGCTCGCCGTGCTCATCTCCCGCTTCGGCCTGCGGCCGGTCGACGGCGTCACCGTCCTCGCCCAGCTCGCCGACGCCTCCCTCGGGCACAACTGGGCCTTCTACGTCATCCAGTTCGCGACCACGGTGCTGCTCGCGCTGTCCGCGAACACCTCCTTCGGCGGCCTGCCCGTCCTGCTCAAACTGCTCGCCCGCGACCACTTCCTGCCGCACGTCTTCGCCCTGAAGGCGGACCGCCAGGTGCACCGGCACGGCGTGCTCGCGCTCGCGGGCGTCTCGGCCGCGCTCCTGCTGTTCTCCGGCGGCGACACCAACACGCTCGTACCGCTCTTCGCGATCGGCGTCTTCGTCGGCTTCACCGTCGCGCAGACCGGCATGGTGCTGCACTGGCGGCGCGAGCGCGGCGCCCGGTGGCGGGCCAAGGCGCTGCTCAACGGCCTCGGCGCCCTGCTCACGGGGGTCAGCGCGATCGTCGTGACCGCCACCAAGTTCCACGACGGTGCCTGGCTGATCGTGGTCGCGCTCCCGCTGCTCGTGCTCTCCTTCGAGACCGTCCACCGCGCGTACGCGAAGATCGGCGAGCGGCTCGGCATCGGCCGCGTGCCCGAGCCCCCGCACCGCGACCACTCGCTGGTCGTCGTCCCGGTCGGCGGGCTCTCGAAGCTCACCGGTGAGGCGCTGAACGCGGCGGTGTCCCTCGGCGACGAGGTGCGGGCGGTGACCGTGACGTACGACGAGCCCGAGGACCGCGAGGCGGCGGCCGCGCTGCGCCGCGACTGGGAGCTGTGGAACCCGGGTGTCGACCTGATCGAGCTGAGGTCCCGGCACCGCACGGTGGGCCGCCCCGTGGCGGAGTACGTCAGGAGGATCTACGACTACCACCCCGGCACCCGCGTCACGGTCCTCATCCCCGAGACGGAGCCGGCCCACCTCTGGCAGCGCATCCTGCAGAACCAGCGGGGCGCGGTCGTCGCCCACGCCGTACGCCGCGACACGGACGCGGCGATCTGCCGCCTCCGCTTCCGGCTGACCTGAGGAAAATTTTCTCCGAAACGTTGGGCTCCCGGTCGGGAAATATATGAGACCGCCGTATGAGGGTTTAACGATCCCCGCGGTGAGGGTTTTTGGCACAGCGGAGGAGCGGGATTTTCCGCCGTGTGCAGGCCCCCTTAAGCGTGCTACTGTCGATCTCAGTTGCAGTTGTGGTTCCCGAACTTCAAGTGCCCCTGACCGGCCCTGCCGGTGGGAGCACTCTTGTATTTCCGGTCATTTTTCCGGGCGGGGTTAATCATCGCGGCGACACGGTGTCCGCACAGTGTGGACACCGATGTACTGCCCCAAGGAGATATGACATGGCTACTGGCACCGTGAAGTGGTTCAACGCGGAAAAGGGTTTCGGCTTCATCGAGCAGGACGGTGGCGGCGCTGACGTGTTCGCCCACTACTCGAACATCGCCGCCCAGGGCTTCCGCGAGCTGCTCGAAGGCCAGAAGGTGAGCTTCGACATCGCGCAGGGCCAGAAGGGCCCGACGGCCGAGAACATCGTTCCCGCCTGACGCGAACGCGCACTTGCAGCTGGGGCCCGCATCCTTCGGGGTGCGGGCCCCAGCTGCATTCTTTTACCGTAAAGCATTCTCGCTTTTACGTTCCATTCGGTCCATTTCTTGTGATTCTCTGTGCCGCTCATCGCCGGAAGAATTCCTTGGTATGCACCGCGTCGAGGAAGGTTCCGCATGAACCGCACACGTACGAACGACCGATTTTCCCGCAGCCGTAATGGCGGCGCCGACGCCGGAAAGAGCGGTAGCCGCTTCGGAGCGGCGGCCCCGCGCCGATCCGGTGGGTCCGGTGGCTACAGCCGCCGACCCGCCCCCGTGCAGGGTGAGTTCGCTCTCCCCAAGACGGTCACCCCGGCGCTGCCCGCAGTGGAGGGCTTCGCCGATCTCGACATGCCCGCGCCGCTCCTGGCCGAGCTCGGCAGGCAGGGAGTGGCCGTGCCCTTCCCGATCCAGGGGGCGACGCTGCCGAACTCCCTCGCGGGCCGTGACGTGCTCGGCCGCGGGCGCACCGGCTCCGGCAAGACCCTCGCCTTCGGCCTCGCCCTGCTGGCCAGGACCGCCGGACAGCGCGCCGAGCCCCGCCAGCCGCTCGGTCTGATCCTGGTCCCCACCCGCGAGCTCGCCCAGCAGGTGACCGACGCGCTCACCCCGTACGCCCGCGCCGTCCGGCTCCGCCTTGCCACCGTCGTCGGCGGCATGTCGATCGGCCGACAGGCCGGCGCGCTGCGCACCGGGTCCGAGATCGTCGTGGCGACCCCGGGCCGGCTCAAGGACCTCATCGACCGTGGCGACTGCCGTCTGAACCAGGTGGCCATCACCGTGCTCGACGAAGCCGACCAGATGGCGGACATGGGGTTCATGCCGCAGGTCACCGCGCTCCTCGACCAGGTGCGGCCCGAGGGGCAGCGGATGCTGTTCTCGGCCACCCTGGACCGCAACGTCGACCTCCTGGTCCGCCGCTACCTCACCGACCCCGTCGTCCACTCGGTCGACCCCTCGGCCGGCGCGGTCACGACGATGGAGCACCACGTGCTGCACGTCCACGGTGCCGACAAGCACACGGCCACCACGGAGATCGCCGCCCGCGAGGGCCGCGTGATCATGTTCCTGGACACCAAGCACGCCGTCGACCGGCTGACCCAGGACCTGCTCAACAGCGGTGTACGGGCCGCCGCGCTGCACGGCGGGAAGTCGCAGCCCCAGCGCACCCGCACCCTGACGCAGTTCAAGACCGGACACGTCACCGTGCTCGTGGCGACCAACGTCGCCGCCCGCGGCATCCACGTCGACAACCTCGACCTCGTCGTCAACGTGGACCCGCCGACCGACCACAAGGATTACCTGCACCGCGGCGGCCGTACCGCCCGTGCCGGTGAGTCCGGCAGTGTCGTCACCCTGGTCACCCCGAACCAGCGCCGCGGCATGGTCCGCCTCATGTCGGACGCCGGGATCCGCCCGCAGATCACCCAGGTCCGCTCCGGCGAGCAGGAGCTGCACCGCATCACCGGCGCCCAGGCCCCCTCGGGCATCCCGGTCGTCATCACCGCGCCGGTCACCGAACGCCCCAAGCGCGGCACCGCCGCACGCGGTCGCCGCCGCCCCGCTTCGGCGGCCCGGCGCGCCGCTTCGCAGCGGTCCGCCGTCGACGCCGCGGCGTAGCCCCTTCGCGCTCCGGACATCAACCCCGCTTTCAGGAGGCACCTTTGACGCTGGTTCAGACGCATCCCCGGCCGGTGAACGCCGAGCCCGTACGCGGTCCTTCGGGCGACGCCGCGGCCGAGGCAGGACCGCGGGTATGGGACGACATGACCGTCGAGGTGGCGTTGTCCGTCATGGCCGGCGCCCGCGTCGGGCACCTGCTCGTCTGCGACGAGGACGGCCGGCGCACCGGTCTGGTCACCAGGGCCAGGCTCACGGCTGTCCGTGACGGCTCCGGCTACACGGACCTGATGCGCCTGCGGGACCTCACCGCCGCCCCCGTCCACTGAACCAGCCCGTCACGGGCCGCCCCGACCTTCTTCCCCACCCCCTCCCCATGCGAGGTCTCATGCGCTGTGTCATCGCTCGCTTCCCGTTCGACCTCACCAAGAGCGGGGTGCTGGAAACGATGAAGGGCGTCAAGCCCGAACCGGTCACCGGCCAGTCCGTGATCATCGGGCGCCGCCACTACCCCGTCAAACAGGTCGGCCGGGTCATCACCCGCCAGGATCCCCGTGATTTCAGTGCGGGAGAGGTCCTCCGGGCCATGGCCCAGCTCGGCTTCACCTGCCGGACCCTGCCCGCGGCCGCCCCGGTCGCCCCCGCCAGGATGGGCAGTCCGTTCGAGCGGGCGTCCGCCCTGTTGGGCGCTCCGCTGCCGGCCTGACCGCCGGAGCAACCACCAGAACAGCAGTGAGGGCCTGACCGGCACGTGCCGGTCAGGCCCTCACTGCGTTCGGCATCCATAGATCAGCGGGTCCGATTACCTCATCGAGAGAAGGCGAAAAATCTGCTCTCGCTGGAGTAGACATTGGGTGCTCACCCGTCTATGGTTTCTGCTGTAGTCGAGATTGAGCATCGAGAAAGGCACGGCAGACACGAACTGCCGGGCAGTGGTACGGCGGCGGGGCTCGGAGCCAGAGTGGATCGGGATGGGCGACGGGCCGGCTGTCGAAGTGGCGCTGTAAGAGGCCACAGTTGAGTACAGAGAGGGAAGAACGGAGGAAATAGAGCGCCGTCAGGATCGCCCGGGCGGAAGTCTGCACCCGGGTACCGCAGGACATCGATAGGCAGGTGGTCTCCGGTCACGCATCCGCGATCCCCGCACCCCCGTCACTGCGACGGACGGCCGTGCGGATACGGAAAGCCGACGCAACACTGAGGTCGGCAGATGGTGTTGTAGTTCCTTCGGGGCCCCGGTGCCACACGCGCCGGGGCCCCTCCACATGCCCGGCGTCTCTCATTCGCCCGTACGCCCGCGCGTCATGGGCGGCGTCTCTCATCCGCCGTACGCCCGCGCGTCACGACCGGGCTATCGCCCCTTCGAGGAACGGGACGACCGCCTCGATGAAGCGCTCATTCCGATCGCCGACCACCATGTGTCCCGCACCGGCCACCTCCACGCACCGCGCGAGGGGGACGCCGGCACAGAACTGCTCGGCGATGTCCTGACGCACCACGTCACTGCTCCCGCCGCGGACGAGCAGGATCGGCACGCCGGCGCCGCGCGCCGCGTCGAGGAGGCGCTCCGCCATGCCGGGCGGATCCATCCGGTCCTCGAAACTGTCCAGCAGTCGCGGGTCCCAGTGCCAGACCCAGCGGTCGCCGTGGCGGCGCAAGTTGTTCCGTATCCGCTCGGGGTCGTCCGGACGCGGCCGGTGGGGCAGGTAGGCGGAGACCGCCGCGGCCGCTTCGCCGACGTCGGCGAAGCCGTCCGGCCGTCGGCGCATGAAAGCGAAGATCCGATGGGTGCCGTGGAGGTCCGGCCGATGGGCGACGTCGACGAGAACCAGCGCGCGAACCGCCGCCCCGGGCGGCTCTCCGGCGGCCAGCAGTGAACCGAGACCGCCGAGCGAGGCGCCGACGAGCACCGGGCGGCCGCCGATGCCGGTGACGAGCGCCCGGATGTCGTCGGCGAACAGGTCGAGGTCGTAGTCACCGTCGGCCGACCACTCGCTGGCGCCGTGCCCGCGCAGATCGGGGGCGACGACGTACCACCCCAGGGCGGCCAGTCGAGGGCCGGTCCGGTCCCAGGCGTGCCGTGTCTGGCCGCCGCCGTGCAGCAGGACGAGGGGCGGCGAGGACGCCTCGCCCCATACGTCCGCCGTCAGACGGATGCCGTCGCGGCCCACGAAGCGCCGGGTCCGTGGCGCGGCGCCGGGCGTCATGCCGTGCCCCGGGTCCGTAGCGGCGCAAGCAGCTCGTCGCGGCAGGGGTCCGAGGCCGCCGCCGCGAGCGCGACGTCCAGTGCGAACAGGGCGCGCGCCAGGAACCGCTCGTCGTCGATCAGGTCGGCGACCCACTGATGCAGCGCGCCCACGCACGAGGCGGCGACAGTGGCCGCCAGCGCGTCGGTGTCGATGTCGGCCCGCAGCAGGCCATGCGTCCGGGCGTCCGCCATCGTCCGGCGGAGCTGGACAAGCGGACTGCGGTCGAACACGAGACCACTTGCCTGCCACTCCCGCACCATGCGCCGCGACACGACCGGGTCGTCCACGAACAGCTGGACGGTCGACCTCACGACGTGCCGCGGGTCACCGGCCCCCGACACCGCGAGCCGGCGCTCCAGCTCGTCCATGAACCCGGCGGCGAGCGCCTCCCAGACCTTGTCGCGCGGCCCGATCAGGTTGTACACGGTGGCCGGGGCGACCTGCGCCCGCTCGGCGATCCGCTCGGTACTGATCACCGACTCCGGGCCCTCCCGCAGGAGTGCCCGCGTCGCCTCCAGGATCAGGGACCGCCGCCGGGCCTTGTTCTGCTCACGCAGGCCGCCCTCTTCGACCTTCCGCATACGCGTGCACCCCTCCGCCATGACATGGAAAAAACTAGAGACCCCTCTAAAAATAGAGGGGTCTCTAAAAGAGTCAAGAGTGGGGGAGGCCCATCACGTCAGCTGTGTGCGGCGGACGCACTCCGTGACCACGTCCCGCAGGCTGCCCGTCCGGTGCAGCAGGTCGCGCTGGATCTGGGCTCCATTGCCGTTCTTCAGGAGGTCCGCCGTGGCCCTGCGCACCAGGTCGAGGTCGCCGGTGTCCTCCAGGGCGTCCCGCACGTGGTCGACGAGCACGCGCACCACCTCGGCGCTGGTGGCAGGCCGCATGGTCACGGGGTGCAGCAGCGTGTCGTCGAGGCCGGAGCGCGCGGCCCGCCACGCGGCGAGCCGCAGCAGGTCGATGCCGTGCGCCAGTGGCGGCCGGCCGGCCCGCCACTCCCGTGCGGCCGTCTCGACCAGCGCCCGCGCCAGCGTCGCGACCAGGACGGTCGACGAGGCTTCCAGGCAGACGTCCGCGACCCGGATCTCGACCGTGGGGTAGCGGTGGGAGAGCCGGGCGTCGAAGTAGACCATGCCCCGGTCGCGCAGCACCCCGGTGGCGACCATCTGGGTGACCTGTTCCTCGTACCGGGCGGCGGAGCCGAAGAGCTCGGTGGGGCCCGCCATCGGCCAGCGGCCCCACACCCTGCTGCGGTAGCTGCTGTACAGGCTGTCGTTCCCCTGCCAGAAGGGCGAGTTGGCGCTGAGCGCCACCAGGACGGGGAGCCAGGGGCGGATGCGGTCGATGACGGCCACGCCCTCTTCGTCCGAGTCGACCGACACATGGACGTGGCAGCCGCACGTCAGCTGCTCCTGTGTGGTCAGGCCGAACTGTGCCTCCATCCACTGGTAGCGGCTGCCCGTGTTGATCGACGGGCTCACCGGCAGGGGAGAGGTGGCGAGGGCGGCGATCGCGGCGCCCACGTCGCCCGCGTGCCGTGCCGCTTCCCCGCGCCACCGGACGATTTCGTCCGCGAGGCTGTCCATGCTCGTCCGCGGCTGCGTCGCGAACTCGAGCTGCTGGCTCTGGAGCTCCTTCTCGAACGCCTCGTCCTCGGGCTCGCGGTAGTCGTCGGCGTGCTTCTCCGTGCCGGGGCGCTCCTCCGTGTCCCTGGCCGCTCGCGCCAGAACCGCGGAGGACAGGGCTCGGGGTTCCCCGCTCTCGCGGTCGACCAGGAGGAGTTCCTCCTCCACTCCTACAGTGCGCAAAGGAGCCTGCCTCTCTGTCCGTGACCGTTCGGGCTGTGGTTGCCCCGGTACCCCCGCTCGCCGTCCGCATCCGTACGGTGGAGCAGTGGTTCGTCGGATGTTTCAGCGGGAGCAGTTCGGCAAACCGATCCATTATGGTGCAATTCGGCTACACAATGATGACCGAGCAGGCGGGACCGCGCGCCCTCGTCGACGACGTGGTCGCGGCGGAGCGGGCCGGGTTCGACTTCTCCGTCACCTCCGACCACTATTTTCCGTGGCTCGACACGCAGGGGCACTCCCCGTACGCGTGGAGCGTGCTCGGCGCGGCGGCGCAGGCGACCTCGCGCATCCCGCTGATGACGTACGTGACCTGCCCGACGGTCCGCTACCACCCCGCCGTGGTGGCCCAGAAGGCCGCGACGATGCAGCTGCTCTCGGAGGGCCGCTTCCGGCTGGGGCTAGGCTCGGGCGAGAACCTCAACGAGCACGTCGTCGGTGCCGGCTGGCCCTCCCCGCGCGTCCGCCTCGACATGCTCGAAGAAGCGGTCGGCATCATCCGCGCGCTCTTCACCGGCGACAACGTCAATCACCAGGGCGACCACTTCGACGTGGCGAACGCCCGCCTGTGGGACCTGCCCGACGAGCTGCCGCCCATCGGCATCGCCGTGTCCGGCGGCCGGTCCTGCGCGCTGGCCGGGCGGCTCGCCGACCTCGTCATCGCCACCGAGCCCAAGGCCGACCTGCTCACGTCCTTCGAGGAGCACGGCGGCCGCGGCAAGCCCCGGGTCGGCCAGCTGCCCGTCTGCTACGACACCGACAAGGACGCGGCGGTGGCCCGCGCCCACGACCAGTTCCGCTGGTCCGTCGGCGGCTGGCCGGTCAACTCCGAACTGCCGGGCCCCTCCGGGTTCGCCGGTGCCACGCAGTTCGTCACTCCGGAGGACATCGCCCAGCAGATCCCGTGCGGAGACAGCGTCGACGACTTCGTCGAAGCGGTACGCCCCTTCGTCGACGCGGGCTTCACGGAGGTCGCCCTCGTACAGGTGGGCGGCGACCAGCAGCGCCCCTTCATCGAGTGGGCCGAGAAGAAGCTCCTGCCCGCGCTGCGGGAGCTGTGACGTGCCGGAGGCCGGAGAATCCCGTACACCGCACGCCCCGACCGCCGACCTCGTGCAAGTGGCCCTCGGCGAGTGCTCACCGGCCGACGCGGACACCGTCTTCGACGTCCTGCGCACCCACTTCGCGTCCGACCGCGGAAGTGACGCGCCACGCCAGACCGGAGAGGAGTGTCCCGCCGTGTGGACCGGCGAGTTCCGCGCCGCCCACAGCCCCGACTCCGTACCGGGCGTCCTGCTCGCGGGCTCGGTGACCGCCGACCTGCAGGGCGGCCCGGTCGCGGTCGCTCGCCTGCGCAGGACGCTCGAATCGGCCTTCGTCGTGTCGACCGTCGGCAGCGTCTCGGGCGACCAGGAGATCGAGGTGCAGCTCAGGCTGACAGGACCCGAGCACGGGGCGCCGCCCGGGGACGGCTGAAGCGGACGGCTGACGGGGCGGCCGGACGGGTGCCGTCCGTTCGGGTGCACGTCGGCGTGTCCGGCGCGCGGGTTCTCCGTCCCGGGACGGAGTCGCGGCATCGTCGGAGGGCCTGCACCCTGACGGACCACCGTCGCGGTGCGGCAGTCACGAGCCGACGGGACCGCGAAGGAGAGTAGAACTGGTGCGCGGAACGAGGTGGGGCGTGGCCGCGGCACTGTTGTGCTGCACCCTCAGCGGTTGCGGCGACGTCGGGGCGCGGGAGGACGGCGCCGCCCGGGCGGTCACCCGGTTCGAGGCCGGCCTGCGCGCCTCGGACGCCGCGCGCGGCTGCGTGGCGCTCGCCCCCGGCACCCGCGACGAGCTGGAGCAGTCCGCCGAACTGCCCTGCGCGCGGGCCCTGCCCGACGCGGGGCTGCCCACGGCGTCCGAAGTGCGGCACGTCGACGTGTACGGGCGCCAGGCACGCGTCGTGACCGACCGCGACACGCTCTTCCTGTCGTCCTTCCCGGACGGCTGGAAGGTCACGGCCGCCGGCTGCACCGAGCGCCCCGAGAAGCCGTATCAGTGTCTGATCAAGGGTGGTTGACCGGTGCGGACCATGTTCACGGTGTATCTCCTGATGGTGGCCGCGGGACTGGCCTACTGCACGGTGCTGGGGCTGATGCAGCGATGAGGCCGGGGCGCGCGAAGGGCGCTCGTGGCTTCCTGCACGACAACAGCCTGACCCTCGCCTTCGGCGCGGGCTTCCTCCTCACCCTGGCCGGGCAGGCGGTCGCCGGGCACGCCGACTTCAACAACCACCTCGCCGCCGAGGACCTGGCCCCGATGAGTTTCGGCGGCTATCTCCTGAGCTCCGACTTCGCCGTGGACGTGATGGAGAACTGGCAGTCCGAATACCTGCAGTTCTTCCTCTACATCTTTGGCACAGTCTGGCTGCTCCAGCGCGGCTCGCCCGAGTCCAAGGAGCTCCACAAGGCGGGCACCGAGTCCGACGAGGACCAGAAGATCGGCGAACACGCGCAGCACGACTCGCCGCGCTGGGCCTCCGTCGGCGGCGCGCGTCAGGCCTGGTACTCCCGCTCGCTCGGCATCCTCATGTGCGCCCTGTTCCTGCTCTCCTGGCTGGCCCAGTCCGTCGCCGGCACAGCCGCGTACAACGAAGAGCACCTGCGCGAACTCCAGGCTCCCATCGGCTGGTTCGAGTACCTCGGCGCCGCCGACTTCTGGAGCAGGACCCTGCAGAACTGGCAGTCCGAGCTCCTCGCCGTGGGGTCGATGGCCGTCTTCTCCGTCTATCTGCGCCAGCGCGGCTCCCCGGAGTCGAAGCCGGTCGGTTCCCCGCACGGCGCGACCGGCGTCGAAGGCGGCTGACCCTGAAGCGCGGGACCGGAGGAGCCGCGGCCGAACGCCACGTCACCGCCACGGTCGCCCTGGCGGTCCTGGGCGTGTTCGCCGTCTACCTCCCCATCAACGGCGTCGCGGGAGCGCTGCACGACATCGCCGCGTCCACCGGCGCCGACACCTCTCAGCTGCAGTGGGTCTCCGACGCCTACGTCCTGCCGATGGCGGCCTCCGTCCTGTCGGCCGGGGTGTTCGGCGATCTCTACGGCCGCCGTCGGATCTTCTCCCTGGGCCTGGCCCTGACCGGCGCGGGAGGCCTCGTGGCAGCCCTGGCCGGCCTGCTGGGGAACGGTGCGACGATGCCGGTCCTCTGGGCCGGTCAGGCCGTTTCGGGCCTCGGCGCCGGGCTCCTGCTCCCCACCACCCTTGCCCTGATCGCCCATGCCGTCCCCGACGCGCACGACCGTGGCCGCTCCATCGGCCTGTGGGCCGCCGGGGTGGCCGCCGGACTCGCGCTCGGCCCCCTGCTGTCCGGCGGCATCCTCGAATCCGGCGCCTGGGGTTGGATCTTCGTTCCCGCCGCCGCCCTGTCCTTCGGCACGCTCGTGTGCGGCCACTGGTGGCTGCCGGAGTCGAAGAGCCCAGAGGGCCGCCACCTGGACTGGCCCGGTCAGATCACCGCCGCCGTGGCCATGGCCGGCCTCATCTTCGGCGTGATCGAAGGCGGCTCCCGGGGCTGGACCTCCGCCCTTACGGTGACCGGCCTCGCCGTCGGCGTTCTCGCCCTGGCCGCCTTCCTCGCCGTCGAGCGCCGCGCCGCCGCCCCGCTGATGGATCTGCGGCTGTTCACCTCGCCCGGCTTCGCCACCGCCGCCTTCGCGTCCGTGATCGCCCTCTTCGCGACCGTCGGCTTCACCTTCCTGATCAGCCTCTACCTGGGCGAGGTCCACGACTTCTCCGCCCTGGAGATCGGCACCCGGCTCTTCCTCTTCGCCGGGGTCAGCGCGGTCGCCAATGTGCCGGTCGGGCTGCTGATGAGCCGCGTACCGCCGTTGGCACTGCTCACCGCCGGCCTCGGGCTCGGCGCCGCCGTCGCCCTTCTGTTCCTCCAGGTCGGCCCCGACACCAGTTTCCTGGACCTCGCCTGGCGGCTGGCCCTCTTCGGTGTCTCCATCTCCCTGATGCTCACCTCCGTCACCGTCGTCTCCGTCAACGCCGTCCCCCGGAACCTCGCCGGCATGGCCTCCGCCACCAGCACCGCACTGCGCCAGTTCGGCGGCGCCCTCAGCCCCGCCGTGGTGGGCTCCGTGTACGCCGTCGGCCTCACCGGCGACGGCACCCCCACCGCCGCCTTCCACCTCGCGCTGGCCGGCATCGGCGGCCTGCTGGCCATCGGCTTCCTCGGCTGTCTCGCCGTACTGGCCACCGGCCTGCGCCGCACACCCGGAGCCGGGTTGCCCGACGCCTGACGGCTCCGATAATGGAATGGTCCATTCACGCCCGATTCGTTCGCGTATGCCCGGGTGTGTGAGTGCGGTGCGCAGCCGTGCGGCGCCGGGCGCGGAGCTCCGGGAGGATGCGTGCGTGCTCACGAGGTTCCAGCCGGTGGAGAGGCGCCCCCTGTCGGGCGCCGCTCTCTCGCCGGCACCGATGAACTACTCGTCATCAAACAGACGGAACACCCGGGAGAGCCCGCGGTCCTGCACCGGTACGACACCCCCGCGGGCCCCCACCCCCGCCCCGTCCCCGGAAGCGAGGGCATGTGGCAGACGGCGGCCACCGGCACGCCGGACCAGGAGAAGGCGGTCAGGCGCGCGTTCGAGCGCGTGCGCACGCTCGGCGAGTACTTCGGCGAAGGCGAGTTCGGCACCGGTGCCGACGCGCTGATCGTGCAGAGCCGCAGGGACCGGGCGCACAAGGCGGTCTTCGCCGGGGCCGAGCTCTGCGGCAGCCGCCACCGCCTGCACATCAAGGGGGCGCGGAAACTCACCGGCAGCGCCGACGACGCCGTCCGTGCCGAACTGGTCAGCGGTGTCTGCCTGTTCAGTCACCAGAACCTGCGCTTCATCGACGAGCACGGCCGCGGTACGGAGCTGCTGCGCGCCGACGCCGCTCCGTCGGCCGCTCGGCTGCGGTCCATCGTCACGGAGGGCGAACTGTCGCTCTACGAGTACGAGACCGTCCTGCGCCAGTCACGCGTGATCGGCGACGTCGCCGCCCTGCTGCCCTCCTCCCTGGCCCTGACGGTCACCGTCGACGTGCCGCGAGTGCAGTACTACCTCTACCTCCTCGACGCCTTCCAGAGCGGCCTCGTCGCCGCCGAACTGGCGCAGCGCTATTTCCGCCTGGTCGATAGCCGCTACACCCGTGTGCTCGACCTGTTCCGCCGGCACATCCGCCGGGCACTGGACGCCGCGGGCCGTCCGGACGTCCCCGTACGCACCGCACCCGGCCTCGACCCGCTCGCCGAGTGCCTGTGGGACGCGGTGACCACCGGGGACATACCCCGCGACGACGACCTCCTCGCCATGATGATCGTCGGCGGCGACCCGATGTGGAAGGAACTGCGGGAACTCGACGTCCCGCGCGACCGCCACTGCCTCGGTTACACCAGCTACCTCGTGGAACTCCTGCGCGCGGCCGGGCTCTCCGACGACGGCAAGGGCGCCCTGAGCATCAACGTGGACAGCTTCGGCGAAGCGCTGCTGTTCGACCAGGCACGGCAGTTGCGGCAGCGCCTCGGCGCCCCGGAGGACGACCCGCCGTCCCTGGGCATCTACGCCGCCGAGACCGTACAGACGCTGCGCCCCGACGGCCACGCGGCCTCCCTGTACCTGACCGACCCCGGCCGGTACGCCGTGGACGAGGACGGCACGCGCGTGGACCTCTTCCGCCTGATCGACGCTCTGTACGCACAGCCGCCCCCGGCGTGATGTGAGGCAGAACCATGTGAGCCGGCGTCATTTGAGATAGGCGACGAGCAGGGACCACAAGGCTTCGGGAACGGGAGCCTGCTGCCACGTACGCCGGACCGCCGCACCGCGCGGGTCACCGCCGTCGGTGGCCAGGCCGCGCAGGCTCTGGTGCAACAGATCGGCCAGTACGCCCTGCATGGCGGTCGGCGTTCCCTGCGGCGGAAGGAAGAGGTCCACCAGTTCGGGCAGCCAACGCTCGAGGGTCTCCGGCAGGGCGCTCGGCGTGATCGTGCGAGTGGGGTCGAAGGGGTGCTCGGCCACGGTGTCACTGGTGAGGTGATCGGCGATCATCCCGGCGAGGCGGGGAGCCAGCAGCATGCCATTGCGGTAGGTGCCCGAAGCGATGAGGACCCGCGGATCGGCGGTGGGGCCGACCAGCGGAAGGTGGTCCAGTGTGAAAGGGCGGTACCCGACGCGGGCGCCGACGAGCTCCCCTTCGTACAGCTTGGTGCTGAGCTCCTCGCCCGACTCCCGCAGCAGGTCGTTGAGTTCCATGACCAGCGGGTAGGGGACGGCCCCCGAGGGGGAGAGGCGGTTGGTGGCTCCCACGTAGACCATGCCGTCGGTGCGGGGCACCAGGTGCATTCCACAGGCGAAGTCGCGCATGGGCGTGCGGATCGCGGTCGGCAGCGACATGGGAACGTGGCGCACCACCGCGCTGACCCCCTTGCCGGCCAGTATCGGCGGCAACGACAGTTCCAGGTCCGGACTGTTCGCCAGCAGGTCGTTCAGGCCGACGCCGACGGCCAGGACGACGCGCGGCGCACTGATCCGGGGCGCATCGGCACAGGTGATCGTCACCTCATCACCGGCCGACGGATGCAGGCCGGTGGCTTCCGATTCGGTCCACGTCACGTCCGCGTGGGCGAGGAGCGCCTCGGTCAGGGCGCTCATCAGCTCGCCCGAGTCGATGGTCGCCTCGCCGGGCAGCCACAGCGCGCCATGGGCGGTGCAGGACCGGGCCGGAGACAGGCCCGGCACATCGCCGGGGTCGTGGCGCTCCGCACGGTGGCCGTGGGCGACGGCCGCGTCGGCGATGGCGCTCAGTTCCGTCGCGTCCCCGCGGCCGCCGGTGGTGGCCACCACCCACAGTCCCGGCGTGAGGGTGAGGGGCCGGCCGCTCGCCTGCCGCAGCGGCGGCAGCCAGGAGTCGTACAGCTCCCGGGCGGCGACGCGTTCGCCGACCTCCAGGGCGACGCGTTCGGGACTGTCGGAGGCCGCCACCTCACTGAACGGCGCCAGCATCGCGCCCGCCGCCCGGGACGCCTGCCCCCGGTGCTCTCCCGAGCGCGGCCCGATCAGACGCACCCGCAGCCCTCGGCGGGCCGCCTCCCAGGCCGTCGCCAGGCCGATGACACCGGTGCCGACGACCGCGACGTCCATGTCACTGCGTAGCATCAGCCGGCTGTCCTTTCGGGTGGTACGCGGGAGACGGAGCGGGCAGCGCACCGGTTTCAGGCGGCTGCCGCGCACAGGGAACGCGCACGCTCCGCCACCCACCATCCGCACGGGCCCGGCCGCACGCACGCCCGGTTGCGCCGTCCGAGGCCCGCACGCCGGTGTCCGGCGAGCCGCCGGAAATGGTCCGCACGGCTGACTGTCACGGTCCGCGGTGGCGGGGTGCCGACAGCGGACGCGCCCCCTCGGGTTGTGTGGGCACCGCGGCAGCCGGCCGGACGCACCGGCGCCGGTCACCGCCCAGGCGCGACAGAAGGAGCCCCCTGTGGAAGACGTACCGGCGGACGCCTGGAGACAGCGGATCGACCGCACGGGCGACCCGGGACGCGAGCCCGGCCCGATCAACCTTCAGCGGTACGCGTTCGCACCCCCGTACGCCGGTATCGCCACGCTGTTCGGGCTGCCGCTCTGCCTCAACCAGGACGACCTGCGCGCGGGCAACGTCGACGTGGCGGTGCTGGGGGCACCGGTCGACATGTCCACCGGGCACCGGGGTGCCGCTTTCGGCCCGCGCGCCATCCGGGCGGACGAGCGGTGCCTGCCGAACACCCCGAACCTGCTCGTCAACCCCACCACGCGCATCAAGCCCTTCGAGGAGCTGACGGTCGTCGACTACGGAGACGCGGCGGTGGACCTGTTCAGCATCGACAACTCCATGGAACCGATCCGTGCCCTGGTCCGCGAGATCGCCGAGACGGGCGCCATTCCGATCGTGCTCGGCGGCGACCACTCGATCCTGTGGCCCGACGCCGCCGCCATGGCCGATGTCTACGGACCGGGCAAGGTCGGAGTCATCCACTTCGACGCGCACCCGGACTGCGCGCCCCACCTGGCGGGCCATCTCGCCTCGCACGCCACGCCGATCCGCCGGTTGATCGAGGACGAACACGTCCCCGGGCGCAACTTCATCCAGATCGGTCTGCGCAGCGCGATCGCACCCGACGAGGACCTGCTCGACTGGATGCGCGACAACCAGCTGCGCGCGCACTTCATGGCCGAGATCGACCGGCGCGGCTTCGACGCGGTCCTCCAGCAGGCCCTCGAAGAGGCGCTCGACGGTCCCGAGTACCTCTTCGTGTCCTTGGACATCGACGTGTTGGACCCGGCCTTCGCGCCCGGCACCGGCACCCCCGAACCGCCGGGGCTGACCAACCGCGAACTGCTGCCCGCCATCCGCCGCATCTGCCACGAGCTGCCGGTCGTCGGCATGGACATCGTCGAGGTGGCGCCCCACCTGGACCCCGGCTGCACCACCACGATGAACGCCCGCCGGGCCATCTTCGAGGCGGTGTCCGGAATCGCCATGCGACGCAAGGGTCTGCCCGGCCCGGACTACGTGGACCCGCGCGTCTCCGGACCGGCGCCCGACCGGCAGGGACCGGGCGGGTGAGCGGGGGGAATCAGTCGCCCGCGCCGGCCCCGGCGGGCTGTGTCACGGCCACGGCCACCTGCTCGCACAGGTTCTCCAGGAGATCGCTGGTGTGCTCGTGGTTCTGCGGCCCGGTGAGCACGTCGTCGATCCTGGTGCGGACGGCGACCAGCCGCGGCTCGCTCGCGTCCGCCTCTTCGAGGAGCTCCAGTACCCGGCCGGCCGCACCCAGGCAGCGCATCGGCCCGTAGTTCTTCGGCTCCTCCAGCAGCCCGCGGGCGCTGCTCAACAGGTTCGCGGCGAGCAGGACGAGATCCTCACGCACCGACGGCGGGAGTGTGCTGTCCGAAGACTTCATAGCTGATCACTTCGCTCCGGGGTCGACGCTTGGACATCTGACGTTCGCCTGCCGGGTGGCCCATCGGCACCATGAACACCGGCTCGATGTCGGCGGGAATGCCCAGCAGGACCCGCAGGACACCGGCCCGGAAACTGGTGACGGGGCAGGCGCCGAGCCCGTACGCGTGGGCCGTCAGCAGGAGAGTGTTGACGGCCATGGTCACGCACAGCTCCGGCGCGCCGTCGTGCGAGGCCAGATCGAGGCGGCCGCCGTCCACGCAGGCGACCACCACGACCCGGGGCTTTCCCACCAGCCCGGGAGAGAACGCCCTCAACCGCCGCAGGGCCACCGCGTCGCGCACCACGACGAAGGACCACGCCTGCGCGTTGCTCCCGGTGGGGGCCGACAGCATGGCGTCCAGCAGTTCCTCAAGGACTCGGTCCTCGATGGGATCACTGGTGTAACTGCGCACGGCACTGCGGGTACGCACGATCTGCGCGAAGGACTCCGGCGACAGGGCGTCACCATCTCGACCATCAGTCACATCTCAGATATAGCTTTCCCTCAGTCCCGCGGCCACCCGGGAGATCCGCCGGGGGAGTCGGGCAGGGGGACGCGCAGCGCGCTGCTCCCGCGCCGCCACGCGTCGAGGAGCCGGGCGCCGAGGCGGTCCTCCAGGAAGCCGGTGGCGCGGACCCCGAAGGCGACGTCGGCCTCGAGTGCGGGCTCCGCGGCCAAGAGGCCGCCGACGACGTCGCGGCGCACCACCTGCTCGTGCACGGCGTCCGCCTCCACGTGTTCGTCGTAGAACCGCTGGGCGGCCGGCCCCGCGCCCGCCCGGCGCAGCGCCGCCGCCAGCCGTCGCGAGCCGGGCGAGGACGTCACCTCGACCCAGGCGAAATGCCCGACGAGCGCCCCGCGATGGGCGCGGTGCAGGCCGAACAGGGACATGAGGTTCACGGTCGCGAGGACGTCGGCGGGGGCGGCGTCCACATAGTGGCCGTAGGACGTGTCCAGGTCGAGGTCGGCCATGAGCTCCGCGAAGAGCCTGGCGTGGATGTCGTCGGCGCGGCCCGCGCCGAACTCGTCGTACTCGATGGCGACCATCGCCGCCTTCGCCCGGCCGTGCAGCCGGGGGATGACCCAGGCGTGCGGGTCGGCTTCCTTCAGGTGGTACAGGGAGCGCAGCGCCGCGTACTCCCTGAGCTGCCAGAGCTCGCCGTCGCGCTGGAGGTGGTGGCTGACGCTCGCGTCGTCGTGCCCGACCGGTTCCACCAAGAGCTCGGACAGGGCCTGCTCCGCGTCTTCGCACGGGGGTACGTCGGCGCGCAGGGCGTCCAGGAAGCGGCGCTCCATCGCGCGTCGCAGGGCCAGCAGGCCCGGGTCCCACTCCCACTCGTCGGTGACCTCCGCGAAGCCTTGGTAGTGGAGTTCGTAGAGGATGTAGAGGGCGAGCTGGAGATCGTCGCCGTACGGGTCCGCGTGCTCGGCGTCCCGCGGGGAGGGGGCCGGGCCGCCGTTCCGCAGGGCGGCGAGCACGCCGCCGGACAGCTCGCCGCGGGGGGACGGCAGTTCGGGGCTGCGGTACCGCGATTCGGCGTGGGGCGGGACGGTGGGGCGCAGTTCGGCGGGGGCGGTCATGACGAGGCCTCCGGCTCCTCGGTCTCGGGCGCGGACGGCTTGTCCGCGTGCTGCTTCACCCGTCGGCGGTGGCTCGTGTCGCACCACGGGTACGTACGGCTGCGGCGGCAGGTGCAGATCGCGACCGCGAACCGCCGTGAGACGGAGACGGTCCCGTCGTCACCCACCACCTCGACCGGGCCCTCCACCAGGAGCGGCCCGTCGCGGTCGACCGTGACGCGGCGAGGTCGGTCAGCGGCGTTCGGCACGGATCACCACCAACTCCTCGCAGGTCTCGTCCTCGCCGATGAGGTTGCGCCGGCGCAGCCACGTCTCGCGGGAGCGCATCACCGGGCCGAAGGGGATGAACTCCCTTTCCACGACGGCGGGTTCCATGCCCCGGCTCGCGAGCCGCTCCAGTGAGGCGTCCACGTCGCACAGCGCGGAGTGCACCATCAGCAGGACACCGCCGACCCGCAGGGCGTCGGGAGCGGCGTCACAGACGCGGTCCACGACGGCGCGGCCGACGGGTCCGCCGTCCCACGCGCGCGCCGGGCCGCGCCGGGGGAGAAGCGGTGAAGGAGAGGGAACGTAGGGCGGGTTGCTGACCACGACGTCGTACGGTCCTGCCGGCACCCCGGTGGTCATGTCGCCGCGGCGCACGGTGACCGACTGCCTGGACAGCCGCGCGTTCAGCCAGGTGGACAGCACCGCGCGCCAGGAGATGTCGAGGGCCGTCACCCGCGCGCCCTGCCGGGCCGCCGTCACGGCGAGTGCCCCGGAGCCGGTTCCCAGGTCCAGTACGGAAGTGCCGTCACCGATGCGCTCGCGGTACAGGGCGCGGGCCAGCATCTCGGTGTCGTACTGCGGTGCGTATACGCCGGGCAGAGCGACCAGACGCGCCGGACGTGCCGGACGCGCCGGAGTCGGCATGGGCGACCGCGTGTGCGTGGTCATGTGGCATCTCCCGTCTGTGGGAACTGCACTAGAGGCTCCTCCTCCCACACTCCGCCCGTTCGTCACCTGTCACCACCCAGAGCGTGACAGGTAGTGATTTACGGTGACTTATTGCGAACAGTGTGGATTTGCTGCCTGCTTGGTCCTGACACTGGGTGCCCCCGGCGCGGTGATCCACACCTGCTGCCTGTCCGAACGCACCTGGCCGCCCGCTGTCGGGCCGTACGGGCTCAGTCCGCCGTCGTGTACCTGTGTCGCGCCCACGCGGGCAGCACGAACCAGCACAGCAGGTACCAGGCGACGACGCCGGTCACCAGCCAGGGCACCACGGAGTCGTCGGTGGCGACCCGCAGGATGAGGAGGAGGGCGGTCGTCAGGGTGCCGAGGAGGAGGATCAGGCCGACGAAGGTCAGCCGGGACGCCCACACCACCGCCTGCGGTTTGATCTTCCGGCCCGAGACGACGCGGTGGAACGAGACCGGCCCGATGAGGGCGCCCGTCGTCGCCGAGCCGAGCAGCACCGTCACGATGTAGATCGTCCGGTCGGTGTCGCTCAACTCCGTGAACCGCGGCGTGAAGACGACCGTCAGCAGGAAGCCGAAGAGGATCTGCACGCCGGTCTGCGCCACCCGCACTTCCTGGATGAGCTCGGTCCAGCGGCGGTCGGCGCGTTCACTCTCGGTCTCGCGGCGGTCGTCGTCCCGGGTCTCCGGTTCGGGCCGTCCCGCGGTCTTGCTGTTCGACGCGTCCACATCACAGAGTCTGACCACGAACCGGCGGATCGACAAACGGAAGCAGTCATGGTGATTCGAGTCGACGCGCGGGGGCAGGCGGGACGTTGAGCAACCGTTGTACCCGACCCCGAGGGAGGCACCCCCGTGCTGCTGGCGCACCCCGTCGTACTGGAAGACCTGCTGGAGCGCTACAAGGCGCTGGCCGTGCTCCGCGCCGACCAGGGAAGTGCCGAGAGCCGGCAGGCGTACGAGGACATCGCGTACAGCCTGTGCCTGGCCACCGGCACCAGCGACATCGACGCCGCGGTCGTCGCGGCGGGCCACCGGCTGCCGGGTGCCAGGACCCTGGACGACTCGGTGCTTTCGGCGTGAGGGTCACCGCCCCGGGGTGCCCGCGGGCACCCCGGGACTCAGTGGTTCACTCCGCGGCGCCGTACCAGACCGTCGTGGCGTTGCAGAACTCGCGGATGCCGTGGCCCGACAGCTCACGGCCGTAACCGGAGCGCTTGATGCCGCCGAAGGGCAGGCCCGGGTGCGAGGCGGTCATGCCGTTGAAGAAGACGCCGCCCGCCTGGAGGTCGCGTACGCACCGCGCGATGTCGGCGTCGTCGCGGGTCCACACGTTCGAACTCAGGCCGAACGGCGTGTCGTTGGCGAGTTCCACCGCCTCGTCGAGGTCCGCGACGCGGTAGAGCGTGGCGACAGGCCCGAACGTCTCCTCGCGGTGGATCCGCATCTCGGGAGTGACGTCCGCAAGGACCGTCGGGGAGTAGAACCAGCCCCGCTCCAGCTCCTTGGGGCGCTCGCCGCCGCACAGCGCCGTGGCGCCCCGGTTCAGCGCGTCCTCGACGAGCTCCTCCAGATCCGCCCGGCCCTGCTCGCTCGACAGCGGGCCCACGTCGGTGTCCTCGTCCATCGGGTCGCCCACGGTCAACTCCCGCATGCCGGCGACGAATCGGTCGCGGAAGGCGTCGTAGACGTCGGCGTGCACGATGAAGCGCTTGGCGGCGATGCAGGACTGGCCGTTGTTCTGGACCCGGGCGGTCACCGCGGTCGCGGCAGCCCGCTCGACATCGGCGCTGGGCAGCACCAGATACGGGTCGCTGCCGCCCAGTTCCAGCACCGTCTTCTTGATCTCGTCGCCCGCGACGGACGCCACCGAGCGTCCCGCGGGCTCGCTGCCGGTGAGGGTCGCCGCGGCCACCCGCCGGTCGCGCAGGATGTCCTCGACCTCGCCCGAGCCGATCAGCAGCGTCTGGAAGCAGCCTTCCGGGTAGCCGGCGCGGCGGAAGAGGTCCTGGAGGTAGAGGGCGGTCCTCGGCACGTTCGAGGCGTGTTTGAGCAGGGCGACGTTGCCCGCCATGAGGGCGGGGGCGGCGAAGCGGACGACCTGCCAGAGCGGGAAGTTCCACGGCATCACGGCCAGGACGACGCCCAGCGGACGGTAGTGGACGACCGCCCGGGACGCGCCGGAGTCGGACACGTCGTCCTGCGCGGGCTGCTCGTCGGCGAGCAGCCCCTCGGCGCGCTCCGCGTACCAGCGCATGGCCTTGACGCACTTCGCGGCCTCCGCCCTGGCGGCCTTCACCGGCTTGCCCATCTCGGTCGTCATGGTGCGGGCGATGTCCGCGGCGTCCTCCTCCAGGAGGTCGGCGGCGCGGTTGAGCAGCCGCGCGCGCTCGGCGAAGCCGGTGGTGCGGTGGTGGGCGTACGCGGATTCCGCTGCCGCGAGGCGTTGCTGGATCTCGGCGGCGGACAGCGGCTCGAAGGTTTCGAGGGTCTCACCGGTGGCCGGGTCGACCGTGGCGATGGGCATGCGGTTCCTCCTCGGGGTGCCCGGGGCCCGGCGGGACCGGGGCGGAGCGGCTCCGAGCGACGGGGCCCCGGAATGTTCACCGTAGGGCGACCCGCGTGCGGGGGCATGCCGGAGGGGGCCGCCCGGTGCCGTGGGGCGGCTGCCCGCCCCACGGCGAGGTGATCGATCGGTACGGCGGGGTGGTCAGTCCGTGGAGAGCGCCTCCAGGAGCTGGCCCGCCTTGGGGTCGGTCAGCGCGCGGGCGGCGTCGGCGAGCGCGACCATGCCCACCAGGGAGCGCCCGTCGATCACGGGGAGCCGGCGCACCTTGTGCGAGGTCATGGTCGCGAAGACCTCGTCGACGCTGTCGTCCGCGCCGATGGTGACGGCCTCGGCCTGCGCGAGCTCCCCCACGAGGACCTTCGAGGGGTCCTTGCCCTTGCCCAGGACCTTCACCACGATGTCCCGGTCGGTGATGACGCCCTTGAGCCGGTTGTCGGTCCCGCAGATGGGCAGGGCACCGACGCCCAGCTCGGTGATCTTGGTGGCCGCCTGGAGCACGGTCTCCTCGGCTCCGGCGCACTCCGCGCCCGGCGTCATGATCTCGCGTGCGGTGGTCATGTGGATCTCCTTGGCGGTCGGCGTACTGTTCGGCCTCGTCGTCCATGCGGTGGACCGGGCCGTTGTCGCCGACCGGGTGCCCAGTGTGCGAGGGGGTAACACCCTGTCGCGGTAGAGCTTTCGGCCGCTCAGAGACCGAGGTCGGTGAGGCCGGGGTGGTCGTCGGGGCGGCGGCCGAGCGGCCAGTGGTACAGGCGGTCGGACTCCCGGATGGGCAGGTCGTTGATGGAGGCGTGACGGGTGTGCATCAGGCCGCTGTCGTCGAACTCCCAGTTCTCGTTGCCGTACGAGCGGAACCAGTGGCCGGAGTCGTCCCGCCATTCGTAGGCGAAGCGCACCGCGATGCGGTGGCCGTCGTGCGCCCACAGTTCCTTGATGAGCCGGTAGTCGAGCTCGCGGGCCCACTTGCGGGACAGGAGGCCGACGATGGCCTCGCGTCCCGTGACGAACTCCGCGCGGTTGCGCCAGCGGGAGTTCTCGCTGTAGGCGAGGGCCACCTTCTCGGGGTCGCGGCTGTTCCAGCCGTCCTCGGCGAGGCGCACCTTCTCGATCGCGGTCTCCCGGGTGAAGGGCGGGACAGGAGGACGGGTGGTCGTGGCTTCTGTGACCTCCGTGGCTTCCGTGGCTGTCGTGGCTGGGATCGCGTTCATGAAGGGTGTGCTCCTCGCTGAAGCCGGTGGGGAGAACGGGCGTTCTCCATCGGGCTCGCCACGATAGGAGAACGGTCGTTCTCGCGCAATGGTGCGAGGCTTCCTTGGCGCGTAGTACGGTTGGAGAACGCACGTTCTCGACCGGTGGGAAGCCTCCATGGATCACGCGGAAGCGGAAGTCAGACTCCTCGACGCCGCCGAACGGCTCTTCTACGAGCGCGGTATCCAGGCGGTCGGCATGGACGAGGTCCGCACCGCATCGGGTGTCTCGCTCAAGCGGCTCTACCGGGTCTTCCCCTCCAAGTCGCAGCTGGTCCGTGCCTACCTGGACCGCCGCGACCGCCGCTGGCGGGCCCGCCTCGCCGCCCATGTGGAGAGCCGCCCCGAGGGCCGGGAGCGCGTCCTCGCGGTCTACGACTGGCTGTACGACTGGTTCACCGAACCGGACTTCCGCGGCTGCGCCTTCATCAACGCGTACGGGGAGCTGGGGGCCGTCGACCCCGCGGTGACCGACACCGTCCGAGCGCACAAGGAGGCGTTCGCGGAGTACGTGGCCGGTCTGGTGGCGGACGCGGGGGAGCCGGAGTCGGCCGTGGGTCCTCTGGTCCTGCTCGCGGAAGGAGCCATGACGGCCGCCGCGATCTCCGGCTCACCCGAACCGGCACGCCGAGCCAGGGACGGCGCGGCCCGGTTGCTGGCGGCGTAGCGCCGGGCGGGCCCCAAGGAAGGGGACCCGCCCGGGCCGTACCGGCAAATCGAGGTCGGTCGTGGGTCAGCAGCTCAGGTTGGAGCCCGGGGTGGTGCCCAGGATCTGCGTGAAGGCCTTGTAGCGGTCGATGCGGCTCTGGACCTGGGCGGGGTTGCCGCCGTTGCACTCCAGGGTGCCGTTGATGGCGCGGATGGTCTCGCCGAACCCGGCGCCGTTGACCATGGCGTTGTGCGGGGTCATGGTGCCAGGGCCGCTCTGGGTGTTCCAGTACCAGAGGCCCGTCTGCCAGGCGATGGCCGGGTTCTGCTCGACCAGGTAGGGGTTGTTGAGCAGGTCGATGCCGAGTGCGTCACCCGCCGCCTTGTAGTTGAAGTTCCAGCTCAGCTGGATCGGACCGCGGCCGTAGTACGCGGCCTGTCCCGCCGGGCAGCCGTAGGGCTGGGTCTTGTCGCAGTAGTGGGGGTAGTTGTTCTGGTTCTGCTCGACCACGTACTTCAGGCCGCCCGTCTCGTGGCTGACGTTCGCGAGGAACGCCGCCGCCTCCTGGCGCTTGACGGTGTCGCTGCCGGTGTTCGCGAAGCCCGGGTAGGACTTGAGCGCGTCGGTGAGGCCCTTGTACGTGTAGAACGAGTTCCGGCTCGGGAACATCTGGTTGAACTGGGACTCGCTGACGACGAAGCCGGACGGGTCGGGGTTGCCCGGGTCCGTCCCGCCGCCGCAGGTGCCCTGGTCGGCCCAGACGTCTGAGCGGCCCGGGGTCTCGTTCTGGGTCCACCACTTGGCGGTCCAGTTGTGTCCGTTGTACGAGGCCGACTTGCCGCCGGTGTAGACGGACGAGGAGCTCCAGGGCGCGGCGCACTCGGCGGCGGACGCCGTGGTGGCGGCCGGGCCGAGGACGATCAGCGCGCCGAGCGCGGCGAGCGCGGCCGCGAAGCCGGTGAAGCGTCGGATCATGCCAACTCTCCTTATGGGCGGCGCGGTTTGCGGGGGGCCGCGCCTCCAGGGGTCCCACGAACCCAAGCGAAAATGGTCTGAACCTGTCAAGGTCTAGACCAGAGCTGGAAGGTAAAGCCTCGTTTGACAGCCGAAAACATGGGATGTTCCCATGTCTCCACGCCCGAGAGAAGAGAAGGTGCCGACCGATGCCGTTGCGCAGTGCCGCCCGGACCAGCCTCGTCGACCTCGTCATCGCCCAGATGGAGAGCCTCATCGCCGACGGCGAGTGGCGGGTCGGCGAGAAGATCCCGGCCGAGCCGCTGCTCGTGGAGCAGCTCGCCGTCGGGCGCAACACCGTCCGGGAGGCGCTCCGCGCGCTCGTGCACACCGGCATGCTGGAGCCCCGGCAGGGCGACGGCACCTATGTCCGGGCGAGCAGCGACTTCGGCGCGGCCGTGCAGCGCAGGGTGCGCAGGGCCGGCGTCCTGGAGGCGTACGAGGTCCGCGCCAGTCTGGAGCGGGACGCCGCCCGGTACGCGGCGGAGCGCCGCACGGACGAGGACCTCGCGACGCTGCGGGCCGCTCTCGCCGAGCGCAACCTGGCGTGGGAGAGCGGGAACACGGCCGCGTTCGTCGACGCGGACATGGCCTTCCACCGGACGGTCGCCGACGCGGCGCACAACAGTGTCCTCGCCGAGCTGTACGGACACCTCAGTGACGCCCTGCGCTCCACGGTGCAGTCCGTCATCGGCGCACCCGTCCCGGACTCGGTGCGCCACCAGCTGGCGGGCCACGAGGCGATCGTCGACGCCATCGAGGCGCGGGACCCCGAGGCCGCGGAGGCCGCGGTGCTCGCCCATCTCGACGAGGGCATGGCCGCACTGCGGGAACACCCGCCCGCCGCCGACCCCGCGCCGGACGCCACCCCCGACACCGCGTTCGGCGCCGACAAGGCAGACGAGGCAGACGAGGCAGACAAGGCCGGCAAGGCCGGCAAGCACGAATCAGGAGCAGCACATGAATGAGCCGGCACCGGCGCCCGCGGAGGCCGCGCACGTCGGCACGACCACGGCGACCGTGGCCCCGCCGGGTCCCGCGGCCTCCCCGGTGACCCGGCGCGGCGCCCTCTACCTGGCCCTCGGTGTCGTGCTCCTGGCGCTCAACCTGCGCCCCGCCCTCGTCGCCGTCTCCCCGCTCGCCGACACCATCCGCGACGACAGCGGCATGTCGGCCGCCGCGACCAGCCTGCTCACCGCGTTGCCGCTGCTCTGTTTCGGGCTGCTCGCGCCCGTCGCGCCCCGGCTCGGCCGCGGGCTCGGCATGGAGCGGTCGCTGCTCGGCACGATGGTGCTGATCTGCGCGGGCACGGCCCTGCGCATGCTCGACTCGGTCGTCGCGCTCTTCGCGGGCACCGTCGTCATCGGCGCGGGCATCGCCGTCGCCAACGTCCTGCTGCCCGGTCTCATCAAGCGTGACTTCCCCGCGAGGGCGGGCCTGATGACCGGCCTGTACTCGATGTCGCTGTTCGGCGGCGCGGCGCTCGCCGCCGGTGTGACGCTGCCCGTGCAGCAGGCGAGCGGCATGAACTGGCGGACCACGCTCGCCTGTTGGGGCGCGCTCGCGGTCGTCGCGCTGTTCGTGTGGCTGCCGCAGATCCGGTCGCGTACGCGGGTGAGCGCCGCGGCGGCACGGCAGGCCGCACATCCCGTGCGCGGCCTGTGGCGCTCCCCGCTGGCCTGGCAGGTCACCGCGTACATGGGCCTGCAGTCCCTCAACTACTACGCGGCCGCCGCCTGGCTGCCGACCGTCTTCCAGGACGCGGGGATGGGCGCGGGCGACGCGGGCTGGATGCTCTCCTTCTCCTCGCTGCTCGGCATCGCGGGCTCCTTCCTGGCGCCGGTGATCGTCGGCCGCAGGCTGCGCTCCGGCACCCTCGCCGTGCTCGGTGCCGTCCTGTGCGCGCTCGGCTTCGCCGGACTGCTCGCCGCGCCGGTCGGCGGCGCCTATCTGTGGATGACGCTGCTCGGCCTCGGCCAGGGCGCGGCCATCAGCCTGGCGCTGCTCTTCATCGTGCAGCGGGCGCCCGACGCCCGGCACGCGGCACAACTCTCCAGCATGTCGCAGTGTTTCGGGTACATCCTCGCCGCCACCGGGCCGACCCTCCTGGGCGCCGTCCACGACGTCTCGCACAGCTGGACCGTGCCGCTCGTCCTCCTGCTCGTCCTGCTGGTGCCCCAGGTCGTGGCCGGGCTCGGCGCCGCACGCGACCGGCACGTGGCGGGCATCGGCTGACACCGAGTCGGGCAGGATGCATCCGGTGCGGTCCTCCACGGCCCGCCGTGTCGGATCGAGAAGGGTGCAGCGATGACGGATTCGGCCCCCGGGCGGCTCGCGGTCTCACGGGCGACGCCCGACGACTGGCGCGTGGTGACGGGCTGGGCGGCGGACGAGGGCTGGAACCCCGGCCTCGCCGACACCCCCTCGTTCTTCGCGCAGGACCCCGACGGCTTCTTCCTGGGGCGCCTCGACGGCGAACCGGTCTCCGCGGTCTCCGTGGTCAACTACGGCGACAGCTATGCCTTCCTGGGCTTCTACCTGGTCCGCCCCGACCGGCGCGGCCGCGGCCTCGGGCTCGCCACCTGGCGGGCGGGGCTCGCGCACGCCGGGGGCAGGACCGTCGGCCTGGACGGCGTCCCCGCCCAGCAGGACAACTACCGCCGCTCCGGCTTCGAGTGGCGGCACGGCACGCTGCGCTACATCGGCCCGCTGCCCGCCGGCGACGCGCCCGACCGGCACGTGCGCCCCGTCGAGGCCGCGGGCCTGCGGGCGCTCCTGGCGTACGACAGCGCATGCCTGCCCGCCGACCGGCCGCGCTTCCTGGAGTCCTGGCTCGCCGCCCCCGGCCACCGCGCCCTCGCCCGCATCGTCGACGGCAGACTGACCGGGTACGGAGTGCTCCGCCCCGGCCGCGACGCCCTGCGCGTCGGCCCGCTGTTCGCCGACACCCGCGCCGACGCCGAGGCGCTCCTGGACGCGCTGGCCGCGGAGGCGGACGGCGCGCCCGTCGCGATGGACGTGCCCGAGACCAACCCGGAGGCGGTGGCGCTCGCCGAGACGCGCGGCATGAAACCCACCTTCGACACCGCCCGCATGTACACGGGACCGATCAGGGAGTACGCGGAACGGCGGGTCTTCGGCGTCACCTCGCTCGAACTCGGCTAGGTGAAAGCGGCGGTCGAGGCTTGACCTCAAGTTTAGTTGAGGTTCTAACCTTCCGGTATGAGCATGGAAACGACCGCGTGGACGCAGATGTACAGCGTCATGACCGCGCAGCAGGACCGCCGCCCCTTCGCCCGGGCCACGCTGCGCCGCATCGGCGCCTTCGCCCGTCCCCACCGCCGACGCATCTGGCAGTTCGTGCTGCTGAGCGTCCTCACCGCACTGCTCGCCGTGGCAACTCCCGTCCTCGCGGGGCATGTTGTCACAGCCATCGTCAAGGGCTCCGACTCCTCGACCGTCGTGCGGTACGCCGTGCTCATCGCCGTGATCGCCCTCGCCGAGGCCGGCCTCGGACTGCTGAGCCGCTGGCTGTCGGCGAACCTCGGCGAAGGGCTCATCCTCGATCTGCGGACCGCCGTCTTCGACCACGTGCAGCGGATGCCCGTCGCCTTCTTCACCCGCACCCGCACGGGCGCGCTGGTCAGCCGCCTCAACAACGACGTGGTCGGCGCGCAGCGGGCGTTCAGCAACACCCTGTCCGGCGTCGTCGGGAACATCGTCACGCTGCTGCTGACCCTCGTCGTCATGCTGACGCTCTCCTGGCAGATCACCCTCCTCGCGCTGGTGCTGCTGCCCGTCTTCGTCGTGCCCGCACGCCGCATGGGCTCCCGCATGGCGGGACTCCAGCGCGAGGCCGCCCACCACAACGCGGCCATGGGCACCCGCATGACCGAGCGCTTCTCGGCGCCCGGCGCCACCCTCATCAAGCTCTTCGGCCGGCCCGCCGACGAGTCCGCCGAGTTCGCCGCGCGGGCCCGCCGGGTGCGGGACATCGGCGTACGGACAGCCATGGCGCAGTCCGCGTTCATCACCGCGCTCACCCTGGTGTCGGCCCTCGCGCTGGCGCTCGTCTACGGCCTCGGCGGGTACTTCGCGCTGGAAGGGACGCTGGCCGCGGGCGACGTCGTCGCGCTGGCCCTGCTGCTCACCCGGCTCTACGCGCCGCTGACCTCGCTGGCCGGGGCGCGCGTCGAGGTGATGAGCGCGCTCGTCAGCTTCGAGCGGGTCTTCGAGGTGCTCGACCTGAAGCCGCTCATCGAGGAGAAGGCCGAGCCGGTGCCGGTGCCCGACGGGCCCGTGGCCATCGAGTTCGACAACGTCCGGTTCGGCTATCCGTCCGCCGACAAGGTCTCCCTCGCCTCCCTCGAGGAGGTCGCCTCGCTCGACACCCGCGGCGGCGACGAAGTCCTGCACGGACTGTCCTTCCGCGCCGAGCCCGGCCAGACCATCGCGCTCGTCGGCTCCTCCGGAGCGGGCAAGTCGACCATCGCGCAGCTGCTGCCGCGCCTGTACGACACCGACGAGGGCGCCGTGCGGATCGGCGGCGTCGACGTGCGGGACCTGTCCGCCGAATCGATGCGGGCCACCCTCGGCATGGTGACGCAGGACGGCCACCTCTTCCACGAGTCCGTCCGCGACAACCTGCTCCTCGCGCGGCCCGGCGCGAGCGAGGACGAGCTGTGGGACGTGCTGCGGCGAGCCCGCCTCGAAGACCTCGTACGCTCGCTGCCCGACGGCCTGGACACCGTGGTCGGCGAGCGCGGATACCGCCTCTCCGGCGGTGAGCGGCAGCGCATGACCATCGCGCGGCTGCTCCTCGCCGGGCAGCGCGTCGTCATCCTCGACGAGGCGACGGCCCACCTGGACAACACCTCCGAGGCCGCCGTGCAGGAGGCGCTGGCCGAGGCGCTCGAAGGCCGTACCGCCGTGGTGATCGCGCACCGGCTGTCCACGGTCCGCTCCGCCGACCAGATCCTCGTCGTCGAGGCGGGCCGGATCGTCGAACGCGGCACGCATGACGAGCTGCTGGCCTTGGACGGGCGGTACGCGGAGCTGTACCGGACGCAGTTCGCCAAGGGCACCGAGCCGGTGGACCCGCCGGAGGTCGTGACGGCGGCCTGAGCGCCGGGTCAGTCGTGGCGGCGGCCCGGGGTCGGGCCGCCGCGTCGCGGGCCACGAGCCCGTGTCCATTCGTCCACCTGGAGTTCATTGGTTCCCCACCAACCGCACGCGCTCCCGTGAGAGAAACCCTCCATGTGCGACGACGAGTTGATACCACCGGGCGCGGACCTGACGGAGGACCAGTGGCTGCGGGCCGACCCGGCCCTCGCCGAGGGGCCGGTGGGGGAGCGGGTCAGGGAGATGCGGGCGCCGCGCCGCCGGACCGTGCTCGGCGGTGTGGTGGCGGGCGCGGCCGCGCTGACCGTGCTGCCGGGCGGGGCGCAGACCCCCGCGGCGGCGGCCTCCCGCCCCGGCAAGTTCCCCTTCCCCACCGCCCCGAACAGGTCGGGGGAGTACGCGGTGCTCCTCACCGGTGACGCCGGCACCGGCGAGGAGGCCCAGCACGCGGTGGCCGCCGCCGCCCGCGAGGTGTGCCGCGCCGAAGGCATCGGCCTCGCGGTCGGCCTCGGCGACAACATCTACGAGAACGGCCCCGAGTCCGCCGACGACTCGGAGTTCCGCACCAAGTTCGAGGACCCCAACTCCGGTGTGGACATGCCGTGGCTGATGGTCCTCGGCAACCACGACTGCTCCGGCCTGATACCGGGCAGCGGCGGCGACCCGTCCCGCGGCGACCGGGAGGTCGCCTACGCCCAGGGCTCGCCCCGCTGGTACATGCCGAGCCGCTACTACAACGTCGCGCTGCCCGCGACGGCCGGCAGCGACCCGGTGGTGGAGTTCTTCGCCCTCGACACCAACCCCGTCTCGTCGTACGTCGCCCAGCTCGACCCGCACTACCGGTGGAACGGCCCCTACATGCGGGCGCAGCGCGAGTGGCTGGACAGCGCACTCAAGGCGTCGCGGGCACGCTGGAAGATCGTGCTCGGCCACCACCCGTACCTGAACAACGGCAAGCACGGCAGCGCAGGTTCGTACGACGGTTTCGTGATCGGCCACTACACCAGCGGCATCCACCTCAAGGAGCTGTACGAGGAGGTGGTGTGCGGGCGCGCCGACCTGATCCTGTCCGGGCACGACCACACGCTCCAGATCCTGGAGCCCACCGCCCGCACGGGCGGCACCCGGCAGATCGTCTGCGGCGCCGCCGGAAAGGCCGGCGACGGAAAGGCCCATTTCAACCATCCGTCGACCTGGCAGAACTTCTCCGAGCACGGCTTCATGGTGCTGAAGGTGTCCGAGCGGGCGATGACCGTCGAGGCGTACACGGTCGACGTCGCCAGGCGCAGGGCCCGCCTCGCCCACCGCATGCGTACGGCCACACCCGTGGAGTAGCAGGCGCGGAGGGGCAGCGGGGATAAACCTGGACAGGGTCCGCGAAAAGGGCGATTTAAGCTATTTTTCGGGCCAAGCGGGTACATCCCCTATATGGAACCAATGGAACTGGCTGTCCCGCACACCGTGGCCCTGCTGATGTGGGTCGCCGGCATCGTCGTGGCCGGCGTGCTCCTGGCCGCATTCTTCTGGGGCCGGCGTGCCCAAGCGCGTGAGACGCGGACGCCGGCCCCCGAAGAGCAGCCGAAGCGGCCGTACGACGGACCGGTGCGGGAGGAGCGGGAGTACCGCGAGTCGGACGAGATGCCGCACGACGGCGGGCGTCTCCTGCCGCACGAGCTCAACGGCGGATACGGCAAGCCCGGCACGCACCCCAGCCCCTCCCAGGACCCGGACGACCACAGGAAGGGCAACAGCGGCAGCTTCGGCAGCGGCGGCCTCGGCTGACTCGGCAGAAAGACCCGTACGGCGGCGATACACCCCGTGCCGCTCCCGGGAACCCATAGGGCTGCCCCAGCGGACCGACCCACGGAGTGACATGACCACCGCCAGAGACATCATGACCGGCGGCGCGGAGTGCATCGGCGCCGAAGAAAGCGTGCTGCTCGCCGCCCGGAAGATGACCGAGCTCGGCGTCGGGGCGCTGCCCATCTGCGGCACCGACAACCGGCTCAAGGGCATGCTGACGGACCGCGACATCGTCGTGAAGGTCCTCGGCCAGGGCAAGGACCCGGCGGAGACCAAGGCCGGTGAGCTCGCCCAGGGCGAGGCCGTCACCATCGGCGCGGACGACGACGCCGACGAGATCATGCGCACCATGACGTCCCACAAGGTCCGCCGACTCCCGGTGATCGACGGCCACGACCTCGTCGGCGTCGTCGCCCAGGCCGACGTGGCCCGCAGCCTCCCCGACCCCTCCGTGGGACAGCTCCTCGAAGCCCTCTCCTCCGACTGACCACGGGAGGCGGGCCCCGCGTTCCAGATGCCCGCCCGCGACGCCCCCACCGGCGTCGCGGGCGGGCATTTCGCGTGGTCGAACGGCGTGCACGCGTCACCCGTATGCCGTACACCACCGAGCCGTCCGCGCTCACCTGACAGAGGCTGATCGGGAACTCGGCGGCCCCGAAAGCCGCCGGCGACCGGCGGTCGGCACCGGATCGGGTACGCCGTCCCGCGTACGGAGGAGTCCTGGATGACCACAGCTCTGGCAGGAAAGTGGGAGCACGCCGTCGTCACCGGCGGCGGAGGCTTCGTCGGTTCGCACCTCTGCACCGCCCTGCTGGCCGCAGGCACCGCCGTGACCTGCGTCGACGACTTCAGCACCGGGCGGCCCGAGAACCTGACGCCGCTGCTCGACCGGCCCGGCTTCCGGTTGATACAGGCGAACGTCGCCGAGGGACTCCCCGTGGAGCGGCCCGTCGACCTCGTCCTCCACTTCGCCTCCCCGGCGTCGCCCGCCGACTACCTGCGGCTCCCCCTGCACACCCTGGACACGGGCAGCCTCGGCACCCGCCACGCCCTGGAACTCGCCCACAGGTCCGACGCCCGCTTCGTGCTCGCCTCGACCTCGGAGGTCTACGGAGACCCGGAGCAGAACCCCCAGGACGAGCGGTACTGGGGCCATGTCAACCCGGTCGGGCCGCGCAGTGTGTACGACGAGGCGAAGCGGTTCGGCGAGGCCCTGACCACCGCACACGCCGACGCCGAAGGCACCGACACCGGCATCGTGCGCCTCTTCAACACCTACGGCCCCCGCATGCGCGGCCACGACGGCCGGGCCGTGCCGACCTTCGTCCGGCAGGCGCTCGACGGCGAGCCGCTCACCGTCACCGGCGACGGCAACCAGACCCGCTCGCTGTGCTACGTCGACGACACCGTGCGCGGCATCCTCGCGGCGGCCGCCCACGGCATGCGCGGCCCGGTCAACATCGGCAACCCCACCGAGATCACGATGCTCGAACTGGCGCGCCTGGTCATCGAACTCACCGGCTCCCGCTCGGAGATCCGCTTCATCGACCGGCCGACGGACGACCCGGCCGTGCGCTGCCCGGACATCACCCTGGCCCGCGACAAGCTCGGCTGGGAACCGGAGGTCGCCGCCGAGGAAGGTCTGCGGCGCACCATCGACTGGTTCCGCGCCACAGCGGACCACTGAGCACCGCGCGGCGCGCCCACGGCGCCGCCCCTCGCGGGAGACCCGCCTGCCCAGACCAGCTTGGTCATGTTCCCCGTACCGCCGTCACCCGTGCGCCCACGCGCCCACGACCGCGGCACCGGACACGGGCCAAGGACCGCCGACAGAATCTCGGACACTCCATGCGCGTCCTCGGAATCAACGCCCTCTTCCACGACCCCGCCGCCGCCCTCGTGATCGACGGCAGGACCGTCGCCGCCGCCGAGGAGGAGCGGTTCTCCCGGCGCAAACACGGCAAACGGCCCCTGCCGTTCTCGGCCTGGGAACTGCCCGAACAGGCCGCCGCCTGGTGCCTGAGCAGGGCCGGCCTACGGCCCGAGGACCTCGACGCGGTCGCCTACTCCTACGACCCCGAACTCGCCAGGCCCGCCGAGCCCATGGGCCTCGACGACCCCTGGGACCACCTGCGCCAGACCTACGCCCGCGAGGCCCCGAACTTCCTCAAGGCCGCGCTGCCCGGCCTCGATCCCGGCATCGTCCGCTTCGTCCCGCACCACATGGCCCACGCCGCGTCGAGCGCCTTCGCCGCGCCGGACGCGGAGGACTCCTCGGTCCTGGTGCTCGACGGCCGCGGCGAGCGCGCCTCGCACCTCGCCGCACAACGCGTCCGCGACAAGCTGGAACCGCTGTACGCCCAGGACCTGCCGCACTCCCTCGGCCTCGTCTACGAAGAGCTCACCGAGCACCTCGGATTCCTGCGCTCCTCCGACGAGTTCAAGGTGATGGCCCTCGCCTCCCACGGCACCCCGCGCATGCTCCCGGAGCTGCGCCGACACGTGTACCCGACGGGCGACGGAGGGTTCCGCGCGACCGCCGTGCCGTGGCACGAGCTGTGCCCGCCGCGCGGCGCGGACGAACCGTGGACCCAGGACCACGCGGACGTGGCCGCCAGCGCGCAGGCCGTCCTCGAAGAGACCCTGCTCGACCTGGCGCGCTGGCTGCACGGCAAGACGCACCACCGCGTGCTCACCCTCGCCGGCGGCGTCGCGCTGAACTGCGTCGCCAATTCCAGGATCGCCCGCGAAGGCCCCTTCTCCCGGGTGTGGGTGCAGCCCGCGGCCGGCGACGCGGGCACGGCACTGGGCGGCGCGCTGCTCCTCACCGCGGGCGAGGGCGTCACGACGGAGCCCATGACCGGCGCCGACCTGGGCCGCGACTGGTCGGACGCCGAACTCGGCGCCTGGCTGAAGACCGCAGCCGTCACCTTCGAGCGGCCAGCGGACATCGCCGCTACGGTCGCGCGGGCGCTGGCGGAGAACCGGATCGTCGCCTGGTTCCAGGGCCGGTCCGAGTACGGCCCCCGGGCGCTCGGCCACCGCTCGCTCATGGCCCACCCCGGGCACGCGGGCAACCTGGAACGCCTCAACGACGTCAAGGGCCGCGAACAGTTCAGGCCCGTCGCCCCCATGGTCCTCGCCGACCGCGCCCCGGAGATCTTCGACGGGCCGATGCCCAGCCCGTACATGCTCTTCGTGCACGACGTGGCACAGCCCTGGCGGGACCGGATCCCCGCGGTCGTCCACGTCGACGGGACGGCCCGCATCCAGACCGTGGACCCGGCGCAGGAGCCCCTGGTCGCCCGCATGCTCGGCGAGTTCGAGAAGCTCACCGGGCTGCCGGTCGTGGTCAACACCAGCCTCAACACGGCGGGCCGCCCCATGGTGGACGACCCGCGCGACGCGCTGGAGTGCTTCGGCTCATCGCCCGTCGACCTGCTGGCCATCGGCCCGTACGCGATCCGCCGCCAGGACCTCTTCCGCGGCTCCGAAGGCGGCGGTGCCTGATGGCCGCGGACAGGAAGCGGAACGGAAACACCCCCGAAGGCACGTACGCCGTGGTCGTCCCGACCCTCGGCCGGCCGAGTCTGGACGTGACCCTGCGCGCGCTGGCCGATGCCGTGGGACCCGCACCGGAACGGGTGATCCTCGTCGACGACCGGTCCGACGCGGACGGCACGACCCCGCTGCCGGTCGAGGTCCCGGCCTCCCTGCGCCGCGTCACCACCGTCGTGAAGGGCAAGGCCCGCGGGCCCGCCGCGGCACGCAACACGGGGTGGCGGGCGGCCGGACGCGTGCCGTGGATCGTCTTCCTCGACGACGACGTCGTCCCCGGCCCCACCTGGCGCGACGACCTCGCACTCGACCTCGCGGCGGCGGCCCCGCGCGACGCGGCGGTCACCGCCCACATCGACGTGCCGCTCCCCGAGGACCGCAGGCCCACGGACTGGGAACGCAACACCGCGGGGCTCGCCACCGCCCGGTGGATCACCGCGGACATGGCGTACCGCCGCGAGGCGCTGGAGGCCGTCGGCGGCTTCGACGAGCGGTTCCGGCGCGCCTTCAGGGAAGACGCCGACCTCGCGCTGCGGGTGCTCGCCGCGGGCTGGACGGTGGACGCGGGAACACGCACCACGGCACACCCGGTACGCCCCGCCGACCGCTGGGTCTCCGTGCGCGTGCAGGCAGGCAACGCGGACGACGTACTCATGACACGGCTGCACGGACCCGACTGGTGGGCCCGCGCCGCCGCGCCGCGCGGCCGGCTGCACCGCCACATCGCCGTGACCGCGGCGGCCGCGGGCACCCTCGCCTGCGCCGCGCTCCGCAGGCCGGGGGCCGCCACCGTCTGCGCCGCCGCCTGGCTGGCCGGCACCGCCGAGTTCGCCCTCGCCCGGATCCTGCCCGGGCCGCGGAACCGGGAGGAAGTGACCGCCATGGCCCTGACCAGCGTGCTCATCCCGCCCGCCGCGGTCTGGCACTGGCTGCGCGGCCAGGCCGTGCACCGACGGGTCGAACAGCTCGGCCCGCACCCGGCCCCGCCCGGCCACGGCTCGCCCCCGCCGGTCCGGCCGGCTCACGAGGAAAGGGTGCGCCGATGAGTCGGCGCCCTCCGGAAACCCCGCGTACGGACACCATCGCTTACGGCCGCGAAGGCCCCTGGCTGATCGACGGCCCCCGAGGGGCGGTGACGACCCCGCGCGGCGATCACCCGGACCTGCCCGCGGCGATCCTCTTCGACCGCGACGGCACCCTCGTCGAGGACGTGCCCTACAACGGCGACCCCGCGCTGGTACGGCTCGCGCCGACCGCGCGCGCCGCCGTCCGGGCCGTCCGGGCGGCGGGCATCCCGGTCGGCGTCGTGAGCAACCAGTCCGGCGTGGCCCGCGGTCTGCTGACCCGCGCCCAGGTCGACGCGGTGCGGCGGCGCGTGGAGGACCTCCTCGGCCCGTTCGCCGTCTGGGCCATCTGTCCGCACGGCCCCGGCGACGGCTGCGACTGCCGCAAACCGGCGCCCGGCCTGGTGCTCGCCGCGTGCGCGCGGCTCGGCGTCCCGGCCGCACACACCACCGTCATCGGCGACATCGGAGCCGACACGGACGCCGCCCGCGCCGCCGGGGCCCGCGGCGTCCTGGTCCCCACCCCGGTCACCCGTGCCGAGGAGATCGAGGCGGCCGACACCGTGGCCCCCGACCTGCTCACCGCGGTCCGCCTCGTCCTCGGCCCGCGGGGCAGGGACCGCGCGGCGGCGACCGTCTGCGTGCCCGGGACGGGCCCAGGTGCGGGGGAGGGGGAGCGGCGATGACCGGCACCCCGACCCTTCCGCGCACTCTCGTCGTACGTCTCGACAGCGCGGGTGACGTGCTGCTCGCCGGGCCCGCCGTGCGTGCCGTGGCGGCCGGCTCCTCGTACACCGCGCTGCTCTGCGGGCCGCAGGGCGTCCGCGCGGGCGAGCTGCTGCCCGGCGTGGACGACGTGCTGGTCCACGACGCGCCGTGGGTGGGCCTGGAACCCCCGCAGGTGTCGCGCGAGGCGACGCGCCAGGTGCTCAACACGGTGACGGCAGGGCGTTTCGACCGGGCCCTGATCCTCGTCTCCTACCACCAGAGCCCGCTGCCCGTCGCGCTGCTCCTGAAGCTCGCCGGGGTCACCTGGACCGCCGCCGACAGCGAGGACTACCCGGGCGCCCTCCTCGACCTGCGCCACCACCGGCTGCCCCACCGCCACGAGGCCAGAGCCGCCCTTGACCTCGCCGAAGCCGCCGGCTTCGCGCTGCCGCCCGGCGACGACGGGGCCCTGCGGGTGACGACACCGCCCGACACCACGTCCCTCACCGGCAGCGAACCCTATGTGGTGCTCCACCCCGGGGCCGCCGTACCGGCCCGCGCCTGGAGCCCCGACCGGGCGCGGCGTGCCGTGGCGGCCCTCGCCTCCGCAGGGCACCGGGTCGTGGTCACCGGCGGGCCGGGGGAGCGGGAACTGACCGCGCGGGTCGCCGGGCGGCACGGCCTCGACCTCGGCGGCGCCACCGACCTGCGCCAGCTGGCGGGCGTGCTCGCGGCGGCCCGGGCGGCGGTGGTCGGCAACACCGGACCCGGGCACCTCGCCGCCGCCGTGGGCACCCCTGTCGCCAGCTTGTTCGCGCCGGTGGTGCCGGCCGAGCGCTGGGGCCCCTACGGCGTACGCCACGTGCTGCTCGGCGACCAGCGCGAGCGGTGCGCGGACAGCAGGGCGCGGACCTGCCCGGTGCCCGGCCACCCCTGCCTCGACGGTGTCGGCGACGCCGAGGTGCTCGCGGCCGTGGCGGCACTCACCTCCGACGCCGCCGGCACCGCCGGTGGTTCGGACGGCGCCGGTACTTCCGATGCCTTTGTTGCCCCCGATACCGATACCGATACCGACACCGACGGCACGAGCGGCCGCCGGACGCGTCCGCGCCCGGTGGCCGCCCTGACCCGCCCGCCGGCCGGAAAGGGCCGCACGCCCGGAACCGAACGAGGAGCGACCGTATGAACATCCTGCTGTGGCACGTGCACGGCTCTTGGACGACCTCGTTCGTGCAGGGGCCCCACACCTACCTCGTTCCCGTCACACCGGACCGCGGCCCCGACGGCCTCGGCCGGGCCCGTACCTTCGCTTGGCCCGACTCGGTGCGCGAGGTCACACCTGAAGAGCTGCGCGATGCCGAGGTGGACCTCGTCCTCTTCCAGCGGCCGCACGAACCCGAGCTGGCCGAGCGCTGGCTCGGCGGCCGGCGCCCCGGGCGCGACGTGCCCGCCGTGTACCTGGAGCACAACGCACCGGACGGTGACGTGCCCGACACCCGGCACCCGTGCGCAGACCGCGACGACCTCACGCTCGTCCACGTCACGCACTTCAACCGGCTGTTCTGGGACAACGGCACCACCCGCACCGAGGTGATCGAGCACGGCATCGTCGACCCGGGCCACCAGTACACCGGCCGCCTCGCCCGGGCCGCCGTGGTCGTCAACGAACCGGTGCGCCGCGGCCGCTACACCGGCACGGACCTCCTCGCCGACCTGAGCGAAGCGGCCCCTCTCGATGTCTTCGGCATGCGGACCGAGGGCCTGGCCGAGCACCTGGGCCTCCCCGAGGACCGTTGCCGCACCGCCGACCTCCCGCAGAGCGAGCTGCACGCGGCACTCGCCGAGCGCCGCCTGTATCTGCACCCGGTGCGCTGGACGTCCCTCGGCCTCTCCCTGCTGGAGGCCATGCACCTGGGCATGCCGGTCGTGGCGCTCGCCACCACGGAGGCGGTCGAGGCCGTGCCGCGCGGCACGGGCACCCTCTCCACCCGCCCCGAGGTCCTGGCGCAGGCCGCCCGGCACTACCTGCACGAACCGGAGGCCGCGGCCGAGGACGGCGCACGCGCCCGCCAGGCCGCTCTCGAAAGGTACGGACTCAAGCGCTTCCTCGACGACTGGGAGCGCGTGCTGACGGAGGCGATCTCATGACCTCGACCCTCGGCCCCCTCGACTCCGGCGTCCTCGGCGCCGAACCCGTCGGCCCCGGCGTGCTGTCGATCGCCCTCGTCTCGGAACACGCGAGTCCGCTCGCCGCGCTCGGCGGCGTCGACGCGGGTGGCCAGAACGTGCACGTGGCCTGCCTCGCCGGCGCGCTCGCCGACCGCGGCCACCGGGTGACCGTGTACACCCGCAGGGACGCACCCGACCTGCCCGAACGCGTCGCGCTGCGCGCCGGCGTACAGGTGCACCACGTGCCCGCGGGCCCGCCCGAGCAGATACCCAAGGACGAACTCCTGCCCCACATGGGCGAGTTCGGCCGCTACCTGGCACGGGTCTGGCGCGGCCGGCCGCCCGACGTGGTGCACTCGCACTTCTGGATGTCCGGGCTCGCCTCGCTGCGGGCCACGCGCGAGGTCGGCCTGCCCCTGCTGCACACGTACCACGCCCTCGGCACCGTGAAGCGGCGCCACCAGCAGCTCGCCGACCCCAGCCCGCCCCAGCGGATCGCGCTGGAGACGGAGGTGGGCCTCGGCTGCGACAGGATCATCGCCACCTGCCGCGACGAGGTCGCCGAACTGGGCAGGATGGGCGTCCCCGCCGCCAGGGTCGGCATCGTGCCCTGCGGCGTCGACACCGAACTGTTCACCCCACGGGGACCGGTCGCCGAACGCGGCGCCCAGCGGCACCAGCTGCTCCAGCTGGGCCGCCTCGTGCCGCGCAAGGGCGCGGCGGTCTCCGTCGCCGCGCTGGCCCGGCTGCCCGAGACCGAACTCGTCGTGGTGGGCGGCCCGCCCGCCGACCGGCTCGCCGACGACCCCGAGGTCCGCAGGCTGCGCGGGCTCGCCCGCGAGGCGGGCGTCGCCGACCGGGTCCGCTTCACCGGCGGCGTGCCGAGCGGCGACGTGCCCGCGCTGCTGCGCGCGGCCGACGTCGTGCTGTGCCCCGCGGACTACGAACCGTTCGGCATCGTGCCGCTGGAGGCGATGGCATGCGGCAGACCGGTCGTCGCCAGCGCCGTCGGCGGGCAGCTGGACACGGTCGCCGACCCGGCCACCGGCCGCCTCGTGCCGCCCCGGGACCCCGAGGCCCTGGCCCGCGCCGTCGCCGAACTCCTCGCCGACCCCGCGCTGCGCGAGGCGAGCGGCGAGGCGGGGCGGCGCAGGGTCCTGCGCCGGTACGGCTGGGGCCAGGTCGCGGCGGCCACCGAGGCGGCCTACTGCGAAGTCCTCGACGCCAAGTCCCTCGTGACGGGGGTCGGAGCGGTGTGAGGCACGCACCGGACAGCCCGGTGACCGGTGCCGGTCACCGCGGGCGCTCCCGACCGCCGCCGGCCTCCGCCGGCCGATCGCGCAGCACCGACACCCGAAGGAGGTGCGGGCCCCCGGCGTCCTCAGCGACGCCGCACGCCCGACCAGCATGAGCGAATCCCCCGCACTCGACGCCGCGCAGCTGCACTGCCGGTCACTGGAGCAAGCGCTCGGCCGGCTGCGCCGGGACGGCCTCGGCCGCATCGCGGACTGGGGCGGCAGGCTCGCCGCCGCACTGCCCGCGGGGAGCCGGCTCCTCGCCGCGGGCAACGGCGGAAGCGCCGCCCAGGCCCAGCACCTGACCGCCGAACTCGTGGGCCGCTACCGGCACGAACGGCCGGCGTACTCCGCCATCTCCCTGCACGCAGAGACGTCCAGCGTGACCGCCATCGGCAACGACTACGGCTTCGACCACGTGTTCGCCCGCCAGGTCTCCGCCCACGGCCGGCCCGGCGACATCCTCGTCCTGCTGTCCACGTCCGGCCGCAGCGCCAACCTGATCACGGCGGCGGTCGCGGGCCGGGCCGCCGGACTGCGCGTCTGGGCGCTCACCGGGCCGGGCCCGAACCCGGTGGGCGAGGCCGCCGACGAGTTCCTTTACATCGACGGCGACACCACGGCGACCGTGCAGGAAGCCCACCTCGTCGCCGTCCACCTGCTGTGCGAAGCCTTCGACGCGGCACTCTCCGAACCCGTTGTGGCCGGCGCGGGACGCATCGCGCCCCGCAACGCGGTCCCCGTCAACGGGAACCTCTCGTGACCGCGCCGAAGCCGCTCGTGGTCGTCGGGGACGTGCTGCTCGACGAGGACATCGAAGGAGTCGCCACCCGGCTCTCCCCGGACGCCCCCGCGCCCGTCGTCGACGTCACCGTCGACCGGCGCCACCCCGGCGGCGCGGGTCTCGCCGCCGCGCTCGCGGCACGCGGCGGCCGTGCCGTGACCCTGGTGACCGCGCTCGGCGACGACCCCGCGAGCGAGGCGGTGCGCCGCGAGCTCAGCGGCCGGGTGCGGCTGGTGGAGCTGCCGCTGAACGGCACCCTTCCGGTGAAGACCCGCGTCCTCGCGTCCGGCCGTCCGCTGGTGCGCTTCGACCGGGGCGGCGGCACACCCGGAGAGCCCGACGCGGCGGTACGTGACGCGCTGGCCGGGGCCCACGCGGTCCTGGTCGCCGACTACGGCCGGCACACCGCGAGCGCCGTACGCGAACACCTGGCGGCCGTCGCCCCCCGCACTCCGCTGGTGTGGGACCCCCACCCCAAGGGCGACACACCCGTACCGGGCGCGCGGCTCGTCACCCCGAACGCCACGGAGACCCGCGCACTGTGCCCCGGCGGCGACGAGACGCTCCGCGCGTACGCCGGGCGGGGCCTGGAACTGGCGGACCGCTGGCAGGTCGCCGGAGTCGCCGTCACCCTCGGCGAGCGCGGCGTCCTCCTCACCCGGCCCGGTTCCGGTACGCCGATGCTCATCCCCGCGCCCTACCGCGCGAGCGGTGACCCGTGCGGCGCCGGTGACTGCTTCGCCGCCGCCACGGCCGCCGCCCTCGCCGACGGGGCACTCCCGGAAGAGGCCCTGCAGCGGGCCGTCGCGGAGGCCGCCGCCTTCGTCTCCGCGGGCGGCGCCACGAACCCGGCCCTGTGGCGGACGACGCCCGCCGACCGTGCCGAGGAAGAGCCCCGCACCGACGCGTTCGCCCTCGCGGAACAGGTGCGGGCGCGCGGCGGCACGGTCGTGGCGACCGGTGGCTGCTTCGACCTCCTGCACGCGGGGCACGTCGGTCTGCTGGAGAGCGCCCGGCGCATCGGCGACTGCCTGATCGTCTGCCTCAACTCCGACGCGTCGCTCACCCGCCGCAAAGGCCCGGGGCGCCCCCTCAACAAGGAGGCGGACCGCGTCCGTGTCCTCGAAGCGCTCGGCAGTGTCGACGCCGTGGCCGTCTTCGAGGAGGACACCCCGCAGGAACTGCTCGGCAGGCTGCGGCCCGACGTGTGGGTCAAGGGAGGCGACTACTCCGTCCAGGACCTGCCCGAGGCCGCCACTCTTCGCGCGTGGGGCGGACAGGCCGTCGTCCTGCCGTACCTCGACGGCCGCTCCACCACCCTGCTGGCCCGCAGGGCCGCCGCGGCCGCGCCCCCAGCCGAGAGGCGCCCCTGAACGTGACCGAAGAGACCACGCGACCGCAGTTGTCCGCATCCCCGGTGCCGGACCGCCCCCGAGTGCTGGTGCTGCGCGCGCTGGGCCTCGGGGACCTGCTGACCGTCGTACCGGCGCTGCGCGCCCTGCGGCGGCGGCTGCCGACCCACGAGATCGTGCTGGCCGCGCCCGAGCGGCTGACCGGACCTGCCCTGGCCACCGGCCTGGTGGACCGGCTGCTGCCCGCGTCGGCCCCGGGCCGGGCGGTGCCGTCCGACCTGCCGTGGCCGGACCCGGCCCCCGACCTCGCCGTCGATCTGCACGGCAACGGCCCCCCGAGCCACCTGCTGCTCCAACGGCTGCGGCCCCGGCGGCTCATGGCGTACGCGCACCCGGACACGCCCGGCATCGAGGGGCCCGTGTGGCGGGACGACGAGCACGAGCGGGACCGGTGGTGCCGGCTGCTGTCCTGGTACGGCATCGACGCGGACCCCACGGAGGTACGGATCCCGTCGCCCGCGGCGCCGTCACCGGCACCCGGCGCGGTGGTCGTCCACCCGGGCGCCGACGCCGGCGCCCGCTGCTGGCCCCCGGAGCGCTTCGCCGCCGTGGCCCGCGAGCTCGCCGCCCGCGGGCACCGGGTCGTGGTGACGGCCGGGGCGGGGGAGGAGACGATGGCACGGTACGTGGCGACCCACGCGGGGCTGCCGGCGGACGCTGTGCTGGGCGGTGCTGCGGATGTGCCCTTCGACCAGCTGACGGCGCTCGTGGCCCACGCACGCTGCGTCATCGTCGGCGACACCGGCCTGGCTCACCTGGCAACGGCCCTCGGCACCCCCTCGGTCGTCCTCTTCGGCCCCGTGGCCCCCCGCCTGTGGGGCCCACCCGCGTCCCCCCTACACCGGGCGCTGTGGCACCCGGACGCGGACGACGCCGCCCGCCCGGGCGACGCCCACGGCACGCAGCCGGACGAACGCCTCCTCCGGATCACTCCGGAGGAGGTGCTCGGCGCGGTGGGGTCCTTGCCGGAGCCGGGTCAGTCCTGGTTCCCGTCGTTCCCGACTGCGGGCAGTGGTCCGTCCTCGCGCAGTTCCCCGCGCCCCTGACGGGGCGCCCCCTGGTGGGTCAGGCCGCCGTTTCCAGGGCGGGCCGGGCCGTGATGTCGCGCGCGCTCTTGCGCAGGAGTACGGGCTCGGCGGCCCTGCGCCTGCGCAGCAGGAAACCCGCCCCGATGGAACCGGCGATGATCAGGCCGCCAGAGACCAGGGCACCGCGGGCGCCGGCCAGTTCCATGAGGAGGCCGAGCGCGGGCGGCCCGCCGAGGCCCCAGGCGGTGCTGATGCTGCCCCACACGCCGAGCACGCGGCCCCGCAGATGGGCGGGTGGATCGGTCTGGAGGACCGTCGTCCCCGCGGTGTCGGAGACGGTCTCGACGACGGCCATCGGCAGGACGAGGATCAGCAGAACGGCGAAGGACGGGGAGAAGCCCGCCACGACCTGGAGCAGCGCGCCCGCGGCGGCCAGCGTGCCCACGAGCCGCACGGACGGCTTCCGCAGCCGGGCGCCGAGGACCGCGCCGATGATGCCGCCGACGGCGAGGACGGTGGAGACCGTGCCGAACGACCCGGCGCCGCCGGCCAGCGGCCCGGTGACGAGCACGGCCAGCGTGAGGTTGTAGTTGCGGCCGAAGACCGCGCTGACGCCGGTCACACCCGCCAGGGCCACGAGCCGGGGCCGCCGCATGAAGTACGCGAGGCCCTGCCGGACGGTCATGTGCTCGCCCACCGGTGCGGGCCCGGTCGGCGCCGGTCCTGTCGGCACCGGAACGACGGCCCGGTCGGCCCCGGCCTGGCGCACCGCCCCGTAGGCGGGACGGAGGAAGGGGATGACGGAGGCGACGAAGAGGAACGACACTCCGTTGGCGGCGTACGCGGCGGCCGTACCGAGGAAGCCGACCGTGACACCGCCGAGCGCGGCACCGGCGAGCCGGCCCGAGCTGTGGACCAGCGAGCCCACGCCGATGGCGGAGGGCACGTCCTCCGGCGGCACGAGGTCGTTGCCCAGCAGGGCGCACGCGGGCCCGTCGACCGTGGCGATGATGCCGGTGACGGCCGCGAGCCCCATGAGGATCGTGAGATCGAGCCCGCCGGTCGCCACGAGGACGGCCGTCGTGAAGGCGACGGCGCCGAGCAGGGCCTGGCTGACGGAGGCGGTGAGCTTGCGCGGCCACCGGTCGACGGCGGCACCGCCGACCAGGCTCATCAACAGCGCGGGCGCGGCCTGCACGGACATGGAGAGACCGGTGGCTGCAGCGGAGCCGGTGATCTGCAGGACCAGCAGGTTCTGCACGGTGAGCTGCATCCAGGTGCCGGCGTTCGACACGAAGTTGGCGACGGACCACCAGCGCATGCTCCGGTACCGCAGGGACCGCCACGGCGACCGGGAGCCGGACGCGGAGGCATGAGCGGACACCGACGGGGCAGGAGAGGAAGGGGAGGAAGACACAGGGGCACTCGAAGACTCGGGGTGGGTCCGGCGGGACGGACTCAGGCGGAGGTCTCGGCGGGAGCTCGGAACACCGGCAGCACTGCGCGGTCACTCCACCGGATCTGTCTGGGGGCGCCGCGCTGCGGGAGGTGCGTCGGCGGGGTGCGCGAAGTGGCGCGTGGACGCTCCGGAAGTACGGCGATGACCATGGTGGCAGACCGGTTCACCGCGCTCCGGGACGGTTCTGTCGTACGTGACGCCGGGCGGCACCAACCCCGATCCCGCGCAAGGGATTTGGCGCTTCTGGTGTGCTTGCTCACACGGTCTTCCGGCGCCCCCGTGACCCCGCCTCCGGGCCCTTCGCGCGTGACGGGCGACACAGCCGCGCGCCGTCCGCCCGGCGCCCGGCCCGAGGTGCCGGACTCCCCTCCGGCCGTCACAGTGGGAAGCGGGGCGGTCGCGGAGCGCACCGCCGTCAACCGGAACGACGGAAGGCACACGCATGGGCGGCGCACCGCAGGTCGACCTGCACGGCAAGCAGGCTCTCGTGACCGGTTCGGCCAGGGGCCTCGGCGCCTCGATCGCCAGGAGACTGGCGGCGGCGGGCGCGACGGTCCTGGTCGCCGACGTCCGCAAGGAGATGGCCGTGGAGCTGTGCGACGAGCTCACCGCCGAAGGCCTCGACGCCCGGTTCCTGGAGATGGACGTGCGGGACGCCCCGGGAGTCGCCGCGGCCTTCCGCGACCTCGACGAGGCGGGCCGGCCCCTCGACATCCTGGTGAACAACGCCGCCGTGGACGTGTCCAAGCCGATCGAGCACCTGACGGCCGACGAGGTGACGCGCGTCGTCGAGACCAACCTGCTCGGGCCGATGTACCTGTGCCTGGAGACGTACCGGCGCATGATCGCCCGCGGCGGCGGCCACATCGTGAACATCCTGTCCACCGCCGCGAACCGCACCTGGACCGAGGCGGGGCCCTACGCGGCGGGCAAGTCGGGGCTGCGCGCCTTCACCCACACGCTGTTCAAGGAGGCCCAGCGCGACTGCGTGGGGATCGGCGTCACCGGGATCATCGCGGGCGGCATGGAGACGCCGTTCATCATGGAGCGCTTCCCGGACGCCGACGTGACCATGCTGCAGAGCCCGGACATCGTCGCCGACACGGTCCTGTACGCCCTGTCGGTCCCGGCAGGCAGCGTGGTGGGCGAACTGGTCGTCGTACCGCGCAGGGAGCCCTCCTGGCCCTGAGGGGCCCGCTCGCGGCCGCGGGGGAGTGACGGACGTCCGTGTCTGAAAGCCGCCCGGGTGGGCACCTGAGGCGCTGCCCACCCGAGGCGCTGCCCACCCGGAAGCGGAAGGAAGGTTCAGCCCATGACGCCGACGATGTTCTCCATGGCGCCGCAGCCACCGCCTCCGTGGGAGAGGGCCATGGTCACCGCGGGAGCCGGCTTCCTCGGCTCGCACGTGTGCGAACGGCTGCTCGACGCGGGCGTGGCGGTCGACTGCGTGGACGACATGCCGAGCGGCTCGTCCGGGAACGTGGAGCACCTCGCGGACCGGCCCGGGTTCCGGACCGTCCGGCTGGACCTCGCGCGGCCGGGCTGCGCCGACGCTCTCCCCGGCCCCTACGACCTGGTCGTGCACTTCGCGTGTCCCGCCTCGGCGGCCGCCGCACGCCCCCTGGAGACGCTGGACGCCGGCAGCCTCGGCGCCCGCAACGCCCTGGCCGTCGCCGAGCGCGACGGGGCCCGGTTCCTCCTGGCATCCACCTGCCCGGTCCACGGCGACCCGTCAGGGACCGCCGACGAGACCCAGCGCTTCTCGGAGGCGCTGACCACCGCGTACGTCAGCGCCAAGGAGGCGGACGCGGGCATCGTGCGCGTCTTCCCCGCGTACGGGCCGCGCATGGACGCCGATGACGGCCGGCCGATTCCCACCCTGATCCGGCAGGCGCTGAGCGGGGGGCCGGTGACCGTGCCCGGAGACGGCAGCGGTACGCCCTCGCTGTGCTACGTCGACGACACGGTCGACGGAGTGCTCCTGGTCGCCGCGAGCCGCTCCGTGCGGCCCGTCGACATCGGTGGCGACCCCGGGCCGACCCTCGCGGAGATCGCCCGCCGGGTGCTGGACCTGACCGGCTCCGACGCGCGCCTGGAGTTCACCGGGCCGCGCGCCGACGCCCCCGAGCCCCCCGCACCCGCCACCGGCTTCGCCCACGAACTCTTCGGCTGGACGCCCAAGGTCTCCCTGGACGACGGGCTCAAGCGCACCATCGCCCACTTCCAGAACGGCGGACAGGGCGCGCCGAGCGCCGAGGGAGGCGCACGCCATGCGTGCTCCTGGTGACGACCTGCGGGGGAACGTGGCGAAGGCGCTCGTCGTCTGCCTGGACGGCATGAGCGGTGTCCTCCTGGCGGGACCCGCCGTCCGCGCCGTCGCGACCAGGGCCGACCACGTGGCGATGCTGTGCGGGCCGCGCGGCGCGCCCGCCGCCGGACTGCTGCCCCACGTCGATGACATCCTCGTCTGGGAGGCGCCCTGGGAGGGCGACCGGCCGCCGTCGGTGGACGAGGCGGACGTCGAGGGCCTGCTGGCGCGGATGAGGGACGCGGCGTACGACGTCGCCCTCGTCGTCACATCCTTCGAGCAGAGCCCGCTGCCCATCGCGCTGTTGCTGCGCATGGCGCAGGTTCCCCGCATCGGGGCCGACAGCGCCGACCACGCGGGCAGTCTCATCGACGTGCACCACCGGCGGCTGCCCGGCCGGCACGACGCCGAAGCGGCGCTCGACACGGCCGCGGCCCTCGGCTTCTCGCCCCGGACCGGCGACGACGGCCGGCTCCGCGTCCTCCCGGCCCCCGACACGACGGGCCTCACCGGCAACGGCCCGTACGTCGTGCTGCACCCGGGCACCGCTGCACCCGCCCACGCCTGGGACGCCGGACGCGCGGCCGAGACGGTCGCCCTGCTCGCCGACGCGGGCCACCGCGTCGTCGTCACCGGCGGCCCCGAGGAGACCGCCCTGACCCGCCGGGTCAGCGGCGACACGGCCGTCGACCTCGGCGGCCGCACGGACCTGCGGACCCTGGCCGGCGTCCTGCGCGCGGCCGACGTCGTGATCGCGGGCGACACAGGCCCGGCCCACCTCGCCGCCGCGACCGGCACCCCGGTCGTCTCCGTCGGCCCCCAGGACGTGCCCGCGGAACGGCGGAGCCCCTACGGCGTGCCCGCCGTGCTCCTGGGGGACCAGGACGACCCGGGCGCGGACACCGGCCGCCCGGGCACGACGGCGGCACCGCCGGACGACGTGGTGCGCGCGGTCCGGAAACTTCTGAAGGAGAGCACGTGAGCGCAGGTCCCCCGCGCACCACCGTCGCCGTGATCACCCGCAACCGCCGCGAGAGCGTGCTGCGCACCCTCGACCGGCTCGCCGCGCTGCCGGAGCGGCCGCCCGTCGTCGTCGTGGACAACGGCTCCACCGACGCGACGGCCGACGCGGTGCGCGCCCACGCCGTCGGCGCCCACGTCGTGGAGGCCGGGCGCAACACCGGAGCCCTCGGCCGCAACCTCGCTGTGCGGCATGCCACCACGCCGTACGTGGCCTTCAGCGACGACGACTCCTGGTGGGCCCCGGGCGCCCTCGACACGGCCGCCGACCTCCTCGATGCGCATCCACGCCTCGGCCTCCTGGCCGCCCGCACCCTCGTCGGCCCCGAGACCCACGAGGACCCGCTCAACCGCGTGCTCGCCGACTCGCCGCTGCCGCCCGTCCACGACCTCCCCGGCCGCCCCGTCCTCGGCTTCCTCGCCTGCGCGGCGGTGGCCCGGCGCGCGGCCTTCCTGGAGGCGGGCGGCTACCACCGGGTGCTGTTCTTCGGCGGCGAGGAGACCCTGCTCGCCTACGACCTGGCGGCCCGCGGCTGGGGCGTCACCTACGCGCCCTCCGTGACGGCCCACCACCACCCCGACCCCGCCACCCGGCCGGGCCGCTCCGCGGTGCAGCGGCGCAACGCCCTCCTCACCGCCTGGCTCCGGCGGCCGGTCCACGTCGCCCTGCGCGGCACGGCACACCTCGCCGCGGCGGCCGCCCGCGGGGAACGGGACGCCGCGAGCGCCCTCAAAGGCGTCCTCGTCCGCCTCCCCGCCGCCCTCAGCGCCCGGGAACCGCTCCCTGCCCGCATCGAGTCAGCGGCCCGCCTGCTGGACCGGGTCCCTTCATAGATCCGTACGTGAATCCCCAATCCCTTCACGCATCCCTTCATGACCACCACCTTTCGCCAAGAGGATCAGCGCAGATGACGCACGAGACCGCCCTCATACCCGGCACGCCCACACAGGACGGGCGGGACGCAGGGCCCGACCCCCGTACGACCGTCGTCGTGATCACCAAGGACCGCCGCCGCGAGCTGCTGCGGACCCTGCGCACCCTGCGGGACCTCCCCGAACGGCCCCACGTGATCGTCACCGACAACGCGTCGAGCGACAGCACGGCGGAGGCGGTCGCCCGGTACTTCCCCGAGGTCCAACTGCTGCGGCCCGGACGGAATCTGGGGGCCGTCGGGCGCAACCTCGCGGTCCGCCACGTCCGCACGCCGTACGTGGCGTTCTGCGACGACGACACCTGGTGGGACCCGGGCTCGCTGCGGTGCGCCGCGGACCACCTCGACGCGCACCCGGCGCTCGCCGCCGTGACGGCCCGCATCGTGGTCGAACCGTCGGGGGAGGAGGACCCCGTCGTCGCCGAGTTGCGCGACTCCCCGCTCTCGGGGCCCGACTGGCTGCCGGGACCCGCCCTCGGCTCGTTCCTCGCCGCCGCGACGGTCATCAGGGCCGACGCCTTCCGGGACGCGGGCGGCTTCCACCCCGGGCTGTGGCTCGGCGGGGAGGAGGAACTCCTCGCCACCGACCTCCTGACACAAGGGCACTGGCTGAGCTACGTGCCGGAACTGACCATCCATCACGCGGCGTCGACGGTCCGGGACAGCACCGACCGGCGCGTCCTCGGCCTGCGCAACACCCTGTGGTTCACCTGGCTGCGCCGCCCCTGGCCCTCGGCGCTGCGCCGCACCGGCCGGCTGCTGCGCACCGTGCCGCGCGACCGGCCGTCCCTGCGCGCCGTCGCCCGGGCTGTGGCCGGGCTGCCCTGGGTCCTGCGGCAGCGGGCCCCCGTGCCCGCGCCGATCGAGGACCGCCTCGTCGCCCTGGAGAAGGCGCGCCGGCACTCCACGGCCCGCCGGTACGTCGGCTGAGAGGTGCGCCCCGGGAAGTCGTGGGAACTTGGATCACATGACTCCTTCCCAGAAACCGGACCCGGGCTCCGACCCCCGAGACCCGGATCCGGACCCCGACCCGCGGAACGCCACAGGACTGGAACCCGGCGGAAGCGTGCCGCCGGGGGAGACCCCGCCCGCCGAGAGCAGCATGTCGGGGGCGGGGCCCGAGGAGACGTACAACCCTCCCAAGGGCTGGGGGAAGGGGCCGCTGGCCCTGATCATCGGCCTGGGGTTGCTGATCGCCGCGTTCTTCCTCGTCTACGCGATCGTGCTGCTGCTGTGACGCGGGCGCGGTCGAGGGCGGTCAGGCAAGGGTGACAGGGGCGGCGGCAGGGCCGTCACCCCACCCGTCGTCACCCCGCCCGTCGTCACCCCACCCCCGCACCCGCCGTGACCCGCATGTTCAGCGCGTCGTCCGCGACCTCCACCAGGACCCGGCTGCCCGCGGTGAGCTTGCCGTCCAGGAGCAGCCTGGAGAGCCGGTTGTCCACCTCGCGCTGGATCGTGCGGCGCAGCGGACGCGCACCGTACTCCGGCTGGTGACCCCGCCGCGCGAGCCAGTCCACCGCCTCCGTGGTGAACTCGATGGCGACGTCCTGCGCGTGCAGCCTGCGCCTGGTCTCCTCGAGCAGCAGATCCGTGACCTGCCGCAGTTGCTCGCCCGTCAGCCGCCGGAAGATGACGATCTCGTCGACGCGGTTGAGGAACTCGGGCCTGAAGTGCTCGCGCAACGGCCGCAGCACCTGCTCGCGCCGCGCCTCCTCGTCGGCCTCCGACCCGTCGGCCCGGAACCCCAGGGTCGCGCCGCGCCCCGTCAGCGCCTCGGAACCGAGGTTGCTCGTCATCACGATGACGGTGTTGGTGAAGTTCACCGTCCGGCCCTGAGCGTCGGTCAGCCGCCCGTCGTCGAGGACCTGGAGCAGGGTGTTGAAGACGTCGGGGTGGGCCTTTTCCACCTCGTCGAGCAGCAGCAGCGAGTACGGGTGACGGCGTACGGCCTCGGTGAGCTGGCCCGCCTCCTCGTGGCCCACGTAGCCGGGCGGCGCTCCGACGAGCCTGCTGACGGTGTGTCGCTCCTGGAACTCGCTCATGTCGAGGCGGACCATCCGCTCCTCACTGCCGAACAGCGCCTCGGCCAGGGCCCGCGCCAGTTCCGTCTTGCCGACGCCCGTGGGGCCGAGGAAGAGGAAGCTCCCGATGGGCCGGTCGGGGCTCGCCAGACCGGAGCGTGAGCGCAGGACCGCCTCCGCCACGGCGCTGACCGCCTCCTCCTGCCCGACGACCCGCTCGTGCAGGTGCTCCTCCAGGCCGAGCAGCCGGTCCCGCTCCTCCTGCGTGAGGGTGCTGACCGGGATGCCCGTCTGCCGGGAGACCACCTCGGCGATGTCCTCGGAGGTCACCTCGACGATCTGCCCGTCACCCGGCTCGCGGTCCCGGCCCGCCCCGATCTTCCTGACCAGGTCGTTGATGCGGTCCCGCAGCTCGGTGGCCCGCTCGTACTGCTCCGCCGCCACCGCCTGGTCCTTGTCCCGGGCCAGCTGCTCCGCCTCTCGTTCCAGCGCCCGCACGTCCGTGCCCTTCGTGCTGGCCCGCAGCCGCACCCGGGCCCCGGCCTGGTCCATCAGGTCGATCGCCTTGTCCGGCAGGAAACGCTCGGTCAGATAGCGGTCGGACAGCTCCACGGCGGCGAGCAGCGCCTCGTCGGAGTAACGCACCTGATGGTGGGCCTCGTACCGGTCGCGCAGGCCGCGCAGGATCTCCACCGCGTCCGCGGCCGTCGGCTCCGCCACGAGGATCGGCTGGAAGCGGCGGGCGAGCGCCGCGTCCTTCTCGATGTACCGCCGGTACTCCTCCAGGGTGGTCGCCCCGATGACGTGCAGTTCGCCCCGGGCAAGGGCGGGCTTGAGCATGTTGCCCGCGTCCATCGACCCGCCCTCGGAACCGCCGCCGCCGGCCCCGACCACGGTGTGCAGCTCGTCGATGAAGACGATCAGCTCGTCCGAGTGGGCGCGCACCTCCTCGATGATGCCGTTCAGCCGCTCCTCGAAGTCACCGCGGTACCGAGTGCCCGCCACCACTCCCGACAGGTCCAGCGCGATGACGCGCCGCTCCGCGAGGGTGTCCGGCACGTCACCGTCGGCGATCCGCTGGGCCAGGCCCTCCACGACGGCGGTCTTGCCGACGCCCGCGTCACCGATGAGCACCGGGTTGTTCTTGCCGCGCCGGGAGAGCACCTCGATGGTCTGCTCGATCTCCTCCTCACGGCCGATGACCGGATCCACGCCGCCCTCCGCGGCCCGCGCGGTCAGATCCCGGCCGAACCGGTCCAGCGTGGGCGTGGCCGTGGCACCGCCACCGCTCTGCCGCTGCTCGGCCGGGCCCGGCCGGCCCTGCGGCGGCTGCGGGGCAGGACCGGGGTCGAAGCGCGCCGCGTTGAGGATGTGGCCCGCCGCCGAGTCCGGGTTGGCGGCCAGCGCCATGACGATGTGCTCGGGCCCGATGTATCCGGCGCCGACCGCCCGGGCCACCTCGTGCGCGTCGAGCAGCGCCCGCTTCACGGCCGGGGTGAGCGCAACCGCCTGGGTGGGCACGGCACCCTCGGTCTCCGCGGAGTGCCGGTCGATCTCCTCGGCGATCTGCTCGGGATCGGCCCCGGAGCGCGCGACAAGACCGCGGGTCGGCTCGATGGTCAGCGCCGCCCGCAGCAGATGCTCCGTGTCGAGGTTGCTCTTGCCGTGCTCCGCCGCGTACGCGGCCGCCGCGGCCACCAGCTCCCGCGCGGGACCGCTCATCAGCCTGCCGATGTCGATCTGCCGTCGCCCGCTGCCGAGGAACCGCGCGAAGAGCTCCCCGAAGGGGTCCTGCCCGAATCCCTCGGGCCCGATGAAACCGCTGCTCATAGCCGTCCGTTCCGGTGTCCCGGCCCGCCGGGACAGCCTCGTGCCTGATCGTGTCGTGCCCGCTTCGGGTTCCCAGTCGTCACCCTCGTCACTCCTGGCGTCCCGCTCCCCGATCGTCGCCCGTGGCGGCCCGGCGTGCCCGCGGCACGCTCCGCCGAACGGGCTGCTCCGAAGTCTGTCGCCACGCTTTGGGGGCACTCCTGGGACATGGGTGAGAAGCGGCGACTGAGAACGAGCCACATCGACGGACCCGGGATCACCCGCGTCCGTTCGGGACGCGGGTTCCGCTATACGGATGCCTCGGGCCGTCCCGTCACCGACCCCGCGGAGAAGGAGCGCCTGCGGCGGCTCGTCATCCCGCCGGCCTGGCGGGACGTCTGGATCTGCCCGTGGCCCAACGGGCATCTCCAGGCCGTGGGCACTGACGCCGCGGGCAGGCGCCAGTACCTGTACCACCCGCGGTTCCGTGAGCGGCAGGAGGCGGCGAAGCACGAACACGTCCTGGAGGTCGCCGCCGCCCTCCCCGACGTCCGCGCGCATGTGGCGGAGGACCTCGCGGGCCGCGGCCTCAGCCGTGAACGGGTCCTCGCCTGCGCCGCCCGCCTCCTCGACCTCGGCTTCTTCCGCATCGGCAACGAGTCCTACCGGCGGGACAACGGCACCTACGGCCTCACGACCCTGCTCAAGGAGCACGTGTCCTGCCGGAGCGGCGAGGTCTGCGTCACGTATCCGGCGAAGTACTCCAAGACGCAGACGCGCGCGTTCGTCGACCCGCCCGCCTGCAAGGTCCTGCGCGCCCTGCTGCGCCGCGACACGGCGGGCCCGCGGCTGTTCGCCTACCGGCAGGGCGGAACCTGGCACGAGCTGCACGCCGCCGAACTCAACGACTACCTGCGGGACCGCGCGGGTACCGACATCACCGCGAAGGACTTCCGCGTCTGGCACGCCACCGTCCTCGCGGCGGTCGCCCTCGCGGTGTCGGTGCAGGTCGCCGACGAGTCCCGGACGGCACGCAAACGCGCCGTCACGCGGGCGGTCCGCGAGGTCAGCGAATACCTCGGCAACACCCCTGCCGTCTGCCGTGCCTCGTACATCAACCCGCGCGTCATCGAGCTCTTCGAGGAGGGCCGCACGATCGCCGACGCCCTGGACCGCCTCGGCGACGGCGCCACGTTCGGCCGTCCGGCGACGCAAGGGGCCATCGAGGAGGCGGTACTGCGGCTGCTGACGTGAGATGGGCGCGCGGGCGGAACGCCCGACAAGGAAAACAGCGGCGACAAGGAGAGTGACCACACGCATGAGCGGTTCGGACGACGACCTGCCGGTCCTGCACACGCTGCAGGAGCTGGCCCGTCTTGTGGAACGCCACGACGGTCTGTACGTGCGCTGGTCCCGCGGCCCGGCGAAGGACCTCGGCAGGGTGATGAGCAGGGACGACCTGACGGGCGTCCGCATGCCGGGCCTGTCGGCCAACCCGCTCGGTGTCGAGCCGTGGTGGGAGGACCGCCCCGTCGAGCTGTGGGTGGCCCGGCGGCTGCACGACTACTCGCACCTGCCGCGCGACAAGGGCCCGGGGGTCCGCCCCTGGGTGCTGCTCGGGCACGAGGCCGCCCGCGGCCCCGACAACGAGCCACTGGTCGACGAGGTCGAGCCGATGGCCTGGATCGACACGAAGATGATCGACGCGGCCCGCGAGAAGGTGGCCCGCGAGGCGGGCGGCTGGGGGCCTCTGCGGCGTACGAACGGGGTCGACGGCTGAACCGGCACGACCGCGCCCCGCGGCGGGTGTGCCACGGGGCGCGGTCGTGGAGGGGGCGACCGGTCGGCGGTGGAGGACCGACCGGCCGGTCACGGCCGGCCGGTCAGTCGTGACCGGCGCGGCTCATGCCCCTCCTGCCTTTCCCGCTGTTCCTTCCGTGCGACGCCTCGGACTTCTCTCCCGCCCGGGCGGCCGCGCTGGCGGCCAGGGCGAGGAGGGCGGCCACGGCACCGGTGATGACGTTGCTCACCACGGTCCTCGTGGTGGTGGCGTCACCCGCGATGACCCACGGCGCGACGATCGTCCAGACGCCCAGCGCGCACGCGGCCCACGCCATGCCGTGGGTGCGCTCGTAGGCCCGGCCGAAGCCGCCGCTCATCAGGAGCGCGTACGCGATGCCGACGATCAGGTTGACGATCGACAGCCGCGTGAACTGGTTGAAGCCCGCGATCCAGGGAGAGGCGGCCAGGTAGAGACCGGTGAGGAAGGCCAGCGCGTCGATGGCCTGCACCTTGGGTGTACTCGCCGCGCGCTCGGCACTCTCGTGGCGGGCGCGCATGTCGACGATGTCGGGGTGCGTGTCCATGGAGGACGGCGCCCCGGACATGGGGGCGTGGGCTCCGGACATCGAAGACGGGGCTCCGGACGGCATTCCGGACGGGGACCTGGGGGACGTTGTCACTGCGTCCACCTCCAACTAGGTGTTCTTGGTGCGGACGGGGCCGCGTGTACCGATGGGGCCACGTGTACCGGGGGCACGCGGGCGGACTCGGCTGTCAGGTCGCACTCGGTTCGTACGTCCAGCGCAGCAGGGCGCCGAGTCCTCCTGCCGGGATGTCGTCGCTCACCTCCTCGAACGGGATGATCAGGACGTCGGCGGACGTGGCCGCCGCCGAACGCAGCAGCGCGTCGTCGGCGCGTACGGGGACGGGGGCGCCGTCGCCGAGGGCCTCGGCGTCCGTACGCCGCACCGCCACCTGGCCGGGTTCGGCGCCCGCCCACATCTCGCGGTGCAGGTCGGGGCCGTCCGGCCGGACCAGGAGAGTGCCGATGCGGTGCTCGCGCGCGGCGTCCACCACGGCGGGCACGCCCTCCACGGCGTCGGTGGGCCGGTCGGTGCCGATGCGGCCCGCCCGGAAGCGGTCGAGCGCGTCGTCGACGCGCCGGTGCAGATGCTCCTGGCAGGCGTTCCCGATGGCCTCTTCCAGTGCCGCGGAGCCGGAACCGGCGGCGCGGCCACCGTGCTCCGTCTCGACCGTCACGGCGCGCAGGGCCTCCGGCAGCTTGTCGCGCACGGCCGGACGCTCACGGGGGTCGCCGACCAGCACCACGAGGTCGGCGCCGGACTCCTCGTAGGCCTCGGCCAGCGCCTCCGCGATCTCCGCGGCGTTGCGCTCCCAGGTGTTCTCCACCTTGAGCTGGAAGTGCCGCTCGGACCAGTCGGATGTGGCGGTGCGGTGCACCGGCCACTGCTGACCTTCCACGTGCCCGGAGTCCTGCGGTCCCGCCGCGGCCCGTAGTTCGAAGTCGGCACCGGTGCGGTCGATGTAGGCGACGAGGCTCACCGGGTCCTGGCCGCACAGCTCCAGCAGGGGCGTGAGCCGCGGCAGCGGGGCCCAGCAGGCGAACTCGCCCTGGGGGCGCCGGGACAGCCGGTGGCTGAGCACGACCTCGCCGCCGGTGGCGAAGACGACGCGTCCCGCCGGATCCTCGGCGGGTGAGAGCGCGGTCAGGTTGTCGCGGACCGCCGCGACGGTGGCCTCGTCCGCGCCCTCCTGTGCCAGGGTCCTGCACACCTCCCGTACGGACAGTTCACGGCGCTTGGCGCCCGACTCGTCCGCCTGACCGGGGTCGAAGTACACCGTGGCCCAGGGGCCCGGCCGGTCAAGGAGTGGTTGCAGAAAAGAAAGACGCATGGTGACTCGCTCCTTGTGGACCGTGTTTCCGTGCGGCCCACGTTCGGGTTCGTCGGTTCAGTCGGTGGGCTCGTTTCCCGAGCTTCGCGCACGCCAGATGTCGTATTTCCTGCTGTCGGGTTCAGGCATGGCGATCACCTCTCGGCTCTGCGGGTCCCCTGGCGCAAAAGGGAGCAAACTTCCCTCTTGCTACGAAGTCGGAGCTCGGAGTCCGAATGCGTATGGGGAGGCAGGCGTGGTGGTGGCTCTCGGAAGAGAGACGGGCCCTGGGAAGAGAGACGGGCCGCAAGGTGGGGCTTGTCGCCGCGGTCGGCGGCGGAACCGTGCGTTCTTGCCCACCAGAATACGCGTCGAACCCGTGCGCCGCTTCAGGACTCATTTCCCTTGTGCCACGGGCCCGGACGGGCCACGCGACTGCTCGATGGGACCGCAGCGCAGTGCCGTGGCAGCATGGAACAACCGGCCGTGCGAGCGGACGAACCGCACCAGGCGCACCCGCGGCACCGGCCGCGGCAGCCGCACCACGCGAGGCGAGGGAGCGAAAGCGATGTCGAACCCGCAGCAGCCCGAACAACGGCGTAGCGACAAGGGCGGGGCGACCCCCCAGGACAGCGCCGAACTCAAAGCACGACAGCCGGGCACCTCCCGCGGGGCCGGCGCGCACGCCCACGGAACGGACAAGGGCGGCAAGGGCGGCGGCCGAGGTGGCGGGACCCCGCCCGAGGAGCGCCCGAACCACCCTTGACTCGCCCGAACCACCCGTGACTCCGGTGTGACCGCGGATCCCCGGAACGGTGTGGCCGCGGAGCCCCGGAACCGGACTCAGCCCTGCCGAGGTGCCACGCGTTCCGTCACGGTGAAGATGCCGCCCTCGGGATCGCAGAGGGTGATGGCCGGGCTCTCCCCGCCCTCGTCGCGGCGCACCACGGACCCGCCGTGGCGGAGCGCCGTACGCACCGTGGCCTCGGGATCGGCGACCGTGAAGTGGACTTCCCAGCGGGGCAGGTCGACCGGGTTGCGGGCCGCCTCGACGGCGCCGGAGCGGAGCCGGGCGAGCACCGTGCCCTCCTGGCTCAGGACGACTTCGTCGTTCTCGTAGTCGACGTCGCAGCAACCGGGCCGCCCGCAGGCCCAGTCGAGGACCTGGCCGTAGAAGATGGCCGCCTCGAAGGCGTCCGGTGAGCGCAGCCGCAGCCAGACGGGCGCCTGCGCCCGCCAGGAGTGCCAGTCGGAGACGAGCCGGCCCTCCCAGATGCCGAAGACGGCCCCGTCGCGGTCCGCCGCGAGTGCCCCGCGGCCCACAGGGAAGCGGAGCGGTCCCACGGCGACGGTGGCGCAGCGCTCACGGATGCGCGCGGCCGTCTCATCGGCGTCCTCGACCGCGAAGTAGGGCGTCCACGCGACAGGAACCCGCAGCGCGGAGGCGAGAGAGCCGATGCCCGCGACGGGTTTGCCCTCGTGCACGGCGACGCGGAAGTCCTCGCCGAGCGGTGCGGGACGGAACGTCCAGCCGAAGACCGCGCCGTAGAAGGACTCGGCGGCGGCCAGGTCGTGCGTCAGCAGGGTCGCCCAGCAGGGCGCTCCGACGACCTCTCGGCTCGTCGTCGCGTGTGCGGCGGGGGTGGCTGATCTGTGGTGGGTCATCGCACTCAACGTCCAGGTGGGGAGGCTTGTCGTGCCGAGCCGCAGAACCGGTGCATATGCCCGGAATCCCGGCGTTTGCCATGCTACTCGGCATGGCAAACGACGACCCGGGTCGCCTGCCCCGTGCGGGGCCCCGTCGCCGGACCCCGCACCCTTGCGCCGGATGCTGCCCGTGTAGTCGGCTGGGCCGCATGGGGAAGAGAAGTGTTGCCGCAATGACCGCCGCCCTCGTCGCGGGGTCCCTTCTGACCGGCGTACCGCATGCGGGCGCGCAAGCAGCCGAGTCCGGCACCGACGGTTCGGCACCGTCACCCGGGTCGCCTGCCGCCCCCGGATCGCCTTCCGCGCTCGGGTTCGACCTCGACACCGTGACCATCCCGGAGTTACAGACGCGCATGGGGCGCGGCTCGCTGACCTCGTCGGCGCTGACCCGGGCCTATCTGCGGCGGATCGAGAAGGTCGACCCGAAGATCCACTCGGTGCTGCGCACCAGCCCGACGGCCCTGCGCCAGGCGGCCGCCAGCGATGCCAGGCACCGGCGGGGCGAGACCCTCGGGCCGCTGGACGGCATACCCGTCCTGCTCAAGGACAACGTGAACACCCGTGACATGCCGACGACGGCCGGGTCGCTCGCCCTCGCCGGAAGCCCGCCGAAGACGGACGCGGTGCTGGTGACGCGATTGCGCAAGGCGGGGGCGGTGATCCTCGGCAAGACCAACCTGTCGGAGTGGGCCAACTTCCGTGCGGCCAAGCCGACGTCGGGGTGGTCGGCGGTGGGCGGGCAGACCAACAACCCGTACGTCCTCGACCGGAACCCGTGCGGTTCCTCATCGGGTTCCGCCGCCGCACTCGCCGCGTCGTTGTCCCAGGTGGCGATCGGCACCGAGACGGACGGCTCCATCGTGTGCCCGGCCGGGATGAACGGCGTCGTCGGCCACAAGCCCAGCCTCGGCCTGGTCAGCCAGTCGGGCGTGGTGCCGATCTCCGCCGAGCAGGACACGGCCGGGCCGATGGCGCGCAACGTGATCGACACCGCGCTCACGTTCTCGGTACTGAGCGGCGGCGAGGGCCGGCGTGGCGGGGACGACCACGCAGCCGAACCGCACGTTGTCGGCCTGCGCGGCAAGCGCATCGGTCTGTGGCGTCTGCCGTCGCTCGGCCCCGACGTGGACGCGGTGATGACCCGTACGGCGAAGAAGCTGCGCGACGCCGGCGCCGTGGTCGTCGAGGTGACACCTCCCTACCAGGCGCGGCTCGCCGAACTCGAGTTCCCGGCCCTGCTCAGCGAGTTCCACCGGGACATCGACGCCTACCTCGGCACGCGCGAAGGCCCCGGGAACCTCGCCGAGCTGATCGAGTTCAACCGCTCCCACCCCGCGGAGCAGACCTGCTTCGCCGGCCAGGAACTGTTCGAGCAGGCCCTCGCCGCGCCCCCCACCACCGACCCGGGGTACCGGGCGATGCGGGCCGAGTTGAAGGACCTCTCCCGGCGTTCCCTCGACGAGACCATGGCCGGCCACCGTCTGGACGCCATCGCCGCCCCCACGAACCCGCCCGCCTGGACGACCGACTGCGCGCGCGGCGACAACGACGTCATCCCGTCCTCCACCCCCGCGGCCGTCGCCGGATACCCGTCCCTCTCGGTACCCGCGGGCTCCGTCGGCGAGCTGCCGGTGGGCGTGCTCCTGATGGCAGGCCACCGCCAGGACGCCAAGCTGCTGGCACTGGGTGCCGCGGTGGAGCACCGCCTGAACGCCTGGCGGGCGCCGCGCTACCTGCCGACGGTGGAGGGCGGCGCGCCGCCGGGTGGTGCACAGCCCCGCCGCTAGGGCGTCCGGCGTGTGGGCGGCACGGCCGCGTCGGCGTGCGCTTTGATCTGTGGGTCAGCCCCTGCGAAGACCGGCGGACCCTGCGAACAGCGGCCGACCCTGCGAACATCGGCCGGCCCCGTGCACTCCGGCCGGCTTCGCGCACACCGATCGGCCGTGCGGCGCCTGCGCGCGGAGAGGAACACCCATGGACCAGCCGGTGTCAGGACCCGCCTCGGGAGAGCCAGAGCAGCCGGCGCTGTTCGGCTGGCCGGACGAACCTCCGGCCCGGGCGGCGCACTCGGCGTTCCGGGACAGCCCGGAGGCGCGCCGGCTGCTCGATGTGCGCGAGGTCTACGCGGAGCCGGCAGCCCTCGACTCGCCGCGCGGCCGGCAGATCATGGCCCGGCTGCCGGGGGTGCGGGTGACCGAGGTCGACAGCCACTGGCGCATCCCCTCCCTGCACGGGAACGACGGCAACGTAGCCCGCTGGGTCCGCGTCAAGACCGAGACGCTCGTCCTCGGGGTCAAGCGTCAGCTCGTGACCCGCCCCAACGGCAGATCGGCCGACTGGATCGCACCGGGGCCCTCCAACGGCTGCGCGATGGCCTGCGCCTACTGCTACGTCCCCCGCCGCAAGGGTTACGCCAACCCCATCACCCTCTTCACCAACATCGAGGCGATCGTGGCGCACGTCCGGCGCCACGTACGGGCTCAAGGGCCCAAGACGACGCCCAACCAGTGCGACCCGCAGGCGTGGGTCTACGACATCGGCGAGAACGGTGACTGCTCCGTCGACGCCCTGGTCTGCGACAACACCGCCGACCTCATCGCGGCGTTCCGGGGCATGCCGACGGCGAAGGCCTCCTTCGCGACCAAGTTCGTCAATCCCGACCTGCTCGCGCTCGACCCTCAGGGGCGGACCCGGGTGCGCTTCTCGCTCATGCCGCCCGAGGACGCCCGGCTGCTGGACATCCGCACCAGCCCGGTGGCCGAGCGGATCGCCGCGGCCGCCGACTTCCTCGACGCCGGTTACGAGATCCACTTCAACCTGTCGCCCGTCGTCCTGCGCCCGGGGTGGGAGCGGGACTGGGCGGATCTGCTCATCCACCTCGACGACGTACTATCCGCCCGCGTGAAGGAGCAGGCGGCGGCCGAAGTCATCATGCTGACGCACAACCAGGCGCTCCACGAGGTCAACCTGGGGTGGCACCCCCGCGCCGAGGAGATGCTGTGGCAGCCGGACATCCAGGAGACCAAGCGTTCGGAGAACGGCGCTCTGAACGTGCGCTACGCCCTGGACGTCAAGCAGCGTTCCCTGACGCGTCTCCGTGAGCTGCTGGCGACGCACGCCCCGTGGCTGCGCGTCCGGTACGCCTTCTGATCCGGTACGCCTTCTGATCCGATACGCCCTCTGCCGAGACCCGCGCACCACCACCGAAAATGGTGGCGGAAAATATGGGCGTCGCACAGAACGACCGACCAACCGACCAGAAGGGAAGTCATGAGCACCGAGACGCTGGAGTTCCAGGCCGAGGCGCGGCAGCTGCTGGAGCTGATGGTCCACTCGATCTACTCGAACAAGGACATCTTCCTTCGCGAACTCATCTCCAACGCCTCTGATGCCCTGGACAAGCGGCGCCTGGCCGGCCTGCAGGACGACAGCCTCAAGACGGACGACCCGCACATCGAGATCGAGGCCGACAAGGAGGCCCGCACGCTGACCGTGCGGGACAACGGCATCGGCATGACGCGCGACGAGGTCGTGGGGCTGATCGGCACCATCGCCAAGTCCGGCACGGCAGAGACGCTGCGCCGGCTCAAGGAGAACAAGGGGAAGGGCGGGAAGGACGGGAAGGAGGGGAGCAAGGAGAGCGCGGATTCGGCCGAGCTGATCGGTCAGTTCGGCGTCGGCTTCTACTCCGTGTTCATGGTCGCCGACAAGGTCACCCTGGTCACCCGCAAGGCCGGTACGCCGACCGGGGTGCGCTGGGAGTCGGACGGCGACGGCACGTACACGATCGAGACCGTCGAGGACGCCCCGGAGGGCACGTCGGTCCACGTGCACCTGCGGCCCGCCGACGAGGAGGACGCGCTCTACGACTACACCGATGAAGGCAAGATCCGGGAGATCGTCAAGCGGTACTCGGACTTCATCTCCTTCCCCGTCCGGATGGGGGAGTCGACCCTCAACTCGATGAAGGCGCTCTGGGCCCGCCCGCGCTCCGAGGTGAGCGAGGAGGAGTACCGGGAGTTCTACCGGCACATCAGCCATGACTGGACGGACCCGCTCGACATCATCCAGATGCGGGCCGAGGGCACCTTCGAGTACGAGGCCCTGCTGTTCCTGCCCTCGAGGGCCCCGCACGACCTCTACCAGCGCGACGCCCGCCACGGCCTCCAGCTGTACGTCAAGCGGGTGTTCATCCTGGACGACAGCCGCGAGCTGCTCCCCGATCACCTGCGCTTCGTCAAGGGCGTCGTGGACGCCGCCGACCTGTCGCTGAACATCTCCCGCGAGATCCTCCAGCAGGACCGGCACATCCAGCTCATCCGCCGCCGCCTGGCGAAGAAGATCCTGGCGTCCATCAAGGAGCTGATGAGCAAGGACGCCGAGAAGTACCGCACCTTCTGGCGCGAGTTCGGGCCCGCAGTCAAGGAGGGCCTCCTCGACCGGACGGAGGACCACAAGGCGATCCTCGACATCGCGTCCTTCGCCTCCACCGCGGGTGAGGAGCCCACCACCCTGGCCGACTACCTCGACCGGATGCCGGAGGGCCAGGACAAGATCTACTTCATGACCGGCGACAGCCGCGCACAGATCGAGAACTCTCCGCACATGGAGGCGTTCCGGGCCAAGGGGTACGAGGTCCTGCTGCTCACCGATCCGGTGGACGAGATCTGGGTCGAGGCGGTCCGCGACCACGAGGGCAAGGAGTTCCAGTCCATCGCCCGCGGCGCGGTGGACCTGCCCTCCGAGGAGGAGCCGTCGGAGGAGGAGGCCGGGGAGTACGCGGCCGTCCTCGCCTGGCTCAACGAGACGCTCGACGACGTCAAGGAGGTGCGCCTGACGACCCGGCTCACCAGCTCACCGGCGTGCCTGGTCAGCGACACGGACGGCCTCACGCCGGCCCTGGAGAAGATGTACAAGGCGATGGGCCAGGAGCTCCCGCCGGTCAAGCGCATCCTGGAGCTGAACCCGAAGCACCCGCTGGTCGGCGCGGTCAAGGCGGCGCACGACAAGCGGCCCGACGACCCGGAGCTGAGCGGGACGGCCGAGCTGCTGTACGGCACCGCGCTGCTCGCCGAGGGCGGCGATCTGGCCGACCCGGCACGCTTCGCCGCCCTGCTGGCCGACCGCCTCAGCAAGACGATCTGAGCCCGTCGCCCGGCGTCTTGTGACGATGACTGCTGCGCGTACGGACGTACGCGCAGCAGTCATGCCGTAAACGCCCTGTGTATATGGGTTTGGGCTGCGGATGGGATGGCGTCAGGCAGGGACGACGAGCGGTGGGTGCTCGAGCACGCGGGGCTTGTACTCGACCAGTTGGGTGCGGCCGTCGAAGGTGCGGTGGTCGATCATCTCGAGGGCGACGTCCGGATAGCCGTCGTAGATGCGCTCGTCGCCCGTGGCGCCGGTGATCACCGGGAACATGACGACCCGGAAGCGGTCGACGAGTCCGGCTCGCAGCAGGGACCGGCACAGGCTGAGGCTGCCGATCGTGCTGAGGAGCCCCGAGCCGCTCGACTTCATGGCTCGGACCGCCTCGACGGCGTCGTCGCGGACGAGCGTGGAGTTGGCCCACGTCAGCGGCTCCTCCAGGGAGGAGGAGAACACCACCTTGGACGCCCGCGTGAGCTCGTCGACGGACGCCTCTTCCTCGGGCCTGAACTCGTCCTGGCCGTCCGGGACCTCACCTGCGGCGAAACCCGACATCAGACGGTAGGTCTTCGCTCCCATCAGGTAGGTGGCCTCGGGCTGTTCGCCGAGCCACGCGAGGTATTCCGGGCCCTCGAGGCCCCAGAACCCGGGCCATCCCTCTCCCGATGCGTAGCCGTCGAGGGAGGTGATGAAGTCGACGAGAAGCTCCGACATGGCACTGTCCTTTCCTGAGGTGTCATGAGCTTTGACCGCCCGGAAGCCACAAACTCATCGGCTGGCGCCGCCGGAGGGGCGGGTCGCCGTACCGGATAGGCTCATGCGACTCGTTGTAGAGTGTCGAAACAGCCCTTGACCTGCATAAACGCAGGCAGGGAGCCTACTCTTGGGAGTGTCCGATGCTGCGTACCATGTTCAAGTCCAAGATTCACCGCGCCACGGTGACCCAGGCCGACCTGCACTACGTGGGGTCCGTCACCATCGACGCGGAGTTGCTCGACGCCGCCGATCTGCTGCCCGGTGAGCTCGTCCACATCGTCGATGTCACCAACGGCGCGCGTCTGGAGACGTACACGATCGAGGGTGAGCGGGGCAGCGGTGTCATCGGGATCAATGGCGCGGCCGCCCACCTCGTGCACCCCGGCGACAAGGTGATCATCATCAGCTACGCCCAGGTGGAGGATGCCGAGGCCAGGGCACTGCGACCGCGCGTCGTGCACGTCGACGAGGGCAACCGCGTGGTGGCTCTCGGCGACGACACGGCGGAGCCGGTGCCCGGCGGGACCGACATGGTGCGCAATCCGCTGAGCCGCGCGGTCTCCGCGTGACCGGCCGGCCGGTCACGCTGGGGCTCCTCCACACGTCGTCCGTGCACGTGCCCGTCTTCGAGGAGCTGCGGGACGCCGGACACCCGGAGCTCGGGCTGCGTCACCACGTGGTGGAGGACCTCCTGGCGCGGGCACGGCAGGAAGGACCGGACGCGGTCGCCATCGACGTGCGTGCCGCTCTCGTGCGGGCCGCGGAGGGCGGGGCCGCCGCCGTGCTGTGCACCTGCTCCACCATCGGGGGTGTCGCCGAGACCGTGGGCGCCGACATCGGCGTGCCCGTGGTGCGGGTCGACCGGCCCATGGCGGCCGCGGCCGTCGCCGCGGGACCCCGGGTCGTCGTGCTCGCCACGGTCGCCTCCACGGTCGGGCCGACCTCGGCGCTCATCGAGGACGAGGCCCGGCGCGCCGGGCGGGACGTGTCGGTGCGGGCCGAGGTGGTCGACGGGGCGTGGGAGCGGTTCGAGGCCGGCGACTCCGAGGGGTACGCGGAGGGCGTGGCCCGAGCGGTGCGCGGGGTGCGGAACGCCGACGCGATCGTGCTGGCACAGGCTTCCATGGCGGGCGCGGAGAGTCTTGTCCCGGACGTCCGGGAGCGGGTGCCGGTGCTGTCCAGCCCCCGGCTCGGCCTCGCGTCGGCGGCGGCGCTGGCCCTCGGCTAGGCACCGGGGGCGGCTGGACACGGCCGGGGCGTGCCTGGGGCCGACCCAGGTGGCCGTCCGCCACGGGCACTGTGTGAGGAACCGTGGAAGGCTTGGGTCCGGGGGTGTCGGGTACGCGGGGAGGAGCCGTTGGCGTACCACTGGCTGGAGGAGTGCAATGACTCAACCGTTCCCCGATCCCGCACCGAAGCCGGGGCCGGTCAGGCCCTTCCCGGACCCTGACCCGGTGCCGCCGACGGAGCCGGGGAGGCCCTTCCCGAACCCGGACCCCGTACCGAATCCCGAGCCCCGGCCCAGTCCGGAGCCACCGCCGTCCCCGATCCCGCAGCCGCCGGGCCCCGACCCGGCGCCAGAGCCCCAGCCGGGGCCGATGCGCTGAGTGGAGAGGGTGGGCGTGGGCCGGTGGGGCCACGCCCACCCGCGTTTCCCCCCGGGGGGCGGGTCCCGGCCCGTGGATGTGTTGCCGCCCCCCCGGCGGCCACAGGCCCTGGCCGGGAATACACCCTGTCGGGCCGAGATCAGCTGGCATAGCGTGAACCCTCCCAGGACATGACCCCAGGAGGAGTCGCCCGTGCCTCAGTTCGACCTGCCCCTTGATGAACTGCGCCGATACCGCCCCGACTTGCCCGAGCCCGACGACTTCGACGCCTTCTGGGAGAAGACGTTGCTGGAGGCGCGGGAGCACGAGCTGGACGCGCGGTTCGAGGCGGTGGAGCTGCCATTGACCGGCGTGCGGGTCCTCGATGTGACGTACGCCGGATTCGGGGGCCATCCCGTCAAGGGGTGGCTGGTTCTGCCCGCCGGCGCCGAGGACGGCGAGCCGCTGCCCGTCGTCGTGGAGTACATCGGGTACGGCGGCGGCCGGGGCCTGCCCCACATGCACCTGCTGTGGGCCGCGGCCGGGTACGCGCACTTCGTGATGGACACCCGCGGGCAGGGCAGCGCGGGGTGGGCGCAGGGCGACACCCCGGACCCGGTGGGGAGTGGACCGGCGCACCCCGGGTTCATGACCCGCGGCATCGAGGACCCGCACGACTACTACTACCGGCGCCTGTACGTCGACGCCGTGCGCGCCGTCGAGGCCGCCCGCGCCCATCCGCTCGTGGACGCCGCACGGGTCGCCGTGCTCGGCGTCAGCCAGGGCGGCGGACTCGCCCTCGCCGTCGGCGGACTCGTGCCGGACCTGGCCGCCGTGCTGTCCGACGTCCCCTTCCTCTGCGACTTCCCGCGCGCGACGACCCTCACGGACCGGCTGCCCTACAGCGAGATCGCGTCCTACCTGAAGGCCCGCAGGGACGGCCGGGAACGTGTCTTCCAGACCCTGTCGTACTTCGACGGCGTGCACTTCGCCGCCCGGGGGCGTGCGCCCGCGCTCTTCTCCGCGGCCCTGGAGGATCTGACCTGCCCGCCGTCCACGGTGTTCGCCGCCTTCAACGCGTACGCGGGGAGCGAGCGTTCGATGGAGGTGTACGCCTTCAACGATCACGAGGGTGGTGGCCCCTACCAGCAGGGCGTGCAACTCCGGTGGGTTCAGGAACACTTGAGGGGCTGACGGGTATCACCGTCTGTTCAACTCCCCCTCGGCTCCACGCCCTTGTCACGGATTGGTCAACCGGCTAACTTGCGGGCTTGTCGTGTGTCCGCTGTGTGCAATCCGTGATGACGTGTGTCCGAGGGGGCTCCCAATGGCCGTACGGGGCCGGCACCGCCGGTATCAGCCGAACCGCATCAACCGTGCGTCGCTGACCGTCACGGCGGGCGGCGCGGGCATGGCGCTCCCGCTGACCGTCGCGGGCACCGCGGGCGCCGCCGACGTCGACACCTGGAACAAGGTGGCGGCCTGCGAGTCCGGCAACAACTGGAGCATCAACACCGGCAACGGCTACTACGGCGGTCTCCAGTTCAAGCAGTCCACCTGGGAGGCGTACGGCGGCACGGCCTACGCCTCGCGGGCCGACCGCGCCACCAAGGCCCAGCAGATAGCCGTCGCCGAGAAGGTCCTCGACGCGCAGGGCCCCGGCGCCTGGCCCGTCTGCTCGGCGAAGGCCGGTCTCACCCGGGGCGGCGGCACGCCCGACGCAGGCCCCGGCAAGGCGGCACCGGCCAAGGCCCCGAGCAAGCCCGAGCGGCCCGGACGCGACGTCAGGGACGTCAAGCCCGAGACGACCCCGCAGTCCGCCGCGGGCAGCGCCGAGATGTACACCGTGGTCCACGGCGACACCCTCTCCGGCATCGCCGACGAACGCCGGGTCCGGGGCGGCTGGCAGCGCCTGTACGAAACCAACCGGCGCGTCATCGGCGGCGACCCCGACCTGATCACACCGGGGCAGCGCCTCTCCGTCCATGGCCAGGGCGGCGGCACCAAGGGGCGGGCCCCACAGAAGGCGGCGGACCGGAAGGCCACCGAGAGCAGGGCGGCCGACAGGAAAGCCGCCGACAGGAAAGCCGCCGAGAGAAAAGCCGCCGAGAAGAGGGCCGCCGAAAAGCAGGCGGCCGAGAAAGCGGCCGCCCAGAAGAAGCGCGAGAAGCAGCGGGCCGCGGCCCCGCAGGCGGAGCGGGCCACCTCCGGTGCCTCCGCCCCCGTCGCCGCCTCGCCCAGCACGCCGTACCGTGCCGCAGGCAGCTCCTGGTCGAAGGGCTATCACACGGGCGTCGACTTCGCCGTGCCGACCGGGACGGCCGTGAAGTCCGTCGCGGCGGGCCGGGTCGTCTCCGCGGGCTGGGGCGGCAGCTACGGCTACCAGGTGGTCATCCGCCACACCGACGGGAAGTACAGCCAGTACGGGCACCTGTCGGCGCTCTCCGTGAAGGCGGGGCAGCAGGTCGGCGCCGGGCAGCGCATCGCCCGGTCCGGATCCACCGGGAACAGCACGGGCCCGCATCTGCACTTCGAGGTGCGGACGGGGCCCGGCTTCGGTTCCGACATCGACCCGCTCGCCTACCTGCGGGCACGCGGCGTACGGATCTGACACGCCCCGTACGGATCAAAGCCGTCAGGACACCATGCGCTCGCGGCGCCTCGGCTGCCGCGGGCGCGTCCGGCGGTGGGGCGGCGCCGGCTGCTGCGAGGGCACCGCGGGCAGCGCGTCTGTGGGGCACGGGCAAGGGGCGCCCCCCGCCTCCGCAGCGGTCTCGGCGGCGTCCGGCTGCGGCGTGGACGGGCCGCCTCGCGCCACCGGACCGGCCTCGGCCGCGGTGGTGAGGGTCGCCGCCTCCCGGGCGATCCGTTCGGTCGTCAGCAGGATCAGACCGCAGGCGGCCACGACGCCGCTGCCGAGCGCGAGGACGGTGCCCGTGGCGCCGTGCCGGAAGGATTCTCCGAAGAGGGTCAGGCCGACCGCGGCCGCGACCACCGGGTTCACCACGGTCACCGTCGACAGCGGTGCCGCGAGCCCCGCACCCCGGTACGAGGCCTGCGACAGCAGCAGGCCGGCCGCCGCGAGCACCGCGATCGCCCCGAGGGTGGGGAGCTGCTCGACGAGCCCGACGCGGTGGTCCCAGTCCACCGCCACCGTCTTCGTGAACACCGACGCGATGCCGAACGCCGCACCGGCCGCGCAGGCCAGCAGCACGCTGCGCACCACCGGGTGCCGGTGCACCGCGTGCGCCGCCAGCGTCAGCACGGCCACGCCGCCGCCCGTGACGAGGCCGAGCATGACGCGCTCCGCGTCGGCGAGCGTCTGCGAGTCGGACGTCGAGGTGAGAGACAGGAGCCCGGCGAGCCCCACCGTCGCCATGAGCGCGCCCCGCCAGGCGGTGGCCCCGGCCCTGCGCCGTACGAACAGGGCCGCCATCGGCAGGGCGAACACGATGGTCAGCGCGCCCAGCGGCTGGACCAGGCTGAGCGGGCCGTAGGCGAGCGCCACCACGTGCAGCAGCGCGCCGAGACCGTTCAGGGCGATCGCGGTCCACCAGGCGCCGCGGCGCAGCGGCGCGTACTGGTCCGGCGTCGTCGCCGCCACGCGCTCCTGCAGGATCGCCCCGCCGGCGTACGCCACGGCTGAGACGAGGGACAGCACCACGGAAAGCGCCAGAGCACTCATGACGTGCTCCGCGGGGTGCGGTGCTCCCGGTGATCCCGGTCGGGCGAACGGTCTGCTTCCATACTGACAACGATGACGCGGGAATCCCTTTAAGTCGTCGTACCTGAGCAGGCAATTGGTCCTACTGCCGATGGAGTACTGCCTTTGCCGTGTCCTCCCCAGGAGGGGTTACCTCCTGGGCGCGGAGAGTGACCCTCATGGGCACCCCAGGGGAGGGCGGCGCCGCGCGGCTTGCTGTACTTCTCCCGTGACCACCCACATTGACCTGGCAGAACTCGGCTCCGTCGGCGGATTCTTCGCCCTGCGCGTGAGCCCGGCGCACGACCGCGGCGTCCGGCCGCTGGCAGCGGTGTACAGACTTCCGGAACCCGGTGATCCGACCGGTTCGGAATCCGGTGATCCGATCGGTTTCCGGGTCGACAAGGTCGCGCGGCGGCTCGGCGCCCCGGAGGACCGCGTCGCGGTGTCCGTGGCGCAGCTGGGGCTCGCGGCCCGCCTCTGGTCCGTGGCGCTCGGCTCCGCCGCACTGTACGGCCGGGTGCCCGACCTCGACCCCGAGCTGCTCGGCTGGGACGCCGACGGCACCTCGCCCGACGACCTGTGGCTGACCGGCGTACGCCCGCTGCCGGGCGATGCCGGGACCATCCGGGACGTCGTGCAGTACGGTCATCTGGCGCCGCTGTCCGAGGCGTTGCGGGCGCGGTACCGGATCTCCGCGGGGCTGCTGTGGGGCAACGCGGGGTCCGCGCTCGCGGGCGCGGCGCGCGAACTGCACGGCTGGGCGGCGCGATCGGGGCGCGCGGATGTGGGGGAGCGGGCCCTGAGCCTGGCCGCCGAGCTCTTCGACCACCCCGACCTGCGCGGCACAGGCACCCTGCGGGGCACGGCGTTCCGGCGCCGCAGCTGCTGCCTCTACTACCGGTGCCCCGGTGGCGGGCTGTGCGGCGACTGCTGCTTCGACCGCCCGCCGCAGCGGTCTTCCCCCGGGGCCGCGTCTGGGTGACCATGAAGGTGGCGCGGCCGGCATCGGACGGACGACGGAGGGTGCTACGTGAAGGTGGGCCTGCTCACCCGGGAGTATCCGCCCGACGTCTATGGAGGCGCCGGCGTGCATGTCGAGTTCCTGGCACGGGAGCTGCGGTCCCTCACGGACCTCGAAGTGCACTGCTGGGGCGAGGGCACGGCCGACGGGCTCGTGCGGCACGGCGCGTGGCCCGCGCTCGACGGGGCCAACGACGCGCTGCGCACCTTCTCCGTGGACCTCGCCATGGCCGCTGCGCTCGCCGACCGCGAGCTCATCCACTCCCACACCTGGTACACGAGCCTCGCCGGCCACGTCGGCAAGCTCCTGCACGGCATCCCGCACGTCATGACCTCGCACTCCCTGGAGCCGCTGCGCCCCTGGAAGGCCGAGCAACTGGGCGGCGGATACACCCTGTCGAGCTGGGCCGAGCGCACCGCGGCCGAGGCCGCCGACGCCGTGATCGCGGTGTCCGGCGCGATGCGCGAGGACATCCTCGCCTGCTATCCGGCCGTCGACCCGGCGAAGGTCCACGTCGTGCACAACGGCATCGACACCGAGCTGTACCGCCCCGACCCCGGCACCGACGTCCTCGAGCGGCTCGGCGTCGACCCGGGGCGGCCGTACGTCCTGTTCGTCGGCCGCATCACCCGTCAGAAGGGCGTGCCCCATCTGCTGCGGGCCGCACGGAAGCTGGACTCCGACGTCCAGCTCGTCCTGTGTGCCGGAGCGCCCGACACCCCCGGCATCGACCTCGAATTCCGCACCCTCTTCGAGGAGCTGAGCAGCACCCGGGCGGGTGTCCGGTGGATCCCCGAGATGCTTCCGCGCCCCCAGGTCGTCCAACTCCTCACGCACGCCGCCGTGTTCGTCTGCCCTTCCGTGTACGAACCGCTGGGCATCGTCAACCTGGAGGCGATGGCGTGCGGCACGGCCGTCGTCGCCTCCAGGGTCGGCGGCATCCCGGAAGTCGTTCGGGACGGCACGACGGGGGTACTCGTCCCGTACGACGAAAGCGACCCCGAAGGCTTCGAACGCGAACTCGGACTGCTCCTGAACGAAGTGGCGACCGACCCGGAACGGGCCGCGGCGATGGGCGCGGCCGGACGCGACCGCGCACTCGGTGAATTCGGCTGGGACGCGGTGGCCCGGCGCACGGTCGAGGTGTACGAGAAGATCCTGCACGCCGACAGATAGCCGATAGCCGACCAAACAGGGGGCTGGGATGCGCGGTGGACCTTCGGTGCTCGGAATCGTGCTCGCCGGCGGGGAGGGGAAACGGCTGCAGCCGCTCACCGCCGACCGGGCCAAACCAGCGGTCACGTTCGGCGGCACCTACCGCCTCGTCGACTTCGTGCTCTCCAACCTCGTCAACGCCGACATCCTGCGCGTCTGCGTCCTCACCCAGTACAAGTCGCACTCCCTCGACCGGCACGTGACGACGACCTGGCGCATGTCGAGCCTCCTCGGCAACTACGTCACCCCCGTGCCCGCCCAGCAACGCCTCGGCCCCCGCTGGTACTTGGGCAGCGCCGACGCCATCCTGCAGTCCCTCAACCTCGTCCACGACGAACAGCCCGACTACATCGCCGTGTTCGGCGCCGACCACGTCTACCGCATGGACCCGCGGCAGATGCTCCAGCAGCACATCGAGAACGGCGCGGCGGTGACCGTCGCCGGTATCAGGGTGCCGCGCGCCGAGGCGCCGTCGTTCGGCATCATCACGCCCGGGCGCGACGGCACGAAGGTGGAGCGCTTCCTGGAGAAGCCGACCGACCCGCCCGGGTTACCCGACGACCCGGACCAGGTCTTCGCCTCGATGGGCAACTACCTCTTCACCACCAAGACCCTCGTCGACGCCCTCCAGCAGGACGCCGAGGACGAGGAGTCCGCACACGACATGGGCGGCTCCATCCTGCCCCTGCTCACCGAGCGCGGCATGGCACAGGTGTACGACTTCGACGACAACCACGTACCCGGCGAGACCCCCCGCGACCACGGCTACTGGCGCGACGTCGGCACGCTCGACTCGTACTACGAAGCCCACATGGACCTCATCTCGGACCAGCCCGTCTTCAACCTGGACAACCGGCGCTGGCCCATCTACACCCACTCCGGCGGCCTGCCGCCCGCCAAGTTCTGCGCGGGCGGCATCGCGGGCGAGTCGATCGTCAGCCCCGGCTGCGTCATCCGCGGCCAGGTCACCCGCTCCGTCCTCTCGCCCGGCGTGACCGTCGAGGAGGGCGCGGTCGTCCAGGGCTCCGTGCTGCACGACAACGTACGGATCGGGCGGGGCGCGGTGGTGCGCGGCGCCGTCCTCGACAAGAACGTCGACGTACCGCCCGGCGCCACGATCGGGGTCAATCCGGAGCGGGACGAGGAGCTGTACACGGTGTCCGCGGGCGGGGTGATCGCCCTCGGGAAGGGGCAGGTCGTACCGATGTGAGGCCCGCGCTCACAGCACGCGGCGCCTGCGGCCCAGCCAGGTCTGCGCGATCACCACCACCGCCAGGAAGGCGCCGCTGACCACCTGCTGGTAGGCGGAGTCGAGCGAGCCGATCTGGTTGATGACGTTCTGGATGACCTTGAGGAGCAGCACGCCCACCAACGACCCGCTGATGAAGCCGAACCCGCCGGAGAGCAGCGTGCCGCCGATGACGACCGCGGAGATCGCCTCCAGCTCCATGCCGGAGCCGAGGATCGTCACCCCGGAGACCAGCCAGGCCGCGTTGAGGGCCCCGGCGAGCCCCGCGCAGAGCCCGGAGACCGTGTAGACGGCGATCTTCGTACGGGCCACGGGGGCGCCCATCAGCGCCGCCGCGTCCTCGTTCCCGCCGACCGCGTACACGTACTGGCCGAACCGGGTGCGGCGCAGCACGACCGCGCCCGCCACGAAGAGCGCGACCGTGATCCACACCGGGGCGCCGATGCCGAGCACCTTGCCCTGCCCGAGCGTGGCGAAGAAGGAGTCCTTGTCGACGAGGTACGTCCTGGAACCCTCGTCGGTGACCGACAGGAGGACGCCGCGGGCCGCCAGCATCGCCGCGAGCGTCACGATGAACGGCGCGAGCCGCGCGCGGGCGATCAGCAGGCCGTTGACGAGGCCGATGAGACCGCAGACCGCGAGCGGCAGGAGCAGCGCCACGGCCGTGCCGTACTGCGACCCCCAGGCGGCGAGCACCCCGCCGAGGGCGAAGAGCGAGCCGACCGACAGATCGATGCCGCCGGTGACGATGACGAACGTCATGCCGAGCGCGACCACCGCGAGGAACGCGGAGGACACCGCCATGTTCTGCAGATTGTCGCCGGTCAGGAACGTGTCGAAGCTCAGCGACGCGGCGAGCACCGCGACGGTCAGCGTGACGAGCGCGCCGTGCTGCTGGGCCAGCGCGCCGAGCCGATCGGAGCGGGCAGGGCCCGTGGTCCGCTCCTCCCGGACGGCCTGCCCCATGGGATCCGCCGGACTCTTCGTGTCGATGGTCATCGCTTGCCCCTCTCGCGTGCCGCGCAGACCGCCAGGACGATCACCACGGCCTGGGCGATCTGTGTCCACGACGGCGGCAGGTCGTGCTTGATGAGCGTGGCCGTGAGCAGCTGGATGAGGACCGCGCCCGCCACGGTGCCGCCGATCCTGATGCGGCCGCCGCTGAGCGGGGTGCCGCCGACGACCACCGCGGTGATCGCGGAGAGCTCCATCAGACTGCCGAGCGACGTCGGGTCGCTTGCGGACAGGCGGGCGGTCGCGAGGACTCCGGCGAGTGCGGCGAGAGCGCCGCAGACCACGTACACGACGATGAGCACGCGGCGCACCGGCAGGCCCGCGAGGAGCGCGGCCGGGCGGCTGTCGCCGATGGCGAGGAGCTGCCGGCCGAACGTGGTGCGCCGCACGACGAAGGCGATCAGCAGCGCGAGGGCCGCCGCGATCAGGACCAGGTACGGGACGCCGAGCACGGCACCGGAGCCGAGCGACGCCATCGCCGGGTCGCGGACGTCCTTGAGCTGCGGGAGGAGGACCAGGGCGAGGCCCCGGCCCGCGACCATCAGCGCGAGTGTCGCGACGATGGGCTGGACGCCGATGAACGCGACGAGTGAGCCGTTGGCCGCGCCGACCGCCATCCCGCCGAGCAGCGCCACGGCAAGGGCGATCCACATGCCGTACCCGAGGTAGAGCGAGACGAGGGACGTGGAGAGCGCCATCACCGAGCCGACGGACAGGTCGACGCCCTCGCTGCCGATGGCCAGCGCCATGCCGAGCGCCACGACGAGGACGGGGGCGACCTGGACGGCCTGGGTGCGGAAGTTCTCGCCGGACAGGAAGTGCGGGGTGAAGAGGATGTTGACCAGGAGGAGGACGGCGACGCCCGCGTAGACGCCGTAATTCTGGAGGAGGCGCAGCAGACGGTCGCGGTCGGTGGCCGTGCGGCCGAGGGCGAGGTCGGTCATGGGGAGCTCCGTGGGTGCGGGGCCTGCCGTTCGTGGTGGGTCATGGGCCCGGCTTCGCGGGGGCCGCCGCCATGGCGCGCAGCAGGTTCTCCTCCGTCACCGAGGCGCCGGTGAGTTCCGCGACGGCCGTGCCGTCCTTGAGGACGATCACCCGGTCCGAGCCCTCGACGAGTTCCTCCATGTCCGAGGAGATGAGGAGGACACCGAGCCCGTCGGCCGCCAACTCGTCGACGAGCGACTGGACTTCGGCCTTCGCGCCGATGTCGATGCCGCGCGTGGGCTCGTCGAGCAGCAGCACCTTCGGGTGCATCGCGAGCCAGCGGGCGAGGAGCACCTTCTGCTGATTGCCGCCGGACAGCTCGCCCACCTTCTGGTGGGGGCTCGACGCCTTGATGCGCAGGCGCCGGACGAAGGTGTCCACGATCGCGTCGATGCCGCGTTCGTTCACCAGGCCGAGGCGCGAGAGACGGGGGAGTGCGGCCAGCGCGATGTTGTCGCGGACCGAGAGGCCGGGGACGATGCCCTCCGCCTTCCGGTCCTCGGGGAGGAGGCTGATGCCGGCCCGGATGGCGGCGGGCGTGGAGCCCGTACGAACGCGGGTGCCGCCGATCGCGACGGTCCCGGAGTCCGTCGGCAGGGCCCCGGCGATGGCCTTCGCCGTCTCGCTGCGACCCGAGCCGAGCAGCCCGCCCAGACCCACCACTTCCCCGGGCCGGATGGTGACCGACACCCCCTGAATCCGATGCCGTACCGTCAACTCCTCGGCGCTCAGCACGGGTTCGCTCGTCGCCTCGTGCGCTCCCGTGAAGCGGGTGAGGCCCTCGTCCTGCACGTCGTCGGTCTCGCGGCCCAGCATCAGCGCGACCAGGCGCAGCCGGTCGAGGTCGGCGAGGGCGCCCGCATGGACTACCTTGCCGTCCCGCAGCACGGTGACGGCGTCGCAGATCTCGTACAGCTCGTCCAGGCGGTGGCTGACGTAGACGACCGCGATGCCGCGCTCCCGCAGCATGCGGATCACCCCGAACAGGGTCCGCACCTCCCGTGGTTCCAGGGATGATGTCGGCTCATCCATCACGACGACGCGCGCGTCGACCGCGACCGCGCGGGCCAGCGCCACCATCTGCTGCGCGCCGAGGCCGAGTTCGCGCAGCGGGCGGCGGACGTCGACGCGGACGCCGAGCCCGCGCAGCGCGTCGTCGGCCTCGCGGTGCATCCGAGTGAAGTCGATCAGCCCGAGCCGGCCGCGGGGCTCACGGCCGAGGAAGAGATTGCGGGCCACGCTCATCAGGGGGACGAGGTTGACCTCCTGATAGATGGTGGAGATGCCCGCGTGCTGTGCTTCGAGGGGGGTGGCGAAGCGGACCGGGCGGCCGTCGTACGTCACCTCGCCCGCATCCGGCTCGTACACGCCCGTCAGGACCTTGATGAGGGTGGACTTGCCCGCGCCGTTCTCGCCGATCAACGCGTGCACCTCGCCCGCGCGTGCGGTGAAGTCGACCGCGTCCAGGGCGCGCACGCCCGGGAAGGTCTTGGTCAGGCCGGTCACCGACAGCATGTCAGTAGGCCTTGCCGAGGTCGGCCTTGGCGTTGTCCTTCGTGTACGCGCTGTCCTTGATGACGATGTCCTGGGCGACCTGCTCGCCCTTGGTGAACGCGTCCAGCGTCTTGAAGGCGAGCGGGCCGAAGCGGGGGTTGGACTCGATGACGCCGTCGATCCAGCCGTCGACGATGCCCCGGACGGCGCCCTTCGTGCCGTCGATCGTCACGATCTTCACGTCGCCGGCCTTCTTGCCCGCGCCCTTGAGCGCGTTCACGGCGCCGAGGCCCATCTCGTCGTTCTCGGCGTAGATCCCGGTGATGTCGGGCTTGGACTGGATCAGCTGCTCGGTGACCTGCTGGCCCTTCTCGCGGGCGAACTCGCCGGTCTGCTTGAAGACGACCCGGAGGCCCGGGGCCTTCTCCTTGAGGCGCTCCTCGAAGCCCTTGGTGCGCTCGGTGGTGACGTTGTTGCCCGCGGCGCCGAGCAGGATCGCGATCTTGCCCTTGCCGCCGGTCGTCTCGATCATCCGGTCCGCCGCGCGTCTGCCCTGGGCGACGAAGTCGGAGCCGATGAAGCTCACGTAGTCCTTGCAGGCGGTCGCGTTGATCTTGCGGTCGACGGTGACGATCGGGATGTGCTTGGCGCCCGCGGCGCGCAGCACCGGCTCCCAGCCGTCGGAGTTGAGCGGCGCGATGACGAGCAGGTCGGCGCCCTTGGCGATGAGGTCCTGGACGTCGCTGATCTGCTTGGAGAACTGCGACTGGGCGTTGGCGGTGAGGAGCTTCACGCCGCGCTTCTCGGCCTCGGCCTTGATGGAGGCCGTCTCGGCGATCCGGAAGGGGTTGGCCTCCTTCTCGGACTGCGAGAAGCCCACGGTGGCCGTCTTGAGGTCCAGCTTCTTTCCGCCGTAGGTGTCGATCGCGCAGGTCTTGCCGCCCTTCGACTCCGAGACGGCCTGGCCCGCGCCGCCGCCGTCGCCGTTCTTGCCGTCGGACGCGTCGTCCTCCGACTTGGCGCACCCGGCGGTGAGGGCGAGGCTCGCACCGAGGCCGACGGCGAGCAGGGTCCTGACGGAGGTGCGGAGGGTGATCGGCTTCATGGAGTCCCCAAAACGGCACGGCCCCGGCGCTGAGAGCGCTCACGGCAGGATCGGCACTTGCGGTCAACTCGCGTTACGGGGAGCTTTTTACATCGTTGAAAGTGGGCTGTAAACCCTCCGCGCAGCGGCCGATGGCTCCCCGGGTCAGCGCCGGCCGAGCGTGCTCTCCCGCTCCACCAGCCGGAAGTCCGCGGTGAGTTCACGTCCGCCGAGCCGCTCCGGATGGGCCAGGCTGCCGAGGAGCGACTCGACCGCGAGACGCGCGATGGCCTGCTTGTCCGGCGCCACCGTGGTGAGGGTGACCGCCCCGAACTGCCCCTCCGCGATGTCGTCGAAGCCGACCACCGCCACGTCCCACGGCACCCGCAGTCCGCGCTCGTGCAGCACCCGCATCGCACCGATCGCCACCAGGTCGTTGTACGCGAACACCGCGTCGGGCCGCACCCCCGCGTCCAGCATCCGCGCCATCGCCTTCGCGCCGTCCCACCGGTCCCAGCCGCCGACCGGCCCCACCAGGCTGTCCGGCGCGGGGATTCCGGCCGCCGTCAACTCCTCGCGCCAGCCCTGGAGTCGGAGGTGGGCGGGGCGGTTCGCGGAGTCCGTGCGGGCGCCCAGATAGGCGATGGTGGTGCGGCCGCGCCCGATGAGGTGCCGTACCGCCGTGCGGCTCGCGGCGATGTTGTCGATCGCGATGTGGTCGTGGGGCAGGTCGTACTGGCGCTCGCCGAGCAGCACGAGCGGCACGTCGTCCTCGCGCTCGCGCAGGTCCTCCGCCTCCAGCTCCAGCGGGCTGAGGATGAGGCCGTCGATCACCCGGGCCCGGAAGCCCTGGCTGACCAGGACCTCCTGCTCGCGGTCGCCGCGGGTGTGGTCGAGGAGCACCGTGAAGTCGTGCTCGGCCGCCGCGTCGATGACGGCGCCCGCGAGCTCGGCGAAGTAGGGGTTGCCCAGCTCGGGGACGGCGAGCGCGATGATGCCGGTGCGGCCCTTGCGCAGGTGGCGTGCCGTCAGGTTCGGGCGGTAGCCGAGCTCGTCGATGGCTTCCTGGACGCGGGCCCGCATCGCCGGGGTGACGTGCTGGTACTTGTTCACCACGTTCGAGACGGTCTTGATCGAGACGCCCGCGCGTTCCGCGACGTCCTTGAGGCTTACCCGCACTGCTTCTCCCTGCGTCGGTGGCCGCACCGGACGCCCGGGGCGGATGTCGTGACCCTGGACAGCGCGCCGGAGGGCGTGCTGTCATGCCAACTGCCGTTCCTTCCAACGTTGTACAGATTCGTTGTACCGACTGCAGCGACGAGCCGCCACCCTTCCTCACCAAGGAGGATCCGTGCGCATCAGACGACATCCCGGAAGAAACCCCGGACGATTCGGCAGACACCTCGCCGTGCTGCTCGCAGGGGCCCTCGGCATCGCGGGAATCACCGCGGTCCCCGCCGCCACCGCGGCCGACGAGCCCGTCGAGATCCACGGCCTCAAGGGGGAGTACTACACCCAATCCGCCCCCGGAGCCTTCGACTTCGGCGAGCTCAAGGCCACCGGACTCGACCCGAACATCGACTTCGGCAACCTCGAACCACGGCTCAAGGCCACCACCGGACAGGTCGACGACGTCAGCGTCCGCTGGACCGGCCGCATCGTCCCCGAGAAGACCGGCGCGACCACCTTCTCGATGATCGGCGACAACGGCTTCCGCCTCTGGGTGGACGGCAAGATCGCCATCGACCACTGGCAGGACGACTGGGACAAGGAACAGACCTCCGCCCCCGTCGAGTTGACGGCGGGCAAGGCCCACGACATCAAGGTCGAGTACTTCGAGCACTACGGCGGCTCCAACCTGCGCCTGAGGTGGACCCCGCCGGGCGGTGAGAAGAAGCCGGTCCCGCGCTCCGCCCTCCGCATCCCCGAGGACTTCGACTACGACGGCGCCATCGCCGCCACCGTCCTCAAGGACGGCCGCAGCCTCAAACTCGACTTCGCCCAGAAGCTCGCCGCCCCGCCGGCCGGCCTCACCGACCACCTCGACGCCGTCATCGGCGGAGCCAAGTGGCCGCTCGGCACGGTCAAGGCCGACCCCTCCGACGACCGCAGCCTCCTCGTCGGCCTGAAGGAACCCGTCGTCGGCAACAAGGCGGGCAACGCCCCGGGCCTCGCCGACATCCGCTACGACGGCGAGGGCGGTCTCACCGGCACGGACGGCGACGCCGTCGGCCGGTTCTGGACCAGCGGGCCCAACCACTCCGAGTACCAGCTGCGCACCAAGTGGGCCGACGACGTCACACCGGGCAACGCCCACCGCGAGTACCCCCGCCCGCAGCTCAAGCGCGACAACTGGCGGAACCTGAACGGCTCGTGGCAGTTCGCCGCCGCCGAAGCGGGCGAGAAGCCCCCGGTCGGCGAGAAGCTCAAGGAGAAGATCCTCGTCCCCTACCCCGTGGAGTCCCAGCTCTCCGGCATCGAACGGCACGAGGACCGCATGTGGTACCGCCGTACCTTCACCGTCCCCGAGAACTGGCGCATCGGCCACGGCAAGCGGCTCAACCTGAACTTCGGCGCCGTCGACTGGCACTCCCAGGTGTACGTCAACGGCCGCAAGATCACCGAGCACAAGGGCGGCTACGACAAGTTCAGCGCCGACGTGACCGACGCGCTGAAGCCAGGACGCACCCAGGAGCTCATCGTCGGCGTCCACGACCCGACCGACGCCGACAACGGCGCGAACCCGCCCGTCGGCAAGCAGCGCCTGGACCCCAGCGGCATCTGGTACACCCCTTCCTCCGGCATCTGGCAGACCGTGTGGATGGAGCCGGTGGCCGCCGACCACGCTGACTCCCTCAAGATCACCCCAGACGTGCGGAACGAGCAGGTCACCGTCGAGACCCGGGGCGTGCGCGACGGAGTGCCGGTCACGGCCGCCGCGTACGAAGGCCGCAAGAAGGTCGCCGAACTCAGCGGACGCACCGGAAAGCCGCTGAAGATCAAGATCACCGACCCGCGCCTCTGGTCACCCGACGACCCCTTCCTCTACGACCTCAAGGTGCGCGTCGGCGACGACCGCGTCACCAGCTACTTCGGCATGCGGTCCATCGCCGTCGACAAGGTGAACGGCACCCCCCGCACCCTCCTCAACGGCAAGCCCGTCTTCCTGATGGCCACCCTCGACCAGGGCTTCTGGCCGGACGGCCTGCACACCGCGCCGAGCGACGAAGCGCTCGCGTACGACCTGAAGGCGCACAAGGAGATGGGCTTCAACTCGGTCCGCAAGCACATCAAGGTCGAGCCCGACCGCTGGTTCTACTGGGCGGACAAGCTCGGGCTGCTCGTCTGGCAGGACATGCCGTCGATGGAGGCGGGGCGCACCCCCGACGCGGCCGCCCGCGCCCAGTACGAGCACGAGATGAAGGAGATGATCGACGAGCACGCGAGCAGCCCCTCGATCGTCATGTGGGTCACCTTCAACGAGGGCTGGGGCCAGTACGACGTGGGCCGCGTCGCACGGCAGGCGAAGGCCTGGGACCCCACCCGGCTGGTCAACAACCAGTCGGGGCTCAACCTCGGGGCCGACGGAGGCGCCGGCGACATCATGGACGAGCACGGCTACCCGAGCCCGGCGCTCCCGCCGCGCCCCGACGGCGAACGGGCCCTGGTGAGCGGCGAGTACGGCGGCCTCGGCCTCGCGGTGCCCGGCCACGCCTGGGCCGTCCAGCAGAGTTACGTCGACGTGGACCCGGCGACGTACACGGACGACTACATCACCAAGCTCGCCGAGGTCCGCGCGCTCGCGTGCAAGGGAAGCAACGGCGCGGTCTACACGCAGATCACCGACGTCGAAGGCGAGTTGAACGGTCTGCTCACCTATGACCGCAAGGTCGTCAAACCCGACGTGAAGCGGGTGAAGGCGGCACACGAGGCGCTGATCCGCGACGCTTCACAGGCCACGGTGCCGGGCTGCGGCGGCTCCTGATCCGAAGGTCTCCGGTCCGCCGCCCGGGCTGCGGACCGGGGACTCCTGCGGGTGTCCCTCGTGTGGGGGATGGCGGCTCACCGAACAGATCAACAAGCTTTGGGTCACAAAGGTTGATCTGCAGGTGGAAGGCGACTGTGATGAAGAAGAAGCTCTCTATGGCGCTCGTGGCGGTGGCCGCCGCGGCCGCCACCGTCGTGCCGGTCTCCACGGCGCACGCGGCCGATGGGTACGACCGGTGCCCCGACGGCTATTACTGCATGTTCTCGGGGCTCGACGGCACCGGCGACATGATCAAGCTCAGGGGGAACACCCCGGACCTCGCGGCACTGGGCATGGACGACCGGGCCAGGTCGGACTGGAACCGCACGGCCTCGACCATCTACCTCTGGTCCGACGCGCACTACAGCGGCTGTACGGCCGTGACCTCCGCGGGGCCGACGGGCAAGGGCAACTTCTTCCCCACGTACCAGAACTTCTTCAGTTCGGTGCAGTTCGACGGGCCGGGCGGCCCGAGCTGCGGCACACCGCCGGGCGAGGGCCGCTGAGCACGCTCACCGCAGCTGCCGCCGCACCAGTTCGTGCAGCCGCCCGCCCGCGTCGGCCAACAGCTGGGCGGGCGGGCCCTCCTGCACGATGCGGCCCTCCGACATGACGACGACCCGGTCGGCGTCGAGGACGGTGGAGAGGCGGTGGGCGATGACGACGCGGGTGGCGTTCAGGGCGCGGGTGCTGTCGATGACCGTGCGCTGCGTCTCGTTGTCCAGGGCGCTCGTCGCCTCGTCGAAGAAGAGGACACGGGGGCGCCGGATCAGGGCCTGGGCGATCATCAGGCGCTGGCGCTGGCCGCCGGAGACCGCACCGCCGCCGGAGATCATCGTGTGCAGCCCCATCGGCATGCGCTTGATGTCCTCGGCGAGCCCCGCCATCGCGGCGGCCTCCCACGCCTCCTCCTGCGTGAACGACTCGGCGCCGCAGATGCAGTCGAGGATCGAGCCGGTGAGCGGCTGCGCGTTCTGCAGGACCACACCGCACTGCCGGCGGACCGCCGACTGGTCGAGCGCCGACAGGTCCTGCCCGTCGTAGAGCACGCTGCCCGAGACCGGTTCGTCGAAGCCGATCAGGAGGCGCAGCAGCGTCGACTTGCCGCAGCCGCTCGGGCCGACGACGGCGACGAATTCGCCGGGCCGGACCGTCAGTGACACGTCGTCCAGGACCAGCGGCCCGTCGTCGGTGTAGCGGAAGGAGACGCCGCGTGCCTCGATGCCGCCTCGCAGCTCGCCGGGCTGCGTGCTCCCGGCGCGCACCTCGGGCGTCGCGTCGAGCACCGGCTTGATCTGCTCGAACATCGGGAGCACGGCGGCCGCCGAGATCAGCGCGCCGGTGAGCTGCGTGACGGACGTCAGGAGCATCGTCACGGCGGTGCTGAAGGTGAGGAACTCGCCCGCGGTCAGGCTGCCCCGGGCCGGGCCCGCGAGCAGGACGAACATGACGAGCGTGCAGAGCGGCAGATACACCGCGTTCAGGACCGTCGTGATGTTCTTGATGCGGCCGGCCCGCCGCTGCAGCTCCCGGCTGCGCGCGAACTCGCCCGCCCACGCCGCGTACGCGAAGCTCTCCGCGCCCGCCACCCGGAGCTTGGGCAGCCCGCGCAGGCTCTGGAACGCCTGGTTGTTCAGCTTGTTGGCGAGCTCCACCAGGCGCCGCTGCCAGCGCAGCTCCCACAGGCCGATCGTGAGGAAGACGCCGGCGATGACGGCCAGCATCGCGAGGGCGGCCAGGGCGAGAGGGACGCTGTAGAGCAGCAGCAGGACGAGGTTCATCGCGCCGACCGAACCGGCCTGCAGGGCGACGGGACCGATCCCCGAAAGGACCCGGCGGATCGCGCTGACCCCCATCGCCGCGCTCGCCAGCTCACCGGTGGAGCGGGACGCGAAGAAGCGCGTGGGCAGCCGCAGCAGCCGGTCCCACACCGCAGGCTGGAGCGTGCTCTCCATGCGGCCCTCCATCCGCAGGACCGTGAGGTTCTGGAGCAGCATGAACGCCGCCGACACGATGCTGGTGATCATCACGGCCAGGGAGACCTGGACGATGAGGCTCTTCTCGCCGTTCGGCACGAACACGCCGAGCACCTGCCCCGTCGCGATCGGCACCAGCGCGCCGATCACGACCGTCACCAGACCGGCGAGCGCGAGGTTGCGCACGTCGCCGCCGGTGCCGCGCAGGCTGAAGCGGAACAGCCGCCAGGGCGTCAACGGCCGCTCGGGCAGCGGCCGGTAGAACATGACGCCCTGCGGCTCGAACTCATCGGCGTTGGCGGCGTCGACGCGGGTGCGCCGCCCGGACGTGGGGTGCACCGCCTCGTATCCGCCGCGCCGCCACAGCAGCGCGACCGGTGTGCCGCTCGCGGCCCGGTGCCCCACCAGCGGACCCGCGTTCTCGCGCCACCAGCGGCCATCGAGCCGGACGGCACGGGTGCGGATGCCCGAGGCCACCGCGACCTGCTCCACCGGATCGATCCGGTCGCTCACCGCACCGCCCTCGGCGGCGCCGGACAGCGTGATGCCCGCCGCGTCGGCGACCAGCCGGCAGGCGGCATACGTCGCGTCGTGACCGCCCCCGGAGTCCGTACGGCGCACACCGCGCGCGCCCGAGCGGCCGATGGAGGCGATCAGCGTGCGGTCGGCCTGCTCGCGGATGCTCTCACCCGCCTTGATGCCGGCCGCCGTGCGGTCCTCGTGGGCCCGCTCCAGGCGTTCGATCCAGCGGTCGAGAGTGGCGAGCAGCCGGTACTGCTGGTTGACCATGCGCTGCCACATCGCGGCGTCCACGAGCAGGTCGCCCGCCGCTTCCGCGCTGTAGGCGGAGCCGTACTGCACGCTGCCCGGCGCGACCGGCATCCAGAGGATGTCGTCGTCGGCCACCACGTCGTCGCCCACCGTGCGGCCGTCCAGCGGCGCCTCGAACAGGACCCGGTGGCCGCGTCCGATGCCGAGCGCGAAGGCGTGCTCCAACAGGCTCAGGGCCGCGTCCTGCGTGTCGTACTGGGAGGGGTACTGCTGCTCGTACGACCAGGTGTCGCCGTAGTCGGGGCGGTAGAGCTCGCGCAGCGGGATGCGGCGCAGCTCGCAGCCCTGGAGGGGGCGGCCGACGAGGGTGTGCTGGGGTCCTTCGACCGGGCCGAGGAGCAGCGCTCCCGGTTCGAGGCGGCCGAGGTAGTGCCAGTGGCCCTGCTGCACGGCGTCGACCGCGAACAGGTCGAGCGCTCCGGCGACGACGAACCACAGCACCTGCGGACCCTCCAGGTGCACGCTGCGCAGCCCGGCGCAGTCGGCCGGGGTGCCGAGCGCCCCGAAGGCCGCACCCACCGCGTCGTACGCGTGCTGCTCGGGTGGTGAGGTCACCTCAGTGCTCCTTGACCAGGTCGGCGTAGGGGCCGCCGGCGGCGACGAGGTGTTCGTGACGGCCGCGCTCCACGATCCGGCCGTGGTCGAGCACCACGATCTCGTCGCTGTCGCGCACGGTGCTCAGCCGGTGGGCGATGACCACGCAGGCGCAGCCGCGGCGGCGCAGGTTGTCGATGATGACCTGTTCGGTCTCGGCGTCCAGGGCGCTGGTGACCTCGTCGAGCACGAGGATGCTCGGGCGGCGGACCAGGGCCCGCGCGATCTCCAGGCGCTGGCGCTGCCCGCCGGAGAAGTTGCGCCCGTCCTGCTCCACGCGGCCGTGGATGCCGCCTGGCCTGCGGGCCACGACCTCGTACAGGCAGGCGTCCTTGAGGGCGGCGACGACGTCCTCGTCGGGGATCGACGGGTCCCACAGGGCCACGTTGTCGCGGATGGTGCCCTCGAAGAGGAAGACGTCTTGGTCGACGAAGGAGACGGAGGCGGCGAGCGCGCCCCGGGGGATGTCCTCCAGACGCTGTCCGTCGATGCGGATCGTGCCTTCCCAGGGGCTGTAGAGCCCCGATATCAGTCGGGACACGGTCGACTTGCCGCTCCCGGAACCGCCGACGAGCGCCACCTGCTGCCCCGGCCCGACCGACAGCGAGAAGCCGGTGAGGAGCGGCTTGTCGAGCGGGCTGTAGCCGAAGGTGATGTCGTCGAGGGTGACGTGGCCCTTGAGGCGGCGGGTGCTCGCGGCCGGTTCGGGGCGGGAGTAGAGCGGGTCGACGGGGAAGTTCTCGACGTCCTTGAGGCGGGAGACGTCGGCGGCGAAGTCCTGGATGCGGCCCGCGACACCGTTCAGGCGGGTGATCGGCGCGGTGAAGCGGGTGACGAGGGCCTGGAAGGCGACGAGCAGCCCGATCGACAGATGCCCCTCGACCGCGCGCAGACCGCCGATCCACAGGATCAGCGCGCTGTTGAGGGTCGCCAGCGTCGGCGCGACGACACCGAGCCAGGCGCTCGGCACGCCGAGGCGCTGCTGCTCCTCCAGGGTGGTGGCGTGCTGGCCTGCCCAGCGCCGGAAGTAGCCGTTCTCACCTCCGGTGGCCTTCATGGTCTCGATCAACTGCAGGCCGGTGTACGAGGTGTTGGTGAGCTTGGCGCTGTCGGCACGCAGCTTCTGGGTGCCGGTGGCGCGCAGCCGGATGACGACGCGCATCGCCACGATGTTCAGCAGGGCGATGCCGACACCGACGAGGGTGAGCTGCGGGTCGTACGTCCACAGCAGGGCCGCGTAGAGGAGTACGACGACGCCGTCGACCCCGGCGGCCGTGAGGTCGCGGGCCAGGGTCTCGGCGACCGCGTCGTTGGAGGCGAGGCGCTGCACGAGGTCGGCGGGGCTGCGCTGGGCGTAGAACGTGACGGGCAGGCGCAGCAGATGCCGGAAGAAGCGGGCGCTGCCGAGGGTGGAGGAGATGATGCGGCCGCGCAGCAGGTTGGCCTGTTGCAGCCAGGTCAGGACGACGGTGAGCGCGACCATGGCGCCCATCGAGGCGAACAGCGCGCCCAGCAAAGAGGTCTGATGGCCGATCAGAAACAGATCGATGTACGTCCGGCTGAGCGCGGGCAGCGCCGCGCCGACCGCGACGAGCAGCAGGCTGGCCAGGAGCGCGGCGAGCATCGTGCCGGTGGTGCCGCGCAGCCGGGCGGGGAGGGCCTTCAGCACGCCGGGCCTGCGGCCTCCGGGACGGAAGCCGTCACCGGGTTCGAGGACGAGGACGACTCCGGTGAAGCTGGTGTCGAAGTCCTCCGACGGCACGAAGCGGCGGCCCTTGTCCGGGTCGTTGATGTACACGCCCCGGCGGCCGAGGCGGCGCCCCATGCCGTCGTACACGACGTAGTGGTTGAACTCCCAGAAGAGGATCGCGGGCGCCTGGACCTCGGCGAGCGCGGCCGGCTCCATCTGCATGCCCTTGGCCGTCAGGCCGTAACCGCGCGCCGCCTTCAGGACGTTGCTGGCCCGTGAGCCGTCGCGGGAGACGCCGCACGCGATGCGCAGCTCCTCCAGGGGGACGTGCCGCCCGTGGTGGGCGAGGACCATGGCGAGGGCGGCGGCGCCGCACTCCACGGCCTCCATCTGCAGGACGGTGGGCGTGCGGACGGTCCGCGGGCGCCTGCCCTTCGACGCGGGGCGCGGGGCCGCGCGGCGGCCGCGCCGCGGGGGCTCGGGGCGGTGCCTGCGGCGGCCGCCGGGGGGCGGCAGTTGCTGCTGGTGCGCGGGGGAGGGGTGCGGTGCTGCGGTCACGGAAGCAGCCAATCGATCGGGCGCTGCTCGGCGAGGTGGAAGGCGCCGGTGGCCAGGGTCATGGAGTCGAGCGCGAAGGGCGGCCCGTCGGCGGTGGACCAGGCGTAGCCGGACGTGGTGCCGGCGGACTCGTCGAGCCGTACGAGGACGGCGACGGGCGGCCCGTCCTTCGTGAACTGCCCGGCCAGCTCCTTGTCGCCGAGGAACCCGGCGATCTTCTGCCGGGTCTGCGCGGCACGCCCGACCGCCTTCACCTTGCCGCGCAGTGTCCCGTACTCCTGGGTGGGCACGGACTGGACGGAGAGGTCCACCGACGCGCCGACGGGGACGGTGGCCGCGCTGTCGGCGGGTACGTAGACCGTCGCGAGCAGCGGGTCGTCGCTGCCCGCCACCCGCTCCAGGGTCGCGACATCGGCGCCGGTGGTGACGACGGTGCCGATCCTGGCGACGAGTGAGGTCACGCGGCCCGCGGCGATCGCGCGTACGACCTTGTCGCCCTGGTCCGTGCGGACCTCGAGCACGGGAGCGCCTGCGGCGAGGCGCTTGCCCTCCTCGGCCAGGACGCGGGTCACCTGACCGGTGACGGGGCTCTGCAGGACGTAACTGCCCTGGCCGTGCGTGAGGATGCCCGGCGCGCGGAGCGTGGAGGAGACCGAGCCGGTCACGGCCCAGACGCTCGCGGCGGCCATGACGACGAGGGTGACGGCGAGGACGAGCACGCCCTGGGGGCGGGCGTAGCGCACCGGAAGGTCGAGTTCCTCGGGCGACTGCAGCTTGGACAGGGCCTGCTGGCGGAACTGCACGGAACGCTTCCCTTACTGTGCCTGTGGCGACTGTGCCGGTGGCGACTGTGCCTGTGCCGGAACCTGTGGCGACGGTGCCTGTGGCGTCCGTGAGCCCCGGAACCAGAGGCTCCGGGGCTCACGAATCATGGCGTCTCAGTGAGCGAGAGGCTCAGAGACCGGCGGTCAGGCCGGAGGCCAGGCCGGTGACGGCACCGGTGTTGATGCCGGTGGCACCCTCGACCGTGCCGACGACGCCGGCGACGACGCCCGAGACGGGGGCGATGGAGTCAACGGTGCTGGTGACGTTGCCCGCGACACCGGCGACGAGGCCACCGGAGACGTTGTCGAGGTCGGCGTCGGAAATCTCGAGGGTCTCGACCTGGGGGACGTTGTTCATGGTGTGAGCTGCCCTTCTCATGAATGGTGCATAGGTGTTTCCAACTCCGCGGAACCTGGGGATTCGAATTCCGCGGCGAGCCAGGATCAAAGCACGTTCGCAGCTCGTACATCCAATCGACGGAGCGGCCGTCGGGCACGGTTGCGGCGCCGAATCACCGCTGCGTGCAGGCGGTTTCACCGCGTGACGGCAGCTCCTTCACAAGATTCACAGAAGGAAATCGAGGGCACGGCGGGACTCCCTTCAACAAAACGGACATGCGCGCTCCGGAAAGTCGGCTCGGTGGTCCATGCAGGGAAATTCAGGCGGGGCGCGGTCCGAATTGCGTGACCGGACTGCGCATTCGATGTGCAGGTTTTTTGAAGGCGTGCGTCGGGTGCTCCCGGGGCGGGGCCTTAATCCGTTGTTAACTCTGCGTAACTCGACCGTACTTGACCGTAGTTGCTCGGGAAGGTTGACTTCTCGTTCGCCGGCACCGCACCGCACCGCACCGCACCGCATCGCACTGCCCCGCCCCGTCCTCGACGCGAGAGCGAGTCCGTGACTTCATCGTCTGTGCAGAGCTCCGACCTGCTCGTACCTCTCGATCTGGCTTTCTGGAACATCGAGACCGCCGAACACCCCATGCATCTGGGCGCGCTCGGCGTCTTCGAGGCCGACGGGCCCGGCGCGGCCGACCGCGCCACCGACCTCCTCGCGACCCGCGCGGCGGCCGTCCCCGGACTCCGCATGCGCATACGCCCCGTCCTGGTGCCCGTCGGCGGGGCGGTACGCGTACCGGCGCCCGCCTTCGACCCCCTGGAGCACATACGCCTCGCGGCACCCGTGGCGGACTTCCACGCCGCCGCGGGGGAGCTGATGCGGCGGCCGGTCGAGCGCGGGCGGCCACCGTGGGAGGCGCATGTGCTGCCGGGTGCGGACGGCACGTCCTTCGCGGTCCTCTTCAAGTTCCACCACGCGCTCGCCGACGGGCTGCGCGCGCTGACGCTCGGCGCGGCCCTCCTCGACCCCGTCGACCTCCCCGCGCCCCGGGAGCGGCCACCGGCCCCCGCGGCCTCCCGCTGGTCGGTCCTGGACCCGCGCACCCTGCCCGACCGCGTCCGCGGCACGGTCGCGGAGGCGGGCCGGGCCATCGGCATCGGCACGTCCGTCGCACGCGCCACCTTGGGCGTACGCTCCTGCGCCGCGCTCACCGCGGCCGCCTCCGGCACCCGCCGCACCGCCGGGGTCGTCCTCGACCTGGACGACGTCCACCTGGTGCGCAAGGCCGTGGGCGGCACCGTCAACGACGTACTGATCGCGGTGGTCGCCGGTGCCCTGCGCCGCTGGCTCGACGAGCGCGGCGACTGCAGCGAGGGTGTCGAGCCGCGCGCCCTCATACCGGTCTCGCGGCGCCGCCCGCGCTCCGCGCAGCCCCAGGGCAACCGGCTCTCCGGCTATCTGGTCCGGCTCCCCGTCGGCCACGAGGACCCCCTGGACCGGCTGCGCGCCGTACGCGCCGCCATGGACCGGAACAAGGAGGCGGGCCCGGAGCGGGGCGCCGGAGCCGTGGCGCTGCTCGCCGAGCACGTGCCGCCGCTCGGACACCGGATCGGCGGGCCCGTCGTCGCGCAGGCCGCGCGGCTGCTCTTCGACATCCTCGTCACCAGCGTCCCGCTGCCCGGCACCGGCCTGCGGCTCGGCGGCTGCCGGCTCACCGAGGTCTACCCCTTCGCGCCCCTCGCCCGGGGGCAGTCCCTCGCCGTCGCCGTCTCCACCTACCGGGGCCGGGTCCACTACGGACTGGTCGCGGACGCCGCCGCCGTACCCGATCTGGAGCTGCTCGCGCAGAGCGTGCGGGACGAGATCGACGGCCTCGTCGCGGCCTGCGCCGAGCAGGCGGGTTTGGTGACAGGGCCCGCCGCTACGTAAAGTTCCGCTTTTGGAGCTTCCGCGGACGACCCGACGCACCGCGGCACGGAATGACATGAGGACAGCGGCGATGACGGTGACAGACGAAAGCCAGGAGGAGACCGTTTCCTACGGCCCGGGCATCGACCCGGACCGTCTCGCCGTCTGCCTCAGCGTGCTCGACGAACTCGACAAGCTGGACGTCGACCACCCGGACGCGATCGCCGTGCGCCGGGCCACGGCCGGGATCTACCGGACGGTGAAGCAGCGCCGCCGCCAGGAGCGCCGCGCCGCCAAGACCGCCCACGACAAGGCCGTCACCGAGGCCACCGCCACCGGTTCCGCGCAGCGCATCGACGACGAGACCGAGGGCCTGCTGCCCTCCTCGCGGACCGAGGAGGGCAGGATCGCGGGGATACTCCAGCGCCCGCGCTCCTGCTACACCTGCAAGACCCGGTACGTGGAAGTCGACTACTTCTACCACCAGCTCTGTCCGGAGTGCGCCCACCTGAACCGCACCAAGCGCGACGCCCGCGCCGACCTCACCGGCAAGCGCGCTTTGCTCACCGGCGGCCGCGCCAAGATCGGCATGTACATCGCGCTGCGGCTGTTGCGTGACGGTGCTCACACCACCATCACGACGCGGTTCCCCAAGGACGCCATCCGCCGCTTCAAGGCGATGGACGACTCGGCCGACTGGCTCCACCGCCTGGAGGTCGTCGGCATCGACCTGCGCGACCCGGCGCAGTCCGTGGCCCTCGCCGAGCAGGTCGCCGCGGCGGGCCCGCTCGACATCCTGATCAACAACGCGACGCAGACCGTGCGCCGCCTGCCCTCCGCGTACGCCGCGCTGGTGGACGGCGAGAGCGCGCCGCTGCCCGCCGGGGAGCTGCCCGCCCACTCCGTGATCGGCGCCTTCAACTCCGGAGCGGTGGACGGCCTGGCCGCGCTGCCCGTCGGCACCAGCAGCCTGGACGCGCAGCAGGTCGCCGACCTCGCTCTCGTCGCCGGCAACGCCAGCGTCGCCCGGCACCTCGACGGCACCGCCATCGACGCGGGCGGCCTGGTCCCGGACGTCGTCGACAGCAACACCTGGGTGCAGACCATCGAGCAGATCTCCCCGGTGGAGCTCCTCGAGACCCAACTGTGCAACTACACCTCACCGTTCATCCTGATCAGCGCGCTGCGGCAGGCCATGGCCGACGCCGCGAAGAAGGCGCCGAGCGGCCGCGCCTACGTGGTCAACGTCTCCGCGATGGAGGGCGTCTTCGGCCGCGGCTACAAGGGTGCGGGCCACCCGAACACCAACGCCGCGAAGGCCGCGATGAACATGGTGACGCGGACCAGCGCCCAGGAGATGTTCCAGACCGACGGCATTCTCATGACCTCGGTGGACACCGGCTGGATCACCGACGAGCGCCCGCACTACGACAAGCTGCGCCTCGCGGAGGAGGGCTTCCACGCCCCGCTCGACCTGATCGACGGAGCCGCCCGCGTGTACGACCCGGTCGTGCGCGGCGAGGCGGGGGAGGACCTGTACGGCGTCTTCCTGAAGGACTACGCGCAGGGCAAGTGGTAGTCAGCACGTCGTAGCCGAGAGTCGTCTCAGCTTTTGGACAGCCGGTCCGGGTGTCGCGCGGTGCGCGCCCCGGACCGGCTGTCTGTTTCTCGCCAGTCGTGGCCCGTCCCGCACCCGTGGCCCCCGCCGCCGCAGGCCGCCGCGTGGGCTCCATTGTCCGGAATCCACCCCGACTCAGCTCCCCATCGAGCGCCGCGCCGCTCATTTGGTTAATGTAGGGCGAACGGGCGGCCAACGAGAGATCCACAAGCATCCCTCGGCCGCTCCGGGGACAGGCCGGCACCACGGCCGCGGTCCCGCCAGAGAACGGCGCCACCGCGACCGAACTGCCCTTGTCCTTCCGTTACGCGACACAAAGGAGTGCGCGGTGACACCAGATCTGACGAAGCACGAAAAGCGACCGGCGGAACGCGGCGGCGAACGGGCCGGCAGGCCCAAGAAGCTCCGCAACCTGGAGGCATGGTCCAAGGCGGCCCCCATCCGTCTGGCCGGCTACGAGGACGACCTCGCCGAGCCGCACATCCTCCCCGGCATCGACTGAGCCGCCGCCGGCCCCGGTACCGCACCGGTGCACTTCGCCACGTGCCCCCTGTCTTCGACGGCCGGGGGCACAGGTGCGTCCGGCCTCGTCATCGCTCGCTGCGTCCGCGGAGCGCGAGGGCACCGAGTCCGGGGAGGACCGGTGGAGTTGAGGGTCACCCGCAGCGCCTTCTCGAACCGCTTCGACGCTGCCGGTCGCAGCGGTCTGCTCTCACATGACCAGAACTGCACATCTCGATACGTCATGTGACGCATTGACCCCCACAGTGTCAGCACGATTGCATGCTTGTGGTCCTCCGGTGGGGAGCCGGAGGGGAGACCATGTCCTGGCTGGGGGGAAAATGAGTGGAAATGTGAACCGGAGCGCCATCAGACGTGTGCGGACCGCGCTGAGCGCGGCGATCGTGGTCTGCGCGGTCACAGCGGTCCTGCCCGGAGCCGCCGCGGCCGAGCCCATGAGTGCCGCGGCCGAGCCCACGACCACGGCGGGCGTCGAGAGGATCAGTGTCGCGGGCGACGGCACCCAGGCCGACGGCGACTCCGCCGGCGCCTCGATCACCCCCGACGGCCGCCGCGTCGTCTTCTCGTCGGCGGCGAAGAACCTCACCACCGACACCCCGTCCGAAGGCGACAAGGTGTACGTCCGCGACCGGCAGGCGGGGCAGACCCACCGCATGGGGCACCTGACCCCGGTCCAGCCCCCGGTGATCAGCGGCAACGGAGAGTACGTCGCCTATCCGCTGCAGTGGATGAACAACGTACGGATCCGCCACTACGAGGTCAGCACCGGAAGGACGGCCTCCGGCAACTGCGCGCTCTTCACCTGCAACCAGCCGTCGATGAACGCGAACGGCCGCATCACCTCGTATGCGAGCATCTCCTACCGGCAAGCGACGTACGGACAGCGTGTCCAGGTCGAGAACTGGGACACCAACACCGTCGAGACCGTCGCCACCTTCGACCACACCGTCCCCTCCCGGCCCTCCCTCAGCGGCGACGGCCGCCACATCGCCTACCAGGACGGCAAGGCGCAGGACGTCTTCGTGCGGGACCGGACCGGCGGCACCACCTCGGGACCGATCGAGGGCCCGGCCAAGGACGCGACACTCGTCCAGCTCAGCGAGGACGGCGGCACGGTCCTCTACCTTTCGGGCTCCGACACCTACGTCCACGACCTGGCCTCCGGCACCGCGCAACAGGTGCCCGACGTCCGGGGCGTCGCCATCGACCCCACCGGCCGCCACCTGCTGTACGCCCCGCACGACACGACCGGACCGTCGCTCGTGCTGCGCGACCTGACCACCGGCACCGACAGAATCGTCTCCGACCGGCCCGCCTCGGCCGTACCCGACGCGGTCAGCGCCGACGGACGCGACGTGGTCTTCCAGTCCGCGGCCGACGACATCGTGCCAGGCGACACCAACGGCAAGTCGGACGTCTTCGTCCGCCACTTCGACTGATCGTTCCGCGTTGACATGTGAGGGAGTGAGTGTCTGTAATGGTGCTCGTGCCGCGTGGCGCCGACCAAAGAGCAGTGGGCAGGCCGGCGATCGGGCGAGCACCATCACTCAAGGACGACGCCGATGACCACGTCGTGAGTTCACACCGCGCGTAACGGCCCATGCCGTGCGCGATCTTCGCGCCCCAGGGCTTCCGCCCGATCCGCGCGCCCCGGCCATGCTTCAGTCGCCTGGCCCTCCCTCACTTCACCGCGCCTGACGCGGACTTGAACATCCGTACGGAGACCTGACACCGTCATGCCCACACCCTTCAACCAGTCCGTCATCGACGAGTTCCGCGCCAACGGCGGCAAGGTCGGCGGCCCCTTCGAAGGCGGCGACCTCCTGCTGCTCACCACCACCGGCGCGAAGTCCGGCAAGAAGCACACCACCCCGCTCGGCTTCGTCCGGGACGGCGAAACGCTCCTGGTCATCGGGTCGAACCTCGGCGGGCCGAGGCACCCCGACTGGTACCACAACGTCCTCGCCCACCCCACGGTGACCGTCGAGCTCGGCACCGACGCGTTCGAGGCGATCGCCGTCCCGGCCGAAGGGGAGCGGCGCGACCGGCTCTTCGAGCGCGTGGTCGCCGCCGAACCCGGATACGGCGACTACCAGACACGCACCAGCCGGATCCTGCCGGTCGTCGTCCTGGAACGGCCCGCGCACGCGGCCGACATTCCCGAAGAGGCGGCCACCTTCGCGGACAAGATGGTCCAGGTCCACCGCTGGCTCCGCGGCCAGCTGCGGCACGTACGCGACGAGACCGACGCGTACTTCGCCGCGCTCGCCGCACACCGGGGGCCGGGGGCGCCGCCGTCACCGAGCCTCGGGCTGCAGATCCGCCAGCACTGCCTGGCGTTCTGCGACGCCCTGGAGTTCCACCACACCGGCGAGGACGCCCACCTCTTCCCCGTCATGGCGGGCCACCACCCCGAACTGCGCGAGACCTTCGACCGGCTCGCCGAGGAGCATCGGGTCATCGGCCGCGTCCAGGGAGAGCTGGCCGCACTCCTCGCGGCCGTCGGGGGCGCGGAACCCGAGCGGTTCCGTGCCGAACTCGCCCGGATGAGTGAGCAGTTGACCGCTCACCTCGATTACGAGGAGGAGGCTCTACTGCCGGTCCTGGCCGGGCTCCCGTGGCCTCCCGTGCCGCCGGGCGGGGAGTGAGCCCACGCCGGAGCGGGCTCAGGCCCGCGCAGGACCCGTGCTCTCCCGTTCGATGAGCCGCGGCAACGGCACCTGAACCGTCGCCGCGGGGCCGCCGTCGAGGAGGGCGAGGAGCTCGCGGGCCGCCGTCCGGCCGAACGACAGCGTGTCCCGGGACAGGGCCGTCAGCCACGGATGCACCATGCGGCACAGCGCCGAGTCCTCCCAGGCGACGACCGAGACGTCCTCCGGGACCGCGAAACCCAGGGAGCTCGCGGCGGCGACACCGGCGACGGCCATCACGTCGTTGTCGTACACGAGCGCGGTCGGCGGCTCCGCGGACTCCAGCACCCGCCGGGTGGCCGCGGCGCCCTCGGCGTCGGAGTAGTCCGTCGTCACCGAACGCACGCCCGACAGGCCGCGGCCCGCCGCCTCGACGCGCAGCGTCCTGATCCGCCGCTCGGTGTGCGCCAGCCCCTCCAGGCCCGCGATGTGCACGATGCGGCGGTGCCCGAGCGCGTACAGATGGCCCACCACCGAGGCCATCGCGCCCGCGTCGTCCGCCCACACCGTGGACAGACCCGGCGGCCCGGCCTCCGGGTCCGGCACGCCGCCCGTCACCACCGCGGGCAGCCCCAGCTCGTCGAGGAGCGCGGGGCGCGGGTCGTCCGTGCGCGGGTCCACCACCAGGACGCCGTCCACCCGGTGCTCGGCCCACCAGCGGCGGTAGACCGCGCACTCGGCGGCCACGTCCTCCACCACCTGGAAGAGCAGCCCCAAGTGCCGCTCGGCGAGCACCTGCTGGATGCCCGAGATCAGCTGCAGGAAGAACGAGTCGACGCCCAGCGTCGCCGCCGGACGCGCCACGACGAGGCCCACCGTCGCCGAGCCCTCGCCGGACAGGGCGCGCGCCGCCGTGCTGGGCCGCCAGCCCAGCTGCTCCGCGACCCGGCGCACCCGGTCACGGGTGATGTCGGAGACGCCGGGCCGGCCGTTGAGCGCGAAGGAGACGGCGCTCTCGGAGACCCCGGCCCGGCGCGCGATGTCCTTCATGGTCGGCCGGCGCGCCGGTGACCGCTTGCCTTGCACCCGTTGCCCCTTTCCTGGCTGCCGGATACTAATGCGCTTGAGCGGTGAGACTCTAAAGCGCATTAGTCAGCGACTGCAAGGCTTTCAACACACCCATCTGACCTGGGGAGTTGTCCCACAGGTCGCCCGATCTTCGAATTCGGTTCCCCGAATCCATTGACTTTGCGCCACCGTTCCGTGCAGGGTCTGCCTCGGCGTGGATTGCCCGGCTCGGACGGTCGCAGTCACCGCCGCCTCACGCTGGGCCGAGCAAAGGAGCCGTTTCACCGTGCGTATCTCCCGTATCCCCCGCAGAGCGGTCGCCGCAGGCGCCGTCCTCGCCGTCCTGCTGCCGCTGAGCGCCTGTGGCGACGGAGGTGACGACAGCGGTTCCACGGACGCGTCGGGGAAGATCGAAGGCAAGATCACCTTCCAGACCTGGAACCTGAAGGCCAACTTCAAGCCCTACTTCGAGGGGCTCGTCGACGAGTTCGAGAAGAAGTACCCCGGCACCGAGGTGAAGTGGGTCGACCAGCCCGGCGAGGGCTACGCCGACAAGATCAGCGCCGACGCCGCCGCGGGCACGCTCCCCGACGTCGTCAACGTCTCGCCCGACCTGGTCGCCCCGCTCGCCAAGGCCGGCCTCGCCCTGGACCTCGGCAAGGCCGCCGGGAAGTACGAGAAGGAGTACCTCCCGGGCGCCTGGAAGAGCCACCAGATACCGGGCGTGGACGGGACGTACGCCTTCCCCTGGTACCTCAACACCGGGCCGCTCTTCTACAACAAGCGCCTCTTCAGGGACGCGGGTCTCGACGAGAACAAGCCCCCGAAGACGTATGACCAGCTCTTCGACAACGCCCTGGAGCTCGCCGAGAAGAGCGACGGCAAGGTCGCCACCCTCGCCAACGTCCCCACCATCGAGGACTTCGGCCGCTACGGCGTGCCGCTCATGAACAAGGAAGGCACCGGCTTCACCTTCAACGACGCCAAGGGCGTCGAACTCCTCACGAAGTACAAGAAGTTGTACGACGCCAAGGCGCTCGACGGGCAGGCGCTGACCGCCACGCCCGAGTCGACGGGCAAGAAGTTCCTCACCGAGGCCGTCGCCATGAACCCCGGCAGCGCACTCGACCTGGAGAAGTTCAAGAAGGACGCGCCGAAGCTCTACAAGAACATCGGCATCACCCCGCAGATCAGCAGCACCGGCAAGGACAACATGTACGTGATGGGCGTGATGGTGAACGCCCGCACCAAGCAGACGCCGGCCGCCGTCGCCTTCGCGCACTTCGTCACCGACGCCAAGCACCAGATGGAGTTCGCCAAGAAGGTCGCGATCTTCCCCAGCACCAAGGGCTCCCTCGACGACCCGTACTTCACGAAGCAGGACGGCAAGGAGGAGACCCGGGTCCGCGTCGCCGCCGCGAAGTCCATCAAGACCGCGGTGAACTACACGCCCGTGCTGTTCAGCGAGCAGATGAAGGTCGAGCTGCGCAACGCCGTCGCCAGGGCGCTGCAGGGCAAGGAGAGCCCGAAGGAAGCGCTTGACAACGCTGTCAAGAACTGTGACCGGCTGCTGAAGACCAGCTGAGGCCAGGGACCCGTACGACCATGAAGAGCCCCACCGCCGCCAAGGCGGCCTCATCCGACACCGGCGCCGCCGACCCCGCGCTCGCGCTCAAGGGGCCCGGCCCCCACGGGCGCGGCGGCCGCCGCCGCATCCGCCGCCAACTGCCCACCAGCCCCTGGCTGTTCGCCGCCCCGGGGCTCGTGATCGTCGCGGTCTTCATCCTCTATCCGTTCGTCAGCACCCTCAACAACGCCTTCACGGACAAGCGGACGCTGATGCCGGGGGAGTACGTCGGCCTCGCCAATTTCCGTGAACTGCTGCACGACGACATGTTCTGGATCGGCCTGCGCAACAGCACGATCTACGTCCTCGTGGTCGTCCCGGCCCTCGTCCTGCTGCCCCTGCTCCTCGCGATGCTCGTCCAGAAGCACATCCCCGGCATCACCTTCTTCCGGTCCGCCTTCTACACCCCGGTGGTCGCCTCGATCGTCGTCGTGGGCCTGATCTGGGTGTGGATGCTGGACGAGCGCGGCCTGGTCAACGCCGTCCTCGAAGCGGTCGGCGTCGGGAAGGTCGGCTTCCTCAGCGACCAGTGGCTGCTGCTGTTCAGCGCCATGGCCGTCACGGTCTGGAAGGGCCTCGGCTACTACATGATCATCTATCTCGCGGCGCTCGCCAACGTGCCGCGCGAGCTCCACGAGGCGGCGGCGGTCGACGGCGCCGGGGCGTTCCGCCGCTTCCTCACCGTCACCGTGCCCGCCGTGCGCTCCACCATGGTCCTGGTCGGCGCGCTCTCCTCGGTCGCCGCCTTCAAGGTGTTCTCCGAGGTCTATCTGATGGCCGGGCCCACCGGCGGCCCGGCCGGCGAGGACACCACGCTCGTGATGCTGGTGCAGCGCGTCGGCACCGGCCTGACCGGACGGGTCGGCTACGCCTCGGCCATCTCGGTCGTCGTCTTCGTCGTCACCGTCGCGCTCATGCTGCTCGTGCTGCGGGCGGACCGGAAGGAGGACGCGTGACCACCGTCGACAAGATCCCCCCGACGGCCGCCGAGCGCGCCGCGGCCCCAAAGCCCCGCCGCCGCCGGATCACCGACGAGAACGGCCGCCGGATGCCCGTGTGGGAGATCGTCCTGCGCTACGGACTCCTCCTCGCCGTACTGGCGCTGATGATCGGCCCGTTCCTCTGGCAGCTCTCCACGTCCCTGAAGGGACCGCACGAGGACATCTTCAGCTCCCCGCCGAAGTTCCTGCCCTCCGACCCCACCTTCCACAACTACGAGCGGGTCGCCGACACCATCCCCGTCTGGGACTACGCCCTCAACTCCCTGAAGGTGGCCGCCGCAAACGTCGTCACCAACTGCGTGGGCGCGACGCTCGCCGGATACGCGCTCGCGCGGCTGCGCTACCGCGGCCGCAAAGCGGCGACCGTCGTCTTCATCCTGGCCATGCTGGTCCCCGTCGAAGGCATCATCATCGCCCAGTTCACCACCATGCGTGAGCTCGGCCTGAACAACACCCTCGTCGGCGTGCTGCTGCCCGGCTGCGTCTCCGCGCTCAACGTCCTGCTGATGCGCAACGCCTTCCTGAACGTGCCCTACGAGATCGAGGAAGCCGCGTTCGTGGACGGCGCCAACGTCTGGCAGCGGTTCCTGCGCATCGCGCTGCCCGCCGTCAAGGGCACCCTCGCGGTCGTCGCGATCTTCGCCTTCATGGGGGCCTGGGACGACTTCCTGTGGCCGCTCATCGTGCTCAGCGACCCGGAGCGGTTCACCCTCACCATCGGCCTGAACTACCTGCACGGCACCTTCGCCAACGACGAGCGTCTCGTCGCCGCGGGCACGGTCATCGCCGTGCTCCCGCTGATCGTCCTCTTCGCCTGCCTCCAGCGGTACTTCTTCCGCGGCGTCGGCGAAGGCGCGGTCAAGGGCTGACCCCGCTCCTCCTCGACCTCGCTCCTCCTCGACGGCGCTCCTCTTCGACGGCCTCACCAGAACCAGGATCCGCATTTGCCTTCCGCATCGCCTTCGGGCACGCCGCGCTTCGGCGCCAACTACACGCCCGCCCAGGGGTGGTTCCACCACTGGCTCGACTTCGACATCGACGCCGTACGCGCCGACCTCGACGCGATCGCCTCGCTGGGCCTCGACCACATCCGGGTCTTCCCGATCTGGCCGTACTTCCAGCCCAACCGCACCCTGATCCGGCCGCGCGCCGTCGACCAGCTGGTCCAGCTCGCCGACGCCGCCGCAGAACGCGGACTCGACGTCAACGTCGACGGCCTCCAGGGACACCTGTCCAGCTTCGACTTCCTGCCCGCCTGGACGCAGACCTGGCACCGGCGGAACATCTTCACCGACCCCGACGTGGTATCCGGGCAGACCGCGTACCTGCGCACGCTCGCCGCCGCCCTCGCCGACCGGCCCAACTTCATCGGCATGACCATCGGCAACGAGATCAACCAGTTCGCTGCGGGCCCGCACCCCGACCCCGACCGCATCACCCCGGAGCAGGCGGAGAGCTGGTTGCGCACCGTCCTCGCCGCCTGCGAGGAGGGTGCGCCCGGCAAGCTGCACCTGCACGCCGAGTACGACGCCGCCTGGTACCAGGACGACCAGCCCTTCACCCCGGCGCAGGCCGCCCGGCTCGGCGCCGTCACCGCTGTGCACTCCTGGGTGTTCAACGGCACAGCCCAGCGTCACGGCCGCACCGGTACGGCCACCCGGGCCCATGCGGCGTACATGATCGAGCTGTCCAAGGCCTGGGCGGACGACCCGCGCAGGCCCGTCTGGCTCCAGGAGGTCGGCGCGCCCGCACCGCTGATTCCGGCGGAGCACGCCGCTGAGTTCACCGAGGAGACCGTCGCCGCCGCGCTCGACTGCCAGGACGTGTGGGGCGTGACGTGGTGGTGCTCCCACGACGTCTCGCGCGATCTCGCGGACTTTCCCGAACTGGAGTACAGCCTCGGTCTGTTGACCAACGCGGGCGAGGTCAAGCCGGCGGGGGCCGCGATCGCCCGCGTGGCGAAGGAGTGGCGGGGGCGGGAGTACGCTCCGGCGGCCCGGACGACCGCGCTCGTCGTCGACGACGCCGTGGGGCGGCGTTCCGAGTGCGCCCCCGGAGGCGCGGTCTTCGAGGCGTTCGCCCGCCTCGTCGCGGACGGGGTGCGACCCGCGGTGGTCCTTGCCGGACGGGTGGGGGACGCCGAGTACCTCGCTGCGCGAGGCATCAGCGATGTGGTGCTGCCGGCCGACGTCGGGTAGCGCCCCGTCGCGCACGGGGCTCCGCCCTGGGCCCTCGCCTCCTCGCCACGGGGCTCCGCCCCGGACCCCGCTCCTCAAACGCCGGAGGGGCTGAATTTGCCCCCCCTCACCGACCGACCCTCCTTGGAGAACCCTCATGCATGACGACCGCACCCTGGTCGAAGCCCGACTCAAGCGCGTACTGGACGAGCGCATCCGGCCCGCCGTATATCCCGCCTCCGTACCGCTGGACGTCGCGGTGTGGAACGCGCCAGGCGAGCCGGTGCCGGTGGCCGAGGGGCTCGCCGCCGAGCCGTCGCCGACGGCGGTCGGCGAGAAGTGGGGCGCGCCCTGGGGGACCAGCTGGTTCCGGGTGACCGGGACCGTGCCGAAGGAGTGGGCGGGGAAGACCGTCGAGGCGATTCTCGACCTCGGCTTCGACGAGAACATGCCCGGGTTCCAGTGCGAGGGCCTCGTCTACCGCCCCGACGGCACCCCTGTGAAGGGCCTCAACCCGCGCAACCAGTGGGTGCGGATCGCCGCGCCCGCCGAGGGCGGCGAAGACGTGCGGCTGCACATCGAGGCCGCGTCCAACCCCGTCATCCTCGACTACCACCCCTTCCTGCCCACCCAGTTGGGCGACAAGGAGACCGCGGGCAGCGAACCCCAGTACAAGCTGGAGCGCATGGACCTCGCCGTCTTCGACGAGACGGTGTGGCAGCTCGTCATCGATCTGGAGGTCCTCGGTGAGCTGATGCAGGAGCTGCCCGAGGACTCCGGGCGGCGTTACGCCATCGTGCGGGCGGTGGGCCGTGCGCTCGACGCCGTCGACCTCCAGGACGTGAACGGCTCGGCCGCCGCCGCGCGGGCCGAGCTCCACGGCGTGCTCACCACCCCCGCCGAGCCCTCCGCCCACCGCATCAGCGCCGTCGGCCACGCCCACATCGACTCCGCCTGGCTGTGGCCGCTGCGCGAGACGGTGCGCAAGGTGGCGCGGACGACGTCGAACATGACCGCGCTCATCGAGGACGAGCCCGACTTCGTCTTCGCCATGTCGCAGGCGCAGCAGTGGGCGTGGATCAAGGAGCACCGGCCCGAGGTGTGGGCGAAGGTCAAGAAGGCGGTCGCGGACGGCCGCTTCGTGCCGGCGGGCGGCATGTGGGTCGAGTCGGACACGAACATGCCGGGCTCGGAGGCGATGGCCCGTCAGTTCGTGCACGGCAAGCGGTTCTTCCTCGACGAGTTCGGCGTCGAGAACGACGAGGCGTGGCTGCCCGACACCTTCGGCTTCGCCGCCGGGCTCCCGCAGATCATCAAGGCGGCGGGCTCCAAGTGGCTGCTCACGCAGAAGATCTCCTGGTCGCAGACCAACCGCTTCCCGCACCACACCTTCAACTGGGAAGGCATCGACGGCACCCGCATCTTCACGCACTTCCCGCCCGTCGACACCTACAACTGCTCGATGAAGGGCAGCGAGATCGCCCACGCGGCGAAGAACTTCAAGGACAAGGGTGTCGCCCGGCACTCCCTCGCACCCACCGGCTGGGGCGACGGAGGCGGCGGCACCACCCGCGAGATGATCGCGAAGGCCGCGCGGATGCGGGACCTGGAGGGCTCGGCGACGGTTCAGTGGGAGACGCCGCAGGAGTTCTTCGAGAAGGCCGAGGCCGAGTACCCGAACGCCCCCGTCTGGGTCGGCGAGCTGTACCTCGAACTGCACCGCGCGACTCTCACCAGTCAGGCGGGCACCAAGCAGGGCAACCGCCGCAGCGAGCACCTGCTGCGCGAGGCGGAGCTGTGGGCCGCGACGGCCGCCGTCCGGTGCGAGGAATTCGCTTACCCCTACGAGCAGTTGGACCGCATCTGGAAGACGGTGCTGCTCCACCAGTTCCACGACATCCTGCCCGGCTCGTCCATCGCCTGGGTGCACCGCGAGGCCCGCGCGACCTACGCGGCGCTCGCCCAGGAACTCGACGGCATCATCGACAAGGCGCAGCGCGCACTCGCCGGTGAAGGGACCGGCACCCTGGTCTTCAACTCCACGCCCCACACCCGCGACGGCGTCCCCGCGGGCGGTGCCGGGACCGCCGAGACCGACGGCGAGGCGACGGTCACCCCGCGCGCGGAGGGCGGCTTCGTCCTCGACAACGGCCTGCTGCGGGTCGAGATCGACGGGCGCGGCCTGGTCGTCTCCGCGTACGACCTCGTGGGCGGCCGGGAGACCGTCCCGCCCGGGCAGGCGGCGAACCTGCCGCAGCTCCACGCCGACTTCCCGAACATGTGGGACGCGTGGGACGTCGACGAGTTCTACCGCAACACCGTCAGCGACCTCACGGACGCCGACGAGGTCGTGGCGGGCGAGGGCGCGTCGGTCCGGGTCGTGCGCACCTTCGGCGACTCGCGCCTCACGCAGGTGCTCTCGCTCACCCCCGGCAGTCGGCGCCTCGACATCGACACCGAGGTCGACTGGCACGAGACGGAGAAGTTCCTCAAGCTCGCCTTCCCGCTGGACATCCACGCGGAGCGGTACGCGTCGGAGACCCAGTTCGGCCACTTCTACCGCGCCACGCACACCAACACGAGCTGGGAGGCCGCCAAGTTCGAGGCGTGCAACCACCGCTTCGTGCACATCGAGGAGCCGGGCTGGGGCGTCGCCCTGGTCAACGACTCGACGTACGGCCACGATGTGACCCGTGCCGTCCGCGCCGAGGACTCCGGCACGACCACGACGGTCCGCGTCTCGCTGCTGCGCGCCCCGCGCTTCCCCGACCCCGAGACGGACCAGGGCGTGCACCGCTTCCGGCACGCGCTGGTGCCGGGCGCGGGGATCGGCGACGCGGTGCGCGAGGGCTACCGCGTCAACCTGCCCGAGCGCCGGCTCACCGGTGGCTCCGAGGTGGCGCCGCTGGTGACGGTCGACGACGACGCGGTGGTCGTCACGGCGGTCAAGCTCGCCGACGACGGGAGCGGTGACGTGGTCGTCCGCTTCCACGAGGCACACGGCGGCCGGGCCCGCCCCACCCTGACGGCGGGCTTCCCGGTCGGCTCGGTCACGGTGACCGACCTGCTGGAGCGGCCGCTCGACGGGGTGCCGGCACCGGACCTCGCAGCTGGCGCGGTGTCGGTGAAGCTCCGGCCGTTCGAGCTGGTGACGCTGCGCTTCACGCGGGCCTGACGCCCTCCGAGCAGTCCCTCACCCGTCGGCCCGCAGCCACACGCGCAGCGGGCCGACGGGTTCGAAGCCGTGGCGGAGTGCGGCGGTCAGGTCGTCCCCGTGCTCATAGCCGACGACCGGCACACCGGGCCAGAGCCGGGCCGTGGCGGCCAGACAGGAGCGCCATGCGGTGTCGAGACCGTCGTCGGCGGCGAAGAGATTGGAGATGCCGACGACTCCGGCGCCGGGGTAGGCGACGGCACCCGCATGGATGCGTCCCTCGCCCGTGCCCGCCAGGAACACCGCTCCGTCCTCGATCAGCGACGGCCGGAACAGATCGCCGCTCTGCCCGTCGCCGCTCCACGCGGCTTCCCACGCGGCGAGCCCGGCGGCGTCTTCGACGGGTCGCCAGCCTTCCGGCCCGGGCACGAGTTCCACCGCGGGCCGGTGAATCCACCGCGCCTCGAACAGCACCTCGAAACCGGCCCCGGACAGGTCCAGCGTGCCGAAACTGTCCTTGACGGAGGCGCCGGGGGAGGCGAGATCAATGCGGGGGAGTACGGCGTCGGGCGTCACGTCGGGCGAGAGCGTCACGGCGTCGGGGTACAGCGGGGGAGTACGCCGGGGACTGGCCCAGACACCGCCTTCGACGGCACCGGGCACGCCGTGGGACCGGCAGACGGCGTCGCACCAGGCGGCGTTGTTGCGGACGGCCGCGGTCAGGAGCGGGGTGGCGCGCGAGTCGGTGATCACGGGGGGATGGTGCCAGAACACCTCGCGACCGTCGCGCGCTTTTCTTTCGGCCGCCTTGCCGCCGAGGGGTGCCCGGGCGGTGGGCAGGTGGCACATGATGAGCCCCTGGGGCTGTCGAGCAGCGGGGGTACGGCATGGGGTCGACGGAGCTCGCGGCCATGGCGGTGGGTGTGGTCACCGCCGTGGCGACGGGGGCGGCGAGCGGCGTCGGGGAGGGGGCGGGGGTCGCCGTCACCGAGCTGGTGCGGGCCCGGCTCGCCGGAACCGAGCGGGGCGGGCGGCGCTGGCCGGACTCGACGACGCGGAGGCGGGCGACTCCGCACGCGCGGCGGCGCAGGCGGTCCTGCGGGAGGAGATCGACGGCGACCCGGAGCTGGAGCGTCAGCTGGCCTTCCACCTCCACGCGCCCACGACGTACTACCGCGACTCCATGGTCATCGACCGCAGCACGATCTCGCGCAGCCAGATCTCGTTCGGGCCCCTGACCGTCACGAAGTCCCCGGGTCCCCTCGCGGTCCTCGCGCTGACCGGCGTACTGCTGCTCGCCCTGGTGGCGCTCGGCGTGTACGGGGGGACGCGGCTCCTCACCGACGACGGCCCCCGGGACACCACGGCGCAGCGGAGCGCTGAGGGAGACGGCAAGGGCGCGTCGGAGGGGAAGGGGACTGCCGGCGCGGACACCGGCAGCGGCGCGGCCGACCGCACCCGCGCGCTGACCGTGGCGCAGACGCGCGGCGCCCTGCCCGCCCGGCAGGACCTGCGGCCCGGCTGGGTCCCGCAGGGCAGGGCCGGCGCCAAGGAGGCCGAGCGGTCCGGCGGCTGTCACGAGGGAGGCGTGCTGTACGCGTTGGCGTCGCCGGAGTCCGGCTACGTCCGCGCCGAGTTCCGGATCTTCGCCTGCACCTCGCCCGCCCAGGCGGGACGCGCGCACCAGCAGCTCGTCGAGGATCAGTCCGGCTACGACAGGACGACACCGCTCTCGCTGCCGCCCCTCGGCGACAAGAGCTCGACCTTCACGTACTACAAGGAGCCCGAGGACAGCACGAACGCCATGGCCGTCGTCCGGGTGGGCAGCACCGTGGCCTGGCTGCGGCTCGGAGAGGTGGGCGACCTGCCGGGATACGAGGCGCAGCTCGAAGAGCTGGCCCGGGCCTTCGTCGGGCGGATCGAGCGGACCCTGGCCGACGACTGACCGCGCCGACCAGCTGGGTTCACCCCTCCCACTGCGCCCACAGTTCACCCCTCCCACTGCGCCCGCAGCCAGTCCTCCACCTCGCCCACATGCGCCGCCGCCGCGGCCCGGGCCGCCTCCGGGTCGCGTGCCACGAGTGCCCGGTGGATGCGGGCGTGTTCGCGGCGGGTGCGTTCGAAGGCGCCTTCCTCCTGGTAGCCGCGCCACACCCGTGCGCGGAACGTGCGCGAGGAGAGGCCCTCCAGTATCGCGGCCATCGTGTCGTTGCCCGCCGCGAAGGCGATCGTGCGGTGGAACGCCAGATCGTGGGAGAGGATCTCCTCCGGGTCGTCGGTGGCGTTCATGGCCTCCAAATGCTTCTCCACGTCGGCCAGTTGGGTCTCCGTGATCCGGGCCGCGGCCAGTGCGGTCGCCGTGGACTCCAGGACGCGGCGTACTTCCAGGAGCTCGACGAGTTGGGGTCCGCGGGACAGGTCCGCCACCACGCCGAAGGTCTCCAGGAGGTCCCCGGCCTCCAGCTGCGTGACGTAGATGCCGGAGCCGTGCCGTGCTTCGAGGACGCCGAGCACCGTGAGCGCGCGGATCGCCTCCCGCATGGAGCTGCGGGAGATGCCCAGCTGGACGGCCAAGTCCCGTTCGGTGGGGAGGCGTTGGCCCGGTTCGAGACGGCCCTCGCCGATCATCGCCTTGATCTGCTCGATGGCCCGCTGCGTCACGGTGCCCTTCTGCGGGGCGGACTGCTCTGGCTGGTCCACGTAACGCTCCTCTGCTGGCCGAGTGCGCCGCAGTCTAGCCAGAGATGTGATCCGACCACTACGGCCGGAAACCGCGAAAAGTCGGCGTCGAGGGGTGTTGTGGGCGGCAAGTGGTCTGATAAATATTCGCGTCATCAGGCCCCGGAAACCCGCTCGATCACTCTCGATCACGCTCCACCCTTCTTCGTTCACCTTCGGTGAGGAGCCGTCAGATGGCCGGCAGGAAAGTGCGCAACAGGCCCAGCAGCACGCGGACGTCGCGGGCGGTGCGCGCCGCCGCCGCGGCCGCCTGCGCGTCCCTCGTCCTCGCCGCGTGCGGCAGTACGAAGGACGCCGCGTCGCCCGGCGGCGGAGGCGGCGGGGAAGGCAAGGTCGGGGTGATCCTGCCCCTGCTGACCTCACCCTTCTGGCAGTCGTACAACGACTACGTCCCGAAGATGGCGAAGTCCGAGGACGTCGACGCGATGAAGACGGTCAACTCCAACAGCGACCCCTCGCAGCAGATCACCGACATCAACAACCAGCTGAACCAGGGCGTGCGGGGCCTCGTCGTCGCGCCGCTCGACAGCGCCGCGATCGCCGCGGGCCTCGACCAGGCCGAGCGCAAGGGCGTGCCCGTCGTCGCCGTGGACGTCGCGCCCGAGAAGGGCAAGGTCGCGATGGTGGTGCGGGCGAACAACGTCGCGTACGGCGAGAAGGCCTGTGACTACCTCGGCGGCCGGGTCAAGACCGGCAAGGTCGTGCAGGTCATGGGGGACCTCGCGTCCGTCAACGGCCGAGAGCGGTCCAAGGCCTTCCGCGACTGCGTGCAGAAGAAGCACCCGAAGCTGAAGGTCCTGGAGATCCCCGCCAAGTGGGAGTCCGACACGGCCGCCGCCAAGCTGGACACGCTGCTGAACTCCCACCCCGACATCAAGGGCATCTACCTCCAGGCGGGCGGTGTCTACCTCGCGCCCACCCTGCAGACCCTCAAGTCCAAGGGAATGCTGAAGAAGGCGGGCGAGAAGGGGCACATCACCGTCGTCTCGAACGACGGCATCCCGCAGGAGTTCGACGCCATCCGCAAGGGGCACATCGACGCCACCGTCTCGCAGCCCGCCGACGCCTACGCCAAGTACGGCATGCACTACATCAAGGCGGCGATGAAGGGCGAGAAGTTCAAGCCGGGCCCGACCGACCACGGCTCGACCATCGTCAAGCTGCCCAGCGGCATCCTCGAGGACCAACTGCCCGCCCCGCTCGTCACCGAGGAGAACGTCGACGACGCCGAGCTGTGGGGCAACACGGTCGAATGAGCGCGCACCCGAGGAACGTCCCGCTCGTCGAGGCGTCCGGCATCGTCAAACGGTACGGGCCCACCGTCGCGCTGCGGGACGGCCGCCTCACCGTCCTGCCGGGCGAGTCGCACGCCCTCGTCGGCCGCAACGGCGCGGGCAAGTCCACCCTCGTCACCGTCCTCACCGGCCTCCAGGCACCCGACGCGGGCACCGTCCGCTTCGACGGGGAGCCCGCGCCGCCGCTGACCGACCGCGACGCCTGGCGCCGCAAGGTGGCCTGCGTCTACCAGAAGCCCACCGTCGTACCGGACCTGACGGTCGCCGAGAACCTCTTCATCAACCGGCAGCCGACGGGCCGCGGCGGCTTCATCAGCTGGCGGCGGCTGCGCACCGAGGCGGCCCGGGTCCTCGACACCTGGGACGTCCGCGTCGACCCCGAGGCCCGCACCGCCGACCTCAAGGTCGAGGACCGCCAAATGGTCGAGATAGCCCGCGCGTTGAGCTTCGGCGCGCGGTTCATCGTCCTCGACGAGCCGACCGCGCAGCTCGACAACCGAGAGATCGAGCGCCTCTTCACCCGCATGCGCGCCCTCCAGGACTCCGGCGTCACCTTCCTGTTCATCTCGCACCACCTCCAGGAGGTGTACGAGGTGTGCCAGACCGTCACCGTGCTGCGCGACGCCCGCTGGATCACCAGCGCACCCGTCGCCGAGCTGCCGCGCGCCGCGCTGGTGGAGGCCATGGCCGGCGAGGTCATCGCGCGGCAGGCCGACGCCGAGGACGCCGTCGCACGCGCCGGGGTCCCCGCCGACGCCCCCGTGATGCTCGACGTCAAGGGCCTGACCGGCGAGTCGTACGCCGACATCGACCTCACCGTGCGCCGGGGCGAGGTCGTCGGCCTCGCGGGATCCAGCGCCAGCGGCAAGATCCACCTCGCGGAGAGCTTCGCCGGACTCCACACCCCGACCGCGGGCTCCGCCCGACTGGGCGGCGAGCGACTGCCGTTCGGGGATGTGACCGCCGCCCTGCGCGCCGGAGTGGGCTGCGTCCCGCGCGACCGCCACGTCCAGGGCCTCGTCAACGGCATGACCGTCGGGGACAACGCCACGATGAGCGTCCTCGACCGGCTCGGCCGCCACGGCTTCGTCGGCACCGACGCCAGACGCCGCTTCGCCGACGACCTCATCGAGCGCCTCGACATCCACGCCGACGGCCCCGACCAGCCCGTCTCCGACCTCTCCGGCGGCAACGCCCAGAAGGTCGTGATGGCCCGCGCCCTCGCCTCCGACCCGCGTCTGCTCGTCCTCATCAACCCGACCGCCGGCGTCGACGTGAAATCCAAGGAGTCCCTGCTCGCCCGCGTGGACCACGCCCGCGAGGACGGCACCGCCGTGCTCGTCGTCTCCGACGAACTCGACGACCTGCGCCGCTGCGACCGCGTGCTGGTCCTCTTCCACGGCCGGATCGTCGCGGAGCACGCGGTGGGCTTCGACGAACACGACCTGATCGCGTCCATCGAGGGCGTGGACCGGACGAACCCCGTCAGGGGCGCGGGGAACCGCGCGACCAGCCACAACGCACCCTCAGGCGAACCACAAGGAGACCACCATGGCTGACCTCAAGGCCCCGGCCGCGACGGCGGCCACCCCCGGACGGCCGGGCCGCGACGCACCCTCGGCCAGATCCGTACTCCTGCGCCGTGCCCGCGAACTTGCCCTGGTTCCCGCCCTGTTGCTGCTCGTACTGCTCGGCGCACTGCTCAACGACACGTTCCTGACCGAGCGGAACCTCATCTCCGTCCTCGGCGCGTCCGCCGCGCTCGCGATGGTCGTCCTCGCCGAGTCGCTCGTCCTCATCACCGGCAAGTTCGACCTGTCCCTGGAGTCGGTCGTCGGCATCGCGCCCGCCGTCGGCGCGCTCCTCGTGCTGCCCGCCGCCCAGGCCGGATTCGGCACGGACCTGCCCGCCGCCGTCGGCATCCTCGCCATCCTGCTCGTCGGCGCGGCCATCGGCGCCTTCAACGGCGTCCTCGTCGTCAAGCTCAAGCTCAACGCGTTCATCGTGACGCTCGCCATGCTCATCGTGCTGCGCGGCCTGCTCGTCGGCGCCACCGAGGGCAAGACCCTCTTCGGCATGCCCGAGGCCTTCTACACCCTCGCCACCTCCACCTTCCTGCACGTCCCCCTGTCGGTGTGGCTCGCGGCGGCCGCCTTCGGCATCGCGGGCTTCGTGCTCAAGTACCACCGCGTGGGCCGCGCCCTGTACGCGATCGGCGGCAACCCGGAAGCGGCGCGGGCCGCCGGCATCCGCGTCGAACGCGTCATGCTCGGCGTGTTCGTCGTCGCGGGAGCACTCGCCGCGATCGGCGGGCTCATGCAGACCGGCTACGTGGGCGCCATCAACGCCAACCAGGGCCAGAACATGATCTTCACGGTGTTCGCCGCCGCCGTCATCGGAGGCATCAGCCTCGACGGCGGCAAGGGCACCATGTCCGGCGCCCTCACCGGCGTCCTGCTCCTCGGTGTCGTACAGAACCTGCTCACCCTCGCCCAGGTGCCGTCCTTCTGGATCCAGGCCATCTACGGCGGAATCATCCTGGTCGCCCTGATGATCGCGCGCGTCACCACGGGCCGCGCACAGGACTGACCCCGCAACGGTCCGCCGCCCCCTGCCTGCGCGACCCGCCCCTTCCGGAAAGGCCTCCTGTGTCCCCGACCACCTGCCGCATCACCGCGGTCGACACCTACGACATACGGTTCCCGACCTCACGGGAACTGGACGGGTCCGACGCGATGAACCCGGACCCCGACTACTCCGCCGCCTACGTGGTGCTGCGCACCGACGCGGGCGACGGCCTGGCGGGGCACGGCTTCACCTTCACCATCGGCCGCGGCAACGACGTCCAGGTCGCCGCGATCCACTCCCTGCGCCACCACGTGATCGGCCGCCCCGTCGACGAGCTCTGCGCCGACCCCGGCACGCTCAACCGCGACCTCGTCGGCGACAGCCAGCTGCGCTGGCTCGGCCCCGAGAAGGGCGTGATGCACATGGCCATCGGCGCCGTCGTCAACGCCGTCTGGGACCTGGCGGCCAAGCGGGCCCGCAAGCCGCTGTGGCAGCTGCTCGCCGACGCCACGCCCGAATGGCTCGTCTCCCAGGTCGACTTCCGCTACATCGCCGACGCCCTCACCCCGGACGAGGCCCTGGGGCTGCTGCGGTCCGGCCGCGCGGGCGCTGCGGACCGCACGGCCCGGCTCAAGGAGCACGGCTTCCCCGGCTACACCACGTCGCCCGGCTGGCTCGGCTACAGCGACGAGAAGCTCACCCGGCTCGCCCGGCAGGCCGTCACCGACGGCTTCACCCAGATCAAGCTGAAGGTCGGCGCGGATCTCGCCGACGACATCCGCCGCTGCCGCACCGCCCGCGAGGCCATCGGCCCCGACATCCGCCTGGCCGTCGACGCCAACCAGCGCTGGAACGTCGACGAGGCCGTCCGGTGGACGCGCGCCCTCGCCGAGTTCGACCCCTACTGGGTCGAGGAGCCCACCAGCCCCGACGACGTCCTCGGCCACGCCGCGATCCGCACGGCCGTCGCCCCCGTCAAGGTCGCCACCGGCGAACACGTGCAGAACCGCATCGTCTTCAAACAGCTCCTCCAGGCCGGCGCCATCGACATCCTCCAGATAGACGCGGCACGGGTCGGCGGGGTCAACGAGAACCTCGCCATCCTGCTGCTCGCCGCCAAGTTCGGCGTGCCCGTCTGCCCGCACGCGGGCGGCGTCGGCCTGTGCGAACTCGTCCAACACCTGTCGATGTTCGACTACGTGGCGCTCGCGGGCACCACCGAGAACCGCGTCATCGAGTACGTCGACCACCTCCACGAGCACTTCACCGACCCGGTGGTGATCGGCGCGGGCCACTACACGGCCCCGACCGCACCGGGCTTCTCGGCGACCATGCGGGCCGAGTCCGTCGCCGAGTTCACCTATCCGGACGGCACGTTCTGGGCCGCCGACCTCGCACAGGACGGCCCCGTGGAGGACGGCCCCGCACCTGACCACCTCGCACAGGACAAGGGAGCAGCCGCATGACCGACTTCCAGGGGCTCAAGGCCCTGGTCACCGGCGGGGCGTCCGGCATCGGCCGGGCCACCGCCGAACTCCTCACCGCGCGCGGAGCGGACGTGGCCGTCCTCGACCTCGACCCGAGCGGGGTGCACGAGCCCCTTCGCGCGTACGTCGCCGATGTCAGCGACGACGCGTCCGTACGGGAGGCCGTCGCCTCTGCCGCGGCCGACCTCGGCGGCCTCGACGTCCTGGTCAACAACGCGGGCATCGGCGCGCAGGGCACCGTCGAGGACAACGACGACGCCCAGTGGCACACCGTCCTCGACGTCAACGTCCTCGGCGTCGTCCGCACCAGCCGCGCCGCCCTGCCCCACCTGCGCGTCTCGACGAGCGCGGCCATCGTCAACACCTGCTCCATCGCCGCGACCGCCGGCCTTCCGCAACGCGCCCTGTACGCGGCGTCGAAGGGAGCGGTCCTCTCCCTCACCCTCGCCATGGCCGCCGACCACGTGCGCGAAGGGGTGCGCGTCAACTGCGTCAACCCCGGCACCGTCGACACGCCGTGGATCGGCCGGCTCCTGGACGCCGCCCCCGACCCGGCCGCCGAACGGGCGGCGCTCGCGGCCCGCCAGCCCACCGGCCGCCTCGTCACCGCGGAGGAGGTCGCGGGCGCCATCGCCTACTTGGCGAGCCCCCTCTCCGGAGCCACCACGGGCACCGCGCTCGCCGTCGACGGCGGCATGCAGGGCCTGCGGCTCCGGCCGGTGAACCGGTGAGCGGCCCGGTGCGGCGGCGCACCCTCGGACGCAGTGGCGTCGAGGTGACCGAGCTGTCCTTCGGCGCCGCCGGTATCGGCAACCTGTACGCGCCGGTCACCGACGAACAGGCGGCCACCGCCCTCGACCGCGCCTGGCACGTGGGCATCCGCTACTTCGACACCGCCCCGCACTACGGCCTCGGCCTGTCCGAGCGCAGGCTGGGCGAGGCGCTGCGCGGCCGGGACCGCTCCTCGTACGTCATCTCGACGAAGGTCGGCAGGCTCCTGGCGCCCGCCGATGTGGTGACCGGCGACGACCTCGCCGACGGCGGCTTCGCGGTGCCGCGCACGCACCGCAGGATCTGGGACTTCAGCGCGGACGGCGTGCGCCGCTCCCTCGACTCCAGCCTCGACCGGCTCGGCGTCGACCGCGTCGACGTCGTCTTCCTGCACGACCCCGACGACCACGCCGAAGAGGCCTTCCGCGAGGGCTATCCGGCGCTGGAGAAGCTTCGCTCCGAAGGCGTGGTCGGCGCGATCGGCGCGGGCATGAACCAGGCGGAGATGCTCACCCGCTTCGTCCGCGAGACCGACGTCGACGCCGTGCTCTGCGCCGGCCGCTACACACTCCTCGACCACCGGGCCCTCACCGAACTGCTGCCCGCGGCGAGCGAGCGCGGCACCTCGGTCGTCATCGGCGGCGTCTTCAACTCCGGCCTGCTCGCCGACCCCAGGCCCGGGGCACGCTTCGACTACACCGAGGCGCCGCCCGGACTGCTGGCGCGCGCCCGGGCCCTGCGGGCGGTCGCCGAACGGCACGGCACCACGCTCCGGGCCGCCGCGCTTGCCTTCCCCTCCGGCCACCCGGCCGTCGCCAGCGTGCTCGTCGGCGTCCGCGCGCCCGAGCAGGTCACCGACGCCGCCGAACAGTTCGCCGCCGAGGTGCCCGCCGGTTTCTGGCAGGAGGCGAGGGAGACCGGGCTGCTGCCGCCGGAGGTGCCGGTCCCCGGAGAGACACGGGAAGCCGGGCCGGAAGACATACGGGGGGACGTACGGGGAAGGCACCGGCTGTGAGAGTCGCCCTGCACACCAAGGTCCGCGCCGACCGCGTCGACGCCTACGACGCCGCGCACCGCGAGGTGCCCGCCGAACTCACCGCCGCGATCCGTGCCGCGGGTGTGTCGTCCTGGACGATCTGGCGCAGCGGCACCGACCTCTTCCACCTCCTGGAGTGCGAGGACTACGGGCGCGTGCTCGCCGAACTGGAGCGCCTTCCGGTCAACATCGCCTGGCAGGCCCGGATGGCCGAACTGCTCGACGTGGCCCACGACTACTCCGCCGAGGGCGCCGACGCCGGACTGCCCGTCGTGTGGGAGCTGCCGTGACCGGGACCGGGCCGCTCCTCGTCGACGCCCACCACCACGTCTGGGACCTCTCCGTGCGCGACCAGGAGTGGATCACCGGCGACGCCCTCGCGCCGCTCCGCAGGAACTTCACCCTGGCCGACCTCGCGCCCGAGGCCCGCGCGGCGGGGGTCGGCGCCACGGTCCTCGTCCAGACCGTGACCGTCCCGGACGAGACCCCGGAGCTGCTCGCACTCGCGGCGGACCACGAACTCGTCGCGGGGGTCGTCGGGTGGACGGACCTCACCCGTCCGGACGTGGCCGACACGCTGGCCGCGCTCCGCGAACTTCCGGGCGGGCAGCACCTGGTGGGCATCCGCCACCAGGTGCAGGGCGAGCCCGAGCCGGAGTGGCTGCTGCGCCCCGACGTCCGCAGGGGTTTGGCGGCAGTCGCCGCCGCCGGCCTCGCCTACGACCTCGTCGTCCTGCCGCATCAGCTGCCCGCCTGCGCCAAGGCGGCGGCCGACCTGCCCGAACTCACCTTCGTACTGGACCACTTGGGCAAGCCGCCCATCGTGTCGGGGGCCGTCGAACCCTGGGCGTCCGCGGTCCGTGCGCTCGCCGCGCGTCCCAACACCGTGTGTAAGCTCTCCGGCATGGTCACCGAGGCGGACCACGCGACGTGGACCATCGACGATTTGCGGCCCTTCGCGGACACCGTGGTCGAGGCGTTCGGGCCGCGGCGGCTGATGTTCGGCTCCGACTGGCCCGTCAGCACGCTCGCTGCCGGTTACGGCGAAGTCCTGGACGCCGCACGGCTGTTGACGGGCTACTTGGACCCGGCTGAGCGCGTCGAGGTGTTCGGTGGCACGGCCCGGCGCGTCTACGGCCTCTGAGCGGGCGGGGCGAGCCGCGTCGGCGACAGGAACTCACGGACGTACGTACGCTCCCAGCAGGCGCCCGTCTCGCGCAGCTCGCGCCGGGTCGTGTACCGGTAGCGGTAGAGCCGGGCGCGGATGTACGCGGGCGGGGCGTCGGGCGGGAACGGCGAACTCCGCAGCAGCCGCAGCGTGTCCCGGTCACCGTCCAGGAGGCGCTCCACGAGCGGCCCGAACCACGAGCGGGCGTACGCGGGGGAGAGCCCGGCGAACCACATCATCCAGTCGAGCCGCAGGTGGTACGGGGCGAACTGGCGCGGCCAGCGGCGCACGTCACCGGGTTTTCCCTTGAACTCGTACGCCCGCCAGTCGCCGTCCTCGCGCGGCACCTCGTCCGCCGTGCCCTCGATGACGACCTCCTGGCGGACGCGGCTGACGCTGCCGAACGCGCCGTACGCGTTGACGAGGTGCAACGGGTCGAACGAGCGGTTCATGACCTGCCGCCGGGACAGCAGGTTGCGCACCGGGCGGTAGCTCAGCGCCAGGAGCAGCGCGGAGACCGCGGTCACCACCACCACGTACCAGAGGGGTGCCTCACCGACAGGGGGTGCCGTGTGCCAGGCGGACAGGTCGAGTGCGGAGACCGCGAGCACGATGGTGAGCCAGTTCAGCCAGGCGAAGTTGCCCGAGAGGACCAGCCACAGCTGGGTCACGATCATGAGGGAGGCCGCACCCGTCGCCACCGGCTGCGGCGTGAACAGCAAGACCGGTACGGCTAGTTGGGTGACGTGGTTGGCCGCGACCTCCACCCGGTGCACGGGCCTCGGCAGGTGGTGGAAGAACCAGCTCAGCGGGCCGGGCATCGGCTGCGTCTCGTGGTGGAAGTACAGACACGTGAGCTTGCGCCAGCACGCGTCACCGCGCATCTTGATCAGCCCGGCGCCGAACTCCACGCGGAAGAGCACCCACCGCAGGAGCAGGAGCACCAGAACGGGCGGCGCCACCCGGTCGTTGCCGAGGAAGACCGCGAGGAACCCCACCTCCAGGAGCAGTGACTCCCAGCCGAAGCCGTACCAGGTCTGGCCCACGTTCACGATGGAGAGGTACAGCGCCCAGGGCACCAGCCACAGCAGCATCGCGCCCCACAGCGGCAGCAGCCCGTCCGCACCGGCCAGCAGCGCCACCGCCACCGCGCAGCCCGCCCAGGCACAGAGCGCGAAGAAGCGGTCCGAGTAGTGGAGCTGGAAGAGGCTCGGCGCCCGCCGGAACGGCACCTGTGCGACGTACCGCGGCACCGGCAGCATTCCGCGCTCACCGATGAGCGCCCGGAACTGCAGGGCGGCTCCCAGGAAGGCCACGAGATACAGCGCGGCCAGGGCCCGCTGGAAGATCAGCCGGCTCAACCAGTACGCGTCCGCGGTGAACCACTCCACGTGCCCATTGTGCCGTCGGCCAGGCGGTTCGGCCGTCCCGCGCGGGTGCCTCCCCTCGGTCTGCGGGTCCGCCGGGGGCGACCCGAACCGGTCAGACGGCGGGTGGGAGAGCCATGCGGAACGGGCCAATCGTTCCCCGGCCCTCTCGTCGCTGCCGTCCCATTCGCCACGGTGGTCTTTTCGTCCGGTCGGCAGCAGCCTTCCCGAAATTCGCCGAGTTCCGTCATCAGGCAAATACGCAAGAGTTTCCGAATGATATGGAGTGGCTGCGTCCGATTGCCGGGGATGTGGCGCATTCGTGACGGTAATGGCGTCGCATTGAGTCAAATAACGCTGGTAGTTGATTTTCAGATATGGCAGAGTCGTCCGTCGGGTGGCCGGTTCAGTCGATGGAATTGATCCAGCTGGTCTTACGGCCGCTCACGGATCAGCCGTCAGCCGCGGGGGAGAAGTCGGCTCATGAACTTGGTGGAACGCGGTGAAGAACTCTCGATCATGGAACACATGCTCGACTCGTGTGCGAGCGGGCATGGCGGAGTCATTCTGGTCAGCGGCGCGGTCGCCAGTGGCAAGACCGCGCTGCTGCGCGCTTTCGAGGCGCGCGTCCACGCCTCGGGTGCACTGCACTTGCAGGCCACAGCGTCGGATGCGGAGAGCGACCTGCCCCTCGGAGTGATGGGGCAACTGCTCCTCGGCGCCGATCTGCCCGCCGCGGACGCCCGGCGCGCGGCCCGGCTCGTGGAGCTCATCGCCGGCTCGGCCCAGTCGCGGCGGGCAGCGGGGGAACTGCCCGCCGTGGCCATGAACGAGATTCCCGAGCTCTGCGGGATTCTACTCGAAAAAGCCAGGGAAAGGCCCCTGGTGCTCAGTATCGACGACGCGCGGCATGCCGACGAACACTCCCTGGAATGCCTCCTCTTCCTCGCCCGCAGGCTGGCCGTCAGCCGCATTCTGGTCGTGCTGGGCGAGAACAGCGGCTTCCTGGCGGGACACGCGAGATTGCGCGTCGATTTGCTGCGTCTGCCGGGCTGCCGAAATATCAGGCTCGGCCCGCTCAGGCGCTCCGGAGTCGCAGAAATGATCTCCCTATTCGGTGAGCCCGGGTGGCGGACGCGCAAGCTCGTCTCGGAGATCCACCACATCGGCGGCGGCAGCCCGCTGCTGACCCGCGCGCTCATCGAGGACCACCGCGCCGCGGGCGCCGGAACCACACCGTCCGCAGGTCTGGTGCCGGGTGAGTCGTTCGTACGGGCCGTCGCGACCTGCCTGTACCGCAGCGACCTCGCCACGCGGCGCACCGCCTGGGCCCTCGCGGTGGCGGGCGCCGACATGTCCCTCGCCGAACTGGTGGAGGTTCTCGGCACCAGCAGGGAGTCGCTCCTGCGCAGCCTGCGGGCACTGAACGAGGCGGGTCTCCTCGACGCGGGCTGGTTCCGCCACGACGCCGGGCGCGCCGCGGTGCTCAGGAGCCTGGAGCCCGCCGACCGGGCCCGCGTCGAGGCCCGCTGCGCCCAGGTGCTGCACGAGCACGGGGCGGCCTCGGCCGTCGTCGTGCGGCACCTCATCGCGGCGGAGACGGCCGACGCGCCCTGGGCGCGGCGCACCCTGATCGAGGCGGCCGAGCGCGCCCTCGCCGACGACGAGATCGACCTCGCCCTCACCTGCCTGCGCATCGCCCGCGACAGCGGCACCGACCCGGACCAGGCCCTGGAGATCCGGGCCGCGCTCACCCGGGCGGGCTGGCGCGTCAACCCGGCCGGTGTCGCCCAGCACCTGCCCGAGCTCACCGCCGCGGCGCTCGACGGGCGCCTCGGCACCCGGGACGCCGACGAACTCGTCGGCCACCTGCTCTGGTTCGGCCGGGCGGAGCGCGCCCTCGACGTGCTCCGTGCCGTCGAGCGGCAGAGCACCGCGTCGCCGGGACGGTCCGGCCCCGGCGTCCGGTACCGGCACGACTGCCCGCGCCGCTGGATGACGTACGCCTATCCGGGACTCCCCGCCTCCGCCGGGGCCTGCCTGGGCGGCACACCGGAGCACACGACGGCGGAGGACACGAGTCCGCAGCACGCGGCGGCGCTCGCGCGAAGCCCCCATCAGCGGGCCGCCACCCTGGTGAAGGCCCTCCTCGACGGGCCGGGCGACGACGTGGTGGTCCGGGCCGAGCAGATCCTGCAGAGCACCCGCCTCGACGACGGCACGCTGACGCCGCTCCTGGTCGCGCTCAACTCCTTGCTCCTCGCCGACCGCCTGGACGCGGCGGGTTTCTGGTGCGAGACGCTCCTCAAGGAGGCCGTCGAGCGGCGCGCTCCCATGTGGCAGGCGCTGCTCGCCGCGGCCAAGGCGCGCATCGAGCTCAGGACGGGCGCACTCGTCGCCGCGCGGGAGTCGGCGCGCTCCGCGCTCGCCCTGGTCCCCGCGGACGGCTGGGGCGTGGCCGTCGTCTCGCCCGTGGCCACCGCCGTGTTCACCAGGACCGTCATGGGCCGGCTCGACGAGGCCGCCGCCCATCTCAGCATTCCGGTACCGGACGCCGCGTTCCAGACCGCCGACGGCCTGCTCTACCTGCGCGCCCGCGGCCACTACTACCTCGCGGCCGGACGCCCCTACGCCGCACTCGACGACTTCCTCACCTGCGGGGACCTCATGCGGCGCTGGGACTTCGACCTGCCCGCGCTTGTGCCCTGGCGCACCGACGCGGCCGAAGCCCACCTGTCGCTGGGCGACCGCGACCGCGCCCGGGCCCTGGCCGAGGAGCAACTGGCCCTGAGCGACCGGAAGAACGACTGCGCGCGAGCCGTCTCGCTGCGGATGCTCGCCACCACGCTGAACGCCGCACACCGGCCGCCGCTGCTCGGCGAGGCCATCGACATCCTGCGGGACCGCGGGCACCGCCTCGAACTGGTCCGCGCCACCGACGAGTTGGCCCGCGCGCAGCGCGAGCTCGGCAAGGTCGGCCAGGCGCGCGCCCTGGCCAGGAAGGCGCAGCGGCTCGCGGGTGAGTGCGGAGTGCCCGTGCCCAGCATGCCGGCCGCGGCCGACGCCGGCAGTCCGCACCCCGCCGAGCAGCCGTGGTCCTCCGGGAACCGCCGACATCCCGAGGAGCTCAGCAACGCGGAACTGCGTGTGGCCACGCTCGCCGTCCGTGGCCACACCAACCGCCAGATCGCCGACAAGCTCTGCATCACGATCAGCACCGTCGAGCAGCATCTGACGCGGGCGTACCGCAAGCTCGCCGTCCAGCGGCGGGCGGACCTCGCGGCCAAGCTGAACCCCCTCGCGGGACCGGGGGAGGAGGGCCGCGAGGGGGCCGCGTCGCACGACGCCTGTGACCGGCTGCACGTGGGCTGACGACCGGACGTCGGTCATGTCCGTCTCCCCGTTGGTGAGCACGGCCGGCATCTCCTTGTCGAGGTGTCGCGAGGCCCTGGCACAGTCGCGGTGGTGCGGTTCCGTTTCTACGCGGCGGTCGGTCACACCGCGGTCCGAAGATCTGTGACCGGCTCACAGGAAGCCCGGGCGCGTCGGGCGTGCCCGGGCTGTGACCGGTGCGTGACGACGGTTCCGGCACCGTGGACTTCATGATCAGTTCCCCGATGAGGAGGCCCCCGCGATGAGGGTCCTGGTGGTCGAGGACCACGCCGAGCTCGCGCAGTCGGTGGCGCGGGTGCTGCGCCGCGAGGGCATGGCGGTCGATGTCGCCCCCGACGGCGCGGACGCCCTCGAACGCACCTCCGTGGCCGACTACGACGTGGTCGTGCTCGACCGGGACCTGCCCGGCGTGCCCGGCGACGAGGTGTGCCGTCGGCTCGCCGAACAGTCCGCCCAAGCCCGGGTGTTGATGCTGACGGCGACCGGCACGACCACCCACCGCGTGGCGGGCTTCGGCCTCGGCGCGGACGACTACCTCCTCAAGCCGTTCGCCTACGCCGAGCTGGTGGCCCGCATCCGGGCGCTCGGCCGCCGCTCGCGGGCGGCGCTGCCCCCGGTCCTCGTCCGCGGCGACCTCAGACTCGACCCGGCGCAGCGGGTCGCGTCGCGCGCCGGGGAGCGTCTCGCGCTCACGCCCAAGGAGTTCGCGGTCCTGGAGTACCTGCTGGCGGCCCGGGGCCGGGTCGTGTCGGCCGAGGAGCTCCTGGACCGGGTGTGGGACGAGGCGACGGATCCGTTCACCACCACGGTGAAGGCGACCATCAACCGCCTGCGGCCGAAGCTCGGCACCCCGCCCGTCATCGAGACCATTCCTCGGAGCGGCTACCGGATTTGAGGGACCCATGCGCCTGCCCTCGCTCACCACACGCCTCACGCTGCTGTACGGCGCGCTGTTCGTCGCCTCGGGGGCGGTCCTGCTCGCCATCACGTATCTGCTCGTCGCCCGGTTCCCGGCGGACCGTGTGGTCGTCGAAGGAACCGGAACCGGAGCGGGCCCCGGAGCCGGGCCCGGCGCCCGCACCGCCGCCAAGACCGGCGACGTCGTCGGCCGGCTGCACGAACAGGCGGTGCGTCAGCACGCGGACATACTGCGGGAGTTGCTCGTGCAGTCCGGGATCGCCCTGGCCGCCATGGTGGTGGTCGCCGCCGTGCTCGGCCGTCTTGTCGCCCGGCGTGCGCTGCGCCCGCTGCGCGCGATGACCGGCGCCATCCGCCGCATCTCGGCGCACACCCTCCACGAGCGGCTGGCCGTCCAGGGGCCCGCTGACGAGATCAAGGACCTCGCCGACACCGTGGACGGGCTCCTCGGCCGCCTGGAGACGGCGCTCGACTCCCACCGGCGCTTCGTCGCCAACGCCGCCCACGAACTGCGCACCCCGCTCACCCTGGAACACGCCCTGCTGGAGGAGGCGCTCATCGACCGCGACGCCACCGCGGAATCGTTTCGCGCCCACTTCGAGCGGCTGTTGGAGGTCAGTGAACAGCAGGCCCGGCTCCTGGAGTCGCTGCTGACGCTCGCGGGCAGTCAGCGGGGCCTCGGGCACCGGGAGCGGCTGGACCTCGCCCGCGTCACCGAGTGGGTCCTGCACGCCTCGCGTCCGCGGATCGAGGGGCTCGGGCTGCGGGTGGAGACCGCCATCGGTTCCGCGGCCGTGCTGGGCGACCCGGCCCTGGTCCAGCGGCTGGTGTCCGACCTCGTGGACAACGCGGTGGGTCACAACACGCCGGGCGGGCAGGTGCGGATCACCACCGGCGGCCGGGGCGGGCACGCGGTCCTCGCCGTGGCCAACACCGGCACGCGGGTGCCGCCGGACGAGGTGGAACGGCTCTTCGAACCCTTCCAGCGCCTCGGCCGCACGGCGGCCGACGGCCATCACGGCCTCGGCCTCTCCATCGTGCACGCCATCGCCCTCGCCCACGACGCCGTGATCAGCGCCCGGGCACGGCCGGACGGCGGGCTCGCGGTGGAGGTCGCCTTTCCGCTCTGGCCCGGTGAGCACGGTGAGATCGGTGCGTCCGGTGAGTCCGCCGGGTGGGGAAAGTCGGGTGAGTCGCACGGGCCGGGCGAGAGCGTCATCGATATTGCGCAGTTGGACAAGAGTGCCGGTCTTCATTGAGGAAATGGCCCCGGCGCTTCTACCGTGGTCGCCCGACGTATTTCCCCGACGGTTCCCTGCGCTTTCCGCGGTTTTCCGGAGCGCGGACGGATTTCGGTCCGGTCGGGGAATATCACGTATTCGCGATCAGTCCCGCCCCGCCGGGACACCGTTCACGGGAGGCACCCCTTGGTTGTCGTGATGGCCCCGGAGGCCACGCAGGAAGACGTCGACGCGGTCGTCGAACTTGTCCGCACGGCCGGCGGGGACGCCTTCGTCAGCCGAGGCGTCACCCGGACGATCGTCGGCCTGGTGGGAGACGTGGCGGCGTTCGGCGCCCTCAACCTGTCCCACCTGCGCGGGGTCCTGGACGTCGTGCGCATCTCGGTGCCGTACAAGCTGGTCAGCAGGGAACACCACCTCGACCGCTCCGTCGTGACCGTCGGCGGCGTGCCCATCGGCCCCGACACCCTGACCGTGATCGCCGGGCCCTGCGCGGTGGAGACCCACTCGCAGACCCTGGCCGCCGCACGGATGGCGCAGACGGCCGGGGCCGCGCTGCTGCGGGGCGGGGCCTTCAAACCGCGCACGTCGCCGTACGCGTACCAGGGGCTCGGCGAGACCGGGCTGCGCATCCTCGCCGACGTACGGGAGGAGACGGGCCTTCCGGTCGTCACCGAGGTCATCGATCCGGCCAGCGTCGAACTGGTCGCCCCCTACGCGGACATGCTGCAGATCGGCACCCGCAACATGCACAACTTCGCGCTGCTCCAGGAGGTCGGCGCGGCCGGCCGGCCCGTGCTCCTCAAGCGCGGCTTCGGGGCCACGATCGAGGAGTGGCTGATGGCCGCCGAGTACATCGCGCAGCGCGGCAACCTCGACATCGTGCTGTGCGAGCGCGGCATCCGCACCTTCGAGACCGCCACCCGCAACACGCTGGACATCAGCGCCGTGCCGGTGGTCCAGCGCCTGTCCCACCTCCCCGTGATCGTGGACCCCTCGCACTCGGGCGGCCGCAAGGACCTCGTCCTGCCGCTGACCCGTGCCGCCCTCGCGGTCGGCGCGGACGGCGTGATGATCGACGTGCACCCCGAGCCGGGGAGGGCCCTCTGCGACGGCGACCAGGCCCTGACCCGGACGGAGATCGGTTCGGTGGCGAGCGCCGTCGACACGCTGACGCCGCTGATGGGCCGCACCCTCGCGCGGCCGGTCGCCGGCGCGCGGGCCGGTAGGGGTGAATAGGGGTGGCGGAACCCGTGGCGCGTTATTAGTGAGGGGTTCCAGGGCGGAAAGCACGTTGTTAGGGTGAAAGTGCCCGGTCGGGGGAAATTTGCCCGCGGCCGGGCGCGCGGATTCCCGCCGAAGGGACCGGGGTGCGAGCGCGGGTGAATTCTGCAATCCGGGAGAACACACCCGCGGGGCACGCGACGCATTCACTTCAGGGGCCCTCGACCAAGGGCAAATGCGTACGTGACCGTGACGCACGGCGGAGCGGACCGACGGCGGCAGGGGGACTCGGCGCTGGGGCGCGGCCGGGCGGTGTGCCGGGACGCGCGCACGGGGGACAACAGAGCTTGAGGGGGAGTTGAGTTGGCAACACCTGAGCACGCAGAGATCGACCGGCTCATGGTCGTCGAAGTCGAGATCGGCTCGCTGTCGACGACGGACTCACCACGGACGACCGGAGTCGATCCGGAGCACGTTCAGTCACTCGCGGTCGTACAGACGCCGCTGCCGCCGATCACCGTGCACCGCCCGACGATGCGGGTCATCGACGGCCTGCACCGCTTGCGCGCCGCCGAACTCCAGGGGCGCAGCAAGATCGCGGTGAAGTACTTCGACGGCGCGGAGGACGACGCCTTCGTGCTCGCCGTCGAATCGAACGTCACGCACGGTCTGCCGCTGACGACGGCGGACCGCAAACGGGCGGCGGCGCGCATCATCGCCTCCCACCCGCAGTGGTCGGACCGGATGATCGCGTCGGTCAGCGGCATCGCGCCCGGCACCGTCGCGGACCTCCGCAGGCGCGCCCCGGGCGGCCGGCAGGGCGACGAGAGCCGGATCGGCCACGACGGCCGGGTCCGGCCCATCAACGGCGCGGAGGGGCGCAGGCTCGCCGGTGAGCTGATCGCCCAGAACCCGGGCCTGTCGCTGCGCCAGGTGGCCAGGGTCGCGGCCATCTCGCCGGAGACGGTGCGCGACGTGCGCAACCGCATGATGCGGGGCGAGGACCCCGTGCCGCAGCGCGGGAAGCAGACGAACCGCGACGACCGGGGCACCGCCCCGCGCGTCGCCCGGCCCTCGGCCGTGCCCGATCGGGACGCGGCCCAGGACCGGGCCACCGCCGTCAAGCGGCTCAAGGCCGACCCGGCGCTGCGCTTCAGCGAGATCGGCCGCACCTTGCTGCGGCTGCTCAGCATCCACACGATCAGCAGGGAGGAGTGGGACCAGATCATCGACAAGGTGCCGCCGCACTGCAGGGGCGTCGTGGCCTACCTCGCCGGCGAGAGCGCCGAGATGTGGACGGAGGTCGCGGTGCGGGTGCAGAGCAAGGTCGCCGAGTCGGCGTAGCGGGGGCGGTGCTCACACGTAGCAAGGGCGGTGCCCGACACGTAGCGGGGAGCGGTGCTCACCAGTGGGGCACCGCCTCTCCCGCGTGCGCGCCCGGGGGCCTCCGCCTAGCGTGGGCCCATGGAGCACGACCCGGCGGGGCAATGCCGCTGCGGACAGCCGGCCGGGGAGCCGGCCGGCTGTTTCCTCGCGCTGTACGGGGCCGCGCTGCGCATGGGCCGCTTCGACTGGGACCTGGACACGGGCCTGATGACCATGGACGCCACGGCCCACGAAGTCTTTGATGTACGCCCCGAGGAGTACGACAACCGGCCAGAGACCCTCGCCTTCCGCGTCCCGACCGTCGAGGGGCACCGCCTTGACCAGATCGTCTCGCACGCCCTGAAGGACGGCAGCGACACGTACGGCGCGTACTTCCGCATCCGCTGCCGCACCGGCGCGCTGCGCTGGACCCACACGCAGGGCTGCATCCAGCGGGACGCCACCGGCCGGCCCCGCCGCATCGTGGGCATCGTCAGAGACGCCACCCGGGAGCTGGGCGACAGCCCGGCCGCGCTGCGCGAGCGGGCCGACGAGGAGGCCGAGCGGCGCCGCACCACCAGCCTCGTCCAGGGCACCACGGCGGCCCTCGCGCACGCCCGCACCGTGCGGGACGTCATCGACGTGCTCCGGGACACCCACGGCCTCGCCCACCTGGGGGCGTCGAACCTCGTCATGGGCCTCGTCGAGGCGGGCCGCATCCGCCTCGTCGCCGAGGGGCCCGCGGGCAGCTTCGTGCCCGGCACCCGCCTCACGGGCATCGACGAGGAGTACCCGATGAGCGAGGTCGTCCGCACCCTCGCGCCGCGCTACATCGAGACGGCCGACGACTTCGCCGAGTCCTACCCGCTGCTCTGGCCGCACATCGACGAACTCGGCATCACCGCGGCCGCCTACCTCCCGCTGATCGCGCAGGCCCGCCCCATCGGCGCGCTCGGCCTGCTCTACCAGGACAAGACCGGCTTCACCGAGGAGGAGCGCAACGTCCTGGTGGCGCTCAGCAGCAGCATCGCGCAGAGCCTGCAGCGCGCCATGTTCTACGAGCAGGAGAAGGACCTCGCCCAGGGCCTCCAGCAGGCCATGCTGCCGCGCACCATCCCCGGCGTGCGGGGTGCGGAGATCGCCGTCCGGTACCGCTCCGCGGCGCTCGGCCGGGACATCGGCGGCGACTGGTACGACGTGATCCCGCTGCCCGGGGGCCGCGTCGGCGCCGTCATCGGCGACGTGCAGGGCCACGACACCCACGCGGCCGCCGTCATGGGCCAGCTCCGCATCGTCCTTCGCGCGTACGCCGCCGAAGGACACACGCCCGCCACCGTCATGGCCCGCGCCTCCGGCTTCCTGCACGAGCTGGACACCGAGCGCTTCGCCACCTGCCTGTACGCGGAGGCGGACCTGTCGACCGGTGTGGTGCAGCTGGTCCGGGCCGGACACCTCGACCCGCTCGTCCTGCTCGCCGACGGATCCTCCCGGCGGGTGCCGGTCGACGGCGGCCTGCCGCTCGGCCTGTCCGCCGAGTTCGGGCGGCTCGACTATCCGGTCACGACCCTCGATCTCGACGCGGAACAGACCTTGCTGCTGTGCACCGACGGCCTCGTGGAAGTACCGGGCGCCGACCTCGACGACGGCATGCGGGCCCTGGCGGAGCTCGCCGCCGTCGGCCCCCGCGATCTGCAGCGGCTCGCCGACCGGCTCTGCGGCATCGTCGACGGCCGCGGCGGTGACGACGACGCCGCGCTCCTCCTGCTGCGCCGCCGCCCGGCCGACGCGCCCCGCTCGGGCGGACGCCTGCGGCAGCACGTCGCGCCGAGCGACCCGGAGGCGCTCGCCGAGGCCCGGCACATGATCCGGGCCGCGGTGCGGGCCTGGGGCGCGGGCGAGCGGGCCGACGAGATCGAGCTGGTCGCCGACGAGATGATCACCAACGCCCTGATGCACACCGACGGTTCCGCGGTCGTGACCGTGCGGGTCCTGAGCGGCACCGACCGGCGGCTGCGCGTCGACGTGGAGGACTCGTCCAGCGCTCTGCCGCGCCGCCGCGACGCCGGCGAGTCCGGGGTGTCCGGCCGCGGCCTGCTCCTGGTGGACCGGCTCGCGGACGTGTGGGGCGTGGACGCCCGCGGCAGCGGCAAGTGCGTGTGGTGCGAGTTCGTCGTGCCCGCGGGCAGAGCGCGGAGGTGAGGGAGAACGATGCCGGAACTGCCCGAAGTGGAAGCGCTGCGAGAGTTCCTGACGGACCATCTGGTCGGCCGGGAGATCGTGCGCGTCCTGCCCACCGCGATCAGCGTCCTCAAGACGTACGACCCACCGCTCACCGCCCTCGAAGGACGCGCCGTCACCGCCGTGGAGCGGCACGGCAAGTTCCTGGACATCGACGCCGACGGCACGCACCTCGTCACGCACCTCGCCCGGGCGGGCTGGCTGCGGTGGCACGACCGGCTCCCCGACGGCGTGCCGCGCCCCGGCAAGGGCCCGCTGGCGCTGCGCGTGGCCCTGGAGACGGGGGAGGGCTTCGACCTCACGGAGGCGGGCACCCAGAAGCGCCTGGCGGTGTACGTCACGCGGGCGCCGGGGGAGCTGCCGGGCATCGCGCGCCTCGGCCCCGACCCGCTGGCCGCCGACTTCGACGAAGAGCGGTTCGCCCGCCTCCTGGCGGGTGAACGGCGCCAGATCAAGGGGGCGTTGCGGGACCAGAGCCTGATCGCGGGCATCGGGAACGCGTACAGCGACGAGATCCTGCACGCGGCCCGCATGTCACCGTTCCGGCTCACGTCGAGCCTCACCGAGGAGGAAGTCCATGGGCTGCATGTGGCGCTGCTGGCTACGCTGACCGAGGCGGTGGAGCGCTCGCGCGGGGTCGCGGCGGGCCGCCTCAAGTCGGAGAAGAAGAGCGGTCTGCGCGTGCACGGCCGCACCGGCGAGCCGTGCCCGGTGTGCGGCGACACGATCAGGGAGGTCTCCTTCGCCGACTCCTCGCTGCAGTACTGCCCGACGTGCCAGACGGGCGGGAAGCTGCTCGCGGACCGGCGGCTGTCCCGGCTGCTGAAATAGCGGCGCCGGTCACGGGCGCGGCAGGGTCAGGAGCGGCTCCCCGTCGGCGGTGCGCACTTCGTACCGCTCCGTCTGCCCGGTGCGCAGGGCAGCGGCGCCCCCGGTGCGCACGGTCGGCGCGGGGACCCGCCACGTCGTGACGGTCTGCTCGGAGCCGTCGGTGCCGACGGCGACCAGTTCGCAGACCCGCCCGCCGGCCGCCGCGTCCCGCACCGTGAGCCCGATCTCCGCGCCCCAGGCCCGGTCCCGGGCGGTCAGCGTGGCCGAGACCCCGCTGCGGGCGTCCCGCGCGCTGATCCGCACCGGACCCGGCTGGTCCGCCGTCACGACGGTCACGGCGGGGGCGCCGAGGGCCAGCACGACCCCGACGGCGACGCCGCACAGCCGCCGCCCGCGCCGCGCGCCGTGCAGCCGCCCCGCCTCCCGCAGGAGGCGGTCCAGCAGGCCCGGAGAGGGCGCGGCGAACGGCTCGACGGGCGTCGGTGTCACCCGCCCGTACAGCTCCAACTGGAGGGCTGCCGTATGGAGTTCGTCGAGCGAGAAGAGGCAGGCGGGGCAGCCCACGAGGTGATCCTCGAAGCGGAAGGCGTCCGCCTCGTCCAGTACGCCGAGCGCGTAGGCGCCCGCGTCACGATGCCGCTCCAGGGGCCTCATGGCGATCCTTGCCGTTCGGTGTCGCTGCCGGGTGCTGGTGTTCCTCCTCCGGTACGCAGCGGACCGCCGAATCATTCAAGGCCACGGCCCGCTCAGAACAGATGGATCGCCAGGTGGCTCAGCGGCAGCCCGAGCCGCCACGCGGGCGTCCACACCTTCGGCCCGTCCTCCTCGCCCTGCCCGCCGCGGCCGGGCACCGCGTCCAGGTCGGGGGCGAGCAGCTCGGTCTCCTGCAGCCAGCGCCACGCCCGGTCGGCGAGCTCCAGGTCGGGCCGGGGGCCGCCCGCGGCGACGGCGTCCGCCGTGCGGAGCGCCATCCGCTCGCGCACCCAGTCCTGCCACGGCTGGCCATAAGCGGTCAGGCTCAGCCAGGTCTCCAACTGGGAGATCACGCGGATTCCGGACAGCTCGCCCTCGCTGTCCGACAGGAAGATCGTCAGCGCGAGGGCGTCGCGCCCCGCCCGGTACTCGAAGGACGTGGGCGGCATCAGATCGCCGGTGCGCAGCAGCTCGTCGGCGATGTACTCGGCGTACAACCACGCCATGGGGACAGCCAGTCCGGCCTCCTTGGGGCCGTCCGCGTTCCCTCTGCTCTCGTGCCGCATCCGTTCCGCCTTCCTCCGGTCCGCGCGCGCTCCGGCTCTGGCCCCCCAATCCGGCACACGGTGAGGACAGCCGATTACCCGCAAGGGGTGCGGAGCAAGGGGCTTTACGGAGGCTTGACCCGGGCCCCGGTTTCACCGCAGGTGAGCCGCTGTGTGTTGTTCGCGTCACAGGCGGTGCCGTTTGACGCCGTTTCAGCGACTACAGCGGCCTTGCTGCTTGATTATCCGATAATTCCGTATGTGGATTCGTCTGGCTGGATATCGCCCCCACCGACGGAGCCCGAGCATGAAGCAGCACGCACGGACCACACGGCACACACGAACCACCGTCACCTCGAGAAACGGACCGCGGGCCCTGCGCCCGCGCCCCGCGACAGCCGCCGCTGCGGCCCTCCTGATCGCGGGCGCCGCGGGCACGACAGCGTGCTCCTCGGCCCCGGCCCCGGCCCACTCCCCGGCCGGGATGGCCGCGGCCGACCGGCGCGGCTTCACGCTCGCCGCCTCCGGAGACGTCCTGCCGCACGCCTCGGTCATCCGCAAGGCCCGCGCCGACGCGGACGGCGACGGCTACGACTTCGCGCCGATGCTCGCGGGTGCCAAGCCCGTCATCCGCAAGGCCGATCTGGCGATCTGCCACATGGAGACCGTCTACGGAGCGGACGGCGACTACAGCGGCTACCCCGCCTTCAAGTCGCCGCCCCAGGTGGCCCGCGCCCTCAAGACCACCGGGTACGACTCGTGCTCCACCGCCTCCAATCACACCCTCGACGACGGCGCGGCAGGGGTGCGCCGCACCCTCGACGCGCTCGACAAGGCGGGCGTCAAGCACGTGGGTTCGGCCCGCTCGGCCGCCGAGGACAAGAAGCCGGCGTGGCTCCGCGCGGGTGACGCCAAGGTCGCGCAGCTCGCGTACACCTACGGCACGAACGGCTATCCGCTTCCCAAGGGCAAGCCCTGGTCGGTCGACCTCATCGACCGCGCCAAGATCGTCGCGGATGCCCGGCGGGCCCGGAAGGCGGGCGCCGATGTCGTGGTCGTCAGCCTGCACTGGGGAACGGAGTGGCAGGACGAGCCTGACCGGCAGCAGCTGCGGCTCGGCAAGCAGCTCACGGCGTCGCGGACGGGCGGGCGCCCGGACATCGACCTCATCCTCGGCACGCACGCCCACGTCCCGCAGGCCTACGAGAAGGTGAACGGCACCTGGGTGATCTACGGCATGGGTGACCAGATCGCCGGCGAGATGGTCAACCACGAGGGCGACGACGACCCGCGCGGCAACCAGGGCACCATCGGCCGCTTCACCTTCGCTCCGCCCGCGCGTCCCGGCGCCCGCTGGCAGGTGACGAAGGCCGAGTTCCTGCCGATGTGGTTCGACCCGGACGACATGCGCGTCGTCAACCTCAACCGGGCGCTGGACCGCGGCGCCGACGTACGCGACGTACGCGACCGCATCCGCCGTGTCGTCCTGAGCCGCGGCGCGGGCAAGCACGGCCTCGTCATGGGCAAGTAGACCCGCGTCACGCCCCGGTGCCGCGCTCCGCCTTCGCCAGCTCCGACTTCCGGTAGGAGTACCCGAAGTACACGACGAGGCCGAGCGCGAACCACACGGCGAACCGCGCCCAGGTCTGCCACTGCAGGAACGTGATCAGCCAGATGGAGAAGATCACGCCGATCGCGGGTACCACCGGCATCCCCGGGCAGCGGAAGGTGCGCGGCAGATCAGGGCGCTTGTAGCGCAGCACGATCACCGCGACGCACACCACGACGAACGCCAACAGGATGCCGATGTTGGTCAGTTCGGCCGCCTCGCCGATCGGCAGGAACCCGGCGATGGCGGCCGACGCGATCCCCACGATCCAGGTCACGCGCGTCGGCACGTGCCGGGTCGGGTGCGTCTTGGCGAACCACTTGGGAAGGAGGCCGTCGCGCGACATGCTGAACCACACCCGGGTGCAGCCCAGCATGAACGTGAACATCACCGTGAGGATGCCGATGATCGCGCCCACCGCGATGACGTCCGCGAGACCGCCGAGCCCCACCGACTTGAACGCCGTGGAGAAGCCGCTCTCCGGGTCGACGTCCTTGTAGCTCTGCATGCCCGTCAGGACCAGGCAGGCGAGCACGTACAGCACCATCGAGATGGCGAGGGAGTAGAGGATCGCCTTCGGCATGTGCCGCTGCGCGTCCTTGGACTCCTCCGCGGCCGTACTCATCGCGTCGTAACCGAAGACCGCGAAGAAGACGGTCGCCGCGCCCGTGAACGCGCCGCTGATCCCGTACGGGAAGAACGGCTCGTAGTTGCCGGTCTCGATGTGGAAGAAGCCGACGGCGATCACGACGAGCACCACGATCACCTTCAGCACGACCACGATCATCTCGAAGCGCGCGGCGTTCTTGATGCCGAGTGTCAGCAGATACGCGATGAACAGGCACAGCACCGCGGCGAAGAGGTCGACCTTGTGCCCGTCGCCGGTGCCCGGCGCACCCATCATCCAGCTCGGCAGCTCGGCCCCCAGCTCCTCGACCAGGAAGCCGAAGTAGCCGGAGATGCCGATCGCGACGACCGCGACGATGGCGGTGTACTCCAGCAGCAGGTCCCAGCCGATGAACCAGCCGGTCAGCTCGCCGAGCACCACATAGCCGTAGGTGTACGCCGACCCGGCCTTCGGGATCATGCCCGCGAACTCGGCGTACGAGAAGGCGGCGGCCGCGCTCGCGACCCCCGCGATCAGGAAGGAGATCAGCACCGCGGGGCCCGCCGTGCCGTTCGCCACGGCGCCGGCGAGGCTGAAGATGCCGGCACCGATGATGCCGCCGACACCGATCGCGGTGAGCTGCCAGAGTCCGAGGGTCTTCGCGAGCCCGCCGCCCGCCCCCGTCTCCGTCTCGTCGATGTGCTCGATGGGCTTGCGGCGCAGCACGCCCTGTCCCATCCGGAGTCCCGACATGATCTCCACCTCTTCGCAGACGGCAGTCGGCTGATGGCGGATCATGATGGCCCAGCCCGGGGCGCGACGGAAGACGCCACACCCCGGGCGTCCGCCGGGGCGTCACGGCGGGGGCCATTCAGGTGCGCGCGCGGGTCACGGCACCACGGTCACCGGCCACCGGCCGGCCTTCACGAGGCGGACGGCGACCGAACCGACGATGCGGTGGCCCGCCTGCTCGGAGGCGCCGACCACGACGGCGTCGGCCTTCAGGTCGTCCGCTGCGGTGACCAGGCCGGTGTAGGGGTCGCCGCGGAACGTGTGGAACTCCCACCGGACGTCGAATATGTCCTTCACCCGCTCCGTCGCGGCCCGGATCTCCGCGATCAGTCCCTCGGCGATCTCGTCGGTGGTCTCGGCGACCGGCACACCGAACGCGGCGCCCGCGGCGAGCACCGGCTGGATGTACACGACGGCGAGCAGCGCCCGCTGCCGCCGGGCCAGGCCGCCGGCATATGCCGCCGCGCGGAGCGATGAATCGGAACCATCGACTCCGACCACGATCACCTTGGGCCCGTCGGTGCCGCGTTCGAACTGCTGGGACTGGTCTGCACTCACGCCGAGAGGTTAGCGGAGGCAGTCGTACCGCCCGTGTTCCGGGCGGCCGTGCCCCGTCCCGCCGCTCTCGGCGCGCGCCCCGGCGCACCTCTTCCTAGAGTCGTGCCCATGACGGTCAGCACGGAGGCACCCGCGTCCGGCGGGCGGATACGCTCCCGAGACGGCTTCCTCGGCCGCGTCCCCGAAGGGTTCGCCGCCTTCTTCGGAGCCCTCGGTGTCTTCTGCGCGGTCCTCGCCGTCATCGCGCCGCTGCGCCGCCTCCTGATGCCCGTCATCCGCTTCCTGGACCTCGTCACGGTCCCGGTCAGCGCGAACCTCGCGTACGCCGTCTTCCTCTTCCTGCTCGCCGCCGCCACCGCCGCCCGCAAGAAGGTCACCTGGTGGCTCATCGTCACCTATCTGGGTCTGCTCCTCGCCTTCGACGTGCTCGGCGCGGCCCTCGGTTACTGGGCCGAGTCCCTGCCCTCCTTCGTCGTCTGCGGCGCCGCCTTCGTCCTGCTGATCCTGGCCCGCAAGGAGTTCTCCGCGGACTCCCGGCGCGGCGCCGTGCGGCGGGCCCTCGCGGTGCTCGTCGCGGGCCTCGGCCTGGCGATCCTGGTCGGCTGGGGCCTGGTGGAACTGTTCCCCGGCACGCTGGTGCGCGGCGAGCGACTGCTCTGGGCGGCGAACCGGGTCTGCGGCGGGCTGATCCACGGCCACGACTACTTCGACGGCACCCCGTCGCGCACCCTCTACTTCTGGCTGGGCCTGTTCGGCGCCCTCGCCCTGCTCAACGCCGCCGCCACCCTCTTCCGCTCCCAGCGCATGGAAGCGGCCCTGCACGGCGACGAGGAACCCCGCATCCGCGCCCTCCTCGGCGCCTACGGCGACCAGGACTCGCTCGGCTACTTCGCCACCCGGCGCGACAAGGCCGTCGTCTTCTCACCCAGCGGCAAGGCCGCCGTCACCTACCGCGTCGAGGCCGGCGTCTGCCTGGCCAGCGGCGACCCCGTCGGCGACCGCGAGGCCTGGCCGCACGCCATCGCCGCCTGGCTGGACGTGGCCCGGCGGTACGCCTGGGCCCCCGCGGTGATGGGCGCCTCCGAGGACGGCGCGACCGCGTACGCCCGCGCCGGGCTCGGCGCGCTGCAACTCGGCGACGAGGCGATCCTGCACGTCGCCGACTTCGACCTGGACGGCCGCGACATGCGCGTCACCCGCCAGGCCGTGAACCGCGTCCGCCGCACCGGCGCCACCGCCCGCATCCGCCGCCACTCCATGCTCACCGACGAGGAGATGGAGGAGATCGTCGACAAGGCCGACGCCTGGCGGGACACCGAGACCGAGCGCGGCTTCTCCATGGCCCTCGACCGGCTCGGCGACCCCGAGGACGGCGACTGCCTCCTCGTCGAGGCCCTGGACGCCGACGGCAGGCTCCTCGCGCTGCTCTCCCTCGTCCCGTGGGGCAGGGACGGCATCTCCCTGGACTTGATGCGCCGCGACCGCACCGCACCCAACGGCGTCATGGAGTTCATGGTCGCCGAACTGTGCGCGGCGGCGCCCAGGTCCGGCGTGCGCCGCATCTCCCTGAACTTCGCGGTGTTCCGCTCGGTCTTCGAGGAGGGCGGCCGGATCGGCGCGGGCCCGGTGCTGCGGCTGTGGCGCAGACTGCTCCTGTTCTTCTCCAAGTGGTGGCAGCTCGAAGCGCTCTACCGCTCGAACGCCAAGTACCACCCCGAGTGGTACCCGCGCTTCATCTGCTACGGCGACAGCGGCGCCCTCGCCCGCATCAGCCTCGCCTCCGGCATCGCCGAGGGCTTCGTCTCCGTGCCGTCCCTGCGCAAGCTGTGGGGCAACGGCCACAAGCCCCGCGGCGTCAACCGGCCCGCCACCACCGAGGGCCTCCCCTCCATCGCCGCACTCGGCCTCGCGGGCCGGGACGACACCGCCGACGCCGACCCCACGTCGAAGCTCCCGGAACAGATCCGCATCCGCCACCGCAAACTCGACCGGCTGCGCTCCGCGGGCATCGACCCCTATCCGGTCGGCCTGCCCCCACGCACCCACGAACTCGCCCGCATCCACCCCGGCATGACGGGCGATCAGGTCACCGTCGCCGGTCGCGTCATGCTCGTACGCGACTTCGGCGGCGTCGTCTTCGCCGTCCTGCGCGACTGGTCCGGCGACCGCCAGCTCGCCTTCACCCGCGCCGCCTCGGGCCCCGGGACCCTGCACCGCTTCACCACCGGCACCGACATCGGCGACCACATCACCGCCACCGGCACGGTCGGCACCAGCGACCGGGGCGAGCTCACCGTCTTCGTCACCGACTGGCGGCTCACCGGCAAGTGCCTGCGCCCGCTGCCCGACAAACGCCGGGGCCTGACCGACCCCGAGGCCAAGGTGCGCCGCCGCTACCTCGACCTCATCGCGAGCCCCGGCGCACGCGACGTGGTCCGGGCCCGCTCCACCGCCGTCCAGGCCCTGCGCCAGGGCCTCCTCGACCGCGGCTACCTGGAGGTCGAGACGCCGATGCTCCAGCAGATCCACGGCGGCGCCAACGCCCGTCCCTTCACCACTCACATCAACGCCTACGACCTCGACCTCCACCTGCGCATCGCCCCCGAGCTGTATCTGAAGCGGCTCTGCGTCGGCGGCATGGAGAAGGTCTTCGAGATGGGCCGCACCTTCCGCAACGAAGGCGTCTCCTACAAACACAACCCCGAGTTCACGATGCTGGAGGCCTACCAGGCCTTCGCCGACTACGACGTGATGCTCGACCTCACCCGCGAACTCATCCAGGGCGCCGCGACCGCCGCCTTCGGCAGACCCGTGGCGTACAAGGACGGCGTCGAGCACGACATCTCCGGACCCTGGCCGGTCAGGACCGTCTACGGCGCGATCTCGGAGGCGCTCGGCGAGGAGATCGACGCGGACACCCCGACGGAGACCCTGCACCGGCTCTGCGACCGGGCCGCCGTCCCGTACACGGCGGACGACGGCCGCGGCGACGTCGTCCTCGAAATGTACGAGCGGCTCGTCGAGGAGAGGACGGAGCTGCCCACCTTCTACAAGGACTTCCCGACCGACGTCTCCCCGCTCACCCGCCAGCACCGCACCGACCCGCGCCTGGCCGAACGCTGGGACCTCGTCGCCTTCGGCACCGAACTGGGCACCGCCTACTCCGAGTTGACCGACCCCGTGGAGCAGCGCCGCCGCCTCACCGCGCAGTCACTGCGCGCCGCCGGGGGAGACCCCGAGGCCATGGAGCTCGACGAGGACTTCCTCGACGCCCTGGAGTACGCGATGCCGCCCACCGGCGGCCTCGGCATCGGCGTCGACCGGCTCGTCATGTTCCTCACCGGCCTGACCATCCGCGAGACCCTCCCCTTCCCCCTCGTCCGCCGCGTCTGATCGGGTGCTTTCGGGGCCCGCCGCGGGTGTTGATGTTCCGGGTGGGCTGTCGCCCATGCGACGGATTAGTCATGAAAGACGATCAGCTGTCGCCAGGGCGTCGGGTGCTGCTCCGCGCCGCCGCGGTCCTCGGGCTCGCCACGGCCGCGGGCTGCGCGGGCACGGAAGGACCGGCCACGCCCGGACCCACCGCCACCGGGCGGGCGCCCGCCGGGGGCCCGCAGGCCGCGCGCGCCCTCAAGCCCTCCGCGTACCGGCTGCGGCCCATCGCGGGAAGCGGCCCGCAGCGCCACACGAGGGCCCTGTCCCACGTGCGCAAGGCGCCGATCCTGCGCATGCCGGGCCGCGACCGGTCGATGGTGCTCACGTTCGACGACGGGCCCGACCCCCGCTACACCCCGGGCATCCTGCGGACCCTGCGCCGGCACGACGTCCGCGCGATGTTCTTCGTGTGCGGCGAAATGGCCGCAGAGAGCCCGGACCTGCTGCGCGAGATGGCCGACGACGGGCATGTGATCGGCAACCACACCTGGAGCCACCCGCTGCTGCCCCGCCTCGGCAGGGCCACGATGCGCGAGGAGATCGAGCGCACCTGCGATGTCATCGAGGACGTGACCGGTACGCCCCCGGAGTGGTTCCGGGCCCCCTACGGCGCGTGGAACCGCAACGCCTTCCAGCTGGGCGCCCAACTCGGCATGGAGCCGCTGGCCTGGACGGTCGACACCCTCGACTGGACCGAACCCGGCGCGCGGACCATCGTGCGACGCGTCCGCGCGGGCGCGGGGCCGGGCGTCGTGGTGCTCTCGCACGACGCGGGGGGCGACCGCTCGGGCAGCGTCGAGGCGCTGCGCAGCTACCTTCCGGAACTCCTGGACTCCGGGTACCGCATCACGCTGCCCCACCCCCACCTGGTCTGAACCGCGGACCGGTACACCGGCCCGGCCCGGTCCCGCGTCAGCTCCCGGCGACCAGGCGGGCGAACACCACGACATTTCCGTCGTATCCCGCGTGCTTCGAGAAACCGCCGCCGCAGGTGATGACGCGCAATTCCGGAGTTCCGCTGTTTCCGTAGACCCGCTCGCCCGGGAAATTGTCCTTGTCGAACACTTCGACGCCGTAGATCTCGAAAGTGGCCGTCTTCTTGTCCCTGCGCTCGACCTCGACGCGCTGTCCCTTCTTCAGCGAACCGAGGCCGTAGAAGACGGCGGGGCCCTGCTGGTTGTCCACATGGCCGACCACCACGGCGGTGCCCGTCTCACCCGGCGACACGGCGCCCGTGAACCAGCCGGCGAGATTCGGGTCGCCCGGCGGCGGCGCGTCAACCCAGCCCTCGGAGTCCAGCCCCACCTGCATGATCGGCGCGTCCACCTGGATGCCCTTGATGCGGATGCGCTCCGCGGGCGAGAACGTCAGGGGCGCGGGAGCGCCGTCGCCCGACTCGGGAGCGCGGTCCGCGGCAGCGGCGGACGCGGGCTGCGGCGGGCCCACGTCGAATTCCCCCGAGCCGTTGCGGATCAGCGCGAGACCGGTCAGCAGGACAAGCGCCATCACGCCCCACGGGGCGCGCTTCCGCTGCTTTTCGTCCTCCTGAAAACCCTGGAGATCCTGGGATTCGAAATCGTCGGCCGGCTGGGGCGAAGGCATTCTCTATCCCCTCTCGACGCGGCAGACGTGCCGCGTCCGTAGCGCGTACCAAAACGCTAAGCGCGGGGCACGCGGCGTGCGAAAGGGCGGGAGCGAACGGGTGGCTCCGGGTCCCGGGTGCGCCATCCGAGTCGCCCCGGGCAGGAAATTTCTGACGGTCCGTGACCTGCGGTGATGCCGGGTTGCGCGGACGCGCCCCGGCGTGTCGTCTCACCAGGACGGCCGAGCGCCGAAATGCGGGCCTGACCTCGGCATCTGAGGGTCAGTCTGGGAGGCGCTCTCGCCGATCGACCGGGGACGGTATCCCCGGGGCGCCTTCCGCGGAGGATTGCCATGCGTACTTCTCGTATGCGGACCACTCGTGCCGTCGCGGTCGCCGCCGCGGCCGTCGGGGCCCTCGGGCTCGCCGCCCCGACCGCGTCCGCGTGGGCCGACCCGACCAACATCGTGGCGATGCCCAGCGTGATCCCGAGAGGCGGCCACCTGACGGTGACCGTCGACGGATCCTCCTGCCAGTCGCCCGGCAGCAAGATCACCTCGCACGCCTTCTCGGACGCCAAGCTGCACAGCATCGCGGGCGGCACCACGGCGAGCGCCACCGCGGTCGTCCACTCGCACGCCCACCCCGGCGCGTACGACATCACCGCTCACTGCGGCGGCAAGACCCTGACCCGCCCCGCGGCGTTCACCGTCATCCACGGCGGCGTGCGCGGCGGCTTCGGCGGCAGCACGAACTCCGGGGCCACCGGCACCGACATGGCCATCGGCGGTGCCCTGGTCACGGCGGCGCTCGTCGGCGGCGGCGTCTTCTGGATGCGCCGCCGCTCCGAGAACAAGATCTGAGTCTCCGCCGGGCCGGCGCGACCCCTTCCGCCCCGTGCCCGGCGTACACCCTGCTCGCACGGCAGGTGACCGCCCTTCGCCCCCGGGACCTGGAGACGCCCGGGGGCGAAGCGCCGCGGCGGGCGGGTCAGGAGTTGCCCTCGCCGGTGCGGCGGCGCGTCTTGTAGTACGCGGCACCCAGGGTGCCCAGGATCAGGGCGCCGCCGAGGGCGATCTCGTGCAGGTCGAGTCCGCCCAGGCTGCCGCCGACGCCGGCCTTGACGCCCTTGTTCGGGTTGTGGTGCGTGTTGCCGTCAGGGCGGGTGTTGCCGTCGGGGCGGCCGGTGGCGATGGTGAGGTCGGTCTTGTCGCTGCCGGGGTTGCTGCCGTTGCAGGTGAACGTCACCTCGTACATCGCGCCGGGCTTCGCGTCCCAGAACACGTGGGCGGTGGCGGACTTCTGCCCCTTGGGGATGGTCGTGTCGTCGAAGACGCCGGAGGTGACCTTGGTCTCGCCGTCGCAGCCGTCGACGTTGAGGGTGACCTGCCCGCCGGCGGCGACCGTCTTGGGGGTGATGCTGAAGCCGAACGCGGTCACGTTCTCCTCGCCCCTGGGGGCGGACGCGGACGCGGTCGGGGCGGTGAGGGTGAGGGCGGAAGCGGTGAGCAGGGCGGCCGAAGCGACGCGTATCGCGCGCATGATCAATCCTCCGGGTCCACGAGGAGCAGTTGCGGACCTTCTTCCGCTGATGCCTGAAATGCACCTCGATGCCCGAAACGCTAGATAGTGGCCCAGGTCCGCGCGATCCGTGTCGCGCGAACGGGGCAATGGTGTGGGCCGGTCGGGGGACGGGGGCGGCGTGGCGGCTTCACGTCCCGGCGGATGGTGGATTCGCCTCCTCGCCGAGGATGTCGGTTTCACGTCCTCGGCGAGGACGGCGGGTTCACGTCCTCGCCGCCGACGACGACTTCATGACTTCTTCCACACGTGCGGTCCGCCCCGCCACTCGACGAGGTGCGGGTCGTCGAGCGCCATGTCGGCCTCGCCGAGCCCCGCGTGCCGCAGCAGCTCGGTCAGCTCGTGGTCGCTGTGTGCGACACCGACCTCCCGTCCGCGCACGGTGACCCGCCGTCCGCCGTCGGCGGCGGGCGGATGGACGACGATCGGTGACTGCCAGGCCATGGCACCAGAGTGCGCCGTGCGGAGGCGCGGCGCAGCGCGGTTCACGGCCAACGCGCGTCGGTTCGCGTCACCCCGCGCACCGGCCGGGCACGCGCGAACGGGCCGTTCCCATGCCCCAACAGGCCTCCCACGCCCGGATGTTGGCGTACTTTCAAGATCCCTGTCGTACTGTGGTGCCGACCGCACGGAGAATCGCACGGGGGAATGATCGTGGAACAGGCGTCCCGGGCTGCTGACGCGGCCTCCCCGAAGGTCGTGGTGGTCGTCCCCACGTACGACGAACGGGAGAATCTGCCCCGCCTCGTCGGGCTGCTCAAGGAGCTGGAGCTGCCGAACCTGCACGTTCTCGTGGTCGACGACAATTCGCCCGACGGCACCGGCGACGTCGCCGACGGGATAGCGGCGGAGTCGGCCGGAACGGTCACGGTCCTGCACCGCACCGAGAAGGACGGCCTCGGCCGTGCCTATGTGGCCGGCATGACCCGCGCCCTCGCCGACGGCGCCGACGTGGTCGTCCAGATGGACGCCGACCTCTCGCACCCCGCGCGGGCGCTCCCGCTCATGGTGCGCACCCTGCTCGCGGGCGGCGACGACCTGGCCGTCGTGCTGGGTTCGCGGTACGTGGCGGGCGGCGCGCTCGCCACCGAGTGGGCCTGGCACCGCAAGGCGCTGTCCGCCTGGGCGAACTTCTACGTCAACGCCGTCCTGCGGCTCGGCGTCAAGGACGCCACGGCGGGCTTCAAGGCGTGGCGGGCCACCGCGCTGGCAGCGATCGACCTGCCGTCGGTGCGGAGCAACGGCTACTCCTTCCAGGTCGAGACGAACTACCGGGCCATCCGCCGCGGTCTGCGCATCGTCGAGGTGCCGATCACCTTCGAGGAGCGGGCCAGCGGCGAGTCGAAGCTCAGCCTGCGGGTGCAGGCGGAGTCGGCGATCACCCCGTGGAAGCTGCGGTTCGGCCGCCGGGGCGCGGGGAGCTGACGGGCAGGCCTGACTCCCCGCGTCGAGGGGCGGGACCCGTCAGCCGCCGAGATCCGGGAACAGCGCACGGAACGGTTCCGCCGTCGCGGCGACGCCACGGCTGTAGGGCGCGTCGAAGTCCCAGATGAGGAAGAGCAGGAAGGCGAACAGGGCGGAGAAGAGTCCGGCGAGGACCAGTTCGCGTGGGGTACGGCGGATCTGCAGGGCGAAGAGCATGCCGATGGTGACCAGACCTCCGGTGATCAGGCCGAACCAGACCACCGCGGGCATGGTCGCGCCGACGCTGTCCGCGCGGGCACTGCGGGCGTCGTCCGCGGCCGCCACCGAGTCGACCAGCGGCTGATAGGCCTGCGCCTCGAAGTCCGACTTCGGCTCGTAGTCCGTCACGTCGTGCCGGATGCGGGCCAGCAGCTCCGCGCCGCGGTCGGTGAGTTCGTTCTTGGACCTCATGCTGTCCCACTCGGTGGTGACGACATGGCTGACATAAGTGTGGACATCGCCGCGGATACGGTCCCGGACCTCCTCGGGATAGATCCGCGCCCGCTCCGAGACCTCGTGCAGCGCCTGGGCCTCGAGGCGTACGTGTTCCTGGGCAGCACCGCGCGCCTCCCAGACTCCCGCGATGGCCAGACCGAGGACGATGGCGTACACGACACCGATCATCATCGTCATGTACTCGATGACGTCCGGGGTCTCGGACGCGTCGTAGTCCGCGCCGGTCCTGCGGTGGCGCAGCAGAGTCACGATGAGCACAACACCGCAAGCGGCCACCATCGCGAGGGTGAGAACAAGCCATTCCGACATGGAAACCTCCGACGGTCAGCGCGGGCGGAGCGCGGCGACGGCGAGCACCGCGGGCGCCGTGATGAGCAGGGTGAGCGAGACGAGGGACGGGCCGTGGCGGGGCGGCTGCTTGCGGGGCGGGGCCTGGTACTCCGGATATTTCACGGGCGCGGGGGGCTTCGGCTTCGGAGGGCGGGCGGAGGGCTTGGGCTTGGGTTTGGGTTCGGGCTTCGGGTCGGGTGCTGGGGCGGCGGACGGGGGTGGCGGGGGCGGCGGTGCCGCGGGCCGCGCGGAGGGCTCGGGCGGTGGTGCCGGAGCGGGCGGCGGGGGCGGCTCCGGGGCGGGCGGCTTCGGAGGCGGGGGCGGCGGCGCTGGCGGGGGAGGCGGTGGCGGCGGCGGTGGCTTCGGGGGGTGTGTGGGCCCGGCCCAGCAGTCGCCGTCGCCCGAGACGGCCACGTTGTCGCCGCCCGAAGCGCCACCGTTCTGATTGATCGACGCGTACCCGCAGTTGTCGGCGGAGGCGGAGCCGGCGGCCGTCGACGCGGCGAGCAGCAACGCCAGCGCGACGAGCGTCAACACGCGTGCGACTAGGGGCGACAAGGCTCGTGGAGTTCCGTGCACGACGGGGAGCATGAGCCGCGTACGCCCTCGGCACGCCCGCGAAGCCCATGAATGACCCGAAGGAAGGACCCGCCCCCGACAGGGGTTCGACCGCGGGCGTCCCCGGCTCCGCCGCTCCCCGGCGCACAAAGAATCTTGCGGCGGGGTTGAACGCGACGGCCGTCCCGGCCCGTACCTAGGGCCATGTGTGACGCAACCGGGCGCCACAACACCTGTGCTGACACTGGGAGTCAAGGATGCTGCATCCAAGTGGGGGTTCCCCCCGGGCCAGGCGGAACGCCTCGCTCGTAGCGACAGCCGCGGCCCTGCTGGCGCTGACGACGGCGTGCGGTCAGGAGAAGGGCGACCAGTCTCCGAACGGGCAGAACGTGGGCAACGAGGCACCCGCGAAGAGCGACGGCTACGGCGCGGGCGACGGTTACGGGGAGGACTCCGGCGCCGCCGACAAGGGCGCGGGCGCCAAGGCGAAGTCCGCGGGCCAACTCGCCGTGTGGGACAGCAAGAAGCTCGGCAAGGTCGTCACCGACAGCGCGGGCTTCACCCTCTACCGCTTCGACAAGGACACCGCCCAGCCGCCCAAGTCGAACTGCGACGCGGCCTGTCTGAAGGCGTGGCCCGTCGTCGCGGCCGACGGCTCCAAGGCCCCGCCGGGAGTCGACGCGTCCCTGCTCGGCGAGGTCACCGCCGCCGACGGCACCAAGCAGCTCACCATCGACGGCTGGCCGATGTACCGGTACGCGAAGGACACCCGGCCGGGCGACGCCAAGGGGCAGGGAGTCGGCGGCACTTGGTTCGCGGCCGCCCCCGACGGCAAGAAGGCCGCACCGGCGGCCGACACCGCCCCCGTCGATCCCGCGGGCCTGTCCACCCGCAAGGACCCGAGGCTCGGCGAGATCGTCGTCGACAAGAACGGCATGACCGTCTACCGCTTCACGAAGGACTCCGCCTGGCCGATGAAGTCGGCCTGCACCGGCGCCTGCCTCGACAAGTGGCCCGTCGTGGAGCCCGTGGACAAGAGCGCCACTCGAGGGATCCTCAAGAAAGGCTTTACCGTCTTCGACCGGCCCGACGGCAAGAAGCAGCAGACGATCGACTGCTGGCCGCTGTACACCTTCGCCGGCGACAAGAAGCCCGGGGACACCAACGGCCAAGGCGTGGGCGGCACTTGGTACGCCGCGAGCCCCTCGGGGAAAGCGGTGGGCGCTCCCTAGCGGCCCGCGCGGCAATCGGACAGACCGGCCCGTCCCCTCCCATATCACAGGGAGGGGGCGGGCCGGTCCTTCGTGTGGGATAAGGCACTTGCCAAAGGCAGTGACCGAGAACGGACGACCAATTTCCGGTTTGACTCGCTCCCTTGGCGGACGATCAGTAGCCTCACCCTCGAACACCGGATCGCCCGTTCCACCCCCTACGCCTTGGAGTCTTGATGGAGCGTCCCGCCTGGGCACCGCCGGGCATCGACATCTCGATGCCCAGCGTGTCCCGCATCTACGACTACTACCTGGGCGGTTCGCACAACTTCGAGGTGGACAGGGAGGCGGCCCGCGAGGCCATGGAGCACATGCCGGGCCTCCCGAAGATCATGCAGGCCAACCGCGCCTTCATGCGGCGCGCGGTGCGCCACGCCGTCGCCGAGGGCGTCACCCAGTTCCTCGACATCGGCTCCGGCATCCCGACGTTCGGCAACGTCCACGAGGTGGCGCAGGAGGCCAGCCCCGAGGCGCGCGTCGTGTACGTGGACCACGACCCGGTCGCCGTCGCGCACAGCCGCAGCGTGCTCGAAGGCACCGAGCGGACCGCGGCCCTCGCCGGCGACCTGCGCAAGCCCCGGGACATTCTGGGCAGTTCGGAGCTCTCCTCGGTCCTCGACCTGGACCGCCCGGTGGCGCTCCTCCTCGTCGCCGTCCTGCACTTCGTCGAGGACGCGTACGATCCTTGCGCGGCGGTCGCCGAGCTGCGGGACGCGACTGCGCCCGGCAGCCTCGTCATCCTCAGTCACGCCTCGTACGAAGGGATCCCCGTTCCCCCCGAGCAAGCCGGCCGGACGGTCGGTGTATACAAGAACATCCGCAATCCACTGATCATGCGCTCGCGCGACCAGATCGCGCGGTTCTTCGAGGGATACGACATGGTGGAACCCGGCCTGGTGCCGATGCCGCACTGGCGGCCCGACACCGCGCCCGAGGAGGAGGACCCGTACTCCTTCTCGGGATTCGCGGGCGTGGGACGGAAGCGTTGAGCGGCGAGCAGGACGGACCCGAGGGCAGACTCCGCAGGTTCGCCACCATCTGGAGCCGTGCGATCTTCCCCGTGACAGCCACCTCGCTGACCCGTCCCGAGTTCGAGCAGCAACTAGTGCCGCTGGCCAGGCGGTTGAACGACGCGCTCCAGGAGCGGGTCTTCGACGCGGCGAAGAGCCAGGCCGTCGGCGCCGCGCTCATCGGCACGCACTGCACCGACCCCGAGGCCCTCAGCCGCACCCTCGACTGCGTCGACGCCTATCTGGTCCTCTACTGCGGCGGCGAAGGACCCCAGGAAGCGCTGCGGGCCCGCTCCGCGCGCATCCAGCACGCCATGGCCGCGGGCTTCGCCCAGGCGCTGCGGGAACGCACCCTCGCCGAGCAGGAAGCGATCTCCCGCGCCGCCCTGAGCGCGCGCAGCGCCGTCGCCGAGGCCCTGCACGCCAGCGAGGCACGCTTCCGCGCCGTCTTCCACGGCGCCGCGATCGGCATCGGGATCGCGGACCTCGAAGGCCGGATCCTCGAGGTCAACGACGCGCTGATCCGCATGTTCGGCGGCCTGGAGCACCAGCTCCGGGGACGCAACGTGGGGGAGTGGACCCACCCCGACGACTCGCCGCACGTCTGGAAGCTGTACGAGGAGCTCGTGCGCGGCGAGCGCGAGCACTACCGCGTGGAGAAGGCCTTCTACCGCCCCGACGGCACGGTCCTGTGGACGAACCTGACCGTGTCGCTGCTGCGCGACGCGGACGGCGCCCCGCAGTACCAGCTGGCGCTGATGGAGGACACCACCGAGCGCCGCCTGCTCAACCTCCGCCTGCGGTACGAGGCGACGCACGACGCGCTCACCGGCCTGCCCAACCGCACCCTGTTCTTCGAGCGTCTGGAGAAGGCCCTCGCGGCGGGTGCGGACGCCCGCTTCGGGCTCTGCTACCTCGACCTGGACGGCTTCAAGACCGTCAACGACAGCCTCGGGCACGCGGCAGGCGACCGGCTGCTCGTCGAGGTCGCCGACCGGCTGCAGTCCTGCGCGACCGCTCCCGGCGAGATGGTGGCCAGGCTCGGCGGCGACGAGTTCGTGGCGCTCACCACGGGACCGGACACCGAGACCGAGGTGGACGAGCTCGCCGGACGCATCATGAACGCGCTCGCCGCACCCATCCGCGTCGACGGCCGCGAGCTGACCGTGCGCGGCAGCATCGGCATCGTGGAGGGCCCCGCGGGCGAGCGCGGCGCCGCGGAGGTCCTGCGCAGCGCCGACATCACGATGTACCGCGCCAAGTCCGCGGGCGGCAACCGCTACGAACTCGCCGACCCCGAGGCCGACGCGCGTGCCATCACCCGGCACGGCCTGACCACCGCGCTGCCCGCCGCCCTGGAGCGCGGCGAGTTCTTCATCGAGTACCAGCCGCTCGTGCACCTCGCCGACGGCAGCGTGCGCGGCGCCGAGGCGCTGGTGCGCTGGCTGCACCCGCAGCACGGCGTCATCGGCCCGGACCGCTTCATCCCGCTCGCCGAGCACACCGGCCTGATCGTGCCGCTCGGCCGCTGGGTCCTCGCGGAGTCCGTGCGCCAAGCCCGCCTGTGGGAGGCGCGCACCCTCGACGGGGCGGCCGCCGCCGGGCCACTGCGCGTCAACGTGAACCTCTCACCCATGCAGCTGACCCACCCCGGCCTGGTCTCCGACACGGTCGACATCCTGGAGCGCGAGGGCCTGGAGCCGGGCGCGCTCTGCCTGGAGGTCACCGAGTCCGCCCTGATAGGGGCCGACGACGACCTGCTCAAGCCGCTGCGCAGGCTCGCCGAGATGGGCGTGGACATCGCGCTCGACGACTTCGGCACGGGCTACTCCAACCTCGCCAACCTGCGCCGTCTGCCGGTGAGCGTGCTCAAGCTGGACCGCTCGTTCACCCAGGGCATGCAGCACTTCCCCGCCGACCCCGTCGACCTGAAGATCGTCGAGGGGATCGTCGCGCTCGCGCACAGCCTCGACCTCGCGGTCACCGTCGAGGGCGTCGAGACGGGCGCGCAGGCGGACCAGCTGCGGGAGCTCGGCTGCGACACGGCGCAGGGCTGGTACTACGCCCGCCCGGGCCCGCCCGACCGGCTGCACGAGCTGGCCCTCGCCGACGCGACGGGCTGACCCGTGATCCGCTGGACGTACGCCTTCATCGACCGGCCCCGCGACCGCTTCGCCCGGGCCTGCGCCTTCTGGACCGCGGTCACCGGCACGCGCCTGTCGGAACTCCGGGGCGCCGACGCCGAGTTCGCGACGCTGCTGCCGCGCGCCCCCGCCGACGCGTGCGTGAAGGCGCAGGCCGTGGCGGGGCCCGCCGGCGCACACCTCGACCTCGCGGTGGACGACGTCGCCGCGACGGCGCGGGAGGCCCGCGGCCTCGGCGCCGCCCCGGTGCACGCGGAGGAGGGCCTCGAAGTCCTGCGCTCGCCGGGCGGGCAGCTGTTCTGCGTCGTGCCCTGGGCGGGGGAGACGGCCCGACCGGCGCCGGTGGAGGTGCCCGGCGGCGCCACCAGCCGCCTGGACCAGGTGTGCCTGGACGTGACGCCGGAGGCGTACGAGAGGGAAGTCGCCTTCTGGGCGGCGTTCACCGGGTGGGAGTCCGTGGCGGGCAGCCGCTCCGAGTTCCATGTCGTGCAGTCGCCTCCGGACCTCCCGGTCCGGCTCCTGTTGCAGCGTCTCGGCCCGGACGGGCGCACCGGGGCCCACCTCGACCTGGCCTGTTCGGACCCGGACGCGGTGCGCGCCCGGCACGAGAGCCACGGGGCGGCCTTCGTGTCGCGTGGCGCGCACTGGCTCGTGATGCGGGACCCGGCGGGCGGCGCGTACTGCTTGACGGGCCGTGACCCGCTGACGGGCACACTGACGCCCCGGAAAGAGGCACGATAAGGCCCCCTCAGCGGGCCAGCAGCATCCGCTGGAGTTCCCGCGCCGCCCGCGGCGGTGCCACGTCGCTGCGGTGGGCGAGCGCGATCGTGCGGTGCAGGCTCGGGCTGGCCAGGGGCGTCATCCGCAGGTCGGGTCCGGAGCGCTCCGCGACCATGCGCGGGACGACCGCCACCCCGAGCCCGGCCCGCACGAAGCCGAGCACCGCGTCCATCTCGCCGCCCTCCACCGCGAACTCGGGCTCGAACCCCGCGGCGCGGCAGGCGGTGACGGTGAGCTCCCGCAGGTCGTAGCCGTGCCGGAACATCACGAGGCGCTCGCCCTGCAGATCCGCGATCCGGACCGCACCGCCGAGGCCCCGCCAGTCCGGCGATGACACCACGACCAGGTCCTCGCGGAGCAGCTCCACGGTCGTCAGGGCGGGTGACGGCGACGGCAGCGGCAGCACCACAAGGGCCAGGTCGAGGGCGCCGCGTGCCAGTTCGCGTACGAGATCGTGGGAGCCGCCCTCCTCGATGAGGAGCTGGATGCCGGGGTGGCGGTCGTGGAAGGCGCGGAGCACGTCCGGCAGCAGACCCGTGCACACGCTCGGCGTGGCACCGAGGCGGATGCGGCCGCGGCGCAGCTGCGCCAGCTCCTGCACCTCGATCCGGGCGGTGTCCGCGTCGGCGAGGATCCGGCGGGCCAGCGGCAGCAGCGCCTCGCCCGCGTCGGTGAGGGTGATGTTGCCCCGGGCCCGGCTGAAGAGCTCCGCGCCCAGCTCCTTCTCCAGCGCCCGGATCTGCTGCGAGAGCGACGGCTGCGAGACATGCACCGCCTCCGCGGCCCGCGTGAAGTGCCGGGTCTCGGCGACCGCGACGAAGTAGTGCAGCTGCTGGAATTGCATATCCGCAGGATACGGCGGTCGATAGGCAGAGGCTATGGAGATGAGCCGAACCATCTCTTGGACCGATGAGGACTTTCGGCCGTAGCGTCTCCGACATGGCTCTGGCAACGCGGACGGACAAACGACCGTCCATGACCCGCACGCTGTGGGACTCCACCATCGGCAAGAAGACGGTGATGGCGGTGAGCGGCCTGATCATGCTGCTCTACCTGTTCCTGCACATGATCGGGAACCTGAAGATCTTCTTCGGCCCGGCGGAGATCAACCACTACGCGCACTGGCTCCGCACGATCGGCGAGCCCTTCATGCACTACGAGTGGACGCTCTGGCTGCTCCGCGTGGTGCTCGTCGTCGCCGTCGTCGCGCACGCCACCGCCGCGTACCAGCTGAGCCGCCGCGACATCAGGGCGCGCCCCACCCAGTACGTGCACAAGAGGCGCGAGGCGAGCTTCGCGACCCGCACCATGCGCTGGGGCGGCATCATCCTCGCCCTTTTCATCGTCTGGCACATCCTCGACCTGACGACCGGCACCGTGCACCCGGGGAACTACCAGCACCTGCACCCGTACCAGAACATCATCGACACCTTCTCCACCTGGTACGGCAACGTCATCTACATCGTCGCCGTGGTCGCCGTCGGCTTCCACGTGCGGCACGGACTGTGGAGCGCCGCACAGACCCTGGGCGTGGGCACCGCGACCCGTGACCGCGTCCTGAAGCCCCTGGCCAACGGCCTCGCCGTGGTGCTGACCGTGGGCTTCGTCTCCGTACCCGTCGCCGTCATGACCGGACTGGTGAGCTGACCCATGAACCACTCCAGTGAGTACTCCGCGTACACGACGGGAGAGCCGCTCGTCGACACCAAGGCCCCCAGCGGGCCGATCGCCGAGCGCTGGGACACCCGCCGCTTCGAGGCGAAGCTGGTCAACCCGGCCAACCGCCGCAAGCAGACCGTGATCGTCGTCGGCACCGGCCTGGCCGGCGGCTCCGCCGGAGCCACTCTCGCCGAACAGGGCTACCACGTCGTCCAGTTCTGCTACCAGGACTCCCCGCGCCGCGCCCACTCGATCGCCGCACAGGGCGGCATCAACGCCGCGAAGAACTACCGCAACGACGGCGACTCCATCCACCGCCTCTTCTACGACACCGTCAAGGGCGGCGACTTCCGCGCCCGCGAGTCCAACGTGCACCGCCTCGCGCAGATCTCCGTCGAGATCATCGACCAGTGCGTCGCGCAGGGCGTGCCGTTCGCCCGTGAGTACGGCGGGCTCCTCGACACCCGCTCCTTCGGCGGCGTCCAGGTGTCCCGCACCTTCTACGCCCGCGGCCAGACGGGGCAGCAGCTGCTCCTCGGCGCCTACCAGGCGCTCAGCCGGCAGATCGCCGCGGGGAACGTGGAGATGCATCCGCGTACGGAAATGCTCGACGTCATCGTCGTCGACGGGCGGGCGCGCGGCATCGTCGCCCGCGACCTGATCACCGGGAAGATCGACACGTACTTCGCCGACGCCGTCGTCCTCGCATCCGGTGGCTACGGCAACGTCTTCTACCTGTCGACGAACGCCATGAACTCCAACGCCACCGCCGTCTGGCGGGCCCACCGGCGCGGCGCCTATTTCGCCAACCCCTGCTTCACCCAGATCCACCCCACCTGTATCCCGCGCACCGGCGACCACCAGTCCAAGCTCACGCTGATGAGCGAGTCGCTGCGCAACGACGGCCGCATCTGGGTGCCGAAGGCACGCGGCGACCAGCGGCCGCCGAACGAGATCCCCGAGGATGAGCGCGACTACTACCTGGAGCGCATCTACCCCTCCTTCGGCAACCTCGTGCCCCGCGACATCGCCTCCCGCGCGGCGAAGAACGTCTGCGACGAGGGGCGCGGCGTCGGGCCCGGCGGGCAGGGCGTCTACCTCGACTTCGCCGACGCCATCCGGCGCATGGGCAAGAAGAAGGTCGAGGAGAAGTACGGCAACCTCTTCGACATGTACGAGCGGATCACCGCGGAGAACCCGTACGAGGTGCCGATGCGGATCTACCCCGCCGTGCACTACACGATGGGCGGCCTGTGGGTCGACTACGACCTCCAGACCACCGTCCCCGGCCTCTTCGCGGTGGGCGAGGCCAACTTCTCCGACCACGGCGCCAACCGGCTCGGCGCGAGCGCCCTCATGCAGGGCCTCGCCGACGGCTACTTCGTCCTGCCGTCCACCATCAACGACTACCTCGCGCGCAACCCGCACAAGGACGAGGTGAGCGACGAGCACCCCGTGGTCCAGGAGGTACTCGCCGAGACCGAGGACCGGCTGAACCTCCTCCTCTCCGTCGACGGCGACCGCACCCCCGACTCCTTCCACCGCGAACTGGGCGAAGTCATGTGGGAGTTCTGCGGCATGGCCCGTACGGAGGCGGGGCTGCGCAAGGCCCTGGAGCGCATCCCGCAGATCCGTGAGGAGTTCTGGCGCCGCATCAAGGTGCCCGGCACCGGTGAGGAGTTCAACCAGTCCCTGGAGAAGGCCAACCGCATCGTCGACTACCTCGAACTCGCCGAGCTGATGTGCCTCGACGCCCTGCACCGCGCCGAGTCCTGCGGCGGCCACTTCCGCGAGGAGTCCCAGACGCCCGACGGCGAGGCCGCCCGCCGCGACGAGGAGTTCTCCTACGCCGCCGCCTGGGAGTTCACCGCCACCGGCGAGGCCCCCGTCCTTCACAAAGAAGACCTCGTCTTCGAGTACGTCCACCCCACTCAGCGGAGCTACGCATGAAGCTCACCCTGCGCGTCTGGCGCCAGAAGAACGCCGACGCCGACGGCGCGATGTCCACCTACGAGGTGGACGGCATCTCCTCGGACATGTCCTTCCTGGAGATGCTCGACACCCTCAACGAAGAGCTCATCGTCAAGGGCGAGGACCCCGTCGCCTTCGACCACGACTGCCGCGAGGGCATCTGCGGCGCCTGCTCGCTCGTCATCAACGGCGACGCGCACGGGCCCGAGCGCACCACCACCTGCCAGCTCCACATGCGGTCCTTCAAGGACGGCGACACGATCGACATCGAGCCGTGGCGCGCCGCCGCGTTCCCGGTCGTCAAGGACCTGGTGGTGGACCGCTCCGCCTTCGACCGCATCATTCAGTCCGGCGGCTACATCAGCGCCCCGACCGGCTCCGCGCCCGAGGCGCACGCGGCCCCGGTGCCGAAGCCGGACGCGGACTTCGCCTTCGAGCACGCCGAGTGCATCGGCTGTGGGGCGTGCGTCGCGGCCTGCCCCAACGGGTCGGCCATGCTCTTCACCTCGGCCAAGGTCAACCACCTCAACGTGCTTCCGCAGGGTGCGCCCGAGCGGGAGACCCGGGTCCTCGACATGGTCGCGCAGATGGACGCGGAGGGGTTCGGCGGCTGCACGCTGACCGGCGAGTGCGCGACCGCCTGCCCGAAGGGCATTCCGCTGCCGTCCATCGCCGCGATGAACAAGGAGTGGCTGCGGGCCACCCGGAAGGTGAGCCGGTAGCTCCGGCGGTGGGGCCGGGTGGGATCCGCGGGTCCGATGTGGCCGGTCGCGCAGTTCCCCGCGCCCCTGAGGGGCGCGTACCTTGCGCCCCATGTATCCCGGAGCGTACGACCCCGCGAGGACGGCCGTCGTCAGCGCCGACGGCACACGGACCCTCACCTATGGACAACTCGAAGAACGCTCCCTGCGGCTCGCGGACCATCTGCGGGCCGCGGGTCTGCGCCGGGGCGACCACCTCGCCCTGCTCTGCGACAACGACCCGCGCGCCATGGAGGTCTACTGGGCAGCCATGCGCTCCGGGCTCTATCTCACCGCCGTCAACCATCACTTGACGGCGGAGGAGGCCGCCTACATCGTGCGTGACTGCGGGGCGGGCGCGCTGATCGTCGCCGGATTGCTCGCCGAACTGGGCGCGCGGGTAACGGAGTTGGCGGGCGGGCCGCAGCTCGTGCTCGGGCTCGACGACGGGTCGTACGACAAGGCGCTGGAGGCCGCTTCCGCCGTGCCGCCCGAGCGGCAGCCGCTCGGCACCGACATGCTCTACTCCTCCGGCACCACAGGACGGCCGAAGGGCATCGAGCCGGCCCTCCCCGAAGGGGACGTGCGGGACGGGCCCACGACGTACACCGTCGTCTTCCAGGCGATGTACGGCTTCGGCGAGGACACCGTCTACCTCTGCCCCGCGCCGATCTACCACGCGGCACCCCTGCGCTTCTGCGGTGTGGTGACCGCACTCGGCGGCACCGTCGTCCTGATGGAGTCCTTCGACGCCGAGGCGGCCCTCGCGGCCGTGCAGCGGCACCGGGTGACGCACAGTCAGTGGGTGCCGACCATGTTCGTGCGCATGCTGAAGCTCCCCGCCGAGGTGCGCGAGCGGTACGACCTGTCGTCGATGAAGGTCGCCATCCACGCCGCCGCGCCCTGCCCCATCGAGGTCAAACGGCGGATGATGGAGTGGTGGGGGCCCGTCCTGTACGAGTACTACTCGTCGACGGAGGGCAACGGCATCACCTTCATCTCCCCGCAGGAGTGGCTGCGCAAGCCCGGATCCGTCGGCCGGGACGGGTTCCTCGGAACCCTGCGGATCTGCGACGAGGAGGGGCGCGTCCTGCCACCCGGCGAGACCGGGACGGTCTACTTCGAGCGCGACGAACCGTCCTTCCGCTACCACAAGGACGAGACCCGCACCCGCGAGGCCCAGCACCCCGAGCACCCGAACTGGACGACCACCGGCGACATCGGCCACGTCGATGAGGACGGCTACCTCTTCCTCACCGACCGCAAGGCCTTCATGATCATCTCGGGTGGTGTGAACGTCTACCCGCAGGAGGCCGAGGACGTCCTCGTGCTGCACCCGGCCGTCGCCGACGTCGCGGTCGTCGGGGTGCCCGACCCGGAGATGGGCGAGGCGGTCAAGGCGGTCGTCCAGGTCGAGCCGGGCGTCGAGCCCGGACCCGGGCTGGAGCGCGAACTCATCGCCTTCGCCCGGGACCGCCTCGCGCACTACAAGGCTCCCCGCAGCGTCGACTTCACCGCGTCCCTGCCGCGCACACCCACGGGCAAGCTGGCGAAGTCGCGGCTGCGCGACGCTTATCGGAACGGGTGACGCGTGTCGGAACGGGTGATGGGCCGGGCCCGCGCCGCCGGTGCCGTGCCGCCGGTCATCCGCCCGGCGTGCCCAGCGCACGGGCCAGGTACGGCGCCGTGCGACTGTTCTCCGCGCGGGAGACCTCCGCCGGGGTGCCCGTCGCCACGATCCGGCCGCCCCGGTCGCCGCCGCCCGGGCCCAGGTCGATCACGTGGTCCGCGACCGCCACCATCGCCATGTCGTGCTCGACGACGACCACGGAGTTGCCCGCGTCGACCAGCTCGTGCAGGCGGTGCGTGAGGAGTTCGGCGTCGGCCGGGTGCAGGCCCGTCGTGGGCTCGTCCAGGAGGTAGAGCGTGTGGCCCCGCCGGACGCGCTGCAACTCGCCCGCCAGCTTGATGCGTTGGGCCTCGCCGCCGGACAGTTCCGTGGCCGGCTGGCCGAGCCGCAGGTAGCCGAGGCCGACGTCGAGGAGCGTGCGCAGGCTGCGTACGACGGGCGGGGTGTCGGCGAAGAACTCCGCTGCGGACTCCACGGTCAGGTCGAGGACCTCCGCGATGTTCCTGCCCCGATACGTCACTTCGAGCGTCTCGGGGTTGTACCGGGCGCCCGCGCAGTCGGGGCACGGCGCGTACGTGCTCGGCAGGAAGAGCAGCTCGACGCTGACGAACCCCTCGCCCTGGCAGGTTTCGCACCGCCCGCCCGCCACGTTGAAGGAGAACCGGCCCACGCCGTAACCGCGCTCCTTCGCCGCCTCCGTGGCCGCGAAGACCTTGCGGACGACGTCGAAGAGACCGGTGTAGGTGGCGAGGTTGGAGCGTGGGGTGCGCCCGATCGGCTTCTGGTCGACGCGGACCAGCCTGCCGACGCCCGGCAGTTCCTCGGTGATCTCGCCGACGAGCGTGGACTTGCCCGAGCCCGACACGCCGGTGACCGCCGTGAACGCGCCGAGCGGGATCTCCGCCGTCACCTCGCGCAGGTTGTGCCGGGTGACCGGGCCGACCTTCAACCAGCCCTGCGGAGCGCGCACTTCGCGTACGGGGACGGGTGACTCGTCGAAGAGGAAGCGGGCCGTCGCCGACTCCCGGACGCCCGCGAGCTCCGCCACCGGGCCGCTGTGCAGGATCCGCCCGCCGTGCTCGCCCGCCTGCGGGCCGACGTCGACGAGCCAGTCCGCGTGCCGCATGACATCGAGGTGGTGCTCGACGACGAAGACGGAGTTGCCGGCCTCCTTGAGCCGGTCGAGGACCGTCAACAGGGCCTCCGTGTCCGCCGGATGGAGTCCCGCCGACGGCTCGTCCAGGACGTACACCACACCGAAGAGCCCCGAGCGCAGCTGGGTCGCGAGGCGCAGGCGCTGCAGTTCGCCCGCCGACAGGGTGGGCGCGGCGCGGTCCGGGCTGAGGTAGCCGAGGCCGAGCTCGGTGACGGTCGCGATGCGGGCCAGCAGGTCATCGGTCAGGACGCGCGCCGTCTCCGACGAGCCGGCCGCGCCCGCGAGGACGTCGGCGAGCTCGGAGAGCGGCAGCGCGGCGAGCTCGGCGATCGTACGGCCCGCGAACGTCACCGCCATCGCCTCCGGCCGCAGCCTGCTCCCGCCGCACGCCGGGCACGGCGCGCTCGCCAGGAACCGCTCGGCCCTGGCGCGCAGCGTCTGGCTCTTGGAGTCCGCGAAGGTCTTCAGGACATAGCGCCGGGCGCTCATGTAGGTGCCCTGGTAGGGGCGGTGGATCCGGCCGGCCTCCCGCACCGGGTGGACCGTCACGACCGGCTGCTCGTCCGTGAACAGGATCCAGTCGCGGTCCTCCTGCGGCAGCTCGCGCCAGGGACGGTCCACGTCGTGGCCGAGGGCGTCGAGGACGTCCCGCAGGTTCTTGCCCTGCCAGGCGCCGGGCCAGGCGGCGATGGCGCCCTCGCGGATGGACAGCGAGGGGTCGGGGACCAGCAGCTCCTCGGTGGTCCTGTGGACGCGGCCCAGGCCGTGGCACTCGGGGCACGCGCCGGCCGTGGTGTTGGGCGAGAAGGCGTCCGAGTCGAGCCGCTCGGCGCCCTCCGGGTAGCGGCCCGCGCGCGAGAAGAGCATCCGCAGGGAGTTGGAGAGCGTGGTGACCGTGCCGACGGAGGAGCGGGAGGTCGGCGCCGAGCGGCGCTGCTGGAGCGAGACGGCCGGCGGCAGCCCGGTGATTTCGCCGACCTTCGGGGCGCCCACCTGGTGGATCAGCCGCCTGGCGTACGGCGCGACGGACTCGAAGTAGCGCCGCTGGGCCTCGGCGTAGATCGTGCCGAACGCGAGCGAGGACTTCCCCGAACCCGAGACGCCTGTGAAGACCGCGAGGACGTCGCGCGGGATGTCCACGTCGACGCCCTGGAGGTTGTGCTCCCGGGCACCCCGGACGCGTACGAACGGATCGTGGGGGCTGTGCATGGTGGGACTCCGTACGCGGCTCGGGGGCAAACCCCACAATTCTAGGCCTCGGGTGGCCGCGCGAGCCGGTAGGGGTGAATAGGGGTGTCGCAATAGGGGTCGGAATTGTGGTAAGGCGGCTTCGGCAGCCGATCCGGGCGCCTTCTGGAAAGGCGCGGGGAAACGCATTCCGAGGATATTGCGCAGCCGTTCCTTCACGCGGCGCCCCAGGAATTCCACGGGTCACCCCGCGACGGATTCACCAGTCCCGGCGGACCGCCCGCAGTGCGCGCGCCGCAGTCACGTCCGCGCATCCCGCGAGCCCCAGCGCGTCCCGGAACTCGTCCGACAGGAGTTCGAGGACCCGCCGCGCTCCGTCCTCACCGCCCACCGCGAGACCCCAGAGCGGCGGGCGCCCCACCAGCACGCCGGACGCGCCGAGAGCCAGCGCCCTGAGCACGTCCGTACCGCTGCGGATGCCGCTGTCCAGCAGGACCTCGCACCGGCCGGCCAGCGCCGCCACCACGTCCGGCAGCGCGTCGACGCTCGGCACCGCGCCGTCCAGCTGGCGGCCACCGTGGTTCGACACCACCACGGCGTCGACCCCGCACTCGGCGGCCCTCACCGCGTCCTCGGCCGCGAGGACACCCTTCAGGACCAGCGGCAGCCGGGTCCGCTCCCGCAGCGCCACCACCGACGACCACGTCAGCGCCGACGAGAACGCCGCCCCGGTGTGCGCGGCCAGCGCGGAGGCCGCGCCGGAAGGAGGCCGGTGGGCCGCGGAGGGCCCCGCCGCGAGGTGGGCGGCGCGCACGTGGTCCGGCAGCGCGAACCGGTTGCGCACGTCGCGCAGCCTGCGGCCCATCCACGGCACGTCGACCGTCAGCACGATCGCCTCCGCGCCGGCGTCCTCGGCCCGCCGGACCAGGTCGAGGGAGCGCCCCGGCTCCCGCAGCCAGTACAGCTGGAACCAGACGGCACCGCCGACCGCGGTGAGCCGCTCGACCGGGACGCTGCTGAGGGTGCTCGCGGTGAACGGCACCCCGACCGCCTTCGCCGCCCGGGCGGCGGCCAGTTCTCCCTCGGGGTGCACGAGCCGCTGGTAGGCGACCGGCGCGACCGCGAGCGGCAGCCGGGCCGGCCGCCCGAGCAGGGTGGCCTCCGTCGTGCACCGCGACACGTCCCGGAGGACGCGCGGCACGACGAAGACCCGGTCGAGGGCGGCGCGGTTGGCGTCGAGTGTCACCTCCGCGCCACTGCCCCCGCCCACGAAGTCCCGGACGGCGGCGGGCAGGACCACGTCGGCGGCGCGTTCCACGTCGGCCAGACAGTGGAGACCGTCGGCCGAGGCCGTGGTCGGGGCCGTGGCCGACGTCGGGGGATTCGCCTCAGCGCTGGTCGAAGCCACGCTGCTTCGTCCGCTCCAGCTCCACCGCTTCGTAGAGCGCCTTGATGTTCGCGCTGCCGAAGGTCGCCGCTCCCTGGCGTTCGATGACCTCGAAGAACAGGGTCTTCCGCGGGTGGGTCGACGCCGTGAAGATCTGGAAGAGCCGCCCGTCGTGGTCCTCGTCGGCGAGCACGTGCGTCGAGCGCAGGTCGGCCAGCCGCTGCTCGCCCAGCTCGACGCGCCGGCCCAGCAGGTCGTAGTACGACGACGGGGTGCGCAGGAACGTCACGCCGCGCTCCGACAGGGCCCGCACCGAACCCACCGCGTCCCGCGAGGAGAACGCCAGGTGCTGGACGCCCGCGCCCCCGTGCCCCTTGAGGAACTCGTCGATCTGGCCGGTGGCGGCCGACGTGTCGGGCTCGATGAGGGTCAGGGTCACGGTCCCCGAGCGGCTCTGCACGACCTTCGACTCCATGGCCTGCGTGCCCACGACGATGTGCTCCTCGAAGACGAACCGGAAGCCGAGGGCGTCGCGGTAGTAGGCGACCATCGCGTCGAGGTCGCCCGCGGGCAGGCACACCGCGACGTGGTCGAGCTCCAGCAGGCCGACCGCGTCGGACCGTTCACCGCCCGGCGCCTCCACAGGGACGTGGCCGACGGGCAGCCCGGGTCCTTCCCCGGGGGCGCGCCGGACGAGCGTGTGGACCAGGTCACCGAAGCCGCGGAGCGCCGCGGTGGTGCCGGGCCCGGCCTCGGTCCGCGGCGTCGGGTGCCGGTGGGCCCGGGCGCCGCGCGCGAGCGCCGCGTGGAAGGCCGCTTCCGGGTCGGCGGTGCGGAGCGCGATGTCCGCGACGCCGTCGCCGTGGGCCAGCACGTACGCGGACGCGGGGTGCAGCTCGGAGGTCGCCTGGGTCAGGACGAGCGTGATCTCTCCTTGGCGCACGGTGATGCCGCGGTGCTCCGCGGAGGCGCTGGTGCCGATCACGGTGAAGGCGTACCGGTCGGTCCAGTGGGCCACCGCCGCGTCCAGGTCCTCGACGTACATCTCCACATAGTCGATGGAGAGATCCGCGAGCGGATCCGCTGATTCTGCTGATTCCGGTGATTCCGATAATTCCCTCATGAGTGTCTCCAGATCCGGAGAGAAATGAGCTCCTGGGACTCTACGAGCCCGGTCGCGAATCTGGCTACGGCCGATATGGACGCCGGACTTCGCCGTCCAGCGAGGCGACTTCGCGGGGCCGCGCATAAAACTCGCGGCCCCTTATCCTTCAGCCTTCGGTTTATGGTCGATGGCCTTTTGGACGGGTGATGACTTGTGATGCGCACCATGGCCGTCATCGGGACGGGCCTGATCGGTACCTCCGTCGCGCTGGCCGTGAGCCGGCGGGGCGTGACGGTGTACCTGTCCGACCGTGACCCCGCCGCGGCCCGGACGGCCGCCGCGCTCGGCGCCGGACTCGCGAGGACGTCGGCCGAACCGGTGGACCTGGCCGTGCTCGCCGTGCCCCCCAGCCAAGTGGGCGCCGTGCTCGCCGAGGCACAGGAGCGCCGCCTCGCCGACAGCTACACCGACGTGGCGTCCGTGAAGGCCGAGCCGGAGCGGGCCGCGCTGAGCCACGCCCCCGACCCGGACCGCTACGTCGGCGGCCACCCCTTGGCGGGCCGGGAGCGCTCGGGCCCGCTCGCCGCCCGCGCCGACCTGTTCCGGGGCCGCAACTGGGTGCTGACCCCGTCCCCGCTCACCTCGGACGAGACCTTCGACCGGGCCCTGGAACTGGTCGCCCTGTGCGGTGCCGCCCCGGTCGTGATGGGCAGCAAGGAACACGACGCCGCCGTCGCCGTGACCTCCCACGTACCCCACCTCATGGCCAGCCTGATGGCCGCACGGCTGTGCGAGGGCCCGGCCGACCTGCCCCGACTCGCCGGGCAGGGCCTGCGCGACGCCACCCGGATCGCGGGCGGCGACTCACGGCTCTGGGGCGACATCCTCCAGGCCAACGCCCCGGCGATCGCCGGCGTCCTCAGGGACCTGCACAGGGACCTCTCCCGCCTCGTGCCGGCACTGGACGCGCTCGCCACACCCGGCGGGCGGGAGCGGGACGTCGGCATGCGGACCCTGGTGGACCTGCTCGACCGGGGCATCTCCGGCCTCGCGGAGATCCCGGACGCCCGGTCCGGCGCCTCGCCCGAGGACCCGCGCGTACGGGTCGCCGTCTCGGACCGCCCCGGCGAGCTGGCGCGGCTCCTCGCCGCCGTGGCGGACCTCGGCATCGCCGCGGACGACGCGCGGGTCGAGGACGCCCGAGCCGACGACGCCCGGGTCGAGGAAGCCCGAGCCGACGACGCCCGGGTCGAGGACGCCCGGGCCGGGGCTGACGCGGACGGCGGAGGGTTCGCCGTACGCTTCACCGTCCCGCCGCGCACCGCGGACCGGCTCGTGGCCGTGCTCGGCGCCGGGGGATGGGATGCCGTTGTCGTACGGGACATGACCGTCCCGGCGGGCCCGTCGGGACGTCGCCCCGCGTGACCGCCGCCCGGCGTGTTGAAGCGTGTCCGCGCCTGTCCAAGTGTGCGAATCGGCCGGTTGGACGCGGTGGTGAACCGTCGGGAACCGTGTGACTCTGAGCGACGGATGACACTTTCCCGACAACTTCCGGACGCCTGGGGGAAATCGATGCCGGACCTGACGGCCGACGGCTCCGCACACTCCGCCGCGAACCGAGCGGCGTTCGACCGCAGGGGACTGCGCCAGGGCGCACCGGGAAACCCCGGGCCGCCCGAGACCACCGTGAAGATCCTCGGCCGCGTCTGGGCGGCGCCCCTGGTCGTCGGGCCGCTCTCCGCCCCGGCCCGCCCCGGCGGCGAGCTCGCCGTGGTCCGCGCCGCGGGCGCCGCCCAACTCCCCGCCGTGGTCGGCGCCTTCGCCGAACGCACCTTCAGCGAACTCTCCTCGGCCACCGACGTCCCGCCGTGGCTGCGCACCTACGCCTTCCGGGACCGCGACACCGGCCGCCGGCTCGCCGCGCGGGCCGAGGACGCCGGATTCGGAGCGGTGCTCCTCGCGCTGGGCAGCCACGACGACATCCGCCTCAGGAGGGTCGCCGCCCCCGCCAACCTCACGGGGCCTACACCGTCGAACGACGTCCGCACCCTGCTCGACACGCACGCCGACTGGGCCGACGTGGCGGATCTGCGCGCGGCCACCGCGCTGCCGCTCCTTGTCGCGGGCGTACGCACCGCGTCCGACGCGGTCCGCGCCGTGGACAGCGGCGCCGACGGCATCGTGGTCACCTCCCTCGACGCGCTTCCCACGATCGCGGAGACCGTGGCGGGCCGCTGCCCGGTCCTGCTGAGCGGCGGGATCCGCCGCGGCGCGGACATCCTCGTGTCGCTCGCGGCCGGTGCCGACGCGGTGTTCGCCGGGCGTCCCGTCCTCGACGGGCTGCGGGCCGGCGGGCGCGCGGGTGTGGCGGAGGCGCTGGACGGCCTCGTCCGGGAGCTGGGCGGCGCGATGACGTTCACCGGCACCGCCACCGTCGCGGACATCGGCCCGGGCCTGGTCCGCACCGGGCCGCCCGCCGCGGACACGGCACCGCCCGTGGCCGCGCGGCCGCTGCGGAAGGCCGATCTGCACGCCAGCGTGTCCGCCCCGGTCCTGGACACGATGACCTTCCTCAACGAGATCACCACCCGCTACCCGGAGGCGATCTCCTTCGCGCCGGGGCGCCCCCACGACGGCTTCTTCGACACCGAACAGATCTTCAGCCACCTCCGCCGGTACCTGAACCACCTCGAGGAGCAAGGGTTCTCACCGCAGCAGGTGCGCACCGCCATGTACCAGTACGGGCCCACCGCGGGCCAGATCCGCGAGATCGTCGCCGACTCGCTGCGCGCCGACGAGAACATCGACGTCCCGGCCGAGTCGATCGTGGTGACCGTCGGCGCGCAGGAGGCCATGCTCCTCGTCCTGCGCGCCCTGATCACCGGCCCCGACGACGTGCTCCTGGTCTCCAGCCCCTGTTACGTGGGCATCACCGGAGCGGCCCGTCTCCTGGACATCGCCGTCACCCCCGTCGAGGAACACGAGGACGGCGTCTCCTGCGCCGACCTGGAAGCGGCGATCAGGAACGAGCGGGCCCGCGGGCGCCGCCCCCGCGCCTTCTACGTCGTCCCCGACCACTCCAACCCGTCGGGCACCACGATGGGACCGCGCACGCGGGCCGAACTCCTCGAACTCGCCGCCCGGCACGGCATCCTCATCCTGGAGGACAGCCCCTACCGCCTGGTCAGTCCCGGCCCGCCGCTGCCGACGCTGAAGTCCCAGGACCGTGCGCACACGGTCGTCCACCTGGGCTCCTTCTCCAAGACCGTGTTCCCCGGCGCCCGCGTCGGCTTCGTCGTCGCCGACCAGCCCGTCGTCGACGAGTCCGGGCACACCGGCCTGCTCGCGGACGAACTCTCGAAGATCAAGAGCATGGTGACGGTCAACACCTCATCGCTCAGCCAGGCCGCCGTGGCGGGCACGCTCCTCGCGGCGGGCGGCCGGGTCTCGGAGCTGAACGCGGCGGCGGCCACGTATTACGGCGACGCCATGCGGGCCACGCTCAGGGAACTCGACGTACACCTGCCCCAAGAGCGGCGGGAGGCCCTCGGTGTGCGGTGGAACGAACCCACCGGCGGGTTCTTCCTCACCCTGCGGGTGCCCTTCCGCGCGGACAACGCCGCGCTGATCCGCTCGGCACAGGACTTCGGCGTCATCTGGACGCCGATGACGTACTTCCATCCCGGCGGCGGAGGCCTGCACGGCATCCGCCTGTCGACCAGCTATCTGACGCCCGCCCAGATCCGGGAGGGCACCGCGCGACTCGTGCGGTTCATCGAGGCGGAGAGCGCGCGAGCCACGACCTGACACAAGGAAGGACAGGACAGTGACCGGCACCGAGACCATGCGGCACCTGCGCAGCAAGCCACGAATGTGGGGGTGGACCTTCCGATGACCACGGGGATCGCAGCATCGACGACCACGGACCTCGCACCGCCCGGCACCCTCGACGACGCCCTGACACCGGGGGGACCCGCCACGGCCCTCGCCCACCCCCGCATCGTCGGCGTGGGCACGGCCGTGACCGCCGCGTCCTACTCGCAGCCGGAGGTGCTCGACGCCTTCGGGATCACCGACCCCAAAGTGCGCTCGGTGTTCCTCAACAGCGCGATCGAACGGCGCAACCTCGCCCTTCCTCCGGAGGACGCCCACGGCGTCCGCGCCCCCGAGTCCCAGGGCGACCTCCTCGACAAACACAAGGCACTGGCCCTGGAGATGGGCGGCGAGGCCCTGCGCGCCTGCCTGAAGAAGGCCGGCGCCGACCTCGCGGACCTGCGCCACCTGTGCTGCGTGACCTCCACCGGACTGCTCACGCCAGGCATCAGCGCCCTCCTCATACGCGAGTTGGGCATCGACCGCCACTGCAGCAGGACCGACATCGTCGGCATGGGCTGCAACGCGGGCCTCAACGCCCTCGGCGTGGTGGCCGGCTGGTCGGCGGCCCACCCCGGAGAACTCGCCGTCGTGCTCTGCGTGGAGGCGTGCTCGGCCGCGTACACGGTGGACTCGACAATGCGGACGGCGGTCGTCAACAGCCTGTTCGGCGACGGCGCGGCGGCCGTCGCACTGCTCACGGGCCCGGGCACCGGCACGCGTATGGGCCCGGACCCGGAGGACGTGGACCCCGAGGCGCCGGCCGTCCTGAAGTTCGCGAGCTGCGTCATTCCCGAAGCGGTCGACGCCATGCGCTACGACTGGGACCGCGTCCAGGGCAGGTTCAGCTTCTTCCTCGACCCGCAGATCCCCTACGTGGTGGGCGCGCATGCCGAACTGGTCGTCGACCGGCTTTTGGCGGGCACCGGGCTGCGCAGGAGCGACATCCGCCACTGGCTGGTGCACTCCGGCGGCAAGAAGGTCATCGACGCGGTCGTCGTCAACCTCGGACTGACCCGCCACGACGTCCGCCACACCGTCGGTGTGCTGCGCGACCACGGGAACGTGTCCAGCGGCTCGTTCCTGTTCTCGTACGAACGCCTCCTCGACGAGGGGGTGACCCGGCCCGGCGAGTACGGAGTGCTCATGACCATGGGGCCGGGCTCCACGATCGAGACGGCGCTGATCCGATGGTGAGGACGGAACGGACCATGTACGCACTGGAGTTGGACGGATCCGAACCCCTGTCGGCCTCGGCGGTCAAGGCCGTCGGCGCCCTCTGCGACCGCACCGAGGACGGGGGAGACAGTGTCGTCGCCCTGCACGTCACCGGGGCGCCGAAGGACGGCTGGGCCGATGGCCTCGACGTCATGCTGGTCACCAAGTGGGAGCGGGCGCTGCGCCGCCTGGAGCGGTTGCCCGCGGCCACGGTCGCGGTGGCGCGCGGCGACTGCGGCGGGACCGCGCTCGAAGCGTTCCTGGCCGCCGACGTCCGCGTCGCCTGCCCGGACACGCGGCTGCTCCTCCCGCGCGACACCAAGGCCACCTGGCCCGGGATGGCCGGCTACCGCCTGGTCCGGCTCGCCGGGGTCGCCCGGATCCGCAAGGCCGTCCTGTTCGGCCGGACGATCGAGGCGGCCGAGGCGTTGGCGCTGGGCGTCGTCGACGAGTTGACGGACGATCCGGCGGCCGCGGTCGCGGGCGTCGCCGAGCTGGCCGGCGGGCTTTCCGGCAAGGAGGTCGCGATCCGGCGGCAGTTGATGTTCGACGCCGCGACGACCGGCTTCGAGGACGCACTCGGCGCCCACCTTGCGGCCTGCGACCGTGCGTTGCGGCACGTGGCGGCCGGAGCGGCGGAGGAGACCTCGTGACGGCCACACTCCCGAGCCAACCGCCGCACCCGGGGCAGCCGTCACCACCGGAACAGCCGGTGCACCCGTCCCCGACCGGTCGCGCCGACGTGCGGGACGCCTGGGCGGAGCTCGTCGCGGGGACCGGCGTCGTGGCCCGCGTCGACGAGCTGGTGGCCGGTCTGCCGGAGCCGCCCGCCCGCACCGCCGAGCAGCGCGCCGAGGTCGCCGCCGCCAAGGACGCGGCGCGCGCACTGCGGGTCGCCTTTCTCGACACGCACGCGGACGCCGTCTACGACCGGCTGACCGCGGACCGCACCGAATCCCCGCGCATCGAGGAACTCCTCGCCGCCGCGGCCGTCGCCTTCCCTGGCCTGGTGCCCGGCGAAGCCCGGCTCGCGGCCGAGCGGAGCAGGACGCAGGCCGCCAAGGAGGGGGACGAGATCGACCAGGGCATCTTCCTGCGGGCCGTGCTCCGCTCCCCGTCCGCGGGCCCGCACCTGCTCGACGCCATGCTGCGGCCAACCCCTCGGGCGCTGGGGCTCCTCGAGGAGTTCACCCGTACCGGAGTGGTGGAGATGGAGTCGGTGCGCGTCGAACGGCGCGCCGACGGTGTGGCGGGGCTGACCATGTGCAGGGACGACTGCCTGAACGCCGAGGACGTCCGCCAGGTCGACGACATGGAGACCGCCGTCGACCTCGCCCTGCTCGACCCGGCGGTCCGGGTCGGACTGCTGCGCGGCGGGGAGATGACGCACCCCCGCCACCGCGGCCGGCGCGTCTTCAGCGCGGGCATCAACCTCAAGAGCCTGAGCGCCGGCGACATCCCGCTCGTCGGATTCCTGCTGCGCCGCGAACTCGGCTACCTCCACAAGATCGTGCGCGGTGTGCGCGCCGACCACCCCGGCCGGTGGCACTCGCCCCTCCTGGAGAAGCCGTGGGTAGCGGCCGTCGACGGCTTCGCCATCGGAGGCGGCGCCCAGCTCCTGCTGGTCTGCGACCACGTGCTCGCCGCGTCGGACGCCTACCTCAGCCTGCCCGCCGCGAAGGAGGGGATCATCCCCGGCGTCGCCAACTTCCGCTTCAGCAGGTACGTCGGGCCGCGCCTGTCCCGGCAGGTGATTCTGGAGGGCCGCAGGATCAGGGCCGCCGAGCCCGACGCGCGGCTGCTCGTCGACGAGGTCGTGGAGCCCGAGGACATGGACACCGCCGTCGAGGCGAGCCTGGCCCGGCTCGACGGCCCCGCGGTGCTCGCCAACCGGCGGATGCTCAACCTCGCGGAGGAGCCGCCGGACGCGTTCCGCGCGTACCTGGCGGAGTTCGCCCTCCAACAGGCCCTCCGCATCTACGGCCAGGACGTCATCGACAAGGTCGGCCGCTTCGGTGCGACACCGCACGGCTGAGGGGACACCGCCATGCCGATCGCCCGGATCAACGGGATCAACCTCGGTTACGACGAGTACGGCACCGGAGAGCCGGTCCTCATGGTCACCGGCACCGGTGCCCCCGGCCGGATGTGGCGGACCCACCAGGTGCCCGCCCTCACCGGCGCGGGCTACCGGGTGATCACGCTCGACAACCGGGGGATCCCGCCGAGCGACCCGTGCCCCGACGGGTTCACCCTCGTCGACATGGTCGCGGACGTCGCCGGACTCATCGAGCACCTGGGCGCGGGTGACGGCGCGTGCCGGGTCGTCGGCTACTCCCTGGGCGCGATCGTGGTCCAGGAACTGCTGCTGACCCGGCCCGACCTCGTACGCCAGGCCGCCCTGATGGCGACCAGCGGACGCACCGACGCCCTCACCGCCGCGATGACCGCAGCCGACGTGGAACTCAGCGACGCCGGAGGCAAACTCCCGCCCCGCTTCGCGGCCTACGTACAGGCCCTGCAGAACCTCTCCCCGCGCACGCTCAACGACGAGGAGCGCCTGCGGGACTGGCTCGCGGTCCTGGAGATGTCGGCCGTGGACACCACGGCGACGGGCGTGCGCGGCCAGCTCGGGCTCCAGCTCATCCCGGACCGGCTGGCCGCGTACCGCCGCATCGACAGGCCGTGCCTGGTCATCGGGTTCCAGGACGACCTGGTCATCCGCCCGCACCTGTCCCGCGAGGTCGCGCGGAGCATTCCCGGCTGCTCCTACACGGAGATCCCGGGCTGCGGCCACTACGGATATCTGGAGAGGCCCGCGGCGGTGAATTCGGCGATCACCGAATTCTTCGCAGGCCGCCTGGACAACCTTGTCGGCCCCGAATCACCCCGCTAGCGTGAAACACGTCCTGCCGACGGAAAATGAGCCGACGGAAATTGATCGGAGTGGTTATGCCGAACCCGTTCGACGACGAAAACGGCACCTTCCTGGTTCTCGTGAACGACGAGAACCAGCATTCGCTCTGGCCCGCCTTCGCCGAGGTGCCGGCCGGCTGGAAGGCCGTGTTCGGAGAAGACACGCGCAAGGCCTGCCTGGACTACATCGAGGAGAACTGGACGGACATGCGTCCCAAGAGTCTCATCGACGAGATGGAGAAGTCCGAAGCCGCCGGCTAGGCGCTCCCCGACCGAAACGACAACGAAAACAGGAGGTTTTCGTGGCCATGATCGGCGGCCCGGGGCCGGTACTGATGCGGGGGATGGGTCCTGACGAGTCGGTGACCAAGCAGAAGATAAAGCCTGGCACGGCCAAGCGAATCCTCCCCTATACGAAACCGTATCGCTTCAACATAGGCGTTCTCCTGGTCGTCACCGTGCTCAACGCGGGCAATGTGGTGGCCACGCCCCTTCTCTTCAAGTACCTCATCGACGACGGCATCGTTGAAGGCAACACGTCGGTGGTCGTGTGGATCTCGGTGATCGTCGCCGTCCTCGCCCTGCTGAGCACCGGCTTCGGCTTCGCGGAGGCCTACTACTCGGGCCGGGTCAGTGAAGGGCTCATCTACGACCTGCGCACCAAGATCTTCGACCACGTGCAGCGACAGCCGCTGGCGTTCTTCACCCGCGCCCAGACCGGGTCCCTCGTCAGCCGCCTCAACACCGACGTCGTCGGCGCCCAACAGGCGGTCACGGCACTGCTGTCCACGGTGGTGTCCGCGGGACTGACCCTGCTCCTCGTCCTCGGCGCGATGTTCTACCTCTCCTGGGTGGTCACCCTGGTCTCCCTCGTGGTGATCCCGCTCTTCATCCTGCCGGGCCGGGTCGTCGGCCGCAGGCTGCAGCGGATCATGCGGGAGCACATGCAGGTCAACGCCGAGGTCGGCTCGTTCATGAACGAGCGCTTCAACGTGACCGGCGCCCTGCTGAGCAAGCTGTACGGCCGCCCCGCGACCGAGACGGGCATGTTCTCCCGGCTGGCGCGCAAGGGCCGCGACCTGGGGGTCCTGACCTCCGTCTACGGCAAGATGCTCTTCCTGACGATGACGCTCGTCGGCGCCATCGCCACCGCCCTCGTCTACGGCATCGGCGGCGCCCTCGTCATCGAGGGCACGTTCCAGATCGGCACGCTGGTGGCCCTCGCGACGCTGCTCACCCGGCTGATGGGCCCCATCAACCAGCTGTCGAGCGCACAGACGAGCGTGCTGACCGCCCTCGTCAGCTTCGACCGGCTCTTCGAGATCCTCGACCTGAAGCCGCTGATCTCCGAGAAGCCCGACGCGGTGCCCCTGCCGGCCGCCGCGGCCACGGCCGCCGCCGACGGGAGCTCCAGGGCACCGGAGGTCACGTTCGAGAACGTGTCGTTCCGCTACCCGAAGGCCTCGGACGTCTCCCTCGCCTCGCTGGAGTCCATCGCGCTGCCGTCGCAGGAGCGCGCGCAGAACACCTGGACCCTGCGCGACCTCACCTTCACCGTGCCCGCGGGCAAACTCACCGCCCTGGTCGGGCCGTCGGGCGCGGGCAAGACGACCATCACCCACCTGGTGCCGCGGCTCTACGACCCCGTCGAGGGCGTCATCCGGATCGGCGGCCACGACATCCGCGACGTGACGCTGAAGTCGCTGAACGACACCGTCGGCATGGTCACGCAGGACGCGCACCTCTTCCACGCGACCATCCGCGACAACCTCACCTACGCGCGGCCCGACGCCACCGAGCAGGAACTGATCGACGCGTGCAAGGCCGCGCAGATCTGGGACCTGATCGAGTCGCTGCCCGACGGCTTCGACACCGTCGTCGGCGACCGCGGCTACCGCTTCTCCGGCGGCGAGAAACAGCGCGTGGCCATGGCGCGGCTGCTGCTCAAGGCCCCGCCCATCGTCGTACTCGACGAGGCCACCGCCCACCTCGACTCGGAGTCCGAGGCGGCACTGCAACGGGCCCTGAAGACCGCGCTGAAGGGCCGCACCTCGCTGGTGATCGCGCACCGCCTGTCCACCATCAGGGACGCCGACCAGATCCTCGTCATCGACAAGGGCCGCGTCCAGGAACGCGGCACGCACGAGGAGCTGATGCAACTGGAGGGCATGTACGCGGAGTTGTACCGCACACAGTTCTCCCGCCAGCCCTCGAAGAACGGCGACGGGCCCGTGCCCGAGCCGGTCGGCGGTCCGCACGGCCCAGGCCCCGTCCTGACCGGCGGCCCCGGCGGCCCCGGCGGACCGATGCCGGGCGGCCCACACGGAGCCTTCCCCGGCGGCCCGGGAGTCTTCCTGGCCGGCCCTGGCGGCCCCGGCGGACCCGGAGGCCCCGGCGGACCGGGTGGACCGGGCGGTCCCGGCGGCCCACCGCCCCAGGGCCACGGATGACCCCGGGCCACGGATGAGATGAGCCCTGCCCCTCCCACGGCATCCGCGATGCGGCACCCCGCATCGCGGATGCCGTTCCGTCACACCGGCCCGCACTCGGCGCCCCGCCGGTACGCTGAATCGTGGCGGCGGGCTGTGACCAGTGTGTGACCCCCGCTCGGAGATCCTGTCAGCCATGATCCATCGGGGGGTGGGGCTGTGAGGGTGCTGGTGGTAGAGGACCAGGCCGAACTCGCGGATTCCGTGGCCAGAGTGCTGCGCCGCGAAGGAATGGCGGTCGACGTCGTCTACGACGGCGAGGGCGCCCTGGAGCGCGCATCCGTCGTCGACTACGACGTGGTCGTACTCGACCGCGACCTGCCCACCGTGCACGGCGACGAGGTGTGCGGCGCCCTGATGTCGGAACCCGCCCGCACGAGAGTCCTGATGCTCACGGCGTCCGGGACGATCGCGGACCGGGTGGAAGGACTCAGCCTCGGCGCCGACGACTACCTCCCCAAACCCTTCGCGTACGCCGAACTGGTCGCCCGCATCCGGGCGGTGGCCCGCCGCGCCCAGCCTGCCGTGCCGCCGATCCTCGTCCACGGCGACCTGCGGCTCGACCCGGCCCAGCGGATCGCGACCCGCGCCGGGCAGCGGCTCTCGCTCACCCCCAAGGAGTTCGCGGTCCTCGAATACCTGATGGCGGCCCGCGGCCGCGTCGTGTCCGCCGAGGAGCTCCTCGAACGAGTGTGGGACGAGGCGACCGACCCGTTCACCACGACGGTCAAGGCGACCATCAACAGGCTGCGGCCGAAGCTCGGTTCACCACCGGTGATCGAGACCGTGCCCCGCGGCGGGTACCGGATCCGACGATGACCTGAGGATGCGAAGCGAGATGCCGATGCGTCTGCGAAGTGCGGCCCGCGCGGCCCTGTCCCGAGCCGGACTCGTCTCGCGCCTCCTGCCCCGACGGGTCCGCATGCGGCTCACCCTGCTGTACGGCCTGCTGTTCGTCGTGTCCGGCGCCGTCCTGCTCACGATCACCTACCTGCTGGTCAACCGCCCCAACAGCACCGTGCTCGTCAGTCGCCGCGGCGGCTCGGGCCCACCCGGCGACGCCGGCGTCCACATGTACCGGCGCGACCAGGTCCCGGGAGCCGTCGACAGCTTCGCCCACGCACAACAGCAGCAGGCGATGCGTCAGCATGCCGCCGAGATGCAGCACCTGCTGACCCAGTCCGGCATCGCTCTGGCGATCATGGCGGTGATCGCCATAGGCCTCGGCTGGCTGGTCGCGGGGCGCGTACTGCGACCGCTGCGCACCATCACCACCACCGTCCAGCGCATCTCCGCGCACAACGTGCACGAGCGCCTCGCCGTCGAAGGGCCGGGCGACGAGCTGAAGGACCTGGCCGACACCGTCGACGGCCTCCTCGGCCGGCTGGAGGCCGCGCTCGACTCCCACAAGCGTTTCGTCGCCAACGCCGCACACGAACTGCGCACCCCCCTGACCGTCGAACACGCCCTCCTTGAGGAGTCCCTGATCGACCGTGAGGCGACCGTCGACTCCTTCCGCGCCAACTTCGAGCGGCTGCTGACCCTCAGCGAACAGCAGGCCCGCCTCCTGGAGTCACTGCTGACCCTGTCCGGCAGCGAGCGCGGCCTCGACCGCAGGGAACCGCTGGACCTGGCGGAGCTGGCCGACGATGTGGTCCTCGCGTCCCGGCCGGAGGCCGACCGGCGGGGGCTGCGCGTGGAGACGCACATCGAACCGGCGTTCACCTGGGGCGACGACGCGCTCGTCGAGCGTCTCGTCGCCAACCTCCTGGACAACGCCATGGGTTACAACGCGCCCGACGGCTGGGTGGCGGTCGTGACCGGCGTCAGGAACGGGCGCGCCTTCGTCCGCGTCTCCAACACCGGCCCGCAGATCCCGCCCGCCGGAGTGAGCCGCCTCTTCGAGCCGTTCCAGCGCCTCGGCCGGACGGCCGACAACGGACACCACGGTCTCGGCCTCTCCATCGTCCGCTCCATCGCGGTGGCCCACGACGCGACCCTGAACGCGCACGCGCGGCCCCAGGGCGGCCTCGTCGTCGAAGTGGACTTCCCCCTGCGGACACCGGCACCACCGCCCCCGCACCAGGCACCGCCGCTCCCGCACCAGGCACCGGCGGAACGTACAGGAATGACCACCGCGGACGGTCGCGCCCATTCCCCCCTGGGTCATAGCATTTAATTCTCCGTGCGAGGCCACGCGCCTTTTCCTTTGCATGCCCGTCCGGCATGCCTGAGCGCGTACCCGTATCTCTGTCCAAGTGCGAAAAGTGCGCGGTTGGACGGCTCGTACGGCCTTGACAGACATAGCTGGTAAGCCGAGGGGGATTACTCGGCCAGGGGGAATGATGAACGGCAACGCTGCTCATGCTCTGCCCCTCCTTGACGCCCAGGAGGGGATATGGCTGGCACAACGCGTGGCGGGCTCGCGCCGGTTGTACAGCGTCGGGCAGTACGTCGAGATATTCGGGCCCGTCGACGAGAACTTATTCGAGCGCGTGCTCCGGCAGTTGACGCACGAGACCGAAATCCTGCACGCGCGCTTCGAGGACGACGGCGCCGGCGGATCACGGATGATCTTTCCTGATCCCGAGAGCAACACCTGGAAAGACGCCGAAGAGGCGGACCGTGCGTCCACCGAATTCCTCGACCTCACCGCCGAGCAGGATCCGAGGGCGGCCGCAGAAGCGTGGATGCGGGCGGAACTGAACCAGGAGATCACCGCCCACGCCGACCGCCCCTTCTCGCACGCCCTCTTCCGCCTGGCACCCGACCACCACATCTGGTACCAGCGCTACGACCACCTCCTGATGGACGCCTACGGCTGCTCCCTGCTCGCCCGCCGAGCCGCGGACGTCTACACGGCGCTGCTCGACGGAAAGCCCTTCGCCCCGGCGGACCACGCCCCGCTGCGCGAACTGATGGAGCAGGAGTCCGCCCACCGCGCCTCCGGGCGCCACGAGGCCGACCGGCGGTACTGGCACGAGCGCTTCGGGGACCGCCCCGATGTGACCGTGGTCCCCGGCCACAGGACAACGCCGGGCCCGGCCGATCCCGAAGCATCCGAAGACTCCGAAGCCCGCGCCGCATCCGACGCGCCCGGAGCAGTTCTGCGCGAGACGGGGCACCTGCCGCCACGCGCCGTCGCGGCACTGCGCGCGGCGGCCACCCGCGCCGACGTGAGCTGGCCCCGCCTCGTCGTCGCGGCGGTCGCCGCCTTCGTGGGCAGGCTGAGCGGTTCCGGCGAGGCGATCCTGAGCCTCCCGGTGGCCGGCCGCACGAGCGACCAGGCCCGGCGCACCCCGTGCACGATGGCGAACATCCTGCCGCTCCGCCTCCCGGTGACCGCCGACACGAACCTCCTCGACCTCGCGCGGACGGCGGCCGGGGAGATCGGCGACCTCATCGACCACCAGGACTTCCGGGGCGAGCGACTGCGCCGCGAGCTCAACTGGCCCACCGGAGACCGCTGGTACTTCGGCCCGTACGTGAACGTCATGCCGATGGCCGGCGAAACCCTGTCCTTCGGCGGCCGACGGGCCGTCGTGCGCGACCTGTCCAGCCGCCGCGTCGAGGAGTTCGGCGTGCTGGTGAGCGGCGCGTCCGCCGACCGCGGCATGGAGATCACCTTCGAGGCCGACGCCCACACCTACGACCGCGACTGGCTCCGCGGCAGCCACCGCTCCTTCCTGCACTTCCTGGAACAGCTCACGGCCGACCCGGCACAGCGAGTGGGACATGTGCCGCTGATGGCCGAGCCCGAGCGAGGCGTGACGCTCGCCGCGTGGAACGCCACCGCGCGCCCGACAGCGGCGGACACGGTGCCGAAGCTGCTGGCCCGCCAGCTCGGCTGGTCGGCGGACGCGGTGGCGGTCACGGACGACGAACGGACCATCAGCCACGGCCAGTTGGATGTGGCGGCGGGGCGTCTGGCGTCGTATCTGGCGGGTGTGGGGGTGGGGCGTGGTGATCGTGTCGCGGTGGTGATGGAGCGGTCGGTCGATCTGGTGATCGCTCTGTTGGGGGTGTGGCGTGCAGGGGCGGCGTATGTGCCGGTGGATGTGGAGTATCCGGGGGAGCGGGTGGCGTTCCTGCTGGAGGACTCGGCGCCGGTAGCGGTCGTCTGCACGGAGGCCTATCGGGGTGTGGTTCCCGCGGGTATGGGGGCGCAGGTCGTGGTGCTGGACGACCCGGGGGTCCGTGCGGACGTCGCGGCGTGCCACGCCGATGGTCCGGCGGTGTCGGTGGGTGCCGAGGACGTGGCGTATGTGATGTACACGTCGGGGTCGTCGGGGGTGCCGAAGGGTGTGGCGGTTCCGCACGGGGCTGTGGCGGGGCTGGTGGGGGATTCGGGCTGGTCGGTGGGTCCGGGGGATGCGGTGTTGATGCATGCGCCGCATGCCTTTGATGTGTCGTTGTTCGAGGTGTGGGTTCCGCTGGTGGCGGGTGGCCGTGTGGTGGTGGCCGGGCCGGGTGTCGTGGATGCCGGTCGGATTCGTGCGGCGGTCGATAGCGGTGTGTCGGTGTTGCATGTGACGGCGGGGATGTTCCGGGTGCTTGCCGAGGAGTCCCCGGAGTGTTTCGCCGGGTTGAAGGAAGTGCTGACGGGTGGCGATGTGGTGCCGGCCGGTGCGGTGGCACGGGTGCGAGAGGTGTGCCCGGACGTGGCGGTACGGCATCTGTACGGCCCCACCGAGATCACCTTGTGTGCGACATGGCATGTGCTGCCGGCGGGGGTCACCGGTCGTCCGACGCTGCCAATCGGCCGCCCGCTCGCCAACCGGCAGGTGTACGTCCTGGACGCGGCGCTGCAGCCGGTCCCGCCCGGCGTGGTGGGGGAGTTGTACGTGGCGGGGTCCGGCCTGGCACGCGGTTACCTGCGGCGCCCCGGCCTGACGGCGGAACGCTTCGTGGCGTGTCCGTTCGGCGCGGGGCGCATGTACCGCACGGGTGACTTGGCCCGGTGGTCGGGCGAGGGCGAGCTGCTGTTCGTGGGGCGTGCGGACGAGCAGGTGAAGGTGCGCGGCTTCCGGGTGGAGCCGGGTGAGGTCGAGTCGGTGCTCGCCGGGTACGCGGGGGTCGGGCAGGCCGTCGTGGTGGCCCGGCCGGACGGCGCTGCGGCCGGCGACAAGCGGCTGATCGGCTACGTCGTGCCGGACGAACGGCAGCGGGAGCGGGGTGCCCTTGACCCCCGAGCGGTGCGCGCATACGTGGCGGACCACCTGCCGGAGTACATGGTCCCGGCCGCCGTGCTGGTCCTGGGCGCCCTGCCGATCACGGCCAACGGCAAGCTCGACCGCGCCGCCCTCCCGTCCCCCGACTTCGCGGGCGCGGGCGCTGTCCGTGGACCGGCGACGCCCGTGGAGGAGGTGCTGTGCGGCCTGTACGGCGAGGTCCTCGGCCTGGGACGGGTCGGCACCGACGTGTCGTTCTTCGACCTGGGCGGGGATTCCCTGCTGGGCATGCGGCTGGTGGCGCGGGTGCGTGCGGTGCTGGATGTGGAGGTGGGGATCGGGGAGCTGTTCGGGGCGCCGACGGTGGCGGGGCTCGCGGGGCTGATCGGTGGGCGTGCGGGCGTCGTCGGGGAGCGGGTCGAGTTGCGGCCGTGGGTGCGGCCGGATGTGGTGCCGCTGTCGTTCGCGCAGCAGCGGATGTGGTTCCTGAACCGGCTTGAGGAAACGGTTCCGGGCGCGGCATCGGCGTACAACTTGCCGTGGGCGCTGCGGATTTCGGGCGTGCTGGACGTGGCCGCGCTGGAGGCCGCGTTGGGTGATGTGGCCGACCGGCACGAGAGCCTGCGCACTGTCCTGCCCGAGGTGAACGGCGTACCCCGTCAGCGCGTCCTGGACGGCGCCGCGGGCCGGCCGCCCCTGCTGACCGGTGAGTGCACCGAGCAGCAGGTCGACGAGGTACTGGCGCAGCAGGCGGCACGCGGCTTCGACCTGCGTACGGATCTGCCGTGGCGGGTGTGCCTGATAACCGTTGACACATATGAGTACGTGTTGTCGATGGTGGCGCATCACGTGGCGGTGGACGGCTGGTCGATGGGTGTGCTGGCACGTGACTTGGAGGTGGCGTATGCGGCGCGGTGTGAGGGCCGGGCGCCGGGCTGGGACGCGCTGCCGGTGCAGTACGCGGATTACGCGCTGTGGCAGCGCGAGGTGTTGGGGGAGTTGGACGACCCGGCGAGCGTGCTGAGCGGCCAACTGGCGTATTGGCGTGATGCGTTGGAGGGCGTCCCGCAGGAGTTGGTGCTGCCGGTGGACCGGGCGCGGCCTGCGGTGCCGTCGTTCCAGGGGCGGCTGGTGCCAGTGGCGGCCGATGCGGAGACGCATGGTCGGCTGGTGGAGGTGGCCGGGCAGGGCCGGGCGACGATGTTCATGGTGGTGCATGCGGCGGTGGCGCTCCTCCTGTCCCGCTTGGGTGCGGGCGACGACATCCCGCTGGGCACGCCGGTCGCGGGCCGCGGGGACGCGGCGCTGGAGGAGCTGGCCGGGTTCTTCGTCAACACCCTCGTCCTCCGTGCCGACGTGAGCGGTGATCCGACCTTCGCCGAACTCCTTGAGCGGGTCCGGGCCGCGGATCTGGCGGCGTACGCCCACCAGGACGTCCCCTTCGAGCGCCTGGTCGAGGAGGTCAACCCGGCCCGTTCGGTGTCCCGCAACCCGCTGTTCCAGGTGATGCTCTCCCTGGACAACGTGCCCGAGCCGCAGTGGCGGTTCCGCGGCGCGGAGGTGCGCTCCGCGTCGATGGTCTCCCCGGTCGCCCGCTTCGACCTCGCGGTGACCCTGACGGAACGGCGCGACGAACGCGGCGCGCCCGCCGGCCTCGGCGGCGAGCTCCTCTACGCGACCGACCTCTTCGACGACCGCACCGCGCGGGCCCTGGCGGACCGGCTGGGCCGAGTTCTCACGCAGGTGGCCTCCGACCCGGACCTCCGCCTCAGCGAGATCGACATCCTGACGCCCGCCGAGCGCTCGCAGACCGTGGAGCGCTGGAACGATACGGCGGCCGCTGCCCCGGACGCGTCGGTGCCGGAACTGTTCGCCGCACACGCGAAGCGCACGCCCGACGCCGTGGCGGTGCGGTGCGGCTCGGACGCCCTGTCCTACGGGGAGTTGGATGTGGCGGCGGGTCGTCTGGCGTCGTATCTGGCGGGTGTGGGGGTGGGGCGTGGTGATCGTGTCGCGGTCGTGATGGAGCGCTCGACCGATCTGGTGATCGCTCTGTTGGCGGTGTGGCGTGCGGGGGCGGCGTATGTGCCGGTGGATGTGGAGTATCCGGCGGAGCGGGTGGCGTTTCTGCTGGAGGACTCGGAACTGGTGGCGGTGGTGTGCACCGGGGCACACCGGGACGCGATCCCTGCGGGCACGCAACTCGTGGTGCTGGACGATCCGGGGGTGCGTGCAGCGATTGCAGGGTGTCCGGTTGGCCGCTCGGCTGTCGGCATCGGGGCGGAGGACGTGGCGTATGTGATGTACACGTCGGGGTCGTCGGGGGTGCCGAAGGGTGTGGCGGTTCCGCACGGGAGTGTGGCGGGGCTGGTGGCAGATCCGGGCTGGTCGGTGGGCGCGGGCGATGCGGTGTTGATGCATGCGCCGCATGCCTTTGATGTGTCGCTGTTCGAGGTGTGGGTGCCGCTCGTAGCAGGCGGCCAGGTAGTGGTGGCCGGGCCGGGTGTGGTCGATGCGGGCCGTATTCGTAGCGCCATTGCCGGTGGTGTGTCGGTGTTGCATGTGACGGCGGGGATGTTCCGGGTGCTTGCGGAGGAGTCCCCGGAGTGTTTCGCCGGGTTGAAGGAGGTGCTGACGGGCGGCGATGTGGTGCCGGCCGGTGCGGTGGCACGGGTGCGGCAGGCATGTCCCGGCATCGCAGTACGGCACCTCTACGGCCCCACCGAAATCACCCTCTGCGCGACGACACACTTGCTGCGGCCCGAGGAAGAGGCGGGTCGGACACTCCCCATCGGCCGCCCGCTCGCCAACCGGCAGGTGTACGTCGTGGACGCGGCGCTGCAGCCGGTCCCGCCCGGTGTCACGGGCGAGCTCTACATCGCCGGGTCCGGCCTGGCACGCGGGTATCTGCGACGGCCTGCCCTGACGGCGGAACGCTTCGTGGCCTGCCCGTTCGGCGACGGCGGCGGACGGCGGATGTACCGGACCGGCGACCTGGTCCGGTGGACGGCGGACGGCGAGCTGCTGTTCGTGGGGCGCGCGGACGAGCAGGTGAAGGTGCGCGGCTTCAGGGTGGAGCCGGGCGAGGTCGAGTCGGCGCTCGCCGGACACGCGTCGGTCGGACAGGTGGCGGTGGTGGCCCGCGAGGACCGCCCCGGTGACAAACGGCTGGTCGCCTACGTCGTGCCCGCCACCCGGCGGAGCCTCGACCCCCGGGAGATACGGGACTACGCGGCGAGGACGCTGCCCGAGTACATGGTCCCGGCAGCCGTTCTGCTCCTCGACGCACTGCCGATCACGGCCAACGGCAAGCTCGACCGCGCCGCCCTCCCGGCACCTGACTTCACCGCCCGGGTCTCCCGGCGCGAGCCGCGCACGCAGACCGAGGAGATCCTGTGCGGCCTGTTCGCCGAGGTGCTCGGCCTGGAGTGGATCGGGATCGAGGACGGCTTCTTCGACCTGGGCGGGGATTCGCTGTCGGGGATGCGGCTGGTGGCGCGGGTGCGTGCGGTGCTGGATGTGGAGGTGGGGATCGGGGAGCTGTTCGGGGCGCCGACGGTGGCGGGGCTCGCGGGGCTGATAGGTGGGCGTGCGGGCGTGGGGGAGGGGCGGCTGGAGTTGCGGCCGTGGGTGCGGCCGGATGTGGTGCCGTTGTCGTTCGCGCAGCAGCGGATGTGGTTCCTGAACCGGCTTGACGAGACGGTTCCGGGAGCGTCTTCCGCGTACAACTTGCCGTTGGCGCTACGGATTTCGGGCGTGCTGGACGTGGCCGCGCTGGAGGCCGCGCTGGGTGATGTGGCCGACCGGCACGAGAGCCTGCGCACGGTCCTGCCCGACGTCGACGGTGTTCCGCACCAGCAGGTGCGGCACGGCGATGCGGGGCGGCCGCCGCTGGTCGTGGTGCGCGCCGACGAGGCCGACCTCGACCGGACGCTCGCCGGACAGCTGGCCACCGGCTTCGACCTGCGCACCGATCTGCCGTGGCGGGTGTGTCTGATAACGGTCGACACGTATGAGTACGTGTTGTCGGTGGTGGCGCATCACGTGGCGGTGGATGGCTGGTCGATGGGTGTGCTGGCACGTGACTTGGAGGTGGCGTATGCGGCGCGGTGTGAGGGGCGGGCGCCGGGCTGGGAGGCGTTGCCGGTGCAGTACGCGGATTACGCGCTGTGGCAGCGCGAGGTGCTGGGGGAGCTGGAGGATCCGGCGAGTGTGCTGAGCGGCCAACTGGCGTATTGGCGCGACGCATTACGTGGCGTTCCGCAGGAGTTGGTGCTGCCGGTGGACCGGGCGCGGCCCGCGGTGCCGTCGTTCCAGGGGCGACTGGTCCCGGTGGCAGCCGATGCGTTCACGCACGGCCGGCTGGTGGAGGTGGCCGGGCAGGGCCGGGCGACGATGTTCATGGTGGTGCACGCGGCGGTGGCGCTGTTGCTGTCCCGCCTGGGAGCGGGCGACGACATCGCTGTGGGAACCCCGGCGGCGGGCCGCGGGGACGCGGCGCTGGAGGAGCTGGCCGGGTTCTTCGTCAACACCCTCGTCCTCCGTGCCGACGTGAGTGGGGACCCCACCTTCGCCGAGCTCCTTGAGCGGGTCCGGGCCGCGGACCTGGCGGCGTACGCCCACCAGGACGTCCCCTTCGAGCGCCTGGTCGAAGAGCTGAACCCGACCCGCTCGCTCTCCCGCAACCCGCTCTTCCAGGTGATGCTGGCCCTCCAGAACGTCCCCGAAGTCGCCTGGGAACTGCCGGGCGTCGACGTCCGGCCCGCACCGCTGCCACCCGAACTCTCTGCCCGCTTCGACCTGGCGGTATCTATGGTCGAGCGGCGCGACGAACGCGGCGCGCCCGCCGGCCTCGACGGCGAGATCCTCTACGCGACCGACCTCTTCGACGACCACACCGCGCGGGCCCTGGCGGAGCGCCTGACCCACGTACTCGAACAGGTCGCGGCCGATCCCGGCCTCCGCCTCAGCGAGATCGACATCCTGACGCCCGCCGAACGCATCCGCATCGTCGAGCACTGGAACGACACGGCGTCCCCGGTCCCGGACGAGTTGGCACCCGAGCAGTTCGGCCGACAGGTGGCGGCGTCCCCGCACGCGGTGGCGTTGGTGTCGGGCGAAGAGCGGCTCACGTACGGCGAGTTGGGTGGAAAGGCGAGCCGTCTTGCCCGGTACCTGATGGGCGTCGGGGTGGGGCCGGAGGTCCGGGTGGCCGTGGTGGGTGAGCGGTCGACGGAGCTGGTGGTGTCACTGCTCGCGGTGTCGTCGGCGGGTGGCGTGTTCGTGCCGGTGGACGCGGGATATCCGGCGGAGCGGCTCGCGTATGTGTTGAGTGACGCGGATCCGTCGGTGGTGGTGTGCACGACTGCCTCGCGGGGTGTTGTGCCCGACGGTTTTGCCGGGCGGGTCGTGGTGGTGGACGACCCGGTGGTGGCGCGCGAGATCGGGCGGCTTCCGGCGGGTCCGGTGCGGGACGCGGAGCGGTCGGTGCCGCTGACGGCCGCCCACGCCGCGTACGTCATCTACACCTCAGGTTCCACCGGCACACCCAAAGGCGTCGCCGTGTCGCACCACGGGCTGCGGAACCTCGTGGCGGAGAACGTGCGGCGGTACGCGATCGACCCGGACAGCCGCGTGCTGCAACTGGTCTCGCCGAGCTTCGACGTCTCCCTCGCGGACATCTGGCCCACCCTGTGCGCGGGCGGCCGGCTCGTGCTCGCCCCGACACGGCTCGACATCTCCGGCGAGGAACTGGCCCGCCTGGTCCGCACCCGGCGCATCACCCACGCCGCGATCCCGCCGACCTTCCTCTCGCAGATGCCCCCGGAGGAACTGCCGGACCTCCGCCTGCTGATCACCGGCGGCGAGGCCATGCCCGCGGAGGTGCGGCGGCGGTGGTCGAAGGGCCGCGCCATGTACAACCAGTACGGGGTCACCGAGTCGACGATCATCTCCACGGCCGGACTCATCCGGCACGGAGCCCCCGACGGCGAAGGACCACCGCCGATCGGCGCTCCGGTCACCAACACCCAGGCGTACGTACTGGACGCGTCCCTGCGCCCGGTGCCGGTGGGCGTGCCGGGGGAGCTGTACGTCGCCGGTGCCGGACTCGCCCGCGGCTACCTCGGACGACCGGGGCTCTCCGCTCAGCGCTTCGTGGCGAACCCCTTCGCACCGGACCCCTTCGAACCCGGCCGGCGGATGTACCGCACCGGCGACGTCGTCCGCTGGACCAACGACGGCCGGCTGGTCTTCGCGGGCCGCGCCGACGACCAGCTCAAGATCCGCGGGCACCGCGTCGAACCCGGCGAGATAGAGGCGGCCCTCGCGGCCTGCCCCGGCGTGCGCCACGCCGTGGTGACGATCAGGGAGGACCGGCCCGGCGAGCGCCGCCTCATCGGCTATGTGGCCGCCGACGGGCGGACGGTCGACGGCGGGACGGTCCGCGAGTACGTCGCCGGGGTGCTGCCGGAGTACATGGTGCCGACGGCGGTGCTGGTCCTGGACGCCCTGCCGCGCACCGCCCACGGCAAGGTCGACCGGGCCGCGCTGCCCGCCCCCGACTTCGCCGGGCGCGCCACGAGCCGGGAGCCGCGGACGGCGACCGAGCGGATCCTGTGCGACCTCTTCGCCGACATGCTGGGACTCGACCGGGTGGGCGCCGAGGACAGCTTCTTCGAGCTGGGCGGCGACTCGATCAGCTCGATGCAGTTGGTGTCACGGGCCCGCCGGGCAGGTCTTGTCGTGACGCCCCGGCAGGTCTTCGAGGAGAAGACCCCCGAACGCCTCGCGGAGGTGGCGGAGCCCGCCGGGGACGAGGCCGCGGCGGACGACACCGGCGTCGGCGAGGTGCCGTGGACACCGGTGATGCGAGCCTTCGGCGAGAAGGTCGCGGGCCCCGGGTTCACCCAGTGGATGACGGTGGGCGCGCCGGCCGGTCTGGGCCTGGACGTTCTCGCGGCAGGCCTGAACGCCGTCCTCGACACGCACGACATGCTGCGGGCCCGCACCGTGCCCGGGGAGCCCAAACTGATCGTCGGCGAGCCGGGATCGGTCGACGCGACGGGGTTGGTGTCGCGCGTCGACGCGACGGTCATGGCTGCGGGCCCGGGTAACGCCGCCGCCGAAACACTGGACGTGGACGTGGTCGCGGGCAGGGCGGCACGGGAGGCCGCGCGGCGGATCGATCCGGCGGCCGGGGAGATGGTGCGGGCCGTGTGGATCGACGCCGGCCCCGGGCGCACAGGACGCGTGGTCCTGGTGGCCCACCACCTCGTAATCGACGGCGTGTCCTGGCGCGTGCTGATCCCGGACCTGCGGGCCGCGTGCGAGGCCGTGGCCGCGGGGCGGACACCGCGACTCGACCCGGTGGGAACGTCGTTCCGTCGCTGGTCGGAACTGCTGGCCCAGGAGGCGACCGACGAGCGCCGCGTCGCCGAGCTGCCGGACTGGATGAACCTGTTGGGTGAGCACCAACCACCCTTGACCCACCGCGCGTTGGACCCGGCAATCGACACCGCACGAACCTTGCGCCGCCGGTCGTGGACCGTCCCGTGCGAACAGGTGGAGACCCTGGTGAGCCGGACACCGGCCGCCTTCCACTGCGGACTCCACGAGGTGCTCCTCGCCACCCTGGCTGGCGCGGTGGCGCACTGGCGCTCCGACCGGGCAGCCGGGCTGCTGCTCGACATCGAGCGGCACGGGCGCGAACCCCTGGACGGAACCGACCTGTTGCGGACGGTGGGCTGGTTCACGAGCGCGCACCCGGTGCGGCTCGACGTGACCGGCGCCGATCTGGACGACGCTATGGCGGGCGGGCCGGCTGCCGGTACGTTGGTGAAGGCCGTCAAGGAGCAGGTGAGGGCGGTCCCCGGCGACGGCCTCGGCTACGGCCTGCTGCGTCACCTCAACTCCCGGACGGCTCCGGCCCTCGAAGCCGCCCCGACGGCACAGATCGGCTTCAACTACCTCGGCCGGTTCGCCACAGGGGCGGGAGCGGGAACGGGCGCGGGGCCAGAGGCGGAGGCGCAGGAGGGGTCTGCGACTCAGGCCGGGCAAGGCAAGCAGGCCGGGCAAGACGAGCAGGCCGGGCAAGCCGGCCAGGCAGGCGAGGCCGGGCGGGCCGGGCATGTCGGACCCTGGCAGCAGGCAGGACCCGCCGCAGCCGGCGGCACGGACGCCGTGGACACCCCCGCACCACACGCCCTGGAAGGAATCGCGGCCGTCCGGGACACACCGGAAGGACCCGAACTCACCGTCACGCTCAGCTGGCCGGGCCGGCTCCTCGCCGAGGCCGACGCGGAACGTATCGGCCGGACCTGGGTGCGCATGCTGACCGGCCTGGCCGCGCACACCGACGACCCCACCGCGGGCGGGCACACCCCGTCCGACTTCCACCTCCTCCAGCTGGAGCAGGACGAGGTCGACCAGTTCCAAGCGATCGCAGCGAACCTCGAGGGAGGTCTGTCCCGGTGAAGTCTTCAACCGCCGCGCACGGCTCGGCCCTGGCCGCAGTGTGGCCGCTGTCCCCGCTGCAGGAAGGGATGCTGTTCCACGCGGACTTCGACGACCGGGGCCCCGACGTCTACGCCGTCCAGTTCCTGCTGGACGTGACAGGACCGTTGGACGCCGACCGCCTGCGCGCCTCCTGGGAGGCGCTGCTCGGCAGGCACGCGGCGCTGCGGGCCAGCTTCCACCGCAGGAAGTCCGGCGAAGCGGTGCAGCTCATCACCCGGACAGTGACCTTGCCCTGGCGAGACGTCGACCTCTCGGGCCTCGCCGAGCCCGACATGACCGACCAGGCGGAGAAGCTGGCCGCACAGGAACGGGCCCAGCGTCTCGACCTGACAGTGCCCCCGCTGCTCCGCCTCCTCCTCGTACGGCTCGGCGAGCGACGGCACCGCCTCGTCGTGACGTCCCATCACCTCCTGATGGACGGCTGGTCGATGCCGGTCCTCCTGAACGAGCTCTCCCAGGTGTACGAGGCGGGCGGTGACCCGTCCGTACTCGGGCGGGCGGCCTCCTACGGCGATTACCTGGCCTGGCTGGGACGCCAGGACAAGGAGGCGGCGCGCGCCGCCTGGCGGGCCGAGCTCGCCGGGGCCGACGAGCCGACGCTCGTGGCACCGGCGGACCCGAGCGGCGCCCTCGTCCTGCCGGAAGAGACCACCCTGTGGCTCTCCGAAGAGGAGACGCGGGCATTGACGGAGGCGGGCCGCTCCCACGGACTCACGGTGAACACGCTGGTCCAGGGCGCGTGGGCGCTCGTACTCGCCCGTCTCGCCGGCCGCACGGACGTCGTCTTCGGCGCGACCGTCGCGGGCCGCCCGGCCGAACTGCCGGGCGCGGAGTCGATGATCGGCCTGCTCATCAACACGCTGCCGGTCCGCGTACGCCTCGACGGCACGCAGCCCGTCGCCGACATGCTGACCCGGCTGCAGGAACGCCGGTCCGGCCTGATCGCCCACCAGCACCTGGGCCTCGCCGAGATCCAGCGGCTCACGGGACCTGGAGCGGTCTTCGACACCCTCGTGGTCTACGAGAACTACCCCGCGCCACCCGCCCGCCCGACGACCGGCGACGTGCCCACCTTCTCCGCATCCGCGGGCCACCAGGCGACCAACTACCCGGTGACCCTCGGCATCCTCACCACCGACCGCCTCCACCTCCGCGTGACCTCCCGGCCGGACCTGATCGCCCGGGAGGATGCCGCCGCCATGGGCCGACGGCTCATCCGGGTCCTCCAGCAGATCGTCGCCGACCCGTCGACACCGGTGGCCCGCATCGACGTACTAGGCGCACCGGAGCGCGGACTGGTCGTGGACCGCTGGAACGACACGGCGGCCGCAGTGCCGGACATCTCCGTCCCCGAACTGTTCGCCGCGCAGGCGGTGCGGACGCCGGAGGCGGTGGCGGTGCGGTGTGGTGCGGATGTCGTGGCGTACGGGGAGTTGGAGGCGCGGGCGAATCGGCTGGCGCGCTATCTGGTCGGGCTTGGGGTGGGGCCGGAGTCGTGTGTGGGTCTGTGTCTGCCGCGTGGTGTGGACATGGTGGTGGCGGAGCTGGCGGTGTGGAAGGCGGGTGGTGCTTTCGTCCCGCTGGATCCGGAGTATCCGGTGGAGCGGTTGTCGTTCATGGTGGCCGACAGTGGTGCGGCCGTGGTGCTGGGCGTCGCGGAGAGCCTGGCCGAGGTGTCGCTCGGCGAGGCGCAGACGGTGAGGCTCGACGATCCGGAGGTCGCCCGGACCCTCACCACGGAGAGTGCAGCCCCCTTAGGCCTGCGCGTGCCGCGGGAGCAACTGGCGTATGTGATCTACACGTCGGGTTCGACGGGGCGCCCCAAAGGTGTGGGGGTGGCGCATGGTGGCGTGGCGAACCTCGCTGCGGCGATGCGTCCGGTATTGGGCGTCTCCGAGGGGACTGTCGTCCTGCAGTTCGCGTCGTTCAGTTTCGACGCGGCGGTGCTGGACGTGGCGGTGACGCTGTCGGGCGGCGGCACGTTGGCGATCGCCTCGTCGGAGGAGCGTGCGGAGCCTTCGGCGCTGGCGGAGATGATCGAGTCGGCCGGAGTGAGCACGGCCAGCGTCGTGCCCTCCCTGCTGGGCGTCCTGGACCCGTCGGCGGTGCGAGGCGTACGCAACTGGGTCCTCGGCGCGGAGCTGCTGACCGGTGAACTTGCGAGCCGCTGGGCCGGGCGGGCGCGGGTGTGGAACACCTACGGCCCCACCGAAGCCACTGTGATGTCCACCGCAGGACCGGTGGACGCCACGACCGGCCCGTCCGACGCCCCACCACCGATAGGCCGCCCGCTCGGGAACGTACGCACGTACGTCCTGGACGCCTTCCTGCGGCCGGTCCCCGTGGGCTCGACGGGGGAGCTGTACATCGCGGGGCCGGGGGTGGCCCGGGGGTATGTGGGCCGGCCTGGGCTGACGGCGGAACGTTTCGTGGCGTGCCCGTTCGGCGAGGGCGGCGGCCGGATGTACCGCACCGGTGACCTGGCCCGCTGGACGGCCGACGGGCAGCTGGCCTTTGCCGGCCGGGCCGATGAGCAGGTGAAGATCCGCGGCTTCCGAGTCGAGCCGGGCGAGGTGGAGGCGGCACTCGCGGCGCACCCCGGCGTGCGGCAGGCGGTGGTGATGGCGCGCGAGGACCGTCCCGGCGAGAAGCGCCTTGTCGGTTACGTCGTACGCGATGGTCAGCAGGATGCGGATCCGGAGCTGTTGCGTGCGTACGTGGCGGGGGTGTTGCCGGAGTACATGGTGCCGGTGGCGGTGGTGGTTCTGGACGCGTTGCCGTTGACGGTGAACGGGAAGGTGGACCGGGTGGCTCTGCCCGCGCCGGACTTCGCGGAGCGGGTGTCGGGGCGTGAGCCGCGTACGGAGGCGGAGCGGATCCTGTGTGATCTGTTCGCCGAGGTGTTGGGGCTGGAGCGGGTCGGGGTCGAGGACGGGTTCTTTGAGCTGGGAGGTGACTCGATCAGTTCCATGCAGCTGGCATCCCGGGCCCGCCGCGCCGGACTGGTCATTACGCCTCGCCAGGTGTTCGAGGAGAAGACTCCGGAACGGCTGGCGGCTGTGGTGCAGACGCCCGGCGAGGCGCGCCCCGCAGTCGATGTCGGCTTGGGCGAGGTGCCCTGGACCCCGGTCATGCGGGCTTTGGGTGAGCGGGCCGCACGGGCGGGGTTTGCGCAGTGGGTGGTGTTGGGTGCTCCGGCCGGACTGGGCCTGGATGTTGTTGCGGCAGGGCTCGCATCCGTTCTCGATACGCATGACATGTTGCGGGCGCGTGCTGTTCCTGGTGAGGCGAAGCTGGTCGTGGGTGAGCCGGGGTCGGTCGATGCCGGGGCTTTGGTCTCTCGTGTCGACGCGGTGGGCGCCGATCCGGATGTGTTGGGGGAGATCGGGGTGGCGGCCGCGCAGGAGGCGGCGGGGCGGCTGGATCCGGTGTCCGGGGTGATGGTGCGGGCCGTATGGGTGGATGCGGGGCCTGAGCGGCTGGGTCAACTCATCGTCGTAGCGCATCACTTGGTGGTGGACGGTGTGTCCTGGCGGGTGCTGGTTCCGGACCTGCGGGCCGCGTGTGAGGCGGTGGCCGAGGGGCGTGCGCCGAAGCTGGAACCGGCTGGGACCTCGTTCCGCCGCTGGGCGGAACTCCTGGCGACGGAGGCGACCGAGGAAAGCCGGGTCGGAGAGCTGGGCGAGTGGCTGGGGCTGCTGGGTGACACCCAACCCGCGCTAGCGCGACGGGGATTGGACTCGTACATCGACACCGTAGGCACGCTGCACCACAAGGCGTGGTCCGTGCCGTCGGCGCAGGTCGCGACGTTGCTGGGCGGCACGGCGACCGCATTCCACTGCGGCGTCGACGACATCCTGCTGGCAGCCCTGGCCGGCGCGGTCACGCGCTGGAGGCCTGAGGTGGCAGCACCAGCGACTTCCGGTCCAGCTGCTTCAGGGTTCCTGGTGGACGTCGAGGGACACGGCCGCGAGCCGATCGGGGAAGTCGATCTGTCGCGCACGGTCGGCTGGTTCGCCAGCACCCACCCGGCCAGGGTGGACGCGAGCGGTATCGATCTCACCCAGGTCATGGCAGGCGGACCCGCGGCCGGCGCGCTGCTGAAGACGGTCAAGGAGCAGTTGCGCGCGATACCTGGCGACGGACTCGGCTATGAGCTGCTGCGCCACCTCAACCCGGAGACCGGTCCGGTACTGCGCGCCCGGCCCACCCCCGAGATCGGCTTCAACTACATGGGCCGTTTCGCGGCCGAAGCGAACCAGGGGCAGCCTGAGGCCTGGCAGTTGTCGGGGGAGAGCGCCATCGGCGGTTCGATCGATCCGGACATGCCCCTTCACCACCTCCTTGAGGCGGGCGCGATGGTTCGGGACACGCCGGGTGGGCCGGAGCTGACGGTCACCCTGAGCTGGCCCGGCCACCTCGTGACGGACGCCGAGGCCGAGCGCATCGGCCGCACCTGGGTGGAGATGCTGGGCGGCCTCGCCGATCACACCGAAGCTCCCGCAGCGGGCGGCCACACGCCCTCCGACTTCCCTCTCCTCGACCTCGCGCAGGACGAAGTCGACGAGTTCGAAGGCCACTGACCCCGACTGACCGACCCTTCCGCTGTTGCCGCTGTGAGGAGACAGAGACGATGACCCGATCCCTTGTCGAGGATGTCTGGCCGCTGTCGCCGTTGCAGGAAGGGCTGCTGTTCCACGCCGCCTTCGACGACCAGGGACCGGACGTCTACCAGGGGCAGCGCATGCTGGAGCTGGTCGGACCTCTGGACGTGGAACGGCTGCGACGGTCGTGGCAGGCACTGCTGGCCAGGCACGGCGCGCTGCGGGCGAGCTTCCGGGGCCGCAAGTCCGGGGAGGCGGTGCAGGTCATCGCGCGCGAGGCCGTGCTGCCGTGGAACATGGTGGACGCTTCCGGCCTTCCGGAGGACGCGGCCCTCGCAGAGACCGAGCGGCTGGCGGCTCGGGAGCGGACGCAACGCTTCGACCCGGCGAACGCCCCGCTGCTGCGGCTCCTCCTGGTCCGGCTGGGCGAGGAAAGGCACCGGCTGGTCGTCACCAGCCACCACGTCGTGATGGACGGCTGGTCCATGGCGGTGCTCTTCAACGAACTGCCCGCCGTGTACGCGGCGGGCGGCCACACCCGCGGCCTGCCCCGCACGACGTCCTACCGCGATTACCTGGCCTGGCTGAACCGGCAGGACAAGGGTGCCGCACGGGCCGCCTGGCGGGCGGAGCTTGCCGGGGCCGACGAGCCGACGCTGGTGGCACCGGCGGACCCGGGCCGGACGCCCGTGACCCCCGAAAGCCTGATCACCCACGTCTCAGAGGAGCTGACGCAGGGCCTCGCCCAGGCGGCTCGTGCCGTCGGAGTCACGGTGAACACGGTGATCCAGGGCGCGTGGGCGCTGGTCCTTTCCCGCCTCGCCGGGCGTACCGACGTCGTCTTCGGCGCCACAGCGGCCGGTCGCCCGGCCGAACTGCCGGGCGTGGAATCGATGATCGGCCTGTTCATCAACACCCTCCCGGTACGCGTACGCCTCGACGGCGCGCAGCCCGTCGCGGAGCTGCTCACCGCCCTCCAGGAACGCCAGGCCGGCCTCATGGCCCACCAGCACCTCGGGCTGCCCGAGATCCAGAAACTCGCGGGCCCCGGAGCGGTCTTCGACACGATCGTCGTGTACGAGAACTACCCGCGCCCCCCGGAGGAGGAGCCCGCCCCCGGCACCTTCGCCATCCGGTTCCTCGGCGGCGAGGAGGCGGCGCACTACCCGCTCACGCTGGTCGTGGCGCCCGAGGCCGACCGGATGGGCTTCAAGCTCGACTACCGCCCCGACCTGTTCGACCGTGCCGCCGCCCAGTCGGTCATCGACCGGCTCACGCGGGTCCTCGAACAACTTGTGGCAGACCCGTCGCTGCCAGTGGGACACGTCGACGTGGTGGGCGCGGCGGAGCGGTCGCTGGTGGTGGAGGGATGGAACGCGACACAACGGCCGGCACCGGTGGGGACGGTCCCTGAACTGATCGCCCGCCTGGTGGAACGCGCACCGGGCACGGTGGCGATCGCGGACGGTGAACGGGCCATCTCCTACGCGGAGTTGGATGTGGCGGCGGGGCGTCTGGCGTCGTATCTGGCGGGTGTGGGGGTGGGGCGTGGTGATCGTGTCGCGGTGGTGATGGAGCGGTCGGTCGATCTGGTGGTCGCTCTGTTGGGGGTGTGGAGTGCGGGGGCGGCGTATGTGCCGGTGGATGTGGAGTATCCGGCGGAGCGGGTGGCGTTCCTGCTGGAGGACTCGGCGCCGGTAGCGGTCGTCTGCACGGAGGCCTATCGGGGTGTGGTTCCCGCGGATGTCGGGGCGCGGCTGGTGGTGCTGGACGGTCCGGGGGTGCGTGCGGCTGTTGCGGGGTGCCCGGTTGGCCGCTCGGTTGTCGGTATCGGGGCGGAGGACGTGGCGTATGTGATGTATACGTCGGGGTCGTCGGGGGTGCCGAAGGGTGTGGCGGTTCCGCACGGTGCTGTGGCGGGGCTGGTGGCAGATCCGGGCTGGTCGGTGGGTGCGGGCGATGCGGTGTTGATGCATGCGCCGCATGCCTTTGATGTGTCGCTGTTCGAGGTGTGGGTGCCGCTGGTGGCGGGTGGCCGTGTGGTGGTGGCCGGGCCGGGTGTCGTGGATGCCGGTCGGATTCGTACCGCCATTGCCGGCGGTGTGTCGGTGCTGCATGTGACGGCAGGGATGTTCCGGGTGCTTGCGGAGGAGTCCCCGGAGTGTTTCGCCGGGCTGAAGGAAGTGCTGACCGGTGGTGATGTGGTGCCGGTCGGCGCGGTGGCACGGGTGCGGGAGGTGTGCCCGGACGTGGCAGTGCGGCATCTTTACGGCCCCACCGAGATCACCTTGTGTGCGACATGGCATGTGCTGCCGGTGGGTGCGCCCAGCCGTCCGGCCCTGCCGATCGGGCGCCCGCTCACAAACCGGCAGGTATACGTCCTGGACGCCTTTCTCCGCCCGGTCCCGCCCGGTGTCACGGGCGAGCTCTACATCGCCGGGTCCGGCCTGGCACGCGGTTACCTGCGGCGCCCCGGCCTGACGGCGGAGCGCTTTGTGGCGTGCCCGTTCGGCGGGGGCGGGCGGATGTATCGGACCGGCGACCTCGTGCGCTGGTCGGGCGAGGGCGAGCTGCTGTTCGTGGGGCGTGCGGACGAGCAGGTGAAGATCCGTGGGTTCCGGGTGGAGCTGGGCGAGGTCGAGGCCGTACTTGCCGGACATGAGTCCGTGGGGCAGGCAGTGGTGGTGGCTCGCCGGGACACCCCGGGCGGTGAGAAGCGCCTGGTGGGTTACGTCGTTCCTGATAACCGGCGCGACGTGGATCCGGAGCTGTTGCGTGCGTTCGTGGCGGGGGTGTTGCCGGAGTACATGGTGCCGGTGGCGGTGGTGGTGCTGGACGCCTTGCCGTTGACGGTGAACGGGAAGGTGGACCGGGCGGCACTGCCCGCGCCGGACTTCGCGGAGCGGGTGTCGGGGCGTGAGCCGCGTACGGAGGCGGAGCGGATCCTGTGTGATCTGTTCGCCGAGGTGCTGGGGTTGGAGCGGGTCGGGGTCGAGGACGGGTTCTTCGAGCTGGGCGGCGACTCGATCAGCTCGATGCAGCTGGCATCCCGGGCCCGCCGCGCCGGGCTCATCCTCACACCCCGCCAGGTCTTCACGGAGAAGAGCCCCGAACGGCTGGCGCTGGTCGTGGAGACGGCGGCCGACCGTGAAGTGCGGACTGCGGACGTCGGTACCGGCCCAGTTCCGTGGACGCCGGTCATGCGGGCGCTGGGTGAGCGGGTCGCACAGCCGGGGTTTGCGCAGTGGGTGGTGCTGGGTGCCCCGGCCGGACTGGGCCTGGATGTTGTTGCGGCAGGCCTCGCATCCGTTCTCGATACGCATGACATGTTGCGGGCGCGCGCTGTTCCCGGTGAGGCGAAGCTGGTCGTGGGTGAGCCGGGGTCGGTCGATGCCGGGGCTTTGGTCTCGCGTGTCGACGCGGTGGGCGCCGATCCGGATGTGTTGGGGGAGATCGGGGTGGCGGCCGCGCAGGAGGCGGCGGGGCGGCTGGATCCGGTGTCCGGGGTGATGGTGCGGGCCGTATGGGTGGATGCGGGGCCTGAGCGGCTGGGGCAACTCATCGTCGTAGCGCATCACTTGGTGGTGGATGGTGTGTCCTGGCGGGTGCTGGTTCCGGACCTGCGGGCCGCGTGTGAGGCGGTGGCCGAGGGGCGTGCGCCGAAGCTGGAACCGGCCGGGACCTCGTTCCGCCGCTGGGCGGAACTCCTGGCGACGGAGGCGACCGACGAGAGCCGGGTCGCGGAGCTGGAGGACTGGCTTGAACTGCTGGGCGAGGCCCAACAGCCCATCGGCCAACGGGCCGTCGACCCCGACGTCGACACCGCCCGGACCCTGCACCAGCAGACCTGGGTGGTGCCGCCGGAGCAGGCCGAAGCATTGCTCGGTCCGGCACCTGCTGCCTTCCACTGCGGCGTCGACGACGTCCTGCTGGCGGCACTGACGGCCGCCGTCGCGCACTGCGGGCCGGAGGCAGCGGCGGCGTCCGGCCTACTGGTGGACGTCGAAGGGCACGGTCGTGAGCCGATCGGCGACGTGGATCTGTCACGCACGGTGGGCTGGTTCACCAGCGCACACCCGGTCAGGGTGGACGCGAGCGGTATCGATCTCACCCAGATCATGGCGGGCGGGCCCGCGGCCGGGACGCTGCTGAAGACGGTGAAGGAGCAGTTGCGCGCGGCCCCGGGTGACGGACTTGGCTACGAACTGCTCCGCCACCTCAACCCGGAAACAGCCCCGCTTCTCCGCGCCCGTCCCGCCCCCGAGATCGGCTTCAACTACATGGGCCGCTTCGCCGGGAGCGCACCCAATGACCTCCAAGGCGCCTCGCTTGCTTGGCAGTTGGCAGGCGAGACCCCTATCGGCGGCACCGTCGCCCCGGACCTGCCATTGCCGCATGCCCTGGAGGCGAACGCGTCCGTTCGCGACACGGCCCAAGGGCCCGAGCTGGAGATCCGGCTCAGCTGGCCGGGCGGAGTGCTGACGCGGGACGAGGCCGAGCGGTTCGGCCGTACCTGGGTGGCGATGCTGGCCGGCCTCGCCGCGCACACCACCGCCGACCCCGCCGCGGGCGGACACACACCCTCCGACTTCCCCCTCCTCGGCGCTGCCCTCACGCAGGCCGACGTCGACAGGGTGGAGGCGGCGGTGCAGGGCCTGGCCGACGTATGGCCGTTGTCGCCGTTGCAGGAAGGCATGCTGTTCCACGCCACGTACGACCGGGAAGGCCCCGACGCCTACCAGAGTCAGCGTGTGCTCGCAGTCGACGGCCCGCTGGACGCCCAGCGGCTGCGGGCGGCCTGGGAAGCGCTGGTCGCCCGGCACGATGCGCTGCGCGCCGGCTTCCACCGTCTCGCCTCGGGCGAGGCCGTGCAGGCAGTGGCCCAGAGCGCCGAACTTCCCTGGCGCGAGGTCGACTTGACGGGCCTCGCCTGGGAGGACGCCCTCGCCGAAGCGGACCGACTCGCCGAGAACGAGGCGGCGGAGCGGCTTGACCTGACAGTTGCGCCACTGCTGCGCCTGCTGCTGATCCGCCTCGGTGCGGACCGGTACCGGCTCGTCGTCACCAGCCACCACATCGTGGCCGACGGATGGTCGACGCCGGTCATGCTCAACGAGGTCTCGGCGACCTACGCGGCGGCCACCACGCTCGCCACCACCACCAGTGCCGCCGTCGCCGCCGTCACTGCCAAAACGACCGCCACGCCCCCGACCCGCTCGGCCTCGTACGGCGACTACCTCTCCTGGCTGGCCGGCCAGGACAAGGAGGCCGCGCGGGCCGCTTGGCGGGCGGAGCTTGCCGGGACCGATGAGCCGACGCTCGTGGCGCCCGCGGACCTCGGCGGCGGCCTCGTCCTGTCCGAGGAACGTTCGGTGCGGCTGTCCACGGAGGCGACGCGGGCCCTCACCGAATGGGCCCGTTCCCAGGGGCTGACCGTCAACACCGTCGTGCAGGGCGCGTGGGCGCTGGTCCTCGCCCGCCTCGCCCGGCGTACGGACGTCGTGTTCGGTACGACGGTGGCGGGGCGGCCACCGGAGATCCCCGGCATCGAGTCGATGATCGGCCTGTTCATCAACACCCTGCCGGTACGCGTACGCCTCGACGGCGCGCAGCCCGTCGCGGAGCTGCTCACCGCGCTACAGGAGCGACAGGCCGCGTTGCTCCCCCACCAGCACACAGGCCTTGCCGAGATCCAGGCCCTCGGCGGGCCCGGCGCGGTCTTCGACACGATGCTGATGGTCGAGAACTACCCACGGAACACCTCCCGGCTCACGGACACAGCCACCAGCACCGACACCACTGCCGGCCCCGACACCACCGCCGGCACCGCCCCCACCCCCGTAACCCTCACCCAGCTCAGCAGCCAGGCGGGAACCCACTACCCGCTGGCCATCGGCGTCGTCCCGGACGACCGCATCGAGGTCAGGGTGACGTACAGGCCGGACGTGTTCGACGGGCAGCGGGCCCTTCAGGTGGGCCGGCAGCTCATGCGGGTGCTCGAACAGATCGCGGCCGACCCGGCCTTGAGCGTGAGCGACATCGACGTACTGGAGACGGCCGAGCGCACCTTGGTCGTGGAGCGGTGGAACCACACGGCCGGCCCGGTCCGCACAGGGACATTGGGTGCGCTCTTCGACGAGCAGGTGCGCCGCTCCCCGGACGCGCCGGCCGTGCTCGGGGCGGACCGGCAGTGGACGTACGCCGAACTCGGCCGGGCGGCCGACCGTGTGGCGCACGAGCTGGTGACGCGCGGCGTACGCCGGGGGCACCTGGTCGGCGTGATCATGGAGCGTTCCGTGGACGTGGTCGCGGTGCTGCTGGGCGTGGCCCGGGCCGGGGCGGCGTTCGTACCGGTCGATCCCGCGTACCCGGCGGAGCGAATCGCGCACGTGCTCGCCGACGCGGACCCCGCACTGGTCGTGTGCACGACCACGACCGAGCCGGTTATCCCCACGGGCGCCACCCGCGCCCCCCGCTGGGTGCTGGACACCCCGGTGTCCGTCTCCGCGCCCGCCAGGAGTGCAACCTGGCCGGTTCGGCCCGCGTGCCGCGTGGAGGACCCCGCGTACGTGATCTACACCTCGGGTTCGACGGGTACGCCCAAGGGCGTGGTCGTCACGCACGGCGGCATCGGCAACCTCGCCACCGGCCAGATCGAACGCTTCGCCGTACGACCGGACTCACGTGTCCTGCAACTGGCCTCGTGGAGCTTCGACGCCGCCGTCTCCGAAATGTGCATGGCGCTGCTGTCCGGCGCCGCACTGGTCGTGGTCGACGGCGAAAGGCTGCCGCCGCACGGCAGGCTGGAGCAGGTCGCCGCCGAGTTCGGCGTCACCCACATGACCGTGCCCCCGTCGGTCCTCGGGACCGTCGACGCCCTGCCGGACACCGTGGAGGCACTGGTGGTGGCAGGCGAGGAGTGCCCCTCCTGGCTGGCGCGACGCTGGTCGGACCGTCGCCTGGTGAACGCGTACGGCCCCACCGAGGTGACCGTCTGCGCGGCGATGAGCGAGCCCTTGCGACCGGCGGCGGGGGAGGGCCCCGTGCCGGTCGGCCGCCCCTTGGCCAACACCCGTGCCTACGTGCTCGACGACTTCCTGAAACCGGTGGCCCCGGGGACCGTGGGCGAGCTGTACGTCGCGGGGCCCGGCCTCGCGCGCGGCTACCTGCACCGGTCCGGCCTGACGGCGGAGCGCTTTGTGGCGTGCCCCTTCGGCGGGGCCGGGCGTATGTATCGGACCGGCGACCTCGTGCGCTGGTCCGGTGAGGGTGAGTTGTTGTTCGTGGGGCGTGCGGACGCGCAGGTCAAGGTCCGTGGGTTCCGTGTGGAGCTGGGCGAGATCGAGGCCGCACTCGCCGGACACGAGTCGGTCGGTCAGGCGGCGGTGGTCGCCCGCGAGGACCGCCCCGGCGAGAAGCGCCTTGTCGGTTACGTCGCGCCTCATGACCAGGAGGACGCCGATCCCGAGCAGCTGCGCGCGTACGTGGCGGGGGTGCTGCCGGAGTACATGGTGCCGGTGGCGGTGGTGGTGCTGGACACCTTGCCGTTGACGGTGAACGGGAAGGTGGACCGGGCGGCTCTGCCCGCCCCGGACTTCGCGGAGCGGGTGTCGGGGCGTGAGCCGCGCTCGGAGGCGGAGCGGATCCTGTGTGATCTGTTCGCCGAGGTGTTGGGGCTGGAGCGGGTCGGGGTCGAGGACGGGTTCTTCGAGCTGGGCGGCGACTCGATCAGCTCCATGCAGCTGGCATCCCGGGCCCGTCAGGCGGGCCTCGTCCTCACGCCCCGCCAGGTGTTCGAGGAGAAGACCGCGGAACGGCTCGCGCTCGTCGTGGAGACGGCGGCCCGCGAGATCGCGCCCGCCGATGTCGGCGTGGGCGAGGTGCCCTGGACGCCGGTCATGCGGGCGCTGGGCGACCGCGTCACCAGCGCCGAATTCGCGCAGTGGGTGGTGCTTGCCACCCCGGCCGGGCTGCGCCCGGACGTCCTCGCGACGGGTCTGAACGCTGTCCTCGACACGCACGACATGCTGCGGGCCCGCACCGTCCCGGGCGAGCCGAAGCTGTTCGTCGGTGAGCCGGGAACGCCGGACGCCGAGAGCCTGATCGTCCGCGTGGACGCGTCGGACGTCGGCGCGGAGGGCCCGGACCTGGGCGAGCTGGCCCGGTCCGCAGCGGGCCGACTCGACCCGGCATCGGGCGTGATGCTGCAGGCGGTATGGGCCGACGCGGGCCCCGGACGAACCGGTCAACTCATCCTCGTCGCCCACCATTTGGTCACGGACGGTGTCTCCTGGCGCGTCCTGGTCCCGGACCTGCGGGCCGCGTGCGAGGCGGCGGCCGACGGGCGGACGCCCCGGCTCGACCCGGTCGGCACGTCGTTCCGCCGCTGGGCGGAGTTGCTGGCCTCCCAGGCGACCGACGAGAGCCGGGTCGCGGAGCTGGAAGACTGGCTGGCCCTACTGGGTGAGGCCCAGCAGTCGCAACAGGCTCCGCAGAGCCAACACCCCGTCACGCGACGAGCGTTGGACCCCGACGTCGACACTGCGCGGACCGCGCGCCGCCGTACCTGGGTGGTGCCACCGGAGCAGGCCGAGGTGCTGCTCAGCCGTACGGCGACCGCCTTCCACTGCGGTGTCGACGACGTCCTGCTGGCGGCACTGACGGCCGCCGTCGCGCACTGCGGACCGGAGGCAGCGGCGTCCGGCCTCCTCATCAACGTCGAGGGACACGGTCGGGAGCCGATCGGCGACGTGGACCTGTCGCGCACGGTCGGCTGGTTCACCAGCGCACACCCGGTCAGGGTGGACACGACCGGTATCGACCTCACCCAGGTCAAGGCTGGCGGGCCCGCGGCCGGGACGCTGCTGAAGACGGTCAAGGAGCACCTGCGCGCGGTCCCGGGCGACGGACTCGGCTACGAACTCCTCCGCCACCTCAACCCGGATACGGCGCCTCTGCTCCGCGCCCGCCCCGCCCCGGAGATCGCCTTCAACTACATGGGCCGCTTCGCCGGGGGCGCGTCCAAGGAGCTCCAAGCAGCCCCCGACGCCTGGCAGTTGACCGGCGAGATCGCGATCGGCGGAACCGTCGCCCCCGACATGCCCCTGCAACACGCCCTGGACGCCGGGGCCGCGGTGCGCGACACCCCCCAAGGGCCGGAGCTGACGCTCACGCTGAGCTGGGCGGGCGAACTGGTGCCGGAGGCCGGGGCCGAGCGGCTCGGCCGGACCTGGGCGGCGATGCTGGACGGCCTTGCCGCACATACCACCGCCGACCCCGCCGCGGGCGGGCACACACCCTCCGACTTCCCCCTCATGGGCGCCGCCCTGACGCAGGGCGATGTGGAGGACCTCGCTGCCGCGGTGCCCGGGCTGACCGACGTATGGCCGCTGTCGCCTCTGCAGGAAGGCATGCTGTTCCATGCCACCTACGACGAGGACGGCCCCGACGTCTACGAAGGCCAGCGGGCACTTGAGCTCGACGGCCCGTTGGACGCGGCCCGGCTGCGCGACGCGTGGCGGGCCCTGGTGCGCCGGCATCCGACCTTGCGTGCGAGCTTCCACCGCTTGGCATCGGGTGAGGCCGCGCAGGTCGTGGCGCGAGACGTGGAACTTCCCTGGCACGAGGCCGACTTGACGGGCCTCGCCCAGGACGAGGCGCAGGCCGAGACCGAGCGCCTCGCCGCGAGCGAACGCGCGGAACGGATCGATGTCACGCGGGCGCCGCTGATGCGGCTGCTCCTGATCCGCCTCGGCGACAACCGTCACCACCTGGTCATCACCAGCCACCACATCATCATGGACGGCTGGTCCCTGCCCGTCCTGATCGGCGACCTGTCCGCCGCGTACGAGGCCCTGGCGACGGGCGGCGGCGAACGGGACCTGCCGGCGGTGACGTCGTACCGCGAGTACCTGGCCTGGCTCGACCGTCAGGACAAGGAGAAGGCGCGGCAGGCCTGGCGCACGGAACTGGCGGGTCTGGACGAGCCGACGCTCGTCGTGCCCGCGGATTCGGTGCGCGTGCCTGTCGTGCCCGACCGGGTGCGCTTCGCGTTCCCCGAGGAGCTGTCGCGGGGCGTCGCCGCACTGGCCCGCGACCGCGGACTGACGGTGAACACGCTGGTGCAGGGCGCGTGGGCGCTGCTGCTCGCACGCCTCGCCGGGCGCACCGACGTGGTGTTCGGCGCCACCGTGGCGGGGCGGCCCCCCGACCTGCCGGGCGCGGAATCGGCGATCGGCCTCTTCATCAACACCCTCCCCGTGCGGGTCCGCCTCGACGCCCGGCAGCCCGCCGCCGAGATGCTGGCCGGACTCCAGGAACGCCAGGTCGCCCTCATGGCCCACCAGCACGTGGGCCTCTCCGAGATCCGCCAACTCGCCGGAGCGGGCGCGGACTTCGACACGCTCGTCGTCTACGAGAACTACCCCCACCCGCCCGCGACCGACGCGTCCCCCGGGGCCCTCACCATCCGCCCCGCGGGCATGCCGCAGGACATGGGCCACTACCCGCTGACCTTCGTCGTCTCGCCGGGCGAACGCATGCAGGGCGACTTCGTCTTCCGGCCGGATGTGTGCGACCGCGCCCGCGCCGAGCGGATGGTCGCCTCACTGGTGCGGGTCCTTGAACAGCTGGTCGCCGACCCGTCGGTTCCCGTGGGCCGCGTCGACGTCGCCGACACCGACGTGCGCGACCGGGTCCTGCGCCAGTGGAACGCCACAGGAGCGCCGGCGGCCCCGGCGCCGCTTCCGGAGCTGTTCGGGCGACAGGTGGTGGCATCACCGGACGAGGTGGCGCTGGAGGCGGGTGAACAGCGGCTCTCCTACGCCCAGTTGAGTGCGGAGGCGAGCCGTCTCGCCCGGCACTTGGTGGCCGCGGGCGTGGGGCCCGAGGTCCGGGTGGCCGTGGTGGGGGAGCGGTCCGTTTCCCTGCTCGTCTCCCTGCTTGCGGTGTCGCTGGCGGGAGGTGTCTTCGTGCCGGTGGACGCGGGATATCCGGCGGAGCGGGTCGCGTACGTCCTGCGTGACGCGGATCCGGCGGTGGTGGTGTGCACGACGGCCTCGCGGAGTGTGGTGCCCGAGGGATTCGCGGGGCGGGTCGTGGTGGTGGATGACCCGGTGGTGGCGCGTGAGATCGGGCGGCTTCCGGCCGGTCCGGTGCGGGACGCGGAGCGGTCGGTGCCGCTGACGGCCGCCCATGCCGCGTACGTCATCTACACCTCGGGCTCCACCGGCGCGCCCAAGGGTGTCGTCGTCACCCACGCGGGCCTGGAGAACCTCGCGCGGGCCCAGATCGACCGCTTCGGCGTGCGGGCCAAGTCGCGCGTGCTGCAGTTCGCGTCGCTGAGCTTCGACGCCGCCGTCTCCGAGCTGTGCATGGCGCTGCTCTCGGGCGGGACGCTGATCGTCGCGGGGGCGGACGAACTGCCGCCGCGGGTGTCGCTGGACGCGGCGCTGCGGGAGACGCGTGCGACGCATGTGACGGTGCCGCCGAGCGTACTGGCGGCCGAGGACGCCCTGCCGGACGAGCTGGAGACGCTGGTGGTGGCCGGGGAGGCGTGCCCGCCAGGCCTGGTGGACCGGTGGTCGCCGGGCCGGCGCATGATCAACGCGTACGGGCCGACCGAGACCACGGTCTGCGCGGCGATGAGCGAGCCGCTGACGCCCGGCCGCGACATCGTCCCCCTGGGGCGGCCGATGACCGGCGTACAGGTCTACGTCTTGGACGAGTTCCTGCTGCCCGTGCCTCCGGGAGTGACCGGCGAGCTGTACGTGACCGGCGCGGGGCTCGCCCGCGGCTACCTGGCACGTGCGGGACTGTCGGCGCGGCGGTTCGTGGCCTGCCCGTTCGGGGCGGGGGTGCGGATGTACCGCACGGGTGACCTGGCCCGGTGGACCGACCGGGGCGAACTGCGCTTCGTGGGCCGCGCCGACGACCAGATCAAGATCCGGGGCCACCGGATCGAGCCGGGCGAGATCGAGGCGGTCATCGCGGCGCACCCGGACGTCGCGCAGGCCGCGGTCGTCGCGCGACGCGACGGCCCCGACGACGCCCACCGCCTGGTGGCGTACGTGGTGGTCACCGACGGCGAGCGGCCTACCCAGCCTCCTGGCCCCGACGGACCCCTCGGGTCCACCGCCCTCCCTGCGTACGTAAGCGAGCGGCTGCCCGAGTACATGGTGCCGACCGCCTTCGTCCCCCTGGAGCGGCTGCCGCTCACCCCCAACGGAAAGGTGGACCGGGCCGCCCTGCCGGCTCCCGACTTCGCCGGGCGGGTCACCGGCCGTGCGCCGCGCACGGCGACCGAGCGGACGCTGTGCGACCTGTTCGCCGAGGTGCTCGGCCTTGAACGGGTCGGCGTCGACGACAGCTTCTTCGAACTCGGCGGCGACTCGATCATGTCGATGCAGCTCGCGTCACGGGCACGCAGGGCAGGACTGACACTCACCTCGCGGCAGGTGTTCGACGAGAAGACGCCCGAACGCCTCGCGCAGGTGACGGTGGCCGCCGAACCGGAGACCACGCCCGACGACATCGGCGTCGGCGAGGTGCCCTGGACCCCCGTGATGCACGCGCTGGGCGAGCGGGCGACCAGCCCCGCGTTCGCGCAGTGGGTGATCGTCGGTGCGCCGGCCGGACTCGGCCTCGACGTCCTCTCGACAGGTCTCGCCGCCGTCCTGGACACGCACGACATGCTGCGCGCCCGGACCGTGCCCGGCGAGCCGAAGCTGGTCGTCGGGGAGCGGGGGTCGGTCGACGCGGCGGACCTGGTGTCACGCGTCGACGCGACGACGACCACCACCACCGCCACCACCGCAGCCGCGAACGCCACCGCCGCCACCACCGCAGCCGCGAACGCCACCGCCGCCCAAGCGCCCAACGCCACCGCCGCCGTCACCCTCGACGAGATCGCCGGCCACGCGGCCCAGGAAGCGGCGCGACAGCTCGACCCGTCCGCCGGAGTGCTGGCCCGGGCGGTCTGGGTCGACGCGGGCCCCGGCCGCACCGGCCGGATCGTGCTGGTGGTGCACCACCTCGTCGTCGACGGCGTGTCGTGGCGCGTCCTCGTCCCCGACCTGCGTGCCGCCTGCGAAGCGGCAGCGGCGGGCCGCGCGCCCCGACTGGAGCCCGTCGGCACGTCGTTCCGCCGCTGGGCGGAGCTGCTGACCGCCGAGGCGGCCGACGAACGGCGGGTCGCGGAGACGGACGACTGGCTCGCCCTGCTCGGCAAGGACGAACAAGCCGTCGCCGCCCGCGCGTTGGACCCGGCCGTCGACACCGTACGGACCCTGCGCCACCGCTCATGGACCGTGCCGTCCGAACACGCCGCCACCCTCGTGGGCCGCACGCCCACCGCCTTCCACTGCGGCGTCGACGACGTACTCCTCGCGACCCTCGCAGGCGCGGTCGGGCAGTGGCGGCCGGAGACCGCGTCCGGACTCCTTGTCGACATCGAGAGCCACGGCCGCCAACCCCTGGGCAACGTCGACCTGTTGCGGACGGTGGGCTGGTTCACCGGTGTGCACCCGGTGCGGCTCGAGGTGACCGGCGCCGACTTGGACGCCGCTAGGGCCGGCGGGCCCGCTGCCGGTACGTTGGTGAAGGCCGTGAAGGAGCAGGCCAGGGCGGTGCCCGGCGACGGACTCGGCCATGAACTGCTGCGCCGGCTCAACCCCGGGACGCGTCCCGTGTTCGAGGCCGCGCCGGCCGCGCAGATCGGCTTCAACTACCTGGGCCGGTTCGCCGCGGGCGGTGGCCGCGCCGCGGGACCGCCGGGGCCGTGGGAGATGGCCGGTGAGACCGCGATCGGCGGCTCGGTGGACCCGGACATGCCCGCCACCCACCCACTGGACGCGAGCGCCGTGGTCCGGGACACCGCCGACGGGCCCGCACTGACCATCACGCTGAGCTGGGCGAGCCGGCTGCTGGAGGAGGCCGACGCCGAACAGCTCGGCAGGGCCTGGCTGGCGATGCTGGCCGGCCTGGCGGACCACACCGCCGACCCCACGGCGGGCGGACACACCCCATCCGACTTCCACCTCCTCAACCTCGCACAACACCAGATCGAGGAACTAGAAGCCGGATTCGCCGGCGAGAAGCCATGGCCCACAGCCACCAGCCGTTATGAGGAGACAGACCGATGACGACCCGATCCCGATCCCTCGTCGAGGACGTGTGGCCCCTCTCGCCGCTGCAGGAGGGGATGCTCTTCCACGCCTCCTACGACGACCAGGGCCCGGACGTCTACACCGTGCAGTCGGGCCTCGACATCGACGGGCCCGTGGACACGGATCGGCTGCGGGCGTCGTGGGAGGCGCTGCTGGCCCGGCACGCCGCGCTGCGGGCCTGCTTCCGCCCGGTGACCGGCGCCCGGATGGTGCAGGTCATCCCGCGAGAGGTCGCGCTGCCCTGGCACGAGGCGGACGTCAGCGGGCTCGTGGAGCCCGAGGCCCTCGCCGAGATAGACCGCCTCGCGGCCCGCGAGCGCGCCCAGCGGTTCGACCTCGCCGTCCCGCCGCTGCTGCGGCTCCTGCTCGTGCGGCTCGGCGACCGACGGCACCGGCTCGTCATGACGTTCCATCACATCCTGCTCGACGGCTGGTCGATGCCGGTCCTCCTGAACGAGCTCTCCCAGGTGTACGAGGCGGACGGCGACGCCTCCGTCCTCGGACGCGTGGCACCCTACGGCGAGTACGTGGCGTGGCTGGCCCGCCAGGACAAGGACGCGGCCCGCGCCGCCTGGCGCGCCGAGCTGGCGGGCGCCGACGGATCGACGCTCGTCGCACCGACGGACCCGAGCCGTGCCCCGGTGCTGCCCGACCACGTGCTCACCGACCTCCCGCAGGAACTCACCGCAGGCCTGGTGGAGTTGGCGCGCGGCCGTGGCCTGACCGTGAACACCGTGGTGCAGGGCGCGTGGGCGCTGGTCCTGGCCCGGCTCGCCGGGCGCACCGACGTCGTCTTCGGCGCGACCGTCGCGGGCCGCCCGGCGGAGCTGCCGGGCGTGGAATCGATGGTCGGCCTGTTCATCAACACGCTTCCCGTGCGCGTACGCCTCGATGGCGCGCAGCCCGTGGCCGACCTCCTGGCGCGGCTGCAGGCCGCCCAGTCCGGCCTGATCGCGCACCAGCACGTCGGCCTCGCCGAGGTGCAGAAGCTCGCCGGGCCCGCCGCGGTCTTCGACACGCTCGTCCTGTACGAGAACTACCCGCTGCCGCCCGCGGGCCCCGAGCCCGGCCCGGACGCCGTGACCATCAGGCCCTCGGGGGCGTCGCGCGACGCCTCGCACTACCCGCTCACCCTGGTCGCCGTGCCCGGCGGCGACCGGATGCGCTTCAAGCTGGACTACCGGCCCGACCTGTTCGACCGGGCCGCCGCGGAGTCCGTCGTCCAGCGGTTCGTACGCGTCCTCGAACAGGTCGTGGCCGACCCGTCGGCCCGCGTGAGCGACATCGACGTACTGGAACAGGCCGAGCGGGCCTCGGTGATCGAGCACTGGAACGCGACCGACCGCCCCCTGCCGGCCGGCTCGGTCGTCGAGGCGTTCGAGGGACGGGCCCGCCGGGCACCCGACGCGACAGCCGTGCGATGCGGCGACGATGCCCTCACCTACCGCGAGTTGGATGAGCGGGCGAACCGGCTCGCCCGGCACCTGACCGGACTCGGCATCGGCCGCGAACACCGCGTGGGCCTCTGCCTGCCGCGCGGCACCGACATGATCGTGGCGGAGCTCGCGGTGTGGAAGGCGGGCGGCGCCTTCGTCCCGCTCGACCCCGACCACCCCGCCGACCGGCTCGGCTACATGATCGCCGACAGCGGCACCGACGTCGTCCTGGCCACCGGCACCGCCGTCGCCGAAGTACCCGTGGGCACCGCCCGAGTGGTCCTCCTCGACGAGCCGGGGACCGCGCGCGCCATCGCGGCGGAGCCCGCCGGACCACTGGGCATCCCGGTCGGCGCCGACCAACTCGCCTACGTCATCTACACATCGGGCTCGACCGGCCGCCCCAAGGGCGTCGCCCTCGCCCACCACGGCCTGCTGAACCTCGCCGAGGCGATGCGGCCCGCACTGGACCTGCGCGACGGCGTCGTGATGCTGCAGTTCGCGTCCTTCAGCTTCGACGGAGCGGTCCTGGACGTCGCCGTCACCCTGGCGGCCGGCGGCACGCTCGCCATCGCCTCCGCGGAGGAGCGCACCGAGCCGACCGCCCTTGCGGACATGATCCGCACGACCGGCGTGGAGGCCGCGAGCGTCGTGCCGTCGGTGCTGCGCGCCCTGGACCCCGACACGGTCCCTGGCGTACGGAACTGGGTCCTCGGAGGCGAGTGGCTGACCGCCGACCTCGCGAGCCGGTGGACGACGCGGGCCCGGGTGTGGAACACCTACGGGCCCACCGAGGCCACCGTGATGGCGACCGTCGGCCGGGTCGACGAGGGCATCAAACCGGTGGACGCCCCGCCGGCCATCGGCCGCCCGCTCGGCAACATGCGGACCTACGTCCTCGACGGCTTCCTGCGCCCGGTGCCACCGGGCGTGACCGGCGAACTGTACGTCGCAGGGCCGGGTGTCGCGCGCGGCTACGTCGGACGGCCCGACCTGACGGCGGAACGCTTCGTGGCGTGCCCCTTCCGGGACGCCGGGCGCATGTACCGCACCGGTGACCTGGCCCGCTGGACCGCCGACGGACAGTTGTCGTTCGCGGGGCGCGCGGACGAGCAGGTGAAGCTGCGCGGCTTCCGGATCGAGCCGGGCGAGGTCGAAGCCGTCCTCGCCGGACACGCGGCCGTGCGCGAGGCGGCGGTGATCGCCCGCGAGGACCTGCCCGGCGACAAACGCCTCGTCGCGTACGTCGTCCCCGCGACGGACGCCCCGCAGCCCGCGCAGGGGCAGGACGGCGCCGAAGGCCCCACCCTCGACACCGAGGCGCTGCGCGCCTTCGCCGCCACCCGGCTTCCCGAATACATGGTCCCGGCCACGGTGGTCGTGCTCGACGCGCTGCCGCTCACCGTCAACGGCAAGCTCGACCGCTCCGCGCTGCCCACCCCCGAACTCGCCGTACCCGGCGGCCGCGACCCGCGGACGCCCGTCGAGGCCGTCCTGTGCGACCTGTTCGCCGAGGTGCTCGGCGTCGAGCGGGCCGGTGCCGAGGACTCGTTCTTCGCGCTCGGCGGCGACTCGATCTCGTCGATGATGCTGGTGTCCGGCGCCCGCCGCGCGGGCCTCGCGATCACCGCCCGGCAGGTCTTCGAGCACCGCACCCCGGCGGCCCTGGCACTGGTCGCCGTCCCGTCCGACACCGTCGGCACCGGCGGCGGCGACTCCGGCATCGGAGAGGTGCCGCTGACGCCCGTGATGCACGAACTGATCGATCGGGTCGGCGCCGACGCGGTGGGCCGGGTCGTCCAGTCCGCCGTGGTCGAGGCCCCCGCGAACCTGCGCGCCGAGACCCTGGCCGACGCGGTGCGGGCGCTGGTCGACCACCACGACGCCCTGCGGGCCCGCCTGGAGACCGGACCGGAGCGCCGCCTCGTGGTGTCCGGGCCCGGCACCGTGCCCGCCGGATCGTTCGTCCGCCGCTTCGACGCGACCGGCACGGCCCTCGACGACCTCCCGCGCACCATCGCCGAGGAGACCCGGGCCGCCGTGGAGCGGCTCGACCCGCGGGGCGGCGTCATGCTGCAGGTGGTCTGGCTCGACTTGGGCCCCGACACCGCCGGACGCCTCGTCCTGGTCGTGGACCACCTCGTGATGGACGCCGTGTCGTGGCGGATCCTGCTGCCCGACCTGGAGCAGGCGTGCGCCGCGACAGCCGCGGGCCGTACGCCCGAACTGGCGCCGGTGCCCACCTCGTTCCGCCACTGGGCGCGCGCCCTGGCTGAGCAGGCGACGGACGCGGCACGGACGGCGGAGCTCGACGCGTGGACCGAGCTGCTCCAGGGACCCGACCCGCAGCTCACCGCGGTGCCCATGGACCCGGCGCTCGACCTCGCCGACACCGTGCGGCGGGTGTCCGTGACCGTCCCCGCCGACGTCACGTCGGCGCTCCTGACCGGCGTGCCCGAGGCGTTCCACGCGGGCGTCGACGACGTGCTCCTGACCGGGCTCGCCGCCGCCGTCGCGGAGTGGTGCGACGGTGGCACGCCGGACAGCGGATTCCTCGTGGACGTGGAGGGCCACGGCCGCGAGGCCCTGACCGACACCATGGACCTCTCGCGCACCATCGGCTGGTTCACCGGCACCCACCCGGTACGCATCGACGTGGGAACGGCCGACGCCGACGACCTCGAAGACCTCCGCGACGGCGGCCCGACCGCGGGCGACGCCGTCAAGCGAGTCAAGGAACAACTGCGCGCGGTGCCCGGCGACGGGCTCGGCCACGGCCTGCTGCGCCGGCTCAACGCGGACACCGCCGCCGGCCTCGCGGCCCTGCCCACCGCCCGGATCGGCTTCACCTACCTCGGCCGGATCCCCGGCAGCGCGCCGGACGACCCCGAGGCACCCGCGGGCGACCCGGCTGGCGGCCGTTTCCCCGTGGCGCATCCGCTGGAGGTCACCGGCGTCGTCCACGACGCCACCGGCGGGCCGCGGCTCACACTGAGCCTGGCCTGGCCGCGGCGGCTGCTCGACGAGACGGCGGCACGGGCACTGGTCGAGGCCTGGGCGGCGATGCTGGCCGGCCTGGCCGCACACGTCGACGAGCCCACCGCCGGCGGCCACACCCCCTCCGACTTCCCGCTGGTCACCCTCGACCAGGCACAGATCGAGAAGCTGGAGACGGCGGCCCCGGACCTGGTGGACATCTGGCCGCTGTCGCCGCTGCAGGAAGGCCTCCTCTTCCACGCCCTGTTCGACCGGCAGAGCACCGACGTGTACGTCGAGCAGATGATCGTCGGCCTCGAAGGACCGCTCGACACGGCACGGCTGCGTGCGTCCTGGCAGGCGCTCCTCGATCGGCATGCCAGCCTGCGGGTGGGTTTCCGTCAGGTGGCGGGCTCCGGTCAGTCCGTGCAGGTCGTCGCCGAGCGCGCGACCCTGCCGTGGCGCGAGGAGGACCTCTGCGGGCTCGACGAGGACGCGGCGTGGGAGGAGTCCGAGCGGATCGGCAGGGAGGAGCGGGCCAAGGGCTTCGACCTGGCGAAGCCGCCCCTGGTGAAGGTGCTCCTCGCCCGGATCGGTGAGGACCGCTACCGCATGATGGTGACGCTCCATCACATCGTGCTCGACGGCTGGTCGTTGCCCGTCCTGCGGCGCGAACTGTGGGCGTGCTACGAAGCCGGCGGCACCGCGGCGGGACTGCCGCCCGTGACGCCCTACCGTGAGTACCTGGCCTGGCTGGCACAGCAGGACAAGGAAGCGGCACAGGAGGCCTGGCGGGCGGAGCTGGCCGGCACGGACGAGCCGACGCAGGTCGTCCCCATGGCACCCGGCGCGGTCGCGGGGACGGACCCGAACGCGACGTCCGGCGAGGTCTTCGCCGTGGCGGGCCCCGCACTCGACCGCGCGCTCGGCGAGCTGGCCCGCGCCCGCGGCGTCACCCTGAACACGGTCGTCCAGACCGCGTGGGCGCTGGTCGTCGGCCAGCTGGCCGGCCGCCAGGACGTGGTGTTCGGCGCCTCCGTTGCCGGCCGGCCCGCGGACCTGCCCGGCATGGAGAACATGCTCGGACTGTTCATCAACACCGTCCCCGTACGGGTGCGGTTCGACCCGGCGACGACCGTCGCCGACGTCCTCGCGGACGTACAGACCCGGCAGTCCGTCCTGATGGACCACCAGTACCTGAGCCTGGGCGACATCCAGCGCGTGGCCGGCCGCGGGGCGACGTTCGACACCCTCATGGCGTTCGAGAGCTTCCCCACCGGCATGGACGCGTCGACGGAGGACGACGGGAGCACCCGCGAGCCGGGACCGGCCGGAGTGGAGCTCACCGAAGCCGGCATGCGCGAGTCCATCAACTACCCGCTCGGCCTGGTGGTGGACCCCTTGAACGGGCTGCGGATGCGGCTCACCTACCGCCCGGACGCCTTCGACGAGGAGACCGCCCGCGCCCTCCTCGACCGGCTGCTGCGCGCCCTGCGACAGATGGCCGCCGACCCGCAGGCCCCCGTCGGCAGGCTCCAGATCTCCGACGCCGCGGAACGCACCCGCGTCCTGGAGACCTGGAACACCACGGACGTCACCCACCCGGACACCTCCGTCCCCGAACTGTTCGCCGCGCAGGCGGTGCGCACGCCGGAGGCGGTGGCGGTGCGGTGTGGTGCGGATGTCGTGGCGTACGGGGAGTTGGAGGCGCGGGCGAATCGGCTGGCGCGTTACCTGACTCGGCTCGGGGTGGGGCCGGAGTCGTGTGTGGGTCTGTGTCTGCCGCGTGGTGTGGACATGGTGGTGGCGGAGCTGGCGGTGTGGAAGGCGGGTGGTGCTTTCGTCCCGCTGGATCCGGAGTATCCGGTGGACCGGTTGTCGTTCATGGTGGCCGACAGTGGTGCGGCCGTCGTGCTGGGCGTCGCGGAGAGCCTGGCCGAGGTGTCGCTCGGCGAGGCACGGACCGTACCGCTTGACGCTGCGGACATCGCGGAGTCCCTGGCGGCCGAGTCCGCCGAACCGCTGGCCGTGGCCGCGGGACCGGATCGACTCGCCTACGTGATCTACACGTCGGGTTCGACGGGACGCCCCAAGGGCGTCGCGGTGGCGCATGGTGGCGTGGCGAACCTCGCGGCGGCGATGCGTCCGGTGTTGGGCGTCTCCGAGGGGACTGTCGTCCTGCAGTTCGCGTCGTTCAGTTTCGACGCGGCGGTGCTGGATGTGGCGGTGACGCTGTCCGGTGGCGGTACGTTGGCGATCGCCTCGTCGGAGGAGCGTGCGGAACCTTCGGCGCTGGCGGAGATGATCGAGACGGCCGGAGTGAGCACGGCCAGCGTCGTGCCCTCCCTGCTCACGATGCTCGACCCCGCATCCGTCCCCGGAGTGCGCAACTGGGTCCTCGGCGCTGAGCTCATGACCGCCGGCCTCGCGAGCCGGTGGACGACGCAGGCGCGGGTGTGGAACACCTACGGCCCCACCGAGGCCACCGTCATGGCCACCGCCGGACCCGTCGACGAGAACATCAGGCCGCAGGACAAGCCCCCGGCCATCGGACGCCCACTGGACAACGTACGGACGTACGTCCTGGACGGCTTCCTGCACCCCGTCCCGGCCGGGGCGACGGGCGAGCTGTACGTCGCGGGGCCCGGCGTGGCCCGCGGATATGTGGGACGGCCCGACCTGACCGCGGAACGCTTCGTGGCGTGCCCGTTCGTCGAGGGCGGCGGCCGCATGTACCGCACCGGCGACCTGGCCCGCTGGACGGCCGACGGACAGCTGTCGTTCGTCGGCCGGGCGGACGAGCAGGTGAAGGTCCGCGGGTTCCGCGTAGAGCCGGGCGAGGTGGAGGCGGCGCTCGCGGCGCACCCCGGCGTGCGGCAGGCCGCGGTGATCGCCCGCGAGGACCGGCCCGGCGACAAACGCATCGTCGGCTACATCGTGCCGGAGACCAAGGACCTGGAGATCCAGTCCGTCCACGACCACCTGGCCAAGGAACTGCCCGAGTACATGCGGCCCGCCGCCGTGGTGGTCCTGGAGACGTTGCCGCTCACCGCCAACGGCAAGGTCGACCGCGGCGCGCTGCCCCGGCCCGACTTCGCAGGACGCATCTCGGGCCGGGAGCCGGAGACCGAGCTCGAAGCAACCCTGTGCGCGCTGTTCGCCGAGGTCCTCGGCCTGGAGCGGGTCGGCGTCGACAACAACTTCTTCGACCTGGGCGGCGACTCGGGCCTGGCCATGCGCCTCTCCGCGCGAATCCGCGAGGAGCTCGGCCTCGAACTGAGCATGCGGCGGTTCTTCGGCGAGTCCACCCCGCTGGGCGTGGCCCGCATGTTGACCTCGAAGGAGCTCCCGGAGCTGCGGCCGGTCGACCACCCCGACGAGATCCCCGTCACCGCGGGCCAGTTGCGCACCTGGCGGCTCGCCAGGGCCAACCCCGGTTCCGCCGCCCAGCGGACCTCGATCGCGCTGCGCCTCGGCGGCAGGCTCGACCGGGAGGCGCTGGAGGCCGCACTGGGAGACGTCGCGGCACGGCACGACATCCTGCGGACGACGTTCGTCGGCCCAGGTGCCGACAGCGCGGGCGATGACGTACGCCCCGAGAACGCCGGCCAGGACGACGTGCGCCAATGTGTTCTGGGCACCGAAGCCGCCCGTCCCGTCCTGCCCGTGACCGCCACGACCGAGGACGAGCTGCCGCGCCTCCTCGCCGACCATGCCGCGCACGAGTTCGACCTCGCCAGGGAAACGCCTTGGGCGGCGCGCCTGTTCGCGCTCGCGGAGACCGACCACGTGCTGCTCCTCGTCGTGCACCGCATCGCCACGGACGACGCCTCACTCATCGTCCTGGTCCGTGACCTGGCGGCCGCGTACGGCGCGCGCAGGGAGGGCCGCGCACCCGAACGGGCCCCGCTGCCCCTGCAGTTCGCCGACTACGCGCTCTGGGAGCAGGAGATGCTCCGGGACGAGGAGGACCGCGACAGCCTGATCGGCGAGCAGTTCGCCTACTGGAAGAAGGCCCTGGCGGACGCCGCCACCGAACTGGAGCTGCCGGCCGACAGGCCACGGCCGCCCCTGCCGTCCCACCGCGCCGACGAGGTGCCGCTGGCCCTCGACAGCGCCACGCACATCCGGCTCACGGAGATCGCCGAGGCCGACGGCGCGACCTTCTTCATGGTCGTGCAGGCCGCGCTCGCGCTGCTCCTGTCCGGGCTCGGCGCCGGCACCGACGTCACGCTCGGCACGGTGCTGCCGCGCCGGGACGAGGAGGGCGACCTGGACGGTCTCGTCGGCCCGTTCGCCGACCCGCTGGCCCTGCGCACGGACACCTCCGGCGACCCCACGTACCGCGAACTGCTGCGGCGCGCACGCGACACCTATCAGCGCGCGGTCCAGAACCCCGACGTGCCCTTCGGCCGCCTCGTGGACGCGCTGGCGCTGCCCGAGGCGGGTCATCACCCCGTCTTCCAGGCGGTCCTCGAGATCCTCGGCGACTCCGCCGAGATGTGGGAGTCGCCGGAGCTGCCGGGCCTGCGCACCACCCGCCTGCCCGTCGGAACACCGGCGGCTGAGGCCGACCTCGTGGTCGGTCTCACCGAACGGCACGGCTCCGACAGCGGTCCGAACGGCGTCGACGGCACGATCCGCTACGCCACCGAACTGTTCGACCGGTCCACCGCCACCGCTCTCGCCCAGCGGCTCACCCGCGTCCTCCAGCAGGTCGCCGACGATCCCGAACTGCGGCTGAGCCAGGTCGAAATCCTCCTGGACGAGGAGGAGCACCGCCGAGTACTGGAGACCCACGACGCCACGGCGGCGCGGGTCCCGGACGGAACCGTCGTCGAACTGCTCGCCGAGCAGGCGGCGCTGGCCCCCGACGCCGTCGCCGTCATGGACCACGACGGTCTGCTCACCCACGGCGCGCTGGACGACGCGTCCGGCCGGCTCGCCCGGCGCCTCGCCGACCGGGGCATCGGCGCCGAGGACGTGGTCGTCCTCGCGCTGCCGCCCACCACCGGCCTCGTCGTCGCGCTGCTGGGCGTGCTCAGGTCAGGTGCCGCCTGCCTGATCGCCGACCCGAACCGGCCCATGGAGGACGTCGCCTCCTGTCTGCGGCAGGTCACCCCCGCCGCTCTGATCTGCGCGACGGCCCTGGCGCCGCTGCTCGGCGACGGCGTGACGGTGCCCGTCCTGCTGCTCGACGACCCGCGGCTCGCCGCGACCAACGGCGCCTCCCCGCAGGCCGGTCCACCGCTCGCGCCGCCCCTGCCCCGGCAGGCGGCACTCGTGCTCGGCGCCACCGCGGCGGACAGCGGCGACGGGACCGTCGCGGGCGCCGTCGTCGAGCACCGCACGCTCGTCGACCACGCGGTGCACCACCAGCACGCCGCCCCCGCACACCACGGGGTGACGCTCCTCGACGTACGGGCCCCGGTGTCCGCACTGTTGACACCACTGCTCTCCGCCCTGTGCGCGGGCGGCGGCGTCCGCCTCGGCACACCCGGCGAGGGCGCCGCACCGACCGCGGGCCCCGCCGGCGCGCAACACCTCGTCACCACACGGGAGTTGCTGCCGACCGCGCCGGACAGGGCGGCCGGTGAGGCGCCGTTCGCGGAGGTGACGGTGGTCGACACCGGCGGCCCCGCGGCCGTCGACGACACCCGGGCATGGCTGGCGGACCACCCCGGGACCACCCTGGTCGGCGCCCACGGCGCCGCGGAGACCGGTGGCCCGTGGCTCGGCCACCGGACCGGGCCCGGCGAGTCCCTGCCCGACCCGGCACCCGCCGGCAGGCCCGTGCCCAACACCCGCGCCCTCGTCCTCGACGACTTCCTGCGACCGGTCCCGCCGGGCGCCACGGGAGACCTGTACGTCGCAGGATCGTCCCTCGCCCGCGGCTACGCCGAGGCGCCGGGGACGACCGGTGAACGGTTCGTCGCCTGCCCGTTCGGGACCGCGGGCGAGCGGATGCTGCGCACGGGCGAACGGGCCAGGCGGACCGCCGACGGCCTCCTCACGCTCCGCGGCAAGGGCCGTGCGGGCACCCGCACCGCCGGGCGGCGCGCGGGCGGCGACCACGGCGACCTGGAGATGCTGCTGCCGCTGCGCCCCAAGGGCAGCCTCCCGCCGCTGTTCTGCATGCACACCGGTACGGGACTGAGCTGGGCGTACGCCGCCCTGCTGCGGCACCTGCCGCAGGACCGGCCCGTGTACGGCGTGCAGGCGCGCGGACTCGCCGAACCGGAACCGCTGCCGCAGAGCCTTGCGGAGATGGCGGCCGACTACGCGGAGCGGATCAGGACCGTCCAGCCCACCGGCCCCTACCACCTGCTCGGCTGGTCCCTCGGCGGCCTCATCGCCCAGGCGGTCGCCACCCACCTGGAGGAACAGGGCGAACAGGTCGACCTCCTCGCGGTGATCGACGGCTACCCCGAGGGCTTCGGCGGAGCCCAGTACAGCAACGTCGAACCCGCGGCGGGCCGGGACGACACCTCCACGCCCAGGGCGAGCGACCTCGGACTGCCGCCCGACGAGAACATCGGCCAGGACATGGACGAAGGACTCAGGGCGAACATGCGCCAGGTCATCGACAACGTGGGTCGGCTCACCCCGCACCACACACCCCGCCGCTTCCAGGGCGACCTGCTGCTCTTCGTCGCGGCCGAGGACCGGCCCGCTGACACCCCGGCAGCCGTCTCCGGCGAGAGCTGGCGGCCGTACATCGGCGGCGACATCGAGTCCCACGAAATCGCCGCCGGCCACTACACCATGCTGCAGCCCGCGCCTTCGGCACAGATCGGAGGAATCGTCGCGGAAAAGCTCAGGGCCGCGACCGGCACCGGAAAGGAGTGACACCGGAATATTGCCGTGTATTTCACAGGGCAAATTGCACAGGGCAAGGGCGAAAGGGACCCTGAATGTCGAAGGCAGTGAGCACCTCCGCGCACACGCGCAGGAACGGACTGGAACCCGTACCCGAACTGACCGAACTCAGCGCCCGCACACCGCTCGTCGAACTGGACACCGGCGGGCGCGCCCCGGCCCGCCACTGGCTCGCCACCGGCTACGACGAGGTGCGGGCGATCCTCGGCGACGACCGGTTCAGCATGCTGCCGCTCGACGACGGCAGGGGCGGCGGGAAACCACAGATCGAGGTCGGCAACCTGCGCCAGTACGACCCGCCCGAGCACACCCGGCTGCGCAGGATGCTCACCCCCGAGTTCACCCTCCGGCGCATCCGCAGGCTGGAACCCTTCATCGAGGAGATCGTGGCGCACTGCCTCGACGCCCTGGAGGGCGCGGGGCAACCCGCCGACCTCGTGCGGCACTTCGCCTGGCCCATCCCCGGCCTGGTGGGCTGCGCACTGCTCGGCGTGCCCCGCGACGACGCGGCGGAACTCGCCCGCAACCTGAACATCAGCAGGACCGGCACCGGCTTCGGCCGGCACACAAGCCGCGAGCAGCGGGAGCGGCAGCGGGCGGCCGTGAACGCGTACATGATCTACATGCGCAGGCTCGTCCGGCAGAAGCGCCGCGACCCCGGCGACGACCTGCTGGGCATGGTGATCCGCCGGCACGGCGCGGAGCTCACCGACGAGGAACTGACGGGCATGGCCGCCGCCATCATGGGCTCCGGCCTTGAGGACATCGGCGGCATGCTGGGCCTCGGCCCGCTGGCCCTGCTCGACCACCCCGACCAGCTCGCCCTGCTCCAGGAGCGGCCGGACCTGATCACCTCGGCGGTGGAGGAACTCATCCGCTACGTCTCGTCCGTGCAGAACGCCACACCCCGTACCGCCCTGGTGGACGTGACCGTCGGCGGGCACCTGATCCGGGCCGGCGAGTCCGTGATCTGCTCCCTGCTCGCGGTGAGCCGCACCCCGGTCGACGGCGTGCCGCAGGACACCCTCGACATCACCCGCGACAACTCCGGACACCTCGCCTTCGGACACGGCGTCCACCACTGCCTGGGCGCCGTTTTGGCCCGGGTCGAGCTGCGCATCGCGATCGCGGCCCTGTTCCACCGGTTCCCGAAGCTGAGCGTCGCGGTACCCGCCGAGGAAATCCGATTCCGCACCTGGACACCGAACTACGGAATAGACGAACTCCTCGTCCGGTGGTGACACTTGGACATCCTTGACGGTTGCGCGGCACCGAATTCAGACTCGTAGGAAAGGGCGAAAGGATTCCGAGAATGCCCAAGCCATTGGACGAAACCGAACAGTCGCCGCTCGTCGAGATGACCCCGCCGGGAACCATGGAACGCGCCTGGCTCGCCACGGGGTACGAAGAGGTGCGGGCGGTGCTCGGCGACACGGAGCGGTTCACCACGCTGCCGCCCGCGGACACCATCGAGGACTCCCGACGCCTCGTCCAGCCCGGCAACCTGCTGCACTACGACCCGCCCGAGCACACCCGGCTGCGGAAGATGCTCACCGGCGAGTTCACACTGCGGCGGGTGCGCACCCTGGAACCGCTCGTCGAGAAGATCGTGACCGAGCGCCTGGACGCCATGGAGGGCGCCGAGCAGCCGATCGACCTCGTACCGCACTTCGTGTGGCCCACCACGAGCCTCATCGGCTGCACGCTGCTCGGCATACCCCGGGACGACCAGGCCGAACTGGCCCGCCACCTCGACACCAACCGCATCGACAACCCCGACCGGGAGCAGCGGGACGCGGCGGGCAACTCGTACCTGATCTACCTGAGCAAGTTCACCGCGCGAAAGCGCCGCGACCCCGGCGAGGACATGCTCGGCCGGCTCATCCAGCGGCACGGCGCCGACCTCAGCCCCGCCGAACTGACGGGCACCGCCGCGACGCTCCTCGCCTCCTTCATCCAGAACGTGGGCGGCACCCTGGGCCTCGGCATCCTCGCCCTGCTGGAGAACCCCGACCAGCTCGCCCTGCTCAAGGAGCGTCCCGAGCTGATCGACCACGCGGTGGAGGAGCTGATCCGGAGCGTGTCGATCATCTCGCACGCCTCGCCCCGCACCGCCCTGGAAGACGTCACCCTCGCGGGCAAGACGGTCAAGGCGGGGGAGTCCATCGCCTGTTCCCTGCTCGGCGCCAACAACACCAGCTCGCCGGGGGAGCCGCAGGAGCCCATCGACATCACCCGCGACAACAGCCGCCACATGGCGTTCGGGCACGGCATCCACTACTGCCTCGGCGCACCGCTGACCAGGATGGAACTGCGCATCGCCATAGCGGAACTGCTGCGCAGGTTCCCCGAGGTGCGGCTCGCCGTGCCGCGCGACGAACTCCGCTTCACGTCGAAGGCCGTGGAGACGCTGCCGGTGGCCTGGTAAGGGGCGACATGCCGCACGAGACCGCAGCCGTACCGCTGCACACCCGCCGCACCCGCTTCGACCCGGCCGACGACCTGCGCCGCCTCGCCGCCGACGGGCCCGTCACCCGCGTCAGCCTGGCCCCCGGCGCCGGTGGCGAGCCCCTGTGGCTGGTCACGGGCCACGAAGAGGTGCGCAGGGTCCTCGGCGACCACGTCCGGTTCTCGACCCGCCGCCGCTTCGGCTCGCGCGAGCCGGCCGGCGAGGACGACCGGCGGCCCGACGAGGGCGTCGGGCTCCTGATGGACTACGACCCGCCCGAGCACACCCGGCTGCGGAAGATGCTGACGCCGGAGTTCACGGTCCGGCGGATGCGCAGACTCCAGCCGCGCATCGAGGACATCGTCGCCGAGCGCCTCGACGCCATGGAGCGCGCCGGGCGCCCCGCGGACCTCGCCGAGCTGTTCGCGTCGGCGACCCCGGGGCCGGTGCTGTGCGAACTGATCGGCGTGCCCCGCGACGACCGCGACGACTTCCTGCGCCGCTGCCACGCCCACCTGGCGACCGGCAGCGGACGCCAGGAGCGCACCGCCGCCGGATCGGCGTTCACCCGCTACCTCGCCGCACTGGTGGCCCGGCAGCGCAAGGACCCCGACGAGGGCTTCCTCGGCATGCTGGTGCGCGACCACGGAGCAGAGTTCACCGACAAGGAACTGCGGGGCATCTGCATCCTGCTGATGCTCGCGGGACTCGACAACATCTCCGGCATGCTGGGCCTCGGCGCCCTCGCGCTCCTGGAGAACCCCGGCCAGCTCGCCCTGGTGCGCGACGACCCGGCGGCCCTCGACCGCGCCGTCGAGGAACTGCTCCGCTATCTGTCCGTGCCGCACGCGCCGACGCCCCGCACCGCCGTCGAGGACGTGACGCTCGGCGGCAGGCTGATCAGGGCCGGGGACACCGTCGTCTGCTCGATCCCGCTGGCCAACCGCGACCCGGCACTGACCCCCGAGCCCGACCGGCTCGACGTGACCCGTGAACCCGTGCCGCACGTCGCGTTCGGGCACGGCATCCACCACTGCATCGGCGCCGCGCTGGCCCGGATGGAGCTGCGCATCGCCTACGCGGCGCTGCTGCGGCGCTTCCCCGGCCTGCGGCTCGCGGTGCCCACGCGGGACGTCGAGTTCCGCATCCGGTCGACCGCGTACGGCGTGGAGCGGCTGCCGGTCACCTGGTGATCCCGGGACCACCCGGCGAGAGGGGCGAGAGGGGCGAGAGATGGAGGTACGTGTCGACCGCGGCAGGTGCGCGGGCTCCGGCCTGTGCATGAGCTACGTACCCGCTGTGTTCGACCAGTCGGAGGACGACGGGAAGGTGCTGCTCAAGGCGGTACGGCCCGGGCCCGGTGCGGCCGCCGCGGTACGCGGCGCGGCCGCGAGGTGTCCGGCCGGCGCGATCACGCTGAGCGGTCAGGACGAACGCGGCCGGTAGGCCGCGGCGGGTGGATCGGTGCGCCGACACACCGGCGCATCGGTGCATCCGCGCACCGGTGCTCAATCATCAAAGTGGGGTGGGGGAAATGACGCATGCTCCTGTACGCAACGTCGTCATCGTCGGCGGGGGCACGGCAGGCTGGATGACCGCCGCGTATCTGACGGCGGCCTTCGGCGACCGGATCAACATCACGCTGGTGGAGTCGGCGGACGTCGGCACCATCGGCGTCGGCGAGGCCACGTTCAGCGACATCAGGCACTTCTTCGAGTTCCTGGGCCTGGCCGAGCGGGACTGGATGCCCGCCTGCAACGCCACGTACAAACTCGCCGTCCGCTTCGAGAACTGGCGCGAGCCCGGGCACCACTTCTACCACCCCTTCGAGCAACTCAGGTCGGTCAAGGGCTTCCCCCTGACCGACTGGTGGCTGCGCCACCCCACCACCGAGCGGTTCGACGTGGACTGCTTCGTGATGGCCTCGGTGATCGACGCCGACCGCAGCCCCCGCTACCTCGACAACCGCCTCCTGGAACAGGACTTCGTCGAGGGCGAGGCGCCGCCGAACACGATCGCCGAGTACCAGGGCGCGCAATTCCCGTACGCCTACCACTTCGAGGCGCACCTGCTGGCCAAGTACCTCACGAAGTACGCCACACAGCGCGGCGTGCGGCACGTCGTCGACAACGTGGTGGACGTCGGCCTCGACGAGCGCGGCTGGCTCTCCCACGTGCGGACCGCCGAGCACGGCCTGCTGGAGGGTGACCTCTTCGTCGACTGCACCGGCTTCCGCGGCCTGCTCCTGAACAAGGCGCTCGAAGAACCCTTCGTGCCGTACCAGGACACCCTGCCCAACGACAGCGCGGTCGCCCTGCAGGTCCCCATGGACATGGACAAGGACCCGATCCGGCCCTGCACGACGGCCACCGCCCAGGACGCGGGCTGGATCTGGACCATCCCGCTGATCAGCCGCATCGGCACCGGATACGTCTACGCGCGCGACTACATCGACCCCGACGAGGCCGAGCGCACGCTGCGCGAGTTCGTCGGGCCCGCCGCGGCCGACGTGCCCGCCAACCACATCCGGATGCGGATCGGCCGCAGCCGCCGCTCCTGGGTCAACAACTGCGTGGCCATCGGCCTGTCCAGCGGCTTCGTCGAGCCACTCGAGTCGACCGGGATCTTCTTCATCCACTACGCGATCGAGCAGCTGGTCAAGTACTACCCGGCGGCCGACTGGGACCGTTCGCTGCGCGAGCAGTACAACAGCGCCCTGACCCATGTGATGGACGGCGTACGCGAGTTCCTCGTCCTGCACTACCGGGGCGCGAAGCGGGCCGACAACCAGTACTGGCGGGACACCAAGACCCGGAAGGTGCCCGACTCGCTGGCCGAGCGCCTCGAACTGTGGGAGAGCAAGGTCCCCGACACCGGCACGGTCTACCCGCGCTACCACGGCCTGCCGCCCTACTCGTACAACTGCATCCTGCTCGGCACCGGCGGCATCCCCGTGAAGCCGTCGCCCGCACTCGACCTGGTCGACGAGAAGGAGGCGCTCGCCGAGTTCCAGGCGATCAAGGACAAGGCGCGGTCGCTGGTGCGCACCCTGCCGACGCAGAACGAGTACTTCAAGCGCATGCGCGACGGGGTGTGAGCGAGGCACATGGACACCGAGTTCCGCGACATGATGGCGTCGTTCCCGACCGGCGTGTCGGTCGTGACGGCCCGGGACGACAGCGCGGAGCCCCGCGGGATGACGTGCTCCTCGCTGTGCAGCCTCAGCGTGAACCCGCCGACGCTCCTGACGTGCCTGCGCAGCGGCAGCCCGACCCTGGGCGCGGTGCTCGCCAGCGGCGCGTTCGCGGTCAACCTGCTGCACGGGGAGGCCGACTGGGTCGCCGCGCTCTTCGCCTCCGGCGCGCCCGACCGGTTCGACCGCGTCGCCTGGCGGCCGTCCCGCCGCACCCGCAGCCCCGCCCTGATCGAGGCCGCGCACGCCGTCGCGGAATGCACCGTCGAACGCACCCACCCCTCCGGCGACCACGTGATCGTCGTCGGGGCGGTGCGTTCCGTCGAGCGCTTCCGCCACCAGAGCGCGCTCCTCTACGGCTTCCGCAGGTACAGCGAACTCTCCCCGGGCGTACCGGCCGCGGCCGGTGAACGGGGCGCCGGATCCAGACCCGGGAGGTGAACACGGTGCACAGCACCGGGCCGACCGCGGCCGCCGACCTGGTGTGGGCGGCCGCGCCCGTGCCGCCGATCGCGGCGCACGCCCTGCTGGTCTTCCTGCTGCAGGTCGGCGTGCTGCTGCTGCTCGCCATCATGCTCGGCAGGCTGGCGGCCCGCTGCGGACTGCCCGCGATCGTCGGGGAGTTGAGCGCCGGCGTCCTCCTCGGCCCCTCGCTCTTCGGCTGGGTGGCGCCGGACGCCGCGGCCTGGCTGCTGCCCTCCGATCCCGGGCAGGTCCACCTCCTCGACGCGGTCGGACAGCTCGCGGTGCTCCTCCTCGTCGGGCTCACCGGCATCGAGATGGACCTGCGGATGATCCGTCGCCGGGGCGCCACGGCGCTGCGCGTCAGCCTCGCGGGGCTCCTCGTGCCCCTCGCCCTCGGGGTCGGTCTCGGCTTCCCGCTCGCGCGGATGCTCGGCATCGGCGCGGCCGACCGGCAGATGTTCGCGCTCTTCCTGGGCGTGGCGATGTGCGTCAGCGCCATCCCCGTCATCGCCAAGACCCTGATGGACATGGACCTCATCCACCGCGACGTGGGCCAACTGACCCTCGCCGCCGGGATGATCGACGACACCTTCGGCTGGCTCATGCTCTCCGTGGTCTCCGCCATGACCGTCGGCGGACTGACCGCGGGCGTGTTCGCCGAGGCCATCGGCTCGCTCCTGCTGGTCCTCCTGCTCGCCCTGCTGATCGGCCGCCCGGTCGTCCGCAGAGCCCTGCGGCTGTGCAGCGGTTCGGACGAGCGGACTGTCTCGGCGGCCGCCGCGATGATCCTGCTCGCGTCGGCCGGCACCCAGGCGCTCGGCCTCGAAGCGGTCTTCGGGGCGTATCTCTGCGGCATGCTCATCGGTTCGAGCGGGGAGTTCGACCGGGCCCGCACGGTGTCGCTGCGCATGGTCGTCCTCGCCGTCCTGGCCCCCGTCTTCTTCGCGACCGCGGGACTCCGCATCGACCTGCGGGCACTGCGGCACCCGCCGGTGCTCGCGGCCGCGCTGCTCGTCCTCGCTGTCGCGATCCTCGGAAAGTTCGCGGGCGCCTACATCGGGGCGCGGCTGAGCAGACTGAGCCGCTGGGAGGCGCTGGCACTCGGCGCGGGGATGAACGCGCGCGGCGTCATCGAGGTGATCGTCGCCATGGTCGGGCTGCGGCTCGGCATCCTCGACACCAGGACGTACACGATCGTCGTGCTGGTCGCGGTGGTCACCTCCGTCATGGCGCCGCCGCTGCTCAAGGCCGCCATGAAGCGGATCGACTCCACGCAGGAGGAGGAGCACAGGCTCACGGCGTGGCGCGGCGCACCACAGGCCCGGGGCAGCCCGGAGCGCGCCGAGCCCTGACCGGCTCCCCGCGCCCCCGCATACCGGGGGCGAACCGGAACGGCCGCGCGCCCTCGGCACGCGGCCGTTCCGGCCTGCCCCGGCGCGCTCTGCGCCACCCATGGCGGCACTGTGCGGACGCCCGGCTTTGTGCCCGCCGTGTGACCGCCCGCCGCGTAGAAGTTGGGTCCATGTTCACCACACAGAAGCGGGCATTCGCCCGCAAGCGAACCATCGCACCCGTACTCGTCGCCGCGTCCGCTCTCGTCACCGGGTCGCTCCTCACGGGCTGCTCGGGAGACTCCTCGGCCGCCTCGTCGGACAAGGACCCGTCCGCCTCCCCGACCAGCCCGTTCGACCAGGGCCTCGCGTACTCGAAGTGCATGCGCGAGAACGGGGCGGCCGACTACCCCGACCCGCAGCAGGACACGGGCGGCGTCAGGCTCACCCCCGGAGACGGGGTCGACGTGAACTCGGAGTCGTACAAGAAGGCCGAGGAGGCCTGCCGGGACAAGGCCCCGCAGGGCCTCGGCGGCGGGGGCGGGGGCGAGGCCCTGGACTCGAAGAAGGTCTCGGCGTGGGCCAAGTGCCTGCGCGAGAACGGGCTGGACAAGTTCCCCGACCCGGAGATCGAGGGCAGCAACATGAAGATCGACATCAACGGCACCGGCATCACCCCGGGCGGCCCGGAGTTCACCAAGGCCATGGGCGCCTGCCAGAGCAAGTACCCCGGTGGCGGCATGATGATGAACAACGGTCAAGGGGGAGGCGTCCCCGAGTGACCGGCCGCGACGAGACCGAAGCACCACCGCTCTCCGGCGAGCCGTCCGGCGCGCTGGAACGCCACGGATCCGGCGAGGTGTCGGCGAACAGGACCGGCGGCGCCGCGCTCGACACGACCGCCGCGCCGGACACCGCCTCCGAGCTGGAGACCGTCTCCGCGGAGAACCGCGTCTCCGTGGCGGGTGCGGACGAGGAGGAGCCACCGGCCGGCAGCGGTCGCAGGCGCCGCCCGCTGCGCACCTCGCTGATCGCGCTCGCCGCGATCACCGTGACCGCGGCGGCCGGCGTCGCCGCCACCGGCACCATCGGCGGCGACAGCGGTGACTCGGGGGGATCCGCGCCCGCGGGCCCGCCGGCCACCGCGAAGGTGGAGCGCACGACGCTGACCGACACCGAGAGCGTCGACGGCAACCTCGGCTACGGCGACGCGACCACCGTGCAGGCCCCGGCCGCGGCGGCCGGCACGGGCGACGGACAGTCCGCGCAGTCAGGGCAGTCGGGCCAGTCCAGTCAGTCGGGCCAGGAAGGGGCTTCCGGCGGCAGCGCGGGCGACGGCATCGTCACCTGGGTGCCCGAGGAGGGCACCGTCGTCGAGCGCGGCGAGACCGTCTACCGCGTCGACCAGCAGCGGGTCCCGCTCCTGTACGGCTCGTTCCCCCTCTACCGCACCCTGCAGTCGGGCAGCGAGGGGGACGACGTCGAGATGCTGGAGAAGAACCTCCGCGCCCTCGGCTACAAGGGCTTCACCGTCGACGAGACGTACAACTCCGCCACGGCCGAAGCGGTCAAGGACTGGCAGGACGACCTGAACCGCGAGGAGACCGGCACGGTACGGGCCGGGGACGCCGTGGTCGCCCCCGACGCCCGGCGCGTCGCGGACGTCAAGGCCTCGCCGGGCGCCGCCCTGAGCGGCGACGTGCTCTCCTGGACCGGCACCGAGCGGATCGTCAGCGTCGACCTCGACGTGCAGTTCGAGGACCTCGTCGAGAAGGGCACCAAGGCCACCGTCCAGCTCCCGGACGACAACACGGTCGAGGCCGAGGTGACGGACATCGGAACGCCGTCCACCGGGCAGAGCGACGACTCCGCGGGCGGCTCCGGCGACGCGGGTTCCGGGGAGTCCGACGACAAGGCCACCCTGCCCGTCGAGCTGACGGTGAAGGACCAGAAGGGCCTCGGCCGTTACCAGGCCGCCGCCGTCGAGGTCACGCTGAAGGCGGAGTCCCGCAAGGACGTCCTCGTCGTCCCCGTGGCCGCCCTGGTGGCACAGCGCGGCGGAGGGTACGCCGTGGAGGTCGTCACCGCCGACGGCACCGAGTACCGGCCGGTCGAGCTCGGCATGTTCGCCGACAGCAGGGTCGAGGTGTCCGGGAAGGGCATCAAGGAAGGCACCGTCGTGGGGGTTCCCAAGTGAGCCTGGCCAGCCGCGAGCTCCCCGCGCCCGCCACGGACCGGCAGGACCGGCCGGTGGTCGAGCTGACCGGGGTCTCCAAGACGTACGAGGACGTCGCCGCCCTGCGCGGCGCGGACCTCGTCATCCGGCGCGGCGAACTCCTCGCCATCGTCGGCCCGTCGGGGTCGGGCAAGTCCACGATGCTCAACATCATGGGCACCCTGGACCGCCCCTCGTCCGGACGGGTACGCATCGACGGACACGACGTGGCCGACCTGTCCGACCGTGAACTGTCCGCGCTGCGGGCCGACACCATCGGCTTCGTCTTCCAGCAGTTCCACCTGGCGTACGGCGTACCGGCGCTGGACAGCGTGGCGGACGGGCTGCTGTACAGCGGCAGGCCGCGCGGCGAGCGACGCCGCCTCGCCGAGCGCGCACTGCGCAGGGTCGGCCTCGGCCACCGGCTCTACCACGAGCCGCACCAGCTGTCCGGCGGCGAGAAGCAGCGCGTGGCCATCGCCCGCGCGGTGCTCGGCGACCCGCCGCTGCTGCTCGCCGACGAGCCGACCGGCGCCCTTGACTCACGGTCCGGAGCGGTCGTCATCGAGCTCCTCCACGAGCTGCACGAGGCCGGAACGACCGTGGTGGTCATCACCCACGACCGGGACATCGCCGCGACCCTGCCCCGCGAGGTGCGCCTCAAGGACGGCCGGATCGAGCACGACTCGGTCGCGGGCGGCGGCTCCTCGTCCCTCGTTCCCCACCAGGAGGCCGTGCGATGACCGGCATCAAGGAACTGGAGCGGGCCGCCGCTCCCGAACCCTCCGAACCCGTGCGGCGGCCCCGGCCGGCCCGGATGAACCCGGCCGACGTGCTGCGGGTGGGCGGCTCCGGCCTGCGCTCCCGTCCCATGCGGGTCTTCCTCTCGGCGCTCGGCATCGCCATCGGCATCGCCGCGATGGTCGGCGTGGTCGGCATCTCCACCTCGTCCACCGAGGACCTCAACCGCAGGCTGCAGGCCCTCGGCACCAACCTCCTGACCGTCACCCCGGGGCAGAACTTCAGCGGCGGGGAGGCCCGTCTCCCCGTGGAGTCGGTCGACATGATCGCCAACATGGACGACGTCGAGTCGGTCTCCGCCATCGGCAAGACCGACGCCAAGGTCTACCGCAGTGACCACACGCCCGAGGAGGAGACCGGCGGCCTCAACGTCTCGGCCGCCAGGACGGACCTGCCGAAGTCGGTCGGCGCCGAGATCGTCGACGGCCGCTGGCTCAACGCCGCCAACAGCCGCTATCCCTCCGTCGTCCTCGGCCCCAAGGCCGCCGAACAGCTCGGTGTCCACCAGGCGGGGGAGGACGTGAAGGTCTGGCTCGGCGGCCGCTGGTTCACCGTCGTCGGCCTGCTCGCCCCCAACGAACTCGTGCCCTCGCTCGACTCGTCGGCCCTCGTGGGCTGGACCGCGGCGGAGCGCGAACTGGGCTTCGACGGCTCCCCGACCACCATCTTCACGCGGGCCGAGGAGTCGGCCGTCAACGACGTCCAGGCCGTCCTCGGCGCCACCACCAACCCCGAGAGCCCCAACGAGGCCAACGTCTCGCGCCCCTCGGACGCGCTGGCCGCCAAGGAAGCCACCGACGACACCCTCAGTGGACTGCTGCTCGGCCTCGGCGGAGTGGCGCTGCTCGTGGGCGGCGTCGGGGTGGCCAACACCATGGTCATCTCCGTCCTCGAACGCCGCTCCGAGATCGGCCTGCGCCGCTCGCTCGGCGCGACGCGGGGGCAGATCCGCACCCAGTTCCTGGCCGAGGCGCTGCTCCTGTCCGCCCTCGGCGGCCTCGGCGGCGTCCTGCTCGGCATCGCCGTCACCGGCGGGTACTCCGCCTACCAGGGCTGGCCGTCCGTCGTCCCGTTCTGGGCGATGGCGGGCGGCGTCGGCGCCACGCTGGTCATCGGTGGACTCGCGGGGTTCTACCCGGCCGTACGCGCCGCACGGCTGCCCCCGACGGAAGCACTGGCGACCACGTGAGCGCCTTCGCCCGAGCCCACCCCCGAGGGCCCTGGCGAAGCAGCCGCGAGGGCCACTGGGACCGCGGTGCTTCCGCTGGAACCGTCCCCCGTGCCACGGGGGCACCGCGCCCGTCCGCGCCGCCTCCGGGCCGATCCCGGACCGCGACGCGGGCGGGGCCCTGCCTTACTCGCGCCTGCCCTACGCGCCCCCGCCCGGAGTCAGGCCCGCCACCCGCGCCAGCCGCCTGAAGGAGTCCAGCAGGCCGGCGCGGTCGTACGTACTGGTCGTCACAAGGACCTCCTGCGCGGCACTCTCCTTGATCACCCGCCGCAGCGCGTCCGCCACCTGCTCCTCGGTGCCGTACACATGGCCGCTCAGCCCCGATTCGTAGAAGCCGCGCTCCTTGTCCGTCATGGCCATCGCCTCCACGCGCTCGGCCGGCGGGAGCGGCGGGAACGTGCCGTGCGTGCGGGAGTACGCCATCGACCAGGCCTCCGGAAGCAGCAGGCGACGGGCTGCCTCTTCGCTCTCGGCCACCGCGACGGTGCCCGAGATCATGACGTACGGCTCGGCCAGCCACGGCGAGGGCCGGAAACCCTCGCGGTACCGCTCGATGCCGCGCAGCATCTTCTCGCGGCCCCGGAGGTCGCCGATGACCAGCGGCAGACCCGCCTCGGCGGCGATCGTCGCGCCCTCGCCCACGGCCAGGACGTACGGCGGGACGCTCAGGCCCTCGGCGGGGCGGGCCCGCACCCCCGTGCCGGACGTGCCGCGGAACCAGTCGAGCAGTTCGGCCAGCTGAGCCGCGAAGTCCTCGGCGTCGTGCTTGTCGCGCCCCAGCGCCTTGCGCACCCCGTCGGTGAAGCCCACCGACCGGCCGAGCCCCATGTCGATCCGGCCGGGGAAGAGCGATTCGAGCACCCCGAACTGCTCGGCCACGACGAGCGACTGATGGTTCGGCAGCATCACGCCGCCCGTGCCGACCCGGATGGTGCGGGTGGCCGCCGCGACGGCGGCCGCGAGAACCGTCGGCGCGGACCCCGCGACACCGGGCACACCGTGGTGCTCCGAGACCCAAAAACGGTGATATCCGAGAGCTTCCAGGTCCTGGGCGAGGCGCACGGTGTCGCGCAGGGCCTCCGGACCGTCGTGCCCCTCACGGGTGCGCGAACGGTCGAGGACAGAGAACCGGACTGCTTCCACAGGAGACCCCTTCACCTGGCCGGAAACCAACCTTGACCGCGTCTGGCCGAAGTCTATGGTCTGGACTAATCGGCAGCCGCGAACCCCCGGCCCTGCTCGACCGCAACGCCCGCATCACCCCCACCATTCCCCACCCACTCGCTCACCCCCACGAGAGCACTTCACGCCGCACCCCCCATGAAGCAGCGCCCCGTGAAGGAGTACGCATGGACAAGAAGCGGAAGATAGCCGCGGCGATCGGCGCAGGCATGGCTCCCGTCCTCGCCCTCACCCTGCCGACCGGTTCGGCCAGCGCGCACGGCTACGTCAACGCCCCCGCGAGCCGGCAGGCCCAGTGCGCCGCGCGCACGGTGCCCTGCGGCGACATCAAGTACGAACCGCAGAGCGTCGAGGGGCCCAAGGGCCTGCGCAGCTGCAGCGGCGGCAACGCCCGGTTCGCGGAGCTCGACAACGACAGCAAGGGCTGGAAGGTCAGCGACGTCAGCAGGACGCAGACCTTCACCTGGACGTTCACCGCCCGGCACCGCACCGCGAACTACGAGTACTTCGTCGACGGCACCAAGGTCGCCACCATCGACGGCGGCAACCAGCAGCCACCGGCGACCGTCTCCCACCAGGTCAACCTCGGCAACTTCACCGGCAGGCACAAGGTCCTCGCGGTGTGGAACATCGGCGACACCGCCAACGCCTTCTACGCCTGCATCGACGTCAACATCCGCTGACCGGCGGCCCCGTCAGACAGCGCTGAGCGGATGGGCCGCCGTGGCGGAGCGCGGCGGCCAGGCGCACGGGGCCAGGATGCCGAGGACATAGGCGCGGGCGACGAGAGCCGGCCGGGTCGCCGCGCCCAAGAGCTGCCGCAGGCGGCTGAGGTGATAGTCGACCGTCTGCCGGGACAGCTTCAGCGACGTGGCGATGTCGCCGTTGCTGCTGCCCTCCGCCAGCAGGGAGAGGATGCGGATCTGCGCGGCGGTGAGCGACGGGTGGGCCTCGTGCGCGAGGCTCTGGTGGGTCACGACGGCCCAGACGTACCGGGCCCGTACGGCGGAGTGGCCGATCGTCGTCAGATGGAGCCGCGCACGGCGCCTGAGCCCCTGGGCGTCCACGAGCACCACGGACGTCTCCGTCCGTCTGGTGCGGCGGGACAGCAGGCCCTGCCAGCGGCGGTGCAGCAGATCGAGCCCCGGCTCCGGGGCGAGCAGCGTGTGCGCGCGGCGGCCGACCAGGTCGTGCGGGTCGAGCCGGAACAGCTCCGCGGCCGCCGCGCTCGCCTCGACGACGCGCCCGTTCGCCGAGAGCAGCGCGCAGGGCAGCCCGCTGTGGTCGCGCAGAGCCTGCAGATTCTCCTCCGCCTCCTGCCACCGGACCGTGACGCGCGCCTGATCCGTGACGTCCACGTAGATCCCGGCGACGCAGGTCCGCGCGTTCTCCCGGACGGGAAAGCGGTGGCCCACCGCCCGGCCCGTGCTGCCGTCCCTGCGCCGGTAGCCGAGCGTGTGCCGCACCGGCGCGCCCCTGCTGAGGACCTCCTGATCGAGGGCGCGGAACCGGCCGGCTTCGGCGGGCGCGTCGAGATCCTCGATGTACTTGCCGACGACGTCTTCCGGGACCGTGCCGTAGAGGTGAGCGTAGGCGTGGTTGGCCCACAGGTAGCGTCCATCGCCGTCCCGTATGAAGGCGGCGGCCGGGGCGAGATCCACCAGGTCCGCGAAGCTGTGGGCCCGGCTCTCGCTCGGGGGAAGTGCCTTGAGGCTGGAATCGTCCACAGCGGTCTCCGTCCGTCGTCTCTGACTCTCCGACGCGCGGTCACTCAGGCATTTGCCTGAGTCGTGGGCGCCCATCGAGGCGTCACGGGCGTCTGTGGCCTGGTCCCCTTGAGTGAGCGGGTGAACACGCCCCGCGATGTGGACCGGCTGATTCCCACGGCCTTGTCCCTCATCACGCACGGAGTACGGCGATCCGTGGCAACCGAGACGAATGGAGACGAACTTCCGTGAGCAAGGTGCTGTTAGTGCATGCCAAGGGTGGTCCGCCCCTCGGCCACGTCCTCTCCCGGACGGCCGCGAAGGCGGAAGTACACCTGCTGGCGCTCAGCGCTCTTCCTCCCGCCGTGGCAGGTTCCGCGCACAGACTGTGCGCCTCGGTCGTGACGCCCGACGACGCGCACCACCCCGATCTCGTGTCCCTGATCGTCCGGCGGGCCGAAGCCGTGGGCGCGGACGCGGTGCTCACCTTCTCCGAGTACGCGGTCGTGGCCGTCGCCGAGGCGTGCGAGGCGCTCGGACTCGCGGGGGCGGGCGGCGCCGCCGCGCTCGCCCGCGACAAGCGGCTGATGCGGCACACCTGGCACCAACACGGCCTGCCGCAACCCGCGTTCCGCCCCGTCGCCACCGAGGCGGACCTGCACGCGGCCGCTCGCTCCCTGCCGGGACCGCTGCTGCTCAAGGCCGCCTGGAGCGCCGGGTCCACCGCCCACCAGATCATCCGCTCCCCGCACGAGGCGTCGGCCGCCTGGGCCCGCTCCCGCGACGTCATGGCCGAATCGGCGCAACTGGGCTACGCGGAGCTGCATGTGGCCGAGGCCGACGCGGACTTCGTGGTCGAGCAGATCGTCACCGGCACCGCGTCCGACTGGTTCGACGAGCCGGGCTGGGGCGACTACGTCAGCGTCGAGGGCGTCGTCACGGACGGCACCTTCCACCCGGTCTGCCTCAGCGGCCGGATGCCCACGGTCGAGCCGTTCACCGAACGCGCGAGCATCACCCCCGCCCCGCTGGGCCGGGACGCCCAGGACCGGATCGTGGAGCTGGCCCGGCGCGCGGTCGACGCCCTCGGCCTGCGCGACTGCGGAACCCACACCGAGATCAAGCTAGGCGCCGACGGCAGGATGTGGCTGATCGAGACGGCCGCGCGGTTCGGCGGCGCGATGACCGTGCCGCAGATCGAGGAGGTCTTCGGACTCGACCTGGTCGGCATGCTCGTCGATCACCTCCTCGGACACCGGGTGGAATGGCCCGAGGAGGCTCTCACCCCCGCGCGGGCGCGCGGCGCGGCGGGCTCCCTCGTCGTCCTCGCGGTCGACGGGCGTGGCCGCGCCTGGCCGGACCGCAGGACCTGGGACTTCCCCGCCGTCTCGGCGGACGTCTCCCTCAGCCGAGGCAGCCGCCTGTCGGTGGTCGCGGAGAGCTCGCTCCCCGACGGGAGTGCCGTGCCGGTGTACGACCCGGCCGCGGGCGCCAACACCATGGCGGCCCTGTGCCTGCTCTCCGCCACCGACGCGCGGACCGTACTCCGCGACTTCGAGACCCTGGTGGACGCCCTGCCCCAGGTCCTGCCCGCCGCCCGGCCCTCTGTCGTGGAACCCGAGGAGGTCTCGGTATGACCGCCCACCTGCTCACCGGCGCCGCCGAACCGGCCACGGACCGCACGGTCGTCGGCGAGAACCTCTCCCTGCCGCTCTTCCGCACCCTCTCCGGGGTCCTCGCGGGACACCCGTACCTCAAAGTCGTCGTCGACCGCGCCGAGAACACCTGGCACCTGCTCGACACCGCGGCCCACCCCTTCCACGTCGACTACGTCGCCACGCGCGTCCTGGGCATGGACCTCACCGCCCTCGACGCGGACCTCGACGCGTTCAACGCCTCCGTCTACATGGACCCCGAGCGCCGCTTCCTGCTCGGTGTGCTCTCCCTGCACGCCGACGAGGAGGCCGACGGCCGCGAACGCACCTTCCTCGTCCTGGAGACGACCGAGGCCGACACCATGCACGGCGAACTGCTCGTCTTCTTCTACGAGTTCGTACGCTCCCGGGTCGACGGCAGGCTGCCGCTGCTCCTCAAACCCGCCAACCACGGGCAGGAGGAGGAGCTGGCGGCGATCAGCGAGCAGCGCGTGCCGCGCGTTCTCAGCCACGAACTCTTCGGCTCCCGGACCCGGACGCCGCTCAACCCCGGCGAGGCCACCGGCCGGCTGCGGTTCTTCCGCACGACCGAGGAGTACGAGGCGGCGGAGTTCGAGCTCGGCTGGGCGGACATCGTGGCCATGCCGTGCCTGCCCGACGACGTGCCCCGGGTGGCCGGATTCCTCAACACCGCGCCGATCACCCCGCTCTCCCACACCAACGTCCTCGCCTCCGGCTGGGGCATCCCCAACGCGATCGTGCGCGACCTCGAACAGCTCGTCGAGAAGGACGGCCTGGACGGCGCGTGGGTCCGCTACCGGGTCCGCGACGACGAGATATCCCTGGAGCGGCTCGACCACGACCCCGCCCTGCGGGCCCCGGCCTGGCACCAGCAGCGCATCCGCCTCGAACCGCCCCTGCTCGACGACACCCCCGTCCTGTCCCTGCACCGGCTGCGCGCCGCCGACCGCGACCGCTACGGCACCAAGGCGGCCAACCTCGGCGAGCTGCACCACGTGCTCGACAGCCGTACGGCCGACCTGACCGCCTTCTACGGACGGCCCCGCCCGCCGCGAGAGCACCTCTACGGACACTTGGCGGCCCGCCTCGGCCTGACCGCACCCGCCGAAGGCGAACTCCGCGCGCGTGCGGCCGAGTTCGTGTCCCGGACGGTCGGCGCCCCGGACGGCGTCGCGCTGCCCTTCGCGCTCCAGCAGCACTTCCTCGCCTCCTCGCCCGCACTCCAACAGGGCATCGGCAAGCTGAAGATGGCACTCGAACTCGACGCGACCGACGTCCTGGACTCGCTCTGCCTGCAACTCCAGCACCTGATCCGGCAGACCCCCGTCCCCGAGTCGGTCACCCGGCAGATCAGCCAGGCATTTCCCGCCCCCGCCGGGTCGCGCGGCCGCCTGGTGGTGCGCTCCTCGTCCAACGCCGAGGACCTGCCGGGCTTCTCCGCCGCGGGCGTCTACGACTCCGTCACCACCGTCCACGGCACCGGCGAACTCCTGGAGGCCGTACGCCAGGTGTGGGCCTCGCTGCTCTCACCCCGCAGCGTGCGCCTCCGCCACCAGGTCGGCATCTCCCTGGACGACACCTATATGGGCGTCATCATCCAGGAGTACGTGCCCGCCTCCCTGGGCGGCGTCCTGGTGACCTGCAACCCCACCCGCCGCGAGGACTTCCGCAACGTCTACCTCAACTGTTCCCCCGGCTCCCCGGAACAGGTGGTCGAGGGCTCGGTCCTGCCGCAGCAGTACCTGTACAACACCGTGGAGGGCGGCGGCCGCACCGTCGCCCTGGGCTCCTGGGGCGACGCGCTCTCCGCCGCCACCCGCGCCCGGCTCGCCGACCTGTCCCTGACCGGGCGGCTCCTCCAGTCTCACTTCAGCGCGGACGACGTGGACCGGCCACTGGACATCGAGTGGCTGATGACCGACCGGGGCGACTTCCGGCTGGTCCAGATCCGCCCGTACGCACTGTGAAGGCGCCCTCCGGCAAGGCGGCGCCAACCGACCTCACGCCGACCGCCCAACGCATCATCCGGCTCAACTACGGCTTCCAGCTGCTGTTCAACCTGCTGTGGTGGATGCCCGTCTTCTACGCCTACCAGAAGGAGGCCGGGCTCTCCGACGGGCAGATCTTCGGCATCCAGAGCATCTACTACGTGGCCTTCTGCCTGTTCGAGATCCCGACCGGCCTGATCGCCGACCGGATCGGCACCCGCAACTGCCTGCGGGCCGGCGCGGTGGTCATGACGGCGGCGAACCTGGCTCCGGTGTTCAGCGCCTCCTACACCGGCTTCCTCGTCCACTTCCTGGCCATCGCTGCGGGCCGCTCCCTCACCTCGGGGGCGGCCAGCGCCTACCTGTACGACGGGCTGCGCGCCGAGAAGTGCGGCGAGCACTACCTGAGGGCGGAGGGGACCGCACGGGCACTGGGGCTGGTGGCGAAGGTCGTGTGCTGGCCGCTGGTCGGCCCCCTGATGGCCGTGGCGCACCCGACCCCGTACGTGCTCAGCGCCGCGAGCGCGGCGGGCTCCCTCGCCTGCGCGGTCGCGCTGCCGCGCCTCGCGGGGGCGGGCGGCGGCGCGGGGAAGAGGGTGGGCGGGGGAGGCGCGTTCCTGCGGGACGCGGGCACCGCGCTCCGCTGCGTCGCAGCCTCACGGTGGCTGGCACTGGTCATGGTGCAGGGAGTTGCTGTCTTCACGCTCTCCCGCATCTGCCAGGTCAACCTCTTCCAGCCGATCCTCCTCGACCACGGCATCGCGGAGGCCTCGCACGGCGGTGTGATGGCGGCGATGACGGTGGCGGAGGCAGTGGCCTCGGCCCGCCCGCAGTGGCTGAGCCGCCGCCTGCCGCCGGTCGCCTGGGTCTCGATCCTCAGCCTCGCCCTCGCGGGCAGTCTGGCGGCCATGACGCTCGGCGGGCCGTGGGCCGTCGTCGCGCTGCTCTGCCTGTTCGCCGCCGCGACCGGCTTCGCGTACCCCATCCAGCGCAAACTGGTGAACGACGCGGTGCCCGCGCACGCCCCGCGTGCCACCCTGCTCTCCGTCGAGAGCATCGTGGACCGCGCGGTGTGCGCACTGGCCGCGATCGCCGTGGGCGCCTATCTCGCTGCCGGGCGTCTGGACGCACTGCTGTGGCACAGCGCGCTCGCGACGGCGGTGCTGCTCGGCGTCTTCCAACTGCTCCTGCGCAGCGGGATGGTCAAGCAGGGGAGTGGTGCCGGTCCCCGAGCAGTTCCACCAGCCGAACCGGAAGAAACGCGGGCCGGTGCGGCCGGCCCACCTGATACGGCACGAAGCCGACCGCGGAAGCGGCTCTGACCTCCTCGGCGGTCTCCGCCTGATGGACGACCCGGCACCCGTCCGAACCGGCCTTCGCCCGCTGCCACAGGGCGGGGGCCGGTTTGCGCTCCGCCTCGGTGCGCGGGGTGAGGATGCGGTCGCCGAAGTCCTGCCACGCGAAGGGCGTGGACCCGTGCCACGTGGCGTCGACCTCCCGCTTCAGCCGGGCGGCACGCTCGGCGTCGGTCGCGCCCCAAGCGGACGGCACATTGGTGATCAGACCGACCCGGATGTGCCGTTCGCGCAGTTCACGCAGGTAGGAGTCCGCCCCGGGCCGGTAGCCGATGCCGCCGTCCTCGGCGGTGTGCACGAGGGTCTCGCCCAGGTCGAAGTACACGATGGGGCAGGCGGGCGCCGCCGCGCGCGCCGGACCGCAGAGCACGGCAGGCGCCAGCGCCACGCTCAACGCGAGGCTCCCTCGCACGAGCCCCCTGAAGGCAGTTCGCTTCCATACGGCCACAGCCTTGTCCCCCCCAGCTTCCCTCACGCCCACCCAAGCACACTGCTCCACTGTGCTCTACCCCCGTTCTAGGCTGTCCACGTGACCGAAGACAACAGACCCCTGGCCGTGTTCGACCTGGACGGCACCCTCGCGGACACCGCGCACCGCCAGCGGTACCTGGAGCGCAAGCCCCGCGACTGGGACGCGTTCTTCGCGGCGGCACCGCAGGATCCGGCGCTGGCCCGCGGCGTCGAACTGGCCCTGGCGAGCGCGGAGGAGTGCGAGGTCGTCTACCTCACCGGACGCCCCGAGCGCTGCCGCGCGGACACGGAGGAGTGGCTGGCCCGCCACGGCCTGCCGGCCGGGCGCATCTGGATGCGCCGCAACGACGACCGCCGCCCCGCACGCCGCACCAAGCTGGAGATCCTCCGCGGCATCGCCCGCAAGCGTGAGATCCGCATCCTGGTCGACGACGACGAACTGGTCTGCGAAGAGGCAAAACGAGCAGGCTTCCCCGTCCACAGAGCCGACTGGGCAACACCATCAGCCCCCCTGAAGGACGCCCAAGAACGAGAGGGCCGCACCTGACCACTCCGCTGGGGGGCGCCCCGCCCAGGGGCGCGGGGAACGGCGCGAAATCCACGAACGCGCCTGCAGCAGACGACACACCAGAACGCCCCGTTAAGGGGCGCGGGGAACGGCGCGAAATCCACGAACGCACCCGCAGCCGACGACGCGCCGAAAGAGCCCCTATCAGGGGCGCGGGGAACGGCGCGAGCAACCACAAAACACCCGCAGCCGACGACGCTCCGTCGCACCCCGCCCCGCGAAGCGCTACTCATCCTCCAGACGGAACCCCACCTTGAGCCCCACCTGATAGTGCTTGATCTCCCCGTCCTCAATGTGGCCCCGCACCTGCGTGACCTCGAACCAGTCCAGCGACCGGAGCGTCTGCGCGGCGCGCGCGACCCCGTTGCGGATCGCCTGGTCGACGCCCTCGTGGGACGTACCGACGATCTCGGTGACACGGTAGGTGTGGTTCGACATGAGGGTGATTCCTCCGGGCCGTCGGGAGTGAGGTCGTACGACCGATGTCGTACGACTCCGTGCAGTACCGTCACTCCACCGTGCCCCAACCCGCCCAGGAGCGCGAGATGGCACGCAAGATGACCGCTGCCCCTTGACCAGCGCATTGGTACGGACCAAACTCCAAGCCAGTAACCCGTTCGAGCCACGTGCTCACCCCCCGCGTCGGGCTGACCTTCCCTGTCCGCAGGCAGAAAGCGACCCACGTGAAACCGCACCGCCGCGCCACCGCGTCCCTGGCGCTCACCCTCTCCTCCACCGTCCTGCTTGCCGGCTGCGGCGTGCTCCCCGGCGGGGACGACAGCAGGACCGTCACGGTCTGGCTGATGCGGGGCAGCGCGTCGCCCGAGTTCGTGGAGCGCTTCACGGCGGACTTCGAGAAGGAGCACGACGGCATCGACCTGGACATCCGCGTCCAGGAATGGACGGGCATCGGCGCCAAGGTGAAGAAGGCGCTGAAGGAGGAGGGCGGCGACGGACCCGAGGTCATCGAGGTCGGCAACACCCAGGTGGCGCAGTACGTCGACGAGGGCGGCCTGTACGACCTCACCCTGGAGTCCGCACGCGACCTCGGCATGGACGACTGGCTCCCCGGCCTCGCCGAGCCGGGCCGCTACCGCGGTGCCCAGTACGGCATCCCCTGGTACGCCGCGAACCGCGTCGTCATCTACAACAAGGACCTCTTCGCGCAGGCGGGCATCACCGAGCCGCCCCGTACCCGCGAGGAGTGGATCACGGTCACCGAGAAGCTCAACACCGGTGGCAAGCAGGGGATCTACCTCGCCGGCCAGGACTGGTACACCCTTGCCGGGTTCATCTGGGACGAGGGCGGCGACCTCGCCAAGGAGACCAAGGAGTCGTCCGGCGACTGGCGCGGCGCCCTGCACACGCCCGCGGCGCTGCGCGGCATGGAGTTCTACCAGCGGCTGCAGGCGCTCGGCGACGGCCCGCGCGACGCCGACGAGGAGCATCCGTCGCAGGCCGGCGTGTTCGCGGGCGGCGACGTCGCCCAGATCATCGCGGTGCCCGGCGCGGCCCGCGCCATCGAGGAGAAGAACCCCGAACTGAAGGGGAAACTCGGCTACTTCCCGATCCCCGGCAAGAAGGCCGGCAAGCCCGGCGCGGTCTTCACCGGCGGCTCCGACCTCGTCGTGCCCGAGCACAGCGACGACCACAAGGGCGCGGTCGAGGTCATCGAGGCGCTGGCGGGCAAGAAGTGGCAGACCGATCTCGCGCGGACCATGAACTACGTCCCGAACAAGGCGAAGCTGGCCCCCGCGGTCACCGGTGAGGAGGGCGTCGCTGCGATGGCCGTCGGCGCCGCGAACGGCCGGGCGACGCCCAACTCGCCGCGCTGGGCGGCCGTCGAGGCGGACAATCCCATCAAGGGCTACATGACGAAGGTCCTGACGGGCGGCGACCCGGCGACCGAGGCCCGTGCGGCGTCGCGCCGGATCACGGAGGCGCTGGACGTCGGCGGCCTGTGACGGGTGCCCGGCCCCGCCGCAGGGGGGCGGGGCCGGGCACCCGTCGGCACGGCTCTACGCCACCGTGCTCAGCGAAAGCGCGAAGCGCGCCCTCTCGTCCGTCCACCAGTGCGTCATCTCCAGGCCGGATCCGGCCAGTTCGGCGCGCACGCCGTCCTCGCGGAACTTGGCCGAGATCTCCGTGCGGAGCTCCTCGCCCGCGGCGAAGTCGACCGCCAGGTCGAGCGCGTGGATCTTCACGGTCTGGTCGGCCGTGGAGCGCAGCCGCATCTCGATCCACTCGCGCTCGCGGTCCCAGACGGCGACGTGCTCGAAGGCGTCCGGGTCGAAGTCCCCGGCCAGTTCGCGGTTGATCACCGCCAGGACGTTCTTGTTGAACGCACCCGTCACGCCCGTCGCGTCGTCGTACGCCGAGACGAGCACCGACTCGTCCTTGACGAGGTCCGTGCCGAGGAGCAGCGCGTCGCCGGGGGCGAGGAGGTCGCGTACCGAGGCCAGGAACGTGGTGCGTTCGGCGGGCAGCAGGTTGCCGATCGTGCCGCCGAGGAACGCGACCAGGCGCGGACCCGGCGTGCCCGGCAGCGCGAGGCCGCGGGTGAAGTCGGCGATCAGGGCGTGCACTTCGAGCCGGGGCCGCTGCGCGAGCAGGGTGTTCGCGGCGCCGGTCAGCGCGCTCTCGCTCACGTCCACGGGGACGTAGGTGTGCAGGTCGGGCAGGGAGTCGATCAGGTGGCGGGTCTTCTCCGAGGATCCCGAACCCAGCTCGATCAGCGTGCGTGCCTTCGTGATCTCGGCGATCAGCTCCGAGCGGGTGACCAGGATCTCGCGCTCGGCGCGGGTGGGGTAGTACTCGGGCAGGGTGGTGATCTCCTCGAAGAGGGCGCTGCCGCGCGCGTCGTAGAACCACTTGGGCGGCAGGGTCTTCGGGGTGCGGGTGAGGCCGTGCAGGACGTCGGCGCGCAGCGCGGCGTCGGTGGCGTCCTCGGGCAGGGTGCGGGTCAGCAGGAACGGGCTCACGCAGGGGGCTCCTTGAGCGGGGTCAGCAGTACGTCGGTGCGGCTGGCGGCGAGCAGGGTGCGGTCGGGCACCTCGCGCCAGTGCGGGTCGTCGTCGTAGGGCTCGGAGGCCACGACGGTGCGGCGGCCGGGCTCCGCGAGATACCAGAGGGTGTCGCCCCAGGCGGTCGCGGTGATCGTCTCGCCGTTGGTGAGCAGGAGGTTGAGGCGTGAGGCGGGGGCCGCCTCCGCGACCTCCAGGACGGTGTCGGCGAGGGCCTGCCCCTCCTCGTCGCCGCGGCGCAGCCGGTGCAGGACGAGCGCCCACACCAGCGCGGAGTCGCAGCGCGCCTCCATCGAGAGCAGCTCGTCGGGCGGCAGGGTCCCGGTGAGCGGGGCGAGCGAGCGGGGCCAGCCGGTGACCGCGCCGTTGTGGCTGAACAGCCACGGCCCGGAGGCGAACGGCGCCGCCGCGGCCTCCCCGTCCGCGCCCGCCAGGGTCGCGTCGCGCACCGCGCCGAGCAGCGCCCCTGAGCGCACGACCCGGGCCAGGTCGGCGAAGGACGCGTCGCCCCAGATGGGCCCGGAGCGGCGGTACCGCCCGGGGACCGGGTCCCCTTCGGCGTACCAGCCCACGCCGAAACCGTCGGCGTTGACGGTGCCGTAGCGCTGTCTGCGGGGCGCCCACGACTGCCGGAACAGGCTGTGGGCGGGCGTCACGAGGACGCCGCCCAGCGGCTCCGGCGGGCCGAGATAGGCGAGATGACGGCACATCAGGCGGTCTCCGGTTCCGGCGCGTCGGCGGGCCCGGCGTCCCGTGCCGTGCGGAACCCGGCGAATATCTGCCGCCGCACCGGGTGGTCCCAGTTGCGGAACGTGCCGCGGCAGGCCACCGCGTCGACGGAGAAGGCGCCACCGCGCAGCACCTTGTAGTCGCCGCCGAAGAAGACGTCGGAGTACTCGCGGTAGGGGAAGGCGGAGAAGCCCGGGTACGGCAGGAAGTCGCCGGCCGTCCACTCCCAGACGTCGCCCATCAACTGCCGCACGCCGTAAGCCGATTCGCCCGCTGGGTAGCTTCCGGCGGGGGCGGGGCGCAGGTGGCGCTGCCCCAGGTTGGCGCGCTCGGGCGTGGGGTCCGCGTCACCCCACGGGTAGCGCATCGACCGGTCGGTCACCGGGTCGTGCCGGGCCGCCTTCTCCCACTCCACCTCGCTGGGCAGGCGCCGGCCGGCCCAGCGGGCGTAGGCGTCCGCCTCGTACCAGCTGACGTGCAGCACCGGCTCGTCGGCGGGCACCGGCTCGACCGTGCCGAAGTGCCGCCGCAGCCACTGGCCGCCCTCGCGCCGCCAGAACAGCGGCGCCCGGAGCTCGTGCCGCCGGACCATCGCCCAGCCGGCCGGATCCCACCACTGGATCCGTTCGTAGCCGCCGTCCTCGATGAAACGCTGGTACGCGGCGTTCGTCACCGGAGTCGTGTCGATGAAGAACGGCGGGACGAGGCGCCGGTGCGCCGGACGTTCGTTGTCGAGCGCCCAGGGCTCGGTGGAGGTGCCCATGGTGAACGGGCCGCCGGGCACGAGGACTTCGGAGGGCCCGGCGAAGGGCTCTCCGACGGGAGGTTCCGGCGCGGTGAGAGCGGTCGGGCCCGACCGCAGCTGATGCGTGATCAGCATCGTCTCGTCGTGCTGCTGCTCGTGCTGCGCGATCATGCCGAAGGCGAAGCCCGCGTCGGTGAGCGGCGTGCCGCGGAACGGCGTCCTCTCCAGCACGTCGAGCGCGCGGCCGCGCACCTCGGCCGCGTAGCCGCGGGCCTCGGCGGGCGCAAGCAGCGGCAGGCTCGGGCGCTCGGCGCGGGGATGCTCGAAGGCGTCGTACAGCGGGTCGATCTCGGGCCGCATGGCGTCACGGCCGGCGACCGCGCGCAGCAGCCACTGCTCCTCCTGGTTGCCTATGTGCGCGAGGTCCCAGACCAGCGGCGACATCAACGGGGAGTGCTGCGCGGTGAGTTCGGCGTCCTCCACACAGCTGGTGAGGAGGGTCGTACGGTCCCGGGCGGCCAGGAGCGCGGCCAGGGCGCGCTCCCGCAGGGCTTCCGGGTCGGCGGTGGGGCCTGTCATCGGCGGGAGTCCTTCCCAGGTGTGTCAAGGGGGCGACGGCCGTCACGCAGGCCGTCCAGCAGGTCGTCGGCCGGGCAGCGGCCCCGCGCGACGTACTGCGCGGCATACGTCGCCACGGCGTCCCGCACGGAAGCGGGCGCGCCGAGCCGGGGCAGCGCGTCGACGGCGGCGGCGAAGCAGACGACGGCGGCCTCGCGCAGTTCGGGGTCGGCCGGGCCGTGGCGCGCCGCGTCCAGCCAGAGCGGGCTGTGCGGCGCGGCGGGCGAGCCCGGCGGCCCGGACCGCTCGGCCAGCGGCTTCACGGCGCGGTAGGCGGTCTCGGCCGCCTCCGGGTCGTCGAACAGCGCGCTCGTCACGGCGAGCGGCACGATCCAGCCGTCCTCGCCGGGCTGCGCGTCGACCATCCGCAGCTCCAGGTGACCGCGCGGGCGGACCGGCGGGAACAGCGTGGTCAGGTGGTAGGCGAGATCCTCGCGGGTGGGTCTGCGCGGCGCGCCGCGACGGGCCCACGCACGGAAACTCATCCCCTCCGGGACGGTCCAGGGCCCCTCGCCGGGCTCTCTCCGCACGCACATGACCGGCGCGTCCAGGGCGTGCCGGGTCCAGGCCTCCCGCGGCTCCACGTCGAGCGGCGGTGCGCCGGATCTGCCGGGCTCGATGCCCGCCCACACGGCCTGCCGGGTCGAACGCCAGCCGGTGGGCCGGCCGTCCTGCAGCGGCGAGTTGGCGAACGCGGCGACCAGGACGGGCCCCAGCAGATGCGCGAGACGCCAGCGCCGCGCGTAACCGAGCGGGCCTGGCTCCTCGTGGCCGGCGTCGAGACAGATCTGCACCGACGCCGTCGAGCACATCATGCGGCGGCCGGCCGGGCCCCCGCGGTCGAGGCAGGACTCCAGCGCGTCATAGCGGGGCTCGCGCAGCACCCGCGACGGCGGCCGCCACGGATCGGCGCCGACCCCGCTGAGGGTGAGGTGGTGGGAACGTAATACGTCGCGTACGACGGCGAGATCGGCCCGCATGGCCGAGATGCACTCCGTCAGCGAGGCGGCGGGCAGCGAGCTGAGCTCCAGCTGACCGCCGGGTTCGACGGTGACGGACGAGTGCAGGGGCAGGGCCCGCAGTGCGGCGTAGGCCGCTTCACGGCGGGCGGCGGGCACGGGCAGGTGGGGCGCACCTGGCGCGTGGACGAGCCACTCCAGCTCGACACCGGTGGTGCGAGGTGGTCCCGTCTTGAAGCAGATGCCGCGGACCAGCGCCTCCACTTCGGCTTCCGACACCGTGTCGCGCGCCTTCGTGCGGCGCGCGGTGCGGTGTTCCGTACAGTCTCCCTCAGGCATGCCGGGATCCTTCCTTCCGATGCTGCTCGTCACACCCAAAACCTTTGCGGGCGTCCGCACAAGAGTGCCCCTCAGGCCGTTCCCGCACCAGGAATTTCCGTGACGCCGCCCACCGCACGAGGCTCACGACGCGTTCGCGACCGGACTCGGCCACTCCTCGTACCACCGCCGGTCCGCCTCCAGCTGTGCCGCCAGGGAGATCAGGAGAGGCTCGCTGCCCGCCGGTCCGAGGAGCTGGGCGCCGACGGGGAGGCCGCCCGGGGTGCGGCCCGCGGGGACGTTGACGCCGGGCCAGCCGAGCACGTTCCACGGCCACGCGTAGGGGCACGCGGCGATCATCGCCCGGTCGGTGCGCCAGCCGCTCATGGCGGCCAGCGTGCCGACGCGCGGCGGGGGAGCGGCCGTCGTCGGCGCGAGCACCACGTCGTACGTCGAGAAGATGGCCCCCACCCGGCGGTGCAGCGCCGCCTCCGAGCGGCGCGCGAGCCGCAGCGGGGCGCCCTGCAACAGCCGCCCCATGCGGGCCGCTTCCCGGGTGCGCCGGTCGAGGAGGGAGACGTCCGGCACCTGCCGCGCCCACTCCGCGATGCCCGCCGTGGCCCGCGGCACGAACGCCAGGCCGATCTGCCCGTACCGCGGATCCGCCTCCGCCACGTCGTGCCCGAGCGCGGCGAGCCGGTCCGCGAGCGCCACCACCCGGTCCCGCACCACGGGGTGCAGGTGCTTGGGCGTCGCCGTGAACGGCATCCGCAGCGACAGGGCGATCCGCAGCCGCCCCGGATCGCGGGTCGCGGCCTCGGCGGCCCGCACGGCGGGCGGCCTGTGCAGATCGCCCGCATGGCTGCCGCTCGCCGCGTCGAGCAGCAGCGCGGCGTCCGCGACCGTCCTGGCCAGTGGCCCGTTGACGGTGATGCCGTGGAAGGCCTCCGGCCACGGCCACGTCGATATGCGGCCGCGCTGTGGCTTGATGCCGACCAGGTGTGTCCAGGCGGCGGGGATCCGCACCGAGCCGGCGCCGTCCGAGCCCAGCGCCGCGGGGACGAGCCCCGCCGCGACCGCGGCCGCCGAGCCGCCCGACGAGCCCCCGGGCGTGTGAGCGGTGTTCCACGGATTGCGGGTGTCCCCGAAACCGGGGCCCTCCGTGAACGGCCACTGCCCCAGCTCGCACGTGTTGGTCTTGCCCACGATCACGGCCCCGGCGGCGCGCAGCCTGCGTACGGCCTCCGAGTCCGCCGCGCTCGGCGGGAATTCACCCCTGCATCCGAACGCGGTCGGCTCGCCCGCCACGTCCATGTCGTCCTTCACGGCCAGCGGCACCCCCAGCAGCGGCCGCTCCGAAGAGGCACCGCCCGCCGCCAACTCCCGGTCGGCGGCGTCCGCCTCCGCCAGCGCGGCCTCGGCCCGCACCCGCTTGAAGGCGTTGAGCACGGGCTGCGACGCCTCGATCCTGGCCAGCGTCCGCTCGGTCAGCGCACGCGCGGACACCTCTCCCTCGGCCAGCGCGCGGGCGGTGCGCGCCAAACCCTCAGCCCGGTCGGCACGGTCGGCAGTCATGTGGGGGGCACCTTCGCTCGACGAACGGATGCCCGAACGTTAACCGGCGAGTAGCCCAACGCGGAATGCGTCAGGGGGCGTTGCCGCGCCCGACGGTGCCCCGCGCGAGGGTGCTCCGCCCGCCTCGGGGCTCCCGACGCCCGTCTGCGAGGATGCCCATGTCATGGCGCAGATACCGAAGCAGCAGATACCCGAGCAACAGATACCGAAGCAGCGGCCCACGCAGCCCACACAGCCTACGCAGCGCTCCGTGCCGACGAGCGCCGACGTCGCCCGCCTGGCGGGGGTCTCCCGCGCGACCGTCTCGTACGTCCTCAACAACACCAGCGCCGTCCGCATCAGCGAGCCCACCCGGCGCCGCGTCCGCGAGGCGGCCAGGGAACTCGGCTATGTCCCGCACGCGGCCGCCCGCAGCCTCCGCGCCGGACACAGCCGCATGGTCCTCATGCCCACGTCGGAGATCCCGATGGGCCCGCTCTTCAGCCGGTTCTTCAACGAACTGCAATGGGCGCTCAGCCGGTTCGACTACACCGTCGTGCAGTACGCCAGCCTCGGCCTGACCGGCGAGGACGCCGCACGCGCCTGGGCCGAGCTGCGCCCCGTGGCGGTCCTCGCGCCCGACGCCTCCGCGCTCAACCCGCGCGGGGTCGCGGTCCTCAAGCGGTCCGGCGCCAGGGCCGTCTTCACGCTCGGGCCCCACCGCGTCGAGGGCGCGCACGCCCTGCTCATGGACGGCCGAAGGGTCGGCGAAGCCGCCGCCCTGCACTTCCTCGCCCGCGGACGGCGCAGCATCGGCGTCGTCGTCCCCGCGGAAGGCGGCCTGGAACACTTCTCGCGGCCCCGCCTCGAAGGGGTCCGCCAGGCCGTGGCAAGCGCGCGCACCACCGGCGCCTCCGTCACCGAGCTGCCCCTCGCGTATGACGAGGAGTCCGCCGCCCGGCTCGCGACGCGCTGCCGCACCCTGGGGATCGACGCCGTCTTCGCCTACAACGACGAGTACGCCATGCTCCTGATGCGCGCCCTCCAGGACGAGGGCATCGACATACCGGGCGAGACCGCCGTGCTCGGCTCGGACGACCTGATGCTCGGCAGGCTCCTGAGGCCCCGGCTCAGCACCGTCCGCATCGAGCTGCCGTCGGGCCGCGGCCTCGCCGAACTCGTCGACCGAGTGGTGCGCGACCCCGGCGCCGAACCCGAGGTGCACGACGTGCTCGGGGCCGACGTCGTGCACCGCGAGTCCAGCTGAGTCCAGCTGACGGCTACGGCCCTTCTTGCTCTACGCCCGCGCTCACTGCCCCTGCTGCTTGGCCTGCTCCTCGGCGACCTGCCGGCGCACCTCGTCCATGTCCAGGTTCCTCGCCTGGCCGATGACGTCCGTCAGAGCGGCCTCGGGCAGGGCGCCCGGCTGGGCGAACACCGCCACCTGGTCGCGGACGATCATCAGCGTCGGGATGGACTGGATGTCGAAGGCCTGGGCCAGCTCGGGCTGGGCCTCCGTGTCGACCTTGGCGAAGACCAGGTCGGGATTGGCTTCGGCGGCCCGCTCGTAGACGGGGGCGAACTGCTTGCACGGCCCGCACCAGTCAGCCCAGAAATCGATCAGAACGAATCCGTTGTCCGTGACCGTCTGGTCGAAGTTCTCCTTGGTGAGCTCCACTGTCGCGCTGCTCATGGTGTTCCCTACTTCCTGCTGTCGGGCGTAGCCGCTGTGCACAACGGCCGATGGTGCGAACGTATTCCGCCCGCCGCACGCGCGGACGGTGCCGTGCGTGCATGGGCGTGTTCCGCGCGCGTACCCGTGTGGCCACGGCGCACACCTGCCGACAGACTGTCCTCATGACGGATGCCATCACGTACGACGTAGTAGTCATCGGAGCAGGTCCCGTGGGGGAGAACGTGGCGGACCGGGCCCGCGCCGCGGGGCTCAGCGCCGCGATCGTGGAGAGCGAACTGGTCGGGGGCGAATGCTCCTACTGGGCGTGCATGCCCAGCAAGGCCCTGCTGCGCCCCGTGATCGCCCGCGCCGACGCCCGCCGCGTCCCCGGCCTGCGCCAGTCCGTGCAGGGCCCCCTCGACGCCCCGGCCGTGCTCGCCCACCGCGACGACTACACCTCGCACTGGAAGGACGACGGCCAGGTCGGCTGGCTGGACGGCATCGGCGTCGACCTCTACCGCGGCCACGGCCGCCTCGCGGGCCCCCGCAAGGTCACGGTCACCGGCACGGACGGCACGGAGCACACGCTCCAGGCCCGCCATGCCGTGGCCGTCTGCACCGGCACCCGTGCGGCCCTGCCCGACCTGCCGGGCCTCGCCGACGTCAAGCCCTGGACCAGCCGCGAGGCCACCGCGGCCGACCACGTGCCCGGCCGCCTCCTGGTGGTCGGCGGCGGCGTCGTCGCCGTCGAGATGGCCACCGCATGGCAGGCGCTCGGGTCACACGTGACGGTCCTGGTGCGGGGCGACGGCCTGCTGCCCCGTATGGAGCCGTTCGCGGGCGAGCTGGTGCAGGAGGCCCTCACGGAGGCGGGCGCCGAGGTCCGCCGAGGCGTCTCGGTCACCGCCGTCAAGCGCGAGAACGGCACCGTCACGGCGACCCTGGACGACGGCTCCACACTCCAGGCCGACGAGATCCTCTTCGCCACGGGCCGCGACCCGCGCACGGACGACATCGGCCTGGAGACCGTCGGCCTCGAGCCCGGCTCCTGGCTGCCGGTCGACGAGAGCCTGCGCGTGGAGGGCAGCGACTGGCTGTACGCGGTCGGTGACGTGAACCACCGCGCGCTCCTGACCCACCAGGGCAAGTACCAGGCCCGCATCGCGGGCGCCGCCATCACCGCCCGCGCCCAGGGCGTCCCGCTCCTGGAAACCGACCGCTGGGGCGCCCACTCCGCCACCGCCGACCACGCCGCCGTCCCGCAGGTCGTCTTCACCGACCCCGAGGCGGCCTCCGCGGGCCTCACCCTCGCGGAGGCGGAAGCCGCCGGCCACCGCGTCCGCGCCGTCGACTACGACATGTCCGGCGTCGCGGGCGCCGGCCTCTACGCCGACGGCTACCGCGGCCGCGCCCGCATGATCGTCGACCTGGACCGCGAGATCCTCCTCGGCGTCACGTTCGTCGGCCCCGGAGTCGGCGAACTCATCCACTCGGCGACGATGGCGGTGGCGGGCGAGATCCCCCTGGACCGCCTGTGGCACGCGGTCCCCGCATACCCGACGATCAGCGAGGTGTGGCTGCGGCTGCTGGAGACGTATCGGGGCTGAGGCCCCGCCGCCCCCCTGCCGCTCCGGTCGCGGGCGGTCCTATGATCGTCACTCAGCGTAGGAGGGGGCTGGGTATGGCGGCAGGCTGGTCGGCGTCGCGACGGGCGCAGGAGGCGCGGCGTCAGGAGCGGCTGCTGCGTGAACAGTGGCAGGCCGCCCGCCGCCAGGCGCACCGGTGGGAGGCGGCGAGCGAGGGGGAACGCCGGGTCGCCGCCCAGCTGCTGGTGCTGACGGAGCGCGGGTGGCGGCTGCTGGTGGACCGGCGGTGGCCCGGCACGCGGTCCGCCAATGTGGACATGCTGCTCGTGGGGCCCGGCGGGGTCTTCGTCATCGACGTCAAGAACTGGCGTGCCGCTCCCGAGACGTCGGGCGGCAAGCTGAGCGCCGGAGGCCGGCCGTGCGACGAACACGCCGCCAAGCTCCTGGCCGTCACGAAGGCGGCCGAGGGCGCGGTGGCCTCTCTCGGCATGTCTCCCGTGGCGGTCCAGCCGCTCATGGTCTTCGCGGGCAGGCGGCTCGACGCCGGATTGGGCAGGATACGGCTCCTCGGCGAACACGAGGTCGGGCCCGCGCTCCTGGCGGAGCGCCACCGACTGCGTGCGGAGTCGGTCCGCGCGGTCGCCGACCATCTGGAACGCGTCTTCCCCGATTACGAGGGCTCGGCGGTCGGCCGACCGCCTGCCGCCACGCCCCCGCCCCCGCCCCAACAGGCCGAACCCGACGGCCTGTTCGACCTCGAAGGGCTCCGGGACGCCGCTCTGGAGGAGGCGTTACGCGCGCCGATCGAGCAGTGGATGACCTTCCTCCACCCCGACCAGGTCGCACTGGTCCGCCGCAACTGGTCGGGCCCGGCCCGCATCAGCGGTCCGGCCGGCACGGGCAAGACGGTCGTCGGCCTGCACCGCGCGGCCCACCTGGCCCGCCGTACCGGCGGCCGGATCCTGTACGTCACGTTCGCCAACAACCTGCCCCGGGTGCAGGGCACCTTTCTCAGGACCATGTCCCCGGCGGTCGCGGACCGGGTGGACTTCAGCAGCCTGCACTCCTGGGCGCAGGAGTTCCTGCAGGAGCACGGCGTACCGGTGCGCCTGCACCCGGACAAGGCCGAGACCGCCTTCAGTCTCGCCTGGAAGCACGTCGGACGCGACAGCCGACTGGCGCAGATCGACGCCGCGCCGACCTACTGGCGCGACGAGATCCACCACGTCATCAAGGGGCGCGGCATCACCACGTTCGAGGAGTACGCCGTCGTGCCCCGGCGCCGTCGCAGGACCATCCTCCGTCGACCGCACCGGCAGGCGGTGTGGGAGCTGCACGAGGCGTACGAATCCCTGCGTGTCGAGCGGGGCGTGCACGACTTCAACGACATCCTCTCCCTCGCCCTGGCGGAAGCGACACGGCACAAGAACTCGCGCCGGTACGCGGCCGTGATCGTGGACGAGGTGCAGGACCTCACCCTCGTCGGAGTGCGGCTGCTGCACGCACTGGTCGGAGACGTCCCCAACGGACTGCTGCTGGTGGGCGACGGCCAACAGGCCGTCTATCCGGGCGGTTTCCGCCTCACCGACGCGGACATCGACATCCGCGGCGACCGCGGACAGGTGCTGCGCACCAACTATCGCAACAGCAGGCAGATCCTCGATGCCGCCCTCGCGGTCGTCGCCGACGACGCCTTCGAAGACATCGACGGTCTGCGCACACCGGGCCGCAGGGACGTCGATCTCACCTACCACGACGGGCAGGTCGTCCGGGTCGCGAAACCCACCGTGGCCGACCACGACGAGGCTCTGCTGGATGCCCTGCGCGCCTTGTCCGCCGCCGAGCGGGGCGACGCCGCGGTGTTGTGCCCCTCGAAGCGGGCCATCGTTCACTATCAGCGCCTGCTCGCCCGAGCCGACATCCCGGTCTGTCAGCTGGAGCACTACGACGGCCACCCGGTGGAGGCGGTCAAGCTGGGCACGTACCGCAGGGCCAAGGGCCTGGAGTTCAAGCGTGTGTACCTGCCCCAGCACGATGCCGCCCTGCGGCACGAACCCCCAGCCGGCCCGGGGGCCACGGACCCGCCCGAAACGGCACGGGAGCACGAAGAGCTCCTGCGCAGCCAGCTTTTCGTGGCGATGACGCGAGCGCGTGACGTTCTGTGGCTAGGGAGCGTCACGCGCTAGCACCGGGCCGAGCGGGTGCCCCCGCCCCTCAGGCGCTCACATACACGTCCTCCACATACCGCCCCTCGGCGACCAGCTCCCGCCACCACGCTTCCGCATCCGAGGCGTCGCCGCCCGTGTGCTTCATGTGGAGGTGGTGGAAGGCCTCGCGGACGCCTGGTGCCATGCGGGCGCCGTCGCCGCAGACGTAGACCCGGGCTCCGGTCTCCATGAGGCGCCAGACCTCCTCGGCCTCCGCCGCGATCCGGTGTTGGACGAAGAGGAGATCGCCCTCGGGGGACTTGGAGTACGTCGGGCGCATGGACACCGCTCCCGCGCGCTCCGCGGCTTCGAGTTCGGCTCGGTGGAGGTAGTCCACGTCGGGGTGGTCGCAGCCGAAGTAGCAGAGGGCGGGGGCGAGGCGGGCGCCGCCCCGCAGGATTTCCAGGCGGTCGGCGATCGCTCCGCGGAACGGGGCGAGCCCCGTGCCCGCGCCGATCATGATGACCGGGCTCGTCGCGTCGGCGGGGATCCGGAAGGCGTCGCGGCAGGGCTGCACGCGCGCGTGGAGCGTGTCGCCGGGCTGCAGGCTGTGGAGGTACGACGAACCGGTGCCGCGGAACGTCCCGCGCCCGGAGCGGTCCGGTGCCGACAGGAGCGAGACCATCAGGTCGGCGTGGCCCGGCGAGGCGGCGGGCGAGGACGAGATCGAGTAGTGGCGGGGGCGCACCGCCGGCAGCAGTTCGAGCAGGACGGGCCAGGGGACCTGACCGCGCAGCGCCGGGTGGTCCTCGAACAGGTCGAGGATGCCGCCCTGTCGTGCCGCCAACGCCGTCGGGTCGGCGCCCAGGTGCTCCAGGGCGGTCCGCTCGGGCGGGCACGGGTTGTGCTCGGCGAGCAGGGTGACCTGCGCCGCGGTCGGGGCGTCCCGCAACTCGACGTACCGGCTGAGGAGTTCACGTACGGTGACCGGCCGGTCGAGCGGCAGGGTGGACCGTCCGGGCCGGTGCGCACGGATGTTGAGGACCACGTCCAGGCCGACGCCGAACAGCGCCGCCGCGCGCTCCACCGAGCGGGGGTCGTTGACCGGCAGTACGGACAGGTGGTCGGCGGTGCGGTACGTCACCCCGTCGGGAAGCGCCACGCGCAGGAAACGCTTCGGGCGGGCGAGCGGATGGGTGAGGTCGGCGAGGTCGGCGGTCTCCGTCACGGTCATCGGCATCGTGCCGTACCGGGCGTCCAGCGCGGCCAGCGGCCCACCGGAGACCTCCACGACGTCATAAGCCCTGGCGGGCGGCGTGCTCTCGGCGGCGGCTCCCACGCTCTCCGGGTCCCCGTACTGCCGCAGCAGGGCGCGGCGCAGCGCTGAGGTGAAGCGGTGTACCGACCCGGCGAGATCTCCGGAGGCGTCGGCCTCGGCGCGCTCCAGGAGGCGGGTCGCGCCCGAGGCGGCGAGGCCGTCGTCGATGAGGGTCGGCACCTGCTGGTAGGTGGCCGCCCAGTTGCGGTCGCCGACACCGAGGACCACGTACCGCACCCCGTCGGCGGCGTCCGGCGCGGCCCCGGCCAGCCAGGACACGAACTCGCCCGCGTCGTCAGTGGGCCTGCCGTTGTAGGAGGCGGCGACGATCACCACGGGGGAGCCGACGGGCAGCGCGTCGGCGGCTTCGTCGAGGGGGGCGACGCGCACGTCGAAGCCCAAGTCGGTGCCGAGCTCCCCGAGTTGCTCGGCGTATCCCCGGCAGGTTCCGAAGTTGGAGCCGTGCAGCAGCGTCAGGGTGGTGCCCGGCACGGCCCGCGTGGGCAGGTCGCTCTCCGGCCGGTCGCCCCCGTCCTGCTGCCCGCCCGCGGAACCGGGCCCCGACGTGCCGCCCAGCGCACTCAACCCCGCGAGGGCGGACCGGCTGCGCTCACGGTCCCGGGGGGTGCGCGCGGCCAGCGTCATGGTGAAGCCGTCGGGCTTGAGGGTCAGAGTCTCCTTGACCTTCAGGCGGTAGTCGGCGTGGTCGATGAACCGGTAACGGTGCACCAGCATCCCGAGCAGCATGGTCGCCTCGTGCAGCGCGAACTGCCGCCCGATACAAGCGCGTTCACCCGTGCCGAACGGCTTGTACGCGTGCGGGGACCGGGCCGCCTCCACCTCCGGGGCGAAGCGCTCGGGGTCGAACTCCTCGACGTTGTCGCCCCAGACGGGGTCCCGGTGCAGCATCGGGGTGAGCACCACCACGTACTGCCCCGCCTTGATCGGATGCCGCCCGCCGATGACGGTGTCGGCGCGGGCCCGGCGCTGGAACGCGGGCGCGGTGGGCCACAGCCGAAGCGCCTCGTTCAGCACCTGGCGTACGTAACGCAACTTGCCCACGTCCTCGTACGTCGGCTCGGGGTCGGGATCGTCGCCCCACAGCGCGTCCACCTCGGCCTGCGCAAGGTGCAGGACCGCGGGGTTCTTCACCAGGTGGTGAAGGGCGAAGGCGAGCGTGCCCGAGGTCGTCTCGTGCCCGGCGATGAGGAACGTGATGACCTGGTTGCGGATGTTCGCCTCGTCCAGCGTCTCTCCGCTGTCGGGGTGCGGGGAGTTGAGCATCAGGCCGAGCAGGTCGTCGGCGGAGGTGTCGCCCGACGCCTTGCGCGCCTCGATCACCTCGTCGACGACCCGGGCGAGGAAGGCGGCGTCGGCCTCGAACGCCGCGTCGTCGGCGGCGTAATCACCGGCGGGGTCCCGCGCCAGCTTCGCCTGACTGTGCGCCAGACCCCGTACGAGCGCCTGGACGAAGGGGTGCGGATCGGTGCGGCCGAACGACTCGAAGTCGTAGCCGAAGCCGGACAGGCCGATGGTGTCCAGCGTCATCCTGGTCATGTCCTCGGAGACCTCCACCGGCGCGGACTCGGCCGCGCCCGGCGTGAACCGGCCGTCCCAGGAGGCGATGAGGCGCCGGGCCACGCGCAGCATGTGCGGGTGGTACGTCCGCATCGAGTTCATGGCGAACGCCGGGAGCAGGATGTCGTGCGCCTTGGCCCAGTTGGGTTCCTCGTCGTACGCCGTGAACAGGCCGTCACCGGCGATGCCGCGCACGTTCTGCAGGGCAGGACCGACGCCTTTGGAGAACCGCGTCTCGTCGGACAGTTCCTCGACCAGCTCCAGCGAGCTGACCCAGACGGTCTCACGGCCGTGGTAGCGGCGGACGTAGAGAGGGCCGTGCCGCCGCGCGAGCTCCACGGACTGCTGGACCGGCGTGCTGGTCGGCCCGGCCGCCGTCACATCGACGGTGGGCAGTACGAGGTCCGGGTAGTCCCGGAGACCGCAGACCTCGACGGGGGGTTCTTCGCTCATCGGGCAGTGCCTCTTCCCATGGACGCGGGGGAGTTGAGCGCCCGGTACGCGGGGCGCCGCATCCACGGTGGCCTCCCCGGGGCGGCGGCCCCGCGCGAGAACTACATAATCTTGTAGGGCTCTTTTGCGCGTTGCCGGTTGCGCGATGAGCGACAAGGTGTGAGGCGGCGTTCGGGCGGCCTGGAGTGTGAAGGACTGGGGTGTGAAGGAGGTCGGAGGTGTGAAGGAGGTCGGAGGTGTGAAGGAGGTCGGAGGTGCGAAGGAGGCCGGGGGAGCGAAGGACGTCAGGGGTGCGAAGGGGGCCAGGGGCGTCGAGGGAACTGCGGGTGTGAACGAGGTGAAGGAGGCCGAAGAGGCGGACGCGGCGATATGGCGCGGCCGTTTCCTCACCCTGCTCGACCGTTCCCCCGTGCCGACCGCCATAGCCGGCACGGGCGGCCTCGTCTCCGTCGCCAACCCCGCCTTCGCGTCGGCCCTCGGCCTCCAGCCGGGCCGGGTGGCGAACCAGCTCCTGCTCGACCTGCTCACCCCCACCAACAGACAACAGCTCCGCAAACTCGACGAGGCCATGCGCTCCGGCCGCAGGTCCCGCTACCCGGTCGAAGTGAGCTGGACGGCACGGGGGACGGCCCGCCACGGGCAGGTCACCGTCGAACCCGTCACCGACCCGCTCGCGGACACACCGCCCCTGCTGGTGACGCTGCGCGTCGCGGAGGAGCGAGCTGAGACGCCGGGAAACGACACGTCAGCCCGCGCCGACAGCGCGGGGGAGGAGCTCGCCCACCCGGCCCTGAGCGCGCAGGAGGCCCGCATCCTGCGGCTGGTCGCGGGCGGCGCCACGACATCGGTCGTGGCACGCGCGGTGGGAATCGGTGTCGACGGCGTCAACTACCACCTGACGCGGCTCTGCCGCCGGTTGCGGGCCCAGAACCGGACGGCGCTGGTGGCGAGGGCGTACGTACTCGGGCTCCTGGACCCCGAGGCGTGGCCGCCGCGGGTGGCGGGGCCGGCCGGACGCCGCGGCGGCGGCGCGGCAGGGAGCGGGCCCTAAGCCCGTAGGCCCCCGGGCTCCTGACAGGCCCACGTATCCTTCCGGCGTGACGATGCGCGAGACGGCCGACGTAGGTGACGTACATACCGTAAGTGACGTACATACCGTGAGCGACGTGAGTGTCGACGCGATGATCGAGGACCTCAGGACTCTCGTCGAAGTCGAGTCGCCGTCGCGCGACCTCGACGCCCTGACGGAGTCGGCGAAAACCGTCGCCGCGGTGATCGAGAGCCGGCTCGGCGGGCGGGCCGCCCTCGTCGCGAGCGAAGCCGGGCCGCACGTCCACTGGTCGGGCGGCGGCGACCCCCGTGTGCTGATCCTCGGCCACCACGACACGGTGTTCCCGCTCGGCACCCTCGAACGCCGCCCGTTCAAGGTCGAGGACGGTCGCGCGACCGGCCCCGGCGTCTTCGACATGCTGGGCGGACTGGTGCAGGCCGTGCACGGCCTGGCGGCGCTCGACGACCGCTCGGGCGTCGAGATCCTGGTGACCGCCGACGAAGAGGTCGGTTCCCGCTCCTCCCGCGCCCTCATCGAGGAACGGGCCCGCGCCTGCGGTGCCGTCCTGGTGTTCGAGGGTGCCGCTGACGGCGGCGCGCTGAAGACGGGACGCAAGGGCTGCGGCACGTTCGAAGTCGTGGTCGCGGGCCGCGCGTCCCATGCGGGCCTCGAACCCGAAGCCGGCGTCAACGCCCTGGTCGAAGCGGCCCACCAGGTATTGGACATCGCGGCGCTCGGCCGCCCCGACATCGGCACGACGGTCACCCCGACCGTCGCGACCGCGGGAACCTTGGACAACGTCGTTCCCGCGGAGGCGACCGTCGTCGTCGACGTCCGGGTCGAGTCGGCCGAGGAGAAGGAACGCATCGAGACCGCTTTCGCGGAGCTGACTCCACACCTGGCAGGGGCGGAGCTCACGGTCCGGGGATCCGTCGGCCGTCCCCCGATGCCCGAGTCGGCGGCGGCCGGGCTCTATGCGATGGCGGAGCGACTGCTCCCCGGCGTCGGGAGCGAGGCGGTCGGCGGCGGCAGCGACGGCAACTTCACGGCCGCGATCGGCGTGCCGACGCTCGACGGCCTCGGCGCGGTCGGGGGCGGTGCGCACGCCGACCACGAGTACGTGCTGGTCGACGCGATGGCCGAGCGGGCACATCTCGTCACCGGCCTGGTACGCGCGATCCGCGACACCGGGACTGGGCGGTGACCCTTCCCCGCCGGTGAGCGGGGCGGATGACGCGGGGCCCGGGCACCCCGGTTAATGTGGACTGAGCGGTGATCTTTCCCGGGTGCTGCCGAAAGTTCTCGAGGTTCTCGGGGCTCTCGGGGCTTCCCCGGGCGCCGCGCGGCGGTGGGGCTCGCCGTACCCGAACCGCGGCGAAGGATGCCGCCAACGGTCCCTACTTGCGCACGAGTGCGCCCGAGGAAGGGCGACGGCGAGTAGGAGGAGTGGTGACGCGGACGCGGCGCGAGTGGCAGGTCGTCGCGGCGGTCGCCGTCGGCGGCGGCATCGGCGCGGTGGCCCGGTACGCGGCGTCGCTGTGGTGGCCGGTGGCCCCCGGCGGATTTCCCTGGACGACCCTCGCGGTGAACGCCGTGGGGTGCGCGGCGATCGGCGTCCTCATGGTGCTGGTCACGCGGGCGCGGCCCGTCCACCCCTTGGTGCGGCCCTTCTTCGGCACGGGCGTCCTCGGCGGCTTCACCACGTTCTCGACGTACGCGGTGGACATCGAGCACCTCTTGAGCGGCGACCACGTCCGCACGGCCCTGCTCTACCTGGCCCTGACGCCACTCGTGGCGCTCGCGGCCGTCTGGGGCGCGACGTGGGCGACGCGCCGCGTGGTGACGCGCCGTGCGGTGCAGGGGAGGCAGGCATGACGTGGCTGCTCGTCCTCGCAGGCGGAATGATCGGCGCCCCGCTCCGTTATCTGACCGACCGTGCCGTGCAGGCCCGGCACGGCACCGCCTTCCCCTGGGGCACCCTCACCGTCAACATCATGGGCTGCCTGATCCTCGGAGTGCTCACCGGCGCGGTCGCGGCGGGCGCCGCGTCGTCGCACGTCCAGCTCTTCCTCGGCACGGGGCTGTGCGGGGCGCTGACGACGTACTCGACGTTCTCGTACGAGACACTGCGGCTCGCCGAGAGCGGCGCGCGGCTCCTCGCGGTGGCGAACGTGCTGGTGAGCGTAGGTGCGGGTCTCGGCGCGGCCTGCGCGGGGGTGGCCGCTGCCGAGGCCCTGTGGCTGTGAGGGGCGGCATCCCGGGGGCCTGAGCAGGCCTGCTCAGGCCTACTCACCCCTGAGCGAAGTCCCCGTTCAGCGCGGCGGCCATGCGCAGATGGGGCGCCGCGTCGTCCGGACGGTTCTGCCGCTCCAGCGTGCGGCCCAGCATGAGCCGGGCGTAGCTCTCGACCGGATCGAGGTCGAGCACCTTGCGCAACTCGGCCTCGGCGCGCCCGAGTTGGGCCGAGTGGTAGTAGGCGCGGGCGAGCAGCAGACGCGGGGCGACCTGCTCGGGCACCTCGTCGGCCAGGGCGTCGAGGATGCGCGCCGCCGTCGCGTACTCCTTGGCGTCGAAGAACTGCCGCGCGCGCTCCCAGCGCTCCGCCGCGGTCCCGTGGTCGTAATAGGTCATGTCCACTGTCTGCCTCCTTCGGGGGCTGCAACGACCCGGATTAGTTGAATATTCCACCAGGCCTCCCTCCATCTATGTGGCGGTCGGGCGGCTGCCGTCGGGCGCCCCGCGGGGCTAGGTTGTGCGGCATGAGCAATCTTGATCGCGAGGCGGTTCCTTCCTTGTGCGGCGGGCGAGGGTTCGTCGTCGCGGAACCGGTACGGGAACTCCTCAGTCCCCGCCGGGTCAAGCTCGGCGAGTCCACGGAGGTCCGTCGCCTGCTGCCGAATCTCGGCCGCCGCATGGTCGGAGCCTGGTGCTTCGTCGATCACTACGGCCCCGACGACATCGTCGACGAGCCCGGCATGCAGGTCCCGCCGCACCCGCACATGGGCCTCCAGACCGTCAGCTGGCTGCACGACGGGGAAGTGCTGCACCGCGACTCCACTGGCAGCCTGCAGACCATCCGCCCCCGCGAACTGGGCCTCATGACCTCCGGCCGGGCCATCGCCCACTCCGAGGAGAGCCCCAAGTCCCACGCCCGCTTCCTGCACGGCGCACAACTGTGGGTGGCCCTGCCCGACACCGACCGGCACACAGCCCCACGCTTCGAACACCACGCGGAGCTGCCACAGATCACGGCACCGGGGCTGACGGCGACACTGCTCCTGGGCACGCTGGACGGAACGACCTCCCCCGGCACGACGTACACACCCATCGTCGGCGCGGACCTCGCCCTGTCCGACGGCACGGACGCCCGCCTCCCCTTGGACCCGGACTTCGAGTACGCCGTCCTCTCCATGACCGGCGAAACACACGTCGACGGCGTACCCGTACTCCCCGGCTCGATGCTCTACCTGGGCTGCGGCCGTACCGAACTCCCCCTGCGCGCGGCGTCGGACGCGTCCCTGATGCTCCTGGGCGGCGAGCCGTTCGAGGAGGAACTGGTGATGTGGTGGAACTTCATCGGCCGCACGCATGCGGACATCGCGCAGGCGCGAGACGACTGGATGACCGGCGATCGCTTCGGCGTGGTGAAGGGATACGACGGGGGCCCACTCCCCGCCCCCGAACTGCCGACTGTGCCGCTGAAGCCGCGGGGACGGGTGCGCTGACCTGGGGTTTTGCGTCTGTGGCAGGCGAGCGGGAGGTCTCTCGGGAGAGGCCGTGATCGCTCGCGGCGGGCGTACCGGAAGGGCTGGGCCGATCTCAGATGTGATCGGCCCGACCCCGGGTCACGGCTTGCGTGTGTCGGTACGTGTGACCAGGTCTTGCTCATCGGCGCCCAAACGGATCCCGCCGGGCCCGGCCAGGGTGTCGAGACGATGGACCTCCACCGTGCCGAGGTCCACCAGGCCGCCGGCATGCTCACCTCCCAGCTCGACCTTCCCCCCCCAGCCACACCCTGCTCCTATTGCGCGCCCACGCCTTCAGCCACAACATCTCCCTGCTCACAGCCGCCCGTGACGTCCTCGCCGACCGCCTGCACCTGCACGGCGACCCCGGGTCTGGTCGGCCGTAATCGTGTTCCTTGGTCGCAGCACAGAACACCGGTAGCCCCGCACTCCAGGAGGTGAGGTTGGGTAGCCGTTGTCATGCGCGACCGGTCAGCGGTGCAGTGAGGGGTTTGTCCATTCGGCTGTCGGTTGGCGCTCCGCTCGCAAGGTAGGGCTATCCCTACCTTGAGGTTACGAGTGGGCCATGTAGGCGAGCGGTCTCGTTCCGGCGAGGCTGGGGGCATGGACCTCGTGAGTGATCCAGTGGCGGCTGCGGTCGAGCTGGAAGATGTGTCGAAGACGTATCCCGGTGGTGGCGGGACGCCTGCCCTGCGGGGAGTGAGTGCATGGCTGGCTGCGGGGACGTTTTCGGCGGTGATGGGTCCTTCCGGGTCCGGTAAGTCGACGCTGTTGAACTGCGCGGCGGGGCTTGAGCGGCCCAGCGAGGGGCGTGTGCAGTTGGCTGGAGAAGACATCAGTGCGCTGCGTGAGCCGGCGTTGACGCGGGTGCGCCGTCGCCGGACGGGTTTCGTGTTCCAGTCGTTCAACTTGGTCCCGGCGTTGTCGGTGTGGCAGAACGTGCTGCTGCCGCAGCGCCTGGCCGGAGTGCGGCCGGACCGGCGTTGGGCGGACGAAGTACTGGCACGTGTGGGGCTGGCCGGGCGTAAGCATGCTCGGCCTGATCAGCTCTCGGGGGGTCAGCAGCAGCGGGTTGCGGTCGCGCGGGCACTGGCCGGACGCCCGCAGGTGCTGTTCGCCGACGAGCCGACCGGCGCGCTGGATCTGGCTGCCGGGCATGAGGTGTTGGCGCTGCTGCGGCAGGCGGTGGATGAGCTGGGTCAGACGGTGGTGATGGTTACGCATGACCCGGCTGCCGCCGCTTGGGCGGACCAGGTCCTCTTTCTCACCGACGGCCAGGTCCATTCCTCCCTCCAAGACGTTTCGGCCGTGCGGATCGCCGCGGTGATGACGGAGCTGAGTGCCCGATGATTCGTCTCGCTCTCGCCACCGTGCGCCATCGCTGGTGGTCTTTCGCCGGGACCTTCGCCGGCACGGCCCTGGCGGTGGCGTTGGTCGCCGCCTGCGGCACGCTGTTGTTCTCCGCACTGTCCTCCCCGGCCGGATCCGACCGGTACACCGCCGCTGATGCCGTGGTGAGCGCCCAGCGTCAGGTGTCCGTGCGGGACGGGGACAAGACCAAGAGCCGCCCGTTGTCAGGTGCGCCGGCGCTCCCCGATGGCCTGGCCGGCCGCCTGGCCGCTGTGCCCGGAGTGGCGCGGGTGACGAAGGACGCGTCGTTCCACGCTCAGCCGCTCACGGCCGGCGGGAGGCCGGTGGGGGGCGGTTCGGGCACGGCGCCGGTGATGGGGCATCCCTGGTCGTCCGCGGCTCTGACTCCTTTCCGGCTGGTCGAGGGTCATGCGCCCGGTGGTGGTGAGGTGGTGCTCGACGCGGGTCTGGCCCGCCGTACCGGTGTGCATCCCGGGGACCGGGTGCGCATGGCCCTGTCACAACAGGTGTCCTCTTTCCGCCTCGCCGGCGTCGTCGCTGCCCCCGGCAGCCCGCAGCTCTCCTCACAGGGCGCGGTGTTTTTCTCCCCTGCGGATGCGGGGCGCCTGGCCCAGCCGGGCGATGCGACCGCGCTCGCCCTGCGCTTCGCTCCGGCGGCCGACACCGATGAAGTGCTGGACAGGGTGCGGGCGGCCGCCGGACCGGACGCGCGTGTGCTCACCGGCGGGGAGCGGGTGCGGGCCGACGCGCCGACCGTGCTGGTCAGTTATACGGGCGCGGTCGGGGTGTTCGGTTCGATGGCCGGTATCACCGTGTTCGCCGCCTTGTTCGTCATTGCCGGGACCATCGCCTTCGCCGCCCGTCAGCGCCTTCGGGAGCTGGCCTTGCTCCGTACCCTGGGCGCCACACCACGCCAGGTGCGCAGGCTGCTGGGCCTGGAAGCGTGGGTGGTGGGCGTGGCTGCCGCCGTGGTGGGGGCTCCGCTCGGACGGTGGCTGGCGAGCTGGATGGCCGACCGGTTCGTGGCCACCGGCGCCGTCCCCGCCTCTCTCCAGGTAGACGGTGGTGTGTTGCCGCTGCTGATAGCGGCCGGGACCGGGGTGGGGGTGGCGCGGCTGGCGGCGTACTTCGCCGGTAGACGGGTGGCCCGGATTGCTCCGGCGGAGGCGATGCGGGAGTCGGCCGCGGCTCCGGCGGGCGGCGGCATCTGGCGCGTGGTGACCGGGATGGTGCTGGTCGCGGGCGCGGCGGCGGTGCTGCTGTTCACACCGATGCGTGGCGGAATCGGCGTGGGGATGGGCTTCATCGGGTGCTCACTGTTGATCTGTGCCGCTGCCGCCCTGGGACCGTGGCTGGTGCGGACGGTGGCTGCCGCCCTGGGAGGTCTCCTTCCGGGAGCGACCGGCCGTCTGGCTGCCGCCAACACCAGGCGCTTTCCCGTGCGGGCGGCGGGGGCGGCGATGCCGCTGGCCCTGTTGTTCGCTCTCAACGCCACCATGCTGCTGAACTCCACCCTGCTCAGCGACCTCACCGACCAGGCCACCCATGCCCGGCTCGCACCCGCCCGCCAGACCCTGACCGCTGCGGGCGGCCCCGGTCTCCCGCTGGGCACCTACCAGAAGGTGGCCAAGACGCCGGGAGTACGGGACGTTGATGCGACCGTGCCGACCGAAGTCATGGTCCGCAAGGGCGGCAAGCCGCAGCACTATCCCGCCCAGGGCCTGTACCGCACCGGAGACGGTGTGCTGGATCTGGAGATCACCGGCGGTTCCCTGGACGGGCTCGCCGACGGTGTGGCGGTCAGCACGGACCTCGCCGGAGCACAGCACTGGCAGGTGGGTGACAAGGCCGGGTTGTGGCTGCCGGACGGTACTCACGTCGCCCGGCCGGTGGTGGCCTTGTACGCCCGTTCTGCTGGATTCGGCGACATGCTGCTGCCCGGCCCGCTGGCCTCCGCACACACTGCCAGGCCCTTGCTGTCCGCCGTCCACCTCGGCCAGAACCCTGGCACGGCAGCCGTGACGGAGCTGCGGGCACACTTCCCGAACCTGTCCGCAAACAGCAGCACGGCGGACAGCCGTCAGGACGCCGAAACCGCCTCCCAGCAGGGAGCGCTGCGCCTGCTGACCGGTATCTCCATCGTCTTCACCGCCGTCGCCGTCCTCAACACCTTCGCCATGGCCGCCCTCGGCCGCCGCAGTGAGTACGCCGCTCTGCGACTTCTGGGCGCCACGGCCCGACAGGTAAGGGGGATGGCCGCGCGCGAAGCGGTGCTGACGGTCACCGTCGGCCTCGTCGTCGGTGCGGGGATCGCCGCAGTGGTCGTGGGCACGTTCAGCAACGCCCAGGACGGTCAGTGGCGGATGATCGTCGACCCCCTCTGGTACACAGGGCTGCTGGCCGGTACCGGCCTTCTCGGTCTGGCCGCCGCCGCCCTGCCCACCCGCCTGGCCCAGCGCACCGCGTCGGCAGGTGGCGGACGGAGCGAGCAGTGAAGCCGACACGCCAGGCGGCGGCCGCTCCCCGTGCCACTGCTGTGCAGCCGGAGGTTCGTAGAGTGCGGGACATGGTCCAGCGCACCGTCCGGTCTCTGCAGTACCTGCTGCTGGGCCTGGCCGCGGGCATCGGCGCGCTGGTGACCGTCGTGGCCGGGGTCACCGGCTGCGCGGTCCTGGCCGTCACCCACCTGGGCGCCCCCGCCTTCCTGGCTACGACCTCCGCGATGCGCCGGCTCGCCGGACTCGAGCGGCGCCGCGCCGCCCTCATCCTGCCCACCCGGATTCCCACTCCCTACCCTGCTGCCGAAGCGAGCGTCGCCTCCGGCCGTGCCCAGAAACGAGCTGCCCATCCCGCCACTTGGCGCGACATGGCCTGGCTGACGATCCTCTTCCCGCTGACCGTCCTCTGCGCCGTCATCGCCGTGGTCGTCCTCGCCGTGGACCTGGCGGCCCTCACCTCACCGGCCTGGGCCTGGGCGCTGCCTGTAGAGCGCCGAGGCGATCCGGGGTTCATGACGGTGGCCTCACCGGGGGGACAGGCCGTGACGGCGCTGGCCGGGCTGGTCCTGCTGCCCGGCGTCGCGTGGGTCGTACGCGCCCTGGCCACCGGCCAGGCCCACCTGGCCGCCGAGTTGCTCAAGCCCGGCCGCACCCAGCAACTGACCGAACGCACCGACCACCTGACCCGCACCCGCAGCCGCGCCATCGACGCCCAAGCCGCCGAACTGCGCCGTATCGAACGTGACCTTCACGACGGAGCCCAGGCCCGCATCGTCGCGCTCGGCATGACCCTGGCCCTGGCGGAGCGACGCCTCAAAACCCTTGGCCCCGCCGCCGACCAGGCCCGCGCCGACCTGGCCGCGGCCCGCGCCGACGTGAACACCGCCCTGGACGAACTACGCCACCTCGTACGCGGCATCCACCCCCCGATCCTCACCGACCGCGGCCTGGACGGCGCCTTGACCGCCCTCCTCGCCGACCACCCCCTGCCCATCACCTCCGACATCCGCCTGCCCCACCGTCTGGCACCGGCACTGGAAGCCGCCGCCTACTTCCTGATCGCCGAAGCCCTCACCAACATCACCAAACACGCCCACGCCACCACCGTCACCGTCACCGTCCACATCCGCTCCGACGGCACCCTGACCGTCACCGTCACCGACGACGGACACGGCGGAGCCGACCCGAACGGCTCCGGCCTGACCGGACTGCGCCGCCGCATCGAAGCCCTCGACGGCACCCTCACCCTGACCAGCCCCACGGGCGGCCCCACCACCGTCCACGCGGAGATCCCATGCGCCTTGTAATCGCCGAAGACCTGCTCCTGCTGCGCGAAGGACTCATCCGCCTGCTCACTGCCACCGGCCACGAGGTCCTGGCCGCCGTCGACTCCGGCCCCGACCTTATCGCCGCCATGGACACCCACCGCCCCGACCTCGCCCTCATCGACGTGCGCCTCCCGCCCGGCTTCCGCGACGAAGGACTGCGCGCCGCGATCGAAGTCCGCGCCCGACACACCCCCGCTCCGCCGGTGATCATCCTGTCGCAGTACGTCGAGCGCACCTACGCCGCCGAACTGCTGGCCGACGGCCAGGGCGGCGTCGGCTACCTCCTCAAAGACCGCGTCACCGACATCGACGCGTTCCTCGACGCCCTCGAACGCGTCGCCGCCGGCGGAACCGCCCTCGACCCCGATGTCGTCGCACAGATCTTCGCCCGCAACAGTCGGCACACCGGCCTCGCCCGCCTGACCCCCCGCGAACACGAAGTCCTCGCCCTGATGGCCCAGGGCCTGTCCAACTCCGCGATCGCCGAACGCCTCGTCCTCGCGCCGGTCTCCGTCGAAAAGCACATCTCCAACCTGCTCGCCAAACTCGACCTCCCCCTCACCAACGACACCCACCGGCGCGTCCAGGCCGTCCTCACCTACCTCAACGCCTGATCCGTCTGACACGCGACTGCCGCTACAAGTGACTCGCGATCTTCGCTCATGCCGCCTCCCTCGAGATCGACATGGGAATCCCGCCAGCACCCCTGGGACCAGGGGTTTCACGCCTATCCCGAAGCCGCCTCGTCCAACGGGCGAAGCGCCCCCTCAACGACAAGTGCGCGTGAGAGCCACGCCGACAACGGCTTGGCCCGTACCCGGCCTTTGGCTGCCGCTACGCTGCGGTCCACTCCAGCCCGAGGCCGGGTTCAGGGTGTGGACTCGGCGTCCTCCGGCATTGGCGCTCTCCAGATAAGGAAGGGGAGGGGGAGGGCCCGCAGTTGTTCCCGATGACCCACCACGTGGAGTGTGTCGTCATCCTTGAACCGGCCGCAAAGGGCTCCTGACCTGCGGTTTTAAGCGCGCGCAAACTGTGCGCTGTGGGCGTTACGGGCGATATCTTGACGCTGAAATGACGCTCGTGACGCCCATTTGACGCTCGTTCTGATGGAGTGTCAGGCTGCTTGCCGGGCTGGTTAGAGATGATCTCAATTGGCGTTGTGCGGCGGCCGTGGCCGCCAGGCTGGGGCCACTGGATGAGTCCGGTGGCCCCAGCCGGATGTGGTCAGCGAGGGTCGTTCAGGCGGCTGCTGATCTGTTCGTGGAGTTCGTGCGGCAGGTGGATGGTCCAGCGGTCGGCGGCCTCGGCGGCCAGGTCACGGCTCCAGCGCCAGCTGTTGTGTGCCGCCGTGCGCACGTCCTGGTCGCGAGCGGTAGCCGTTGTGGATGCGTAGCGATGGCGGTCAGTGTCCGGCAGGTCCTGTTCGAGCGCGCGGCTGGGGGTGAGCCAGTGGGCTGTGCTGTTGCGCAACAGGCGGCAGAGCTGGAGTTGCTGGGGTGCGATGACGGTGTGCAGCAGGGCGTGGGCGCGGGCGATCTCGCCTCGGGCCAGGACGTGGGCCAGCATGAGCGTCCAGTTGGTCAGCTCGTCGGTGAGCCGCTGGGCGGTGGTCACCGGCTCCGGCGGCTGGAAGGTGGCCAGCTGCCGGGCGGCCTGGGTGAGCCGGCCGGTGCGGTCGAGCAGGACGGCGTCTTCGGGGCGGGGCAGGTGCACCATCCCTTGCCAGGTGGGGACTTCGTCGACACCCGGGCCGGCCGGGGTGAGGTGGAACTCGCCGCGCATCAGGTCGTCGAAGACGACGGCGAGGATGCCGTACATGTTGGTGTAGGAGAGCTTGAGCGGGGCGAGCTGCGCCAGGAAGCCGGGGCCGTCGAAGTCGGCGAGGTGGTCTTCCTGGATGTAGAGGTACGCCTCGATGTCGGAATGGGCGTCGGCCTCGCCCACGGTCCACGAGCCGTAGAGCAGTACGCCCTCCAGCCGGGCGTCGGCGTGGGCGAGCTGTCGCAGGCGTGCGATGCGGTCGTCCAGGGCGGAACGGGCAGAGTGAACGGACATGGTGTGGTCGTGTCTCCTGAGGTGAGCGTGCGGGCACGCTGACGGGGCCCGGCACCTGCCGGGCGGATGCCTGTGGACCGTCGCGGACCGCTCAGGAGAAATTGCCCATGATCGAGATCATAGGGGAATGGCTCAACCGCCGAGTCGGCGGCAGCAGATCAGGGTGGCCGCGATACCGGCGAAGGCCAGGAAATGCTCGGCCTTGCGCTCGTAGCGGCGGTGCAGGCGACGGCACCCAGACAGCCACGCCACCGTTCGCTCCACGGTCCACCGGTGGCGGCCCAGCTTCTGGGAGGACTCGATGTTTCTGCGGGCGAGGTGTGGGGTGATGTTTCGCGAGCGGAGCCATTTCCGCAGGTGGTCGTAGTCGTAGCCCTTGTCTCCATGGAGCTTGGCGGGCCGCCGTCGGCGGGGCCCGCGCCGGGAACGGATGGAAGGTATGCCCCGTACCAAGGGTTCAAGTCCCTGGCTATCGTGCGTGTTCGCCGCGGAGATACCGATCGAGAGCGGCAGACCGGTCCGCTCGGTGATCAAGTGGATCTTTGAACTCTTCTTACCGCGATCTACGGGATTCGGACCCGTCAAGTCCCCCCCTTTCATCGCACGCATGTTCACCGAGTCGATGGCGCACCGCGACCAGTCCAGCTCGCCTCTGGCGCCGAGCTCGTCTAGGACCAGGCGGTGGAGTTTGCCCCACACACGGGCCCGGCTCCACTCGGTAAAGCGGCGGTGCGCGGTCGGCCCGGACGGGCCGAAGCCCGGCGGCAGCTGCCGCCATGTGCAGCCTGTCGTGGCCACGAACACTATGGCCGCCAGCACCTGCCGGTCCCCATACCGACGTCTGCCCCCGCCCTGCGGCCTCACCGGAGCGGCCGGCACCACCTGCTGGAACAACTCCCACAACGCGTCCGGCACCAGACGCTCCACCATCGCCATCACGGCACCCAACCTAACGATAACGCCAGTTGAGACGATCTCTTAGTTGGCGAGCTCGGCCAAGTACGGCGCTCAGCACGAGTCCGGATGTCACCACATCTCGGTGACGTCAGAAACTGCGAGCCATTCGGTCACCATCCAGGCAGGATGCTCTTTGTGAATCATGTCCTGTGCCGACTGGCTGCCAATGCCGCCCTGCCGCCCGAGCTGGTCGACCGGCTGATCGAGGTCGCGGACGCTGACATCGCCGCGGACCTCGCTCGTCGCGAGGATCTCAACCATGCGCAGGCGGTTGCCCTGGCATCGCGCGTTGAGGAGAGCGCCGCATGGCTTGCGTCCGAGGGCCGGCTGACCACTGCCGACATCGATCCCGCAGCACAACCGGACGCCGCCCTCGCCTTGCTCCGATGTTGACAGCCCGGAGTGGGCGCGCCTTTTCGCGACGGATCCAGTCTTTGGGCACCGGGAGAAGCTGGCTGCCTGTTCCGGTCTCCCATCTGATGGTGGAGACGCTTGCCGCTGACGCGGACGTACGGGTCGTCGCGGAGCTCGCTCTGTGGACTACATCTGAAGTGGCCGGCAGGCTCGCGCGGCATCCGCATGCCGAGGTTCGCCGGGCAGCGGCGGCCAACGAGGCGACGCCCCCACCCATCCTGGCGGCGCTGCTCACCAGCGAGGGCGCCTGCCCCCGGCGCGGCAGTTCCTGGTCTGTGACCGCGAGGAGACACCGCTCGTACACGACCCGCAATGCCCGCGAAACGACTGCGATCTGCTGCCGGGTGACTCCTGCGACCGTGCCCACCAGTCCACCGTGCAAGAGACGCAGCAGATGGCAGTGCAAAACCCGGCCACGCCCATCGACGCCGTCATACACCACTCCGCGCTCGGACAGACCGTCCTGAGCGCCGTGCAGCACCGGTCGCGGCACCAGTTCAACGTCCACCCACGCGAAATCCGACACTGGATCCCCCCGAGATTCGCAAGGTGAATGGACCACCGCACCCCTACCCCTGCTGAAGGCCGGTCAAGTCCCACGGAGCGCCCGGCAGCAACGTCGCCAACAATGGCTCATTTTGATTTAACATTCAACCTGTGCAGGGCGCACGCTGATGGGAGCAACGGAGACCAGCCGGGTCTCCGGTTCAAGTTCCCCGCCGATCAACGGAGTTGACCCACATGAGCCAGGCCCTGCCCCTCCGCCTCCACCACCACGCATGGATCACCGACGACCAGGAGGCCAACCGGCACTTCTACGAGGACGTCATCGGCCTGCCCCTGGTGGCCACCTGGACCGAACGCGAGGTGCTCTCCGGCACCGAACGCGCCTACAGCCACGCCCTCTACGGCATGGCCGACGGCAGCGCGCTCGCCTTCTTCCAGTTCGCCGACCCCAAGGACCAGGAGGAGTTCAAGACGGACCTCAACGTCACCCCCCTGCGCCACATCGCCTTCAAGGTCGAGACGGAGACCCAAGAAGCGATACTCGAGCGCGTCAACGAGGCCGGCTACGCCGATTCCAACGCCCATGTACTCGACCACGGCTTCTGCGTCTCGCTCTACGTCACAGATCCCAACGGGCTCATCCTGGAATTCGCGGTCGACCACCCCGACGTGGAGAAGATCGACGCCGAGCGGCGCGCCACCGCACACGCCGACCTCGCCCGCTGGCTCGCCGGCGACCACACCAGCAACAACCACTGGCGCTGACCCCTGCCGCCGAACAGACCCGCCCCCATTGCCGCCACGACAACAGCGCCGACCTGCTGAGTGCGGGCCGTGGGGCCGAGGCTACGGTCTACGGCCTGTTCCACCGGTAGCAGCGGAAGGGCACTTGGCGCCGGTTCCTGACTCGACTCCAGTCCCTGGCCGCTGCGAGGGGCGCGATCACGCGGGACCTGAACGTCGGCTCCACGGTCTCTGGCCCCCCGTCGTCAGGATGCGCCCTACCGACGTCCCGCGGCGCTCGGCGGCATCACGAAGAACTCCCAGTACCCCGCGCGTGCGCCTCTGCCGCAGGACCGGTACGGCACGGTCAAAAGGGAGTGCTGGAGCGGGAGTCGTTCGCGATGTGCCGGGGAGTCACTGAACGAGCCCCGGCATGATCAATCGCGATGGGTTGCGATGTGACCCGCCCGTCGGCCTTGGCGCCTGCCGAGCCGGTCGGTCCGGATCACTGCAATCGTCCCGAGTCGCCGCCGTGCTCGTGGGCTTGGTGGTGTTGCAGCTCCGTCACCCATGGATGTCCCGGGTGGACGCGGCCGAGTAGTTCGTTCAGGTTCTCGCGCTGAGCCGCAGACATGTGCGGGACGATCGCGTCGAAGTCTGATCGATCTTTCCGGCGGGCGTGCTTGGCCTTGAAGAGCAGGACCAGTTCGGGCACGAGATACGGGATGCCGTCCTGAGTGTGAGCGATGATGCGGCTGTAGGGAAGCCGGATCCTCTCGTCTCGCCGACAGATCCAGCTGTCCCCGTCGTGCGGTTCGCGGAACACGTCGAGCAGGTAGTTTCCGGTCGCCGGATCCCGGAGCCATGTCTGATGTACGGCGGCCAGCACCTCAGGTGTGGCGTCCTCCCAGATCCGGTCAGCTGCTGCGCGACCTCATTCGGGGTCCAGCAGCATGACCACCTGGCATGGAGGGCTTCGGTCTCGTCGGGCGACAGGTCAATGCCGCCGCCGGGCAGTTGTTCGCTCACTGCGGGAACGTATCAGCGGACGTAAAGGCCTCCGCCGTGGTTGATGAAGGAGACCACGGGACTTGGGCCGTGCGCCGCTGGAGGACCACCGCACGCTGGGTTGCACCCACTGACTCTTCAGAAGCGGTGCCGCCGCAAGGCCGACCAGACATCACTGATCGACTCCCCGGAGCGCAGCCACCAGCTCTCCAGTTTGTTGCGCACCCCGGTGACGATCTTCCGGCGCTTGAACCATGGCGGGAGCTCGCGGAACGGAACGAACGTCAGCGTGTCCCTGATGGCGTGCTCGGCGAAACCGCCCGGGCCCTCCGCCCGCAGGGCCTCGTAGAGCTCGGGGGTCAGCCGGCCGTGGAGGCGGGCGGCGGTCCCGGCCGCGGTGAAGGCGAATCCCCGCTGGTTCGGGTCGCTCAGCCGCATCGCCCTGATGATGCGCGGCGAGGCTTCCCCGAGGGTGCAGTGGAAGGCCAGGCCGATCACGGCGGAGCCCGGCGAGCCCTCGCCGCGCTCGTACGCCGCGTCCCAAGCGGCGAGGTCGTCGAAACGGAGCAGGCTCTCCTCGCCCGGCCGGTCCCAGTCCGTCGCCATCGCCGTACCCCTTGCGTCAGCGGCGCCGCAGCCGGCGGAGGGCCGCGCGCGCGTCCTCGGCCGCGTAGGTGATGTTCAGGCGCCAGGTCTTCAGCTTGTCCTCTACCTTCGATGCGACCGTGCGCCACTTGAACCACAGGGGCAGTTCGCGGAACGGCACGTAGTCGAGGGTGTCGTCGACGGCGGTTTCGGCGAGGCCGCGGTGGCCCTCCGCCCGCAGGGCGGCGTACAGCTCGGGGGTGAGGGTGCCGTTCAGGCGGGCCGCGGTGCCGGCCGCGGTGTACGCGAAGCCGCGCTGGCCGCGGTCCGGCAGCCGCATCGCCTTGATGATGCGCGGCGAGGCCGCGGCCAGCGGGCAGTTGCGGGCCAGGCCGATGGCCGCCGTACCCAGACCGTTCTCACCGCGCTCGTACGCCGCGTCCCAGTCCGCGGGGTCGTCGACTCCCAGCAGACCTTCTCCGGTCTCCCAGTTCCACCCGGCCGTCATGGCCACTCTTCCTTCCCGCACCCGTCAGCCGTCGCACGCGGGCGGCGGAAGCACCTTCTGCTTCTTCTTGTTGTTGATCATCTTGGCCCGTACCAGCTTGGTCAGGTCATTCTCGCCGACGCTCTTCGACGGGTAGGACGCCTGCACGTGGCCATGGTAGATCTCCTTCACGATCTTGCCGTTCCTGTCGGTGTGGTACTCGTGCCGGTCCAGGACCACGATCTCGTTGTTCACGTGGTCCACGCCGATGCGCCGGAACTTATCCGGGTTGTCCCCGTCGCCCAACGGAATCGACCGGTCCAACGCCGCCTGTCCGTTCGCGGGTGCTCGCCCGATCTCGCCCTTGGCCGACGAGCTGCTGCCCGAGCCGTGCTTGTCGTAGGTCGAGTCGTCGTAGATGCGGGTCGGCTCGTCGCCCTCCAAGCCGAGCGGGTCGCTCCAGCGCAGCGGGTTGTCGACGTACGCGTGGTGGTTGGGGGCGGGGAGCAGGCCGAGCGGGTCGGGGGTGAGGTAGCTCGCCGTGTCCGGGTCGTAGTAGCGGGAGAGGTTGTAGTGCAGGCCCGTCTCCGGGTCGCGGTACTGGCCGGGGAAGGCCAGCGGGCACAGGCCGCCGTCGTCCCAGTCGTCCCGGTCGACCCCGCCCAGCCGCCTTCCCCACAGGGTGGTGGCGGACCGCCAGGCGAACTCGCCGTCCTCCCCGACCAGTTCGCTCGGCGTGCCGACGAGATCGGTGACGATCGCGTAGAACCGCCTGTCGACCTCGTCCGAGTCGGCCGTACGCCACCGGCTGCGCACCTGGGCCGCCGCGCGGTGCGTACCCGGCTCCCAGTCCCAGGTGTCGGTCTCCACCACGCCATCCCGCGTCGACTGCCGCTCGGCGAGGTTGGCGCCGTCCCAGGTGAAGAGGGTCTCCTCGGCGACCGAACCGTCGTCGGCCAGGCGCATCTTGGCCGTTCGGCGGCCGAGTGCGTCGTAGCGGTAGGCCCACACTCCGCGGTCCGGCGTCTCGGCCCGCGCGAGCCGGTCATCGGCGTCCCAGGCGTACGTCCAGATCCGGCGGAGGCCGGACAGCGTCCGCCGGATCACCCGCACCAGGCGCCCCTGCGCGTCGTGCTCGTACGTCGAACGGCCCGCGGCGGTGACCCGTGTCCCGGAGTGATGTGCCGGACCCTGCGCCTCCTGGCCGGCGGGGGCCGGGTGCTCGGCGGCCGTGAGGTTGCCGAGGTCGTCGTAGGCGTAGGTCTCGGTCCAGGTGGCGGCCGACACCCGGGTGACGCGGCCGACCGGGTCGAGAGCGAAGGTCCGGGCGCCGGACAGTGAGATGTGGTGGAACTTCATCGGCCGCAAGCACGAGGACATCGCGCAGGCCCGCGACGACTGGATGACAGGCGACCGCTTCGGCGTCGTAAAGGGATGCGACGGGGGCCCACTCCCCGCCCCCGAACTGCCGACTGTGCTGCTGAAGCCGCGGGGCCGGGTGCGCTGAGCTGGGGTTTTGCGTCAGCAGTCCGACGGGTGAGCGCACGTGTGCCGGGATGATTTTGAAGACCGTCACCATGCGCGTGACCGGCCTGACCACGGACTACTACGGCGGCACCGCGATCGGTATGCAGGGCGTCGACGGTGTCGCGGACGGCGGTGACTCCGGCGGGCCCGCGATGGTAGGCGGCACCCTGCTCGATGTCGCCTCCACCAGCGACCGGCAGTCCAAGTCGAACTGCACGGCCACCGCCGCGTACACCGACTGGATAGAGTCCGCCGCCTCCAACAGCTGACGACAGACAGCGGGTAAGCATGCGCCGCCGCCTTGGCTCGGTGCTGCGTCGTCGTCACGGGCCAGCAACCAACCAGTTGACACGGTTGGCATGTTCGCGACACTCGTCTTGGTCCCCTCTTTCGGTCCCCCCAGGGTCCGAGAGCCCCCACGTGTGAGAGGACAGTGATGGTGCACTTTTTACGGTTGGGTATAGCCGGTGCCGCAGCAGGGATGCTCTTGACCGCGGTCCCGGCGGCACACGCCGTGTCCGCGGCCGAGCCCACCATGCCGAAGCGCGTGGCCGCGCAGGTCACGCTCAGCTACGACGCCAGCCGAGCGGCAGGCTGGGAGCAGGCGATCTCTGCCGGGGTCGCCTCATGGAACGGCAACGTCGGCAACGTCAAGCTGGTCAAAGCCGCCCCTGGTAGCCGAGCGGAGATCCAGATCGTGGCCACCACCGGCTGGCCGCAGGCCACACTCGGACCGGTCCGGCCGGGCGGCCGGGCGCGGGTCGAACTCGGCAGCCAGGCGGTCTCCCAGGGCTACGACAAGACCCGCATCGTCGCCCACGAACTCGGCCACAATCTGGGCCTGCCGGACACCAAGCCCGGCCCCTGCTCGCAGCTGATGTCGGGCTCCAGCGCCGGTACGAGCTGCCGTAACGCGGTGCCCGACGCGGCCGAGCGCACGCGAGTCGAGAACGCGTACGCGGGCGGCGCCGAGGCACACACCCGGACCGGCGGCCGCGTGCTGGTGGACGCGCCCTAGTCGGCGAGGGCCACCCCGACGTGACGATGCCTGACCCCAGCCATATCGCGGTCAGGCATCGTCACCCGCGCGTGTGCGGCGGTAAGCGATCACGCCTCCGACGAAGGCCGGCCTCCGATAGGCCCACGGCTTCTCCCTCAACGTCTCCAACTGCCTGACCACGGCCGAGAACACCGCGTACGGCAACGCCATCACGCGCGAACTCGGCGCCCGGTACGGCTGCACCAAACCGTTCGTGGTGGACACCAGCCGCAACGGCAACGGCAACGGCTCCAACGGTCAGTGGTGCGACCCCTCGGGCCGCCGCATCGGCACCCCACCCAACTGGGCGGAGGCGCCGAGATGCTCCTGTGGATCAAGGCCCCGGGCAAGTCCGACGGCAACTGCGGCGTCGGAATCGGCTCCTCGGCCGGGCAGTTCCTCCCCGTGGTCGCCTACAAGATGATCTACGGCTACTGATCCGGGGACCCTTGTCCGAGGATGAGCATCGCCTCGGCGATCTCACCGGCCGCCGCCCCGGGGATCGCGGTGGCGGCCTCCTCGAGGACGAGCAGCCGCGCCCCGGGGATCTCGCGCGCGATCGCCTCGCCGTTGCCGACGGGGAAGAACGGGTCGCGGCGGCCGTGGACGACGAGCGTCGGGATGTCGATGCCGGGCAGGCGCTCGCGCCAGCGGGGGGCGCAGTCGAGCCGGGAGAACACCATGCCCAGCTGGTTGGCCGTCTGGACCGGGGGCGTGGTGTCGGGCGTGCGGTCCCAGACGCGCGCGGCGATCTCGCGCGCGGCAACGGGGTCGTCGCCCCGGATCTCCGCGCCGGCGGCGGCGAACTCCGCGACCGCCTCGCGGTCGGTCCAGTCGGGCTGCGGGCGGGCGAACAGCCGGCTCATCGTCGCCCGGTCATGGTCGGGCAGGTCGGCGTCGGGCGGGCCGGGGGGCCACCGCGCGGGTGCCGACCAGCGTGAGCGCCGAGAACACGGCCGGATGATCGAGCACGGCCACCTGCGCGACCATCCCCCCGACGCCGATGCCCGCGAGGTGCGCGGGCCGCCCGCCGAGCGCGCCGGCGAGGGCCACCGCGTCGGCGGCGAGGTCGCGCAAGGTGTAGGAGGGTGCCTGCGGGTCCGCGCTGGTCGACTCCCCGCTGTCGCGCAGGTCGTAGCGCACCACGCGGCGCCCGCCGGCGGCGAGACGCTCGCACAGCGCGTCGGGCCAGGAAAGCATCGTCGTCCCGCCCGCGAGCAGGACGAGGGGTGCGTCGTCGTCACCGAACGACTCGATGCCGATGGCGACCCCATTGGTGTGGACCGTGGTCACAGTGGTCACAGTGGTCATCGGGTCGCCGGGAGTACGTCGTCGTGGGACGGCCACGTCGCGCGGTCGAGGTCGGGCGCGGCAGCCACCTCAAGCATTCGCCTCTTGCCTGGGCAGATCTTGCCTGGGCAGAGCCGATCCACTGCCGAACTCATCGCCCATGCGCTGATCGCCCTCGTGCTCACCGGCCCGGCGGAGGCCGGTGGCGGCGACCTCAGGCGGAGATTCGGGCGAATGGGTAGAATTTTGGCATGGGGAAGCGGCCTGTGGCGCCGACTGCGCCCGAACTCGTGCTGGAGACCGACACCGGCTCCACGGTGATGAGTCCGAGCCGGGATTATCACGTGGGCCGCGACCCGCTGAGCGACATCGTCATCGACGACATCCGCGTCTCGTGGCATCACGCCGTCCTCCACGCCGAGCTCGATCACTGGACCATCGAGGACGAGCACAGCACCAACGGAACGTACGCCGACGGGCGGCGCGTCGAGGAGGGGGAGATCGGGCCGGGCAGCGTCATCCGCTTCGGCAGCGTCACCGACGGCCCGCGCGCGGTGGTCGTCGGCCGCACTCCGCCCGAACCCCGCGCTCCCGAACGCCCCTCCTCCGTCAGCACGCCCTCGGCCACCGGCACCTTCCGGCAGCCGACGACCGTGCGCCCGCTGCCCACCCGCACCATCCGCATCGGCCGCGCCGACGACAACGACGTGGTCATCGACGACCTGGTCGTCTCCCGCCGGCATGCCGAACTGAGGGTCCTCCCGGACGGTACGTACGAGATCGTCGACCTCCGCAGCCACAACGGCACCTACCTCAACGGCCAGCCGGTGGACCGCGCCCCTCTGGCGCCGGGGGACATCGTCGGCGTCGGCCACCGCGCGTACTGCCTCGTCGGCGACCAGCTGCAGGAGTACGTCGACACGGGCGAGGTGTCTCTCGACGTCCAGGGCCTGACGGTCACCGTCGACCGGGGCCGCAAGACACTCCTCGACCAGGTCTCGTTCCCCGTCGGCGAGAAGTGCCTGCTGGCCGTTGTCGGACCCAGCGGCGCGGGGAAGTCCACCCTGCTCAACGCCCTCACCGGGCTGCGCCCCGCGGACGGCGGCACCGTCCTCTACGACGGCCGCGACCTCTACCGCGACTACGCGGAGCTGCGCCAGCGCATCGGCCTCGTACCGCAGGACGACATCCTGCACGTCCAGCTGACCGTGCGCCGCGCCCTCGGCTACGCCGCCGAACTCCGCTTCCCCCAGGACACCGAGCGGGCGGAACGCCGGGCCAGAGTCGACGAGGTCATCCGCGAACTCGGCCTGGAACAACGCGCCGACCAGCCCATCCACAGCCTCTCCGGCGGCCAGCGCAAGCGCGTGAGTGTCGCACTCGAACTGCTCACCAAGCCCTCGCTGCTCTTCCTCGACGAGCCCACGTCCGGGCTCGACCCCGGCATGGACCGCTCGGTGATGCACATGCTGCGCGGCCTCGCCGACGACGGCCGCACGGTCATCGTCGTCACGCACAGCGTGCTCAGCCTCGACGTGTGCGACCGGCTCCTCGTCCTCGCCGCGGGCGGGAAGATCGCCTATTACGGGCCGCCGCGGGACGCGCTGCCGTTCTTCGGCTTCCCGCAGTGGCCGGAGGCGTTCGAGGCCTTCGAAGGCGACCGCGACCGGGACTGGGCACGGGACTACAGCCTCTCTCCGCTGCACCAGCGCTACATCGTCAACTCCTCCGCGCAGCCGTACCTGATGTCCCTCCCGCAGGACGGCACGGCCACGCCCGGCTCCTTCGCGCCGCCGCCGAAGCCGCAGAGCTGGGGATCCCAACTGCGCACGCTGGTGCGGCGGTACGCGGCCGCGCTCGGCGCCGACCGCACGTTCCTCGCCATCATGATCGCCCTGCCGTTCGTAATGGGCGCCATGGCCCGCGCGCTGGCCGGAAGCCGGCTCACGCAGGAGACGGCGATGAACGCGCTGCTCATCCTCTGCGTCGGCGGAGTCCTGACCGGTGCCGCCAACGCGGTGCGCGAACTGGTCAAGGAACGCGTCATCTACCGGCGGGAACGGGCGGTGGGGCTCTCCAGATCGGCGTATCTGATGTCCAAGGTCGTCGTCCTGGGCACGGTCACGGTGCTCCAGGCCGTCGTGCTGGCCCTTGTCGCTCTCCTCGGCGTCGACCTCAACGCGCCCGGCGGCGACGGGGTGTTGCTGCCACCGCTGGTGGAAGTCACCCTCGCGGTGGCCCTGCTGGCGTTCACCGCCATGATGCTGGGCCTGCTCGTATCGGCGCTGGTGCGCAAGGAAGAGGTGACGATGCCGCTGCTCGTGTTCCTCGCCATCGTCCAGGTGGTCTTCTGCGGCGCACTCCTCAAGCTGAACGGCGTGCCCGGCGTCGAACAACTGGCGTGGCTGGTGCCCTCGCGCTGGGCGTTGGGCGCCATGGCGGGCACCATCGGCCTCGGCAGGATCGTCCCGGGCGAACTGACCACCGACCCGCTGTTCCGGCACTCCGCGGGGGTCTGGCTGCTCGACATGGGGATGCTGGTGGTCCTGTCGGCCGTCTTCGGATACGTGGTCGCCAGGCTGCTGCGCCGCCATGAACCCGCCGTGATGCGGAAGTAGGAGTGCCGGCGATGACCCCCGCGGACTTCCGCCCCACCCATGTGGTTCCCCAGGACGGAATGCCCGCCTGGGAGGCACCCGACGTGGAGCGTCCGACGACCCCCCTCGACGCGCTGCTGCCCGTGCAGCTGGTCGACCGCCTCGGCGACTGGGGCCGGATCGTGTGCGCCAACGGCTGGTCGGCATGGGTCGACGGCCGGCTCCTGCTCGCCGTGCCGCGCGATCCACCGGGCGCGAGCGGCCCCCTGACCCGCACGGCGGACCCGCGTCCGCTGCTGACCAGGACCGAGGACGCCCTCGGCCGCTACCGGAGTGCGGTGGAGGAACTGGCGGGTGGCGGCGACGGGGAGTCCTTCCGGCGCGGGACGCACGGGCTGCGGGTGGGCGTGGTCGTGGAGGGCGAATCGTTGTGGCTCTACGACGCCGACCACGAGCGGTGGGTGTACTGCGACGGAACGAGGCTCAGTACGTACGCGGCGACGGAAGGGCCCGCTGCCGAGGGGAACGGCGATGACCACGATGCCGCCGAACCCCCACGGGCAGCCGCCACCGGCCCCGGCGCTTCCCCTCCGCCTGACGAGGAACCGACCCGCCTCGTCCCCGCAGCGCAGGAACCGACCGACGGAACCGACGGTTCGACCGCCGGGACGGGGCCGGGGGAGACGCAGGTGATACATGAGGTGGCAGGGCCCGAGCCGACGCGGGTGGTGGGCGAGGCGGTAGGGCGTGAGCCGACGCGGGTGGTGGGCGAGGCGGTAGGGCCTGAGCCGACGCGGGTGGTGGGCGAGGCGGTAGGGCCTGGGGAGACTCAGGTGGTCGATGAACTGCACACCCCTGAACTGCACACCCCGCACGGCGGACACCCCGCCCCGTTTCTCCCGCCCGAGGGGGACGAACCCGATCAGCCGCTCCGGCCCGGTGACGCCTGATGGCGGCCGCGCCGGGCGAGGGCGGCCCGAGCCCGCACTCCGGGCGGCCCTCCGAGCTGATCGGACAGCGGATCGCGGACTACCAAGTCGAGGGCGAGATCGGCCGCGGCGGCATGGCCGTGGTCTACCGCGCCAGGGACCTGCGCCTCGACCGGACCGTCGCCCTCAAGCTGCTCGCCCCCGAACTCGCCCGCAACGACACCTTCCGGCGGCGCTTCACGCACGAGTCACGTGTCGCCGCCGCGATCGAACACCCGCACATCGTGCCCGTCTTCGAGGCCGGCGAGACGGACGGGGTGCTCTACATCGCCATGCGGTATGTCCCCGGGAGCGATCTGCGCCACCTGCTCGACCGCGGCGGCCCGCTCTCCGTCACGGCTGCGCTCCGCATCGCCACCCAGGTCGCGTCCGCGCTCGACGCGGCGCACGACCACGGCCTGGTCCACCGGGACGTCAAGCCCGGCAACGTTCTCATCGCCAAGGGCACGGACAGCGACCACCCCGAGCACGCCTACCTCACGGACTTCGGCCTCACGAAGAAGTCCTTGTCGCTGACCGGATTCACGACCGTGGGCCAGTTCGTCGGAACCCTCGACTACGTGGCGCCGGAGCAGATATCGGGCCGCCCGGTGGACGGCCGATGCGATGTCTACAGCCTCGCCTGCGTCGTGTACGAGACCATGGCGGGCGGGCCGCCGTTCCAGCGCGACGACGACTTCGCCCTCCTCTGGGCCCATCAGTACGACCAGCCGCCCCGCCTGACGGAGAAGCGGCCGGGTGTTGCCCCCGGCCTCGACGGGGTCCTCGCCAAGGCGCTGGCCAAGAGCCCGGAGGACCGGTACGGGTCGTGCCTGGAATTCGCCGCCACGCTGCGGGCCGCGGCCATGGGCAGCAGTACGGACGGCCACCCCCCGACGTGGGTGGACCGCCGCGTCGAGCAAGCTCCGGCCCACCCGGACGCGCCCCCCGACCCGCCCCGCTGGGCCCAGCCGGTCTTCCGGCGGCTGACCGAATAGAGCGGCCGGTCTCCCGACGGCCGACCGCACAGCCCGCGCCAGGCCAGGACAGCCCGCTCCAGGCCAGGACAGCCCGCGCCAGGTCAGGCCCCGGGCCGCACCTCGCCCCGCCGATGGACCCGCCGCGCCAGCACCCCGCCGAGGAACCCCGAGACCAGACCCCAGGCAACGGCCAGGAGCAGCGCCTTCCAGAGGTGCGGCCGCAGCTCCACGAGGCCGGACAGACCCCCGCCGAGATCCCCGATGCCGAGGAGCGAGAGCCCGTAGTGGGCCGACACGCCCGCCAGGAGACAGACGGCGAGCACGGTGAGGGCCAGCGCCACCGCCATGTGTACGGCATGCTGCCAGGCCCGCATCCGTGCCGGGGAGCGGGCCGCCATCAGGAACGCCGCCGTCGGCACCAGGACCGCCGCGACGACCAGCAGCCACCACACCCGCCCGTCGTGCTCGGCGAGAGTCCGCAAACTGAGCGTGGAATCGGCCGGCGTACGCAGCACCTCGTCGAGGACCCGCGGCATGGGCAGCCCGAACGGCCCGTCGACCCGGCCCTCCCAGGACGCGCCGAGCCCCAGGGTGAAGGCGAGCCAGACGAGGTTGGGCAACCCGAGCAGCAGCACCGCGAACGTCTCGGCGGCATGGCCGCGCGTCGCCGCCACGACGAGGCCGGCGGCGAGCCCCAGGGCGGCGTACGACAGCAGCAGGAACACCATGGCGTACGCCGCGGGACGCACTGATTCCTGGAAGCGCAGCAGGCGGGCGGGGAGCGGGGCGCCGCGCGAGACGGACAGTGCCACGACGAGGACGCCCGTGAGCCACAGCAGTCCGAAGACGAGGGTCAGCGGCACATCCGTCTTGAATCCGACCTCGGGCGAGGAGTCCAGCAGATCGCCGATCTCCCCGGCGGGCCCGTCGCCGGGCGCGATCGCGAAGCGGTGCCGGGCCAGCAGGCCGAGGCCGGTGAGCAGCAGCAGCCACAGCACCGCGATCCGGGCGGCCCAGCCGGCGAGTTCCCGCACGTCGGCCACGGCCCGGTGCCGCAGCGGCCGGAGGAACCCGGCGGCGACCACCAGAGCGCCGACGAGGCTGACGGAGAGCGGGAGCACGGAGAGCCCCGCGTCCGTCTCGGCGATCATCCCGGCGTCGCCGGAGAGCTCGACGGAACCGCCGACCGCCATCACGACGACGGCTGCGACGACACTCGGGAACGCCCCGCCGGGCAGGTCGGCGGCGCCCGCGGCCCACAGGCCGAGCCCGGCGACGACGGCCATGGCCGCCAAGGAGGCGAGCACGGCCGCAAGGGCATGGGGCCAGCCATGAGGGGCCCGTCGGCCCTGCTCCGCGCGTTGCGCCCCGGCCCGCCGCGGCGGTGTCTGCTCGCTCACGGTGCCACGCTAAGCAGCGCGGGACCGGTCCGCCTTTCGAGAGGGACTTCGGGAGGGCTTCGAGAGGGCTTTCGGGAGGGCCGACCGGCGTCGGCTTGCGGGGCCCCGGACGTCGGGGCACACAATAGGCGCGTACCGGAATAAAAGGTACGTCGCCGATCCCCCCCCCACACAGGGAAGTGTTCGTGAGCGTCGAACCGCCGTCGTCAGGACGCCCCACAGGACCCCCTTCGGGCCCGCTCTCGGGTCCTTCGCAGCCGACCCCTTCGGGGCCGGGCGAGACCCAGGCGGGCGCGAGCGCCGCCGGCTCGACGCCGCCTCCGGGTGGTGCGCGGCCCTCGGGCCCGCCGAGCGACGGCCCGCCGAGCGGTCCGGCCGGTGGCGGGGGCCGCGGCGGCGGGTCCGACGGCACGGGCGGGGGCGGCCACGGTGCCGGTCGCGGAGGAGGTCGCCCGTGGTGGAAGTCGGCGCCCCGCGTCGCGGCGATCTCCGCCGCGGTGGTGGCCGCGGTGATCCTGGCCGTCGTCCTCACCCGCCCCGAGGGCTCGTCGGAGTCGGGCGGCGAGGTCCTCCTCCAGCCCGCGGGCAAGTCGGGGCCCGACCCCTTCACCCAGTCGACGGCCCGCGAGGGCTCCACGCCACCCTCCCCGAGCGAGCTGCCCAGCTCGTCCGCCTCGGCCAACGTGACGCGCGGCGTCGACGGCGCGGCGCCCGGTCTCTACGGCGGGACGCGGAAGGTCGGCAGCTGCGACGTGGAGAAGCAGGTCGGCGCGCTCCAGAAGGACCCGGCGAAGAACAAGGCGTTCGCCTCCGTCCTCGACATCGAACCGTCCGGCGTCCCCCGCTACCTGCGCTCGCTCACGCCCGTGCACCTGCGGCTGGACACCCGCGTGACCAACCACGGCTACCGCGACGGCCGTGCCACCGGCTACCAGGCCGTGCTGCAGACCGGCACCGCGGTACTGGTCGACGACCATGGCGTGCCGCGGGTGCGCTGCGCCTGCGGCAACCCGCTGCTGCCACCCGTCGCGCAGAAGAGCACACCGCGGCAGACGGGCGACGCGTGGCCCGGGTACCGGCCCTCGAACGTCGTGGTCGTGGCGCCCGCCACCCAGGTCGTGAACCAGTTCGTCGTGTACGACCCGGACAGCGGTGACTGGTTCACCCGGGACAAGGGCGACACGGGCACCGGCGACAAGAAGACGAAGCCTCCGGCGACCAGGCCTCCCTCACGGCACCCGGACACCCCGTCCCCCGACGAGTCGACCTCGACGGCCAGTACGCCGCCGTGCGACGCGCGGTCCCCCGGGGTGCCCCCGGCAAGCTCGTGCCCGCCCTCGTCGGTCCTGCCGCCCTCCTCATCGGCGCCGCCCTCCTCGCCCGCCACGCAGCCGCCCTCCTCGGTCGAGGAAGAGTCGCCCGCGTCCGGGCCCGCACCGCCGCCGTCGTCCCCCGAGGCGGACGGGAGCCCGTGAGCGAGTGGATGTCGCCGGGCCGGCGACGGCGGGACAGTACTCTCCTCGCATGACTGACAATGCACTGCGTTCCGTCACCATCGAGCGGGCAGGCCCCGGCCGGTTCACCGCGACCAACGCCCAAGGGAGCACGCTGACCTTCGGCACCGGCGGGGGTGCCGACTTCACGCCGGTCGAGTTGTTCCTCGCAGCGATCGGCGGTTGCAGCGCGGCCGACGTGGAGGTCGCCACGAGCCGTCACGAGGAACCGGCCGCGTTCACCGTCACCGTGACCGGCACCAAGGTCGAGGACGAGGGCGGCAACCGGATGTCGGACCTCGGGGTCGCCTTCCACGTCACGTTCCCGGACGGTCCGTCGGGGGAGCGCGCCCGCACCATCCTGCCCCGGGCCGTGAAGACGTCCCACGACCGGCTGTGCACGGTCAGCCGCACGGTCGAGGCGGGCACCCCGGTCACCGTGACCGTCTCCGACGGCACCGGCGACGCCTGACACACCGTGAGGCGCGCAGCGCCTTCGCCATGCGCTCGACGAAGGCCGCCAGGTACGTGGTCAGGCCGGTGTGTCCGCCGGGGAAGCGCAGCAGCTCCGTACCGAGACGTTCTGCCAGGAACGCGGCTGTGCGGTAGGGGAGTTCGCCGCGGGCGTCCTCGCCGCCGGCGAGCACGAGCCGGTCGGACAGCGCCTCAAGGCGGCTCAGCTCTTGGATGCGGCCGCGCTCCCCGAGCCAATTGAACTTCCCAACCCTTGTTGCCCTGCCCGGGGTAGTTCGGCGGGGAAGGTCTGCAGGTTCCCGGCCTCGGCGGCGGTGACCCGAATCGGATCCGGTGCCGGGACGGTGCTCGGCGGCGTGGGCCTGGTTGTTGCTGCGCAGGGTCCAGCGCCACGCGGTGGGCGTCGCCTGGGCGGTGGGGTGTTCGGCGTGGACGGTTCTCTCCGCCCGGCCGCCCGCCACTCCGACAGTCGAGTTGGCGGGCGGGTGCGGCTTCCAGGCGCCCCAGCCGAGGGCCTCGGCCATCGAGATCCATCGGGCGCAGCCCGGGTGCAACAGCGATTCTCGCCACCTCATGCCGGGCTCGATCGGTTGGGCGGCGAACCCCTTGATGCCCGCCTCGCCGCCCGAGGGGTATCGCCGCCACACGGCCAGGGTCGCGCGAACATCAAGTGGGCGATGCTGACCTTTTGCTGACCCCTCGCAGCGAACAAGGCGGCTCGGTGAAGGGATGCGACGGGGACCCACTCCCCGCCCCCGAACTGCCGAACGTGCCGCTGAAACCGCGGAGGCGGGTGCGCTGAGCTGGTGTCATGCGTCATGCGTGACGCGCACGACCCCGACCACGCCATCCACTTGCCAGGCGGCTCGCAAGAGCGCCGTCGCGTCTACGGCTCCGTGAGACGGGCACTCCAGCTGGACCACCCCGTCACGTACTCGTAGCCGGATGTCGTCCCGGTCGGCCAGCGGCGTCCGCGCCCGGAGCTCCGCGGCGACGTCCCTGTGTATCTCCTCATCGGTCCGCAGAAAAACCGTCAAGAGGTCCCGGCGGGTGGTGATGCCGATGAGTCGGTCCTCCTCGTCCACCACGGGAAGCCGGGCGACATGTCGCCGCTCCATGATGCGAGCGGCGTCGACGACGCGCTGTTCGGGATGCACGGTGACTGCCGGAGTGGTCATCAGAGTCCGTGCCGTCGGGGCGTTCGGCGAGGCGGGATGAGAACGGCCGTGCCGGGTTGCCTGGCGCCGGGTGAGATCGGTCTGCGAGACCACGCCCATCACTTTGTCGTCCTCGTCCACGACCGGCAGCCCGCTGATGCGGTGTGTCGTGAGGAGGGCAGTCAACTCCTTGAAGGAGGTGTCCGGCCGTGCCTGGACCACCTCGTCGGTCATCACTTCACCTACGGTGCGGGTCCTCACCGCGATCACCTCTTTTCCGTCGTACTGGCGTACGGCCGTGTCGGCCGGAGGCTTCGTGTCGTGCAGCACCACCCTTCCGCTCGGACGGGCGACGTGGCAGATCCGGTCAGGGCCCACAGGGAGGGCCTTTCGGCCCATCGGCGCTCGACAGCACAGGGGCCATGAGCGGAAGGGCGCCGGACAGGAGGATCGCGCCGAGCGGAGCATGCGGAGCGGGAAATGGGCCATCCGGCCCTGGCCCTTGGACCCTGGTCCGGTACATGCTGCAAGTCGGCCCCCGCCTCCGGGGGCGATCAGGAATCACGGAGCTGCTTGATGACGGACAACACCGCCGGCGCCGACGGCTCGGCGCCAGAGCCGATCAAGGTCTTCCTCCTCGACGACCATGAGGTCGTACGTCGAGGGGTGCACGACCTGCTGGACGGCGAGCCCGACCTGACCGTGGTCGGAGAGGCGGGCACCGCGGAACAGGCCCTTGTACGCGTCCCTGCCCTGCGTCCCGATGTGGCCGTGCTGGACGTGCGGCTTCCCGACGGTGACGGAGTGAGCGTCTGCCGCGAACTACGCTCCCGGATGCCGGAACTCTCCTGCCTGATGCTGACGTCGTTCGACGACGAGGAAGCGCTTCTCGACGCGATCATGGCCGGTGCGTCGGGCTATGTCCTCAAGCAGATCACCGGCACGGACCTCGTCTCCGCCGTACGCACCGTGGCCGCGGGGCAGTCTCTCCTGGACCCCGGAGCGACCGCGCGGGTGATGGCCCGGCTGCGGGGTGGCGGCCAGCAGAAGGAGGAGCAGCCGTCCGGCCTCGCCGGACTGACGGAGCGGGAGCGGGACATCCTCGCGCTGGTGGGGGAGGGGCTGACCAACCGGGAAATCGGCAAGCGGCTCTACCTGTCCGAGAAGACCGTCAAGAACAACATCTCCCGCCTCCTCGCCAAGCTGGGGGTGGAACGCCGTGTGCAGGCCGCCGTGCTTGCCACCCAGCTGACCGACCGTCCCCACAACGACGCCTCGAACCCGCCGAAGTAGAGCCCCCGGCAGCGTCCCGGGGGGCCTGGCACGCCGTACCCTGCCGTCCCTTCTCCCCTCCCATGCCGTCCTGTCCACCGACCGCGGGCTCCCCGTAAGTCCCGGCTGGTTCCCCCGTTGGTTTCCCTCGGCGGCAGTACGAGTGGATAGGCTGGAGAAGGGCAGGGCGTGGTGGATCGAGGAGGGGTCTGTGGGCGTTGAGGAACCGTTGTCCCGGATGCCTCAGATGCGGCTCGACGAGCTGCTGGAGGAGCTGCAGGCGCGCATCAACGCCGCTCGCGGCACCCGGGACCGCGTGCACAGTCTGCTGGAAGCCGTCGTCTCGGTGGGCCGCGAGCTGGACCTGGCACAGGTGCTGCGCCGCATCGTCGAGGCCGCCGCGCAGCTCGTGGACGCGCGGTACGGCGCGCTGGGCGTCATCGGTCCCGACGGCCGCACACTCTCGCAGTTCCTGACCACGGGGCTGTCGGAGGAGGAGATCGCGAAGATCGGCCACCTGCCTGCCGGACACGGGCTGCTCGGCGAGATCATCCACAACCCCGAACCGCTGCGGCTGCGCGATCTCAGCGCTCACGAGGCGTCGTACGGCTTTCCGGCGCACCACCCGCCGATGCGCACGTTCCTGGGCGTGCCGATCCGAGTCCGCGACCAGGTCTTCGGCAACCTCTACCTCACCGACAAGCGGGATGAGCAGGACTTCGACGCCGAGGACGAGTCCGTGATCTCCACCCTTTCCGTGGCCGCCGGCGTGGCCATCGACAACGCCCGGCTGTACCAGAACTCGCAGCGCCAGCAGCGCTGGCTGCAGGCCAGCGCGGAGATCACCAACCACCTGCTCTCCGGCAGCCCCCGGCTCCAGGTGCTCGAACTGATCGCCCGCCGCGCCCTGGAGATCACCGGAACCCGCCTCGCGGACGTGTCGGTGCCCGTCGCGGGGACCGACGACCTCGTAGTCGAGCTGGCGATCGGGGCGGACGAGAGCGAGCGGCGAGGTCTGGTCGTCCCCGTGGTCGGCACCCTGTCCGGCGCCGCTTACAAGACCGGCACGCCGGTCACCTCCGCCGTCCTCGCGGCCGACGAGCGGTACCACGCCGGGCCTCGCCGTTTCGACGGCCTCGGCCCCGCGGTGGCCGTGCCGCTGGGCACCGGCGGCGAGGACACCCGGGGCGTCCTCCTCCTGGCGCGCTCCTTGGACGGCCAGCCGTTCACCGACGAGGAGCTCGCCCCGCTGCTCGCCTTCGCCGGACAAGCGGCCCTGGCCCTGGAGCTCGCCGAGCGCCGTCACGACGCCGAGCAGCTCACCCTGCTGGAGGACCGGGACCGCATCGCCCGCGACCTGCACGACCTGGCGATTCAGCGGCTCTTCGCGACCGGCATGACCCTGCAGAGCGCCGCGCGTCTCGTCGAGCACAGGGGCGCCGCGGAAAGGGTCGAGCGGGCCGTCGGTGACCTGGATGAGACCATCAAGATCATTCGTTCTACGATCTTCGGCCTCCGTACCCGCGACGAGGACATCGGCCCCAGCCTGCGCGCCCAGGTCGCCCGAGCGGTCGGGGAAGCCGCGCCGGCGCTCGGCTATCCGCCCCGGCTCAGTATGGAGGGGCTCCTGGACACCGATGTGCCCGCGCAGGTGGCCGACCACATCATGGCGGCGCTCACGGAGGCGCTGAGCAACGCGGCGCGGCACGCGCAGGCGACGCGGGTGGAGGTCAGTGTGCAGGCCACCGCCGACGAGGTCGTCCTGACGGTGTCGGACAACGGCAAGGGCATCCCCGAGGGAGGCCGGCGCAGTGGCCTCGGGAACCTCGCGGAGCGGGCGCATGCGGTCGGAGGCACGTTCGAGATCGAAGGGGCGGCCGGGAACGGCACGCGACTCGTGTGGCGTGCCCCCTTGGACGTCTCCGGCAACACGTGACGTCTGGCGGCTGTGCGCCTGCCTTCACGCGGAGGGTGAATTCGCGGCCGCGGTGCCGGGTGTCCCGTTGAGGGGCGCTGGAGTCGCCGTCCAGGGCTGAACGGTCAGCCGTAAGCCGGTGACGATGTCGGGCTGGATGCGCAGGGCGTGTTGCATGGCCCCCGTCACCCACGGCCGCAGGACGGAGCGGTAATGGTCCAGTTGGTCGGGATGCGTCACCAGGCGCGCGTATCCGGTGACGACCACGCTCCAGCCGAGGTGGGTCTCGGCATCGATCACATCGGCTTCGTACGCCACGACAAGTCCCGGCCCCTCGGAGGGCGCCGTGAGTGAGGCGAGCGTCGTGCCGTCGTGGAGACCGACGATGACGTCGTCGCCGTCGAGGCAGTGGTTGACGGGACGTACCGCGGGCAGCGCCTGGTGGGTGAATACGATGCGTCCCAGCGAGACGCCGCCCAGGAGCCTCAGAGCGTCGGTCCGGGACAGGGGCGTCAGGTGCCGCGGCGCCACTTCGCGGGAACCTTTCGCCTGGTCCGCGTACTCGTTCATCGTGCGCACCCTCCACTGCGGCTGTCCGCCCAATCCGTCCCGGCCTGACGTCAAGCGTTCCTGTATGCGTCTCACGGGGCCAGGGCCGAATGGTCCCTGCGGCGGGCCCCTCGCGGATCGGCCGCACCCCGGACGTGGCCACCCTCAGGCGAACGAGCACGGGATCGCGCGGTCCACGCCGAGAGAGCGCAGCACCCGGCCCGGCCGGCGCGGAATGCGGCACAGGCGGAGCCGGACGCCGTCCGCCGCGCACCGCCGGTGCAGGTGCAGGAGCAGTTTCACCCCGGAGGTGTCGCAGAAGGTGAGGCCCGCCAGATCCAGGACGACCTCCGTCCCGCCCCCCGCCGACACCAGCATCAGCTCGGGCTCGATGCGCGCGACGGTGTCGAGGTCGAGCTCACCGGCGAGCGCCAGGCCCCTCACTCCGTCGCACTGTGTCTCTGTCGTCACGTGGATGGGAGTGATGTGGGCGATGGAGGTGCTGGTCATGGGCTGCCTTCCACGAGAAAGGAGGGGCGGGGCGCGACGGGGGCCTCAGGCGTGGGGTACGACGGCCACGGGGCAGGGCGCGTGGTGCAGGACGGCGTGCGCGACGGAGCCGATGCGGGTCCCGACAGGGGAGCGGCGGGTCCGGCGGCCGACGACGAGGAGCCGAGCGCCGGGGGCCGCCGCGAGCAGTACCTGTCCGCCGCTGCCCAGTTCGACGTGCTCGACCACTGGCACGTCGGGGAACCGGTCGCGCCAGGGCGCGAGTGCCTCCCGCAGCGCCTTCTCCTCGTACTGCACCAGGCCGCCCGCCTCGTCCGCCAGCCGCAGTGATCCGGGGCTGTAGGCGAAGACGGACGGCAGGCTCCATGCCCGTACCGCGCGTACCGCGGCACCCCGCGCCGCCGCCGCCCGGAAGGCGAAGCCCAGCACCTCGGCGCTGTCCTCCGCGGACCCCTGCTGCCCCACGAGGACGTCACCGCTGTCCGGCAGGGCTCCGTCCTGCGGGACACGGACGGAGACGACCGGGCAGGAGGCGGCGGCGATCACCTGCTGTCCGTACGAGCCCAGCAGGAACCCGAGGAGGGCGCCGTGCCCTCGCGAGCCCAGTACCAGCGTTTCGGCGCGCTCGGCCTCGCGCAGCAGGGCGGCGACGGCGGTGTCCGACACCACTTCCGAGGCGCACCGCAGCTCGGGGTGCCGGCCTGCCGCACGCGTCTCGGCCTCCCGCAGGATGCCGCGGGCGGACTTCGCCTGCTCCTCCGGGTCCTGCACGATGGGCACCTCAAGGGGCTGCCAGAGCCAGGCGTGCACCAGACGCAGCGGTGCTCCACGGAGCGCGGCCTCGTCGGCGGCCCAGTCGACAGCCGCGAGGCTTTCGGGAGAGCCGTCCACTCCTACGGTGATCGCGGGGGTCATCGCATACCTTCCTCAAAGGTTTCATGGGGCGTGGTGCGACCGTGTCGGCCGCTGCTCCGTCGACTCAGCATGGCGTCGTCGGCCGGGGGCGGGGGAGGGCCGACCGGCCCTCTCGACGTGGCCGTTCGGGGCCGTGCCGGGACCGGGCGTACCCGGTGGGGGGTGGGGGCGGGCTCGGGTTTGGCCCGCCCGCGCGACCGGCTCCCCTCCGGTCGCGCGGGCGGGCGGGGCGGCCTCCGAGCGCGGACGCGCTCGGACGTGCCGCCCCGGGAGGGTCCTGGCGCCGCGTCGGCGCTTACCGGGCGTCAGGACCTTGAGGTCTGTATCCCTCGCTGTGCGTGGTGGTGCCTCGCGGTCGTCGCGCCGAGGAGGGCCAGGGGTTGCCTGTTGCCCCTTGAATGTCTCACTGACCGGGCGTCATGGCTGGTGGCACACGGCCCTGGTGCGGGGGCCGAACGGCCCCGGTCCGAGGCCAGTTGGGGTGGAAGGCCGGTAGGAGGCCCGGTGCCCGCGATCGCGACCGGAGACGCGCAGTGGTGCAGAACCGCGTGGTTGACCGGCCCGAGCTGCATGCCGACGTGCCCCTTGCGCCGACGGGCACCGACGACCAGCAGGTCCGCGTCCGACGCGGCCGCAAGGAGGGCGGTGCGGGCACTGCCCTCGACGACATCGTCGCCGCGGGAGTGGTCGGGAACCTCATGAGCCGGGCAGCGCCAGGCGTGCACGGCCCGCAGGGCGGCGCCGCGCAGTTCGGCCGCCCGGAAGGCGAAGTCGAGTGCCGCGGTCGAGCGCTCCGCGAGGTCGACACCGACCGCCACCCGGCCGAAGCGGCTGCCGTGGCTCTCCCCGCTGCCGCGCACCACGATCACCGGGGCGGCGGCGTGTGCGGCCACCGACAGGCTCACCGACCCGAGCAACAGCCCGGCGAGACTGCCGGGCCCCCGGGTGCCGACCACCACGGCGCTCGCCCGGTGGCTCTCGCGGATCAGGGCGGCCGCGGGGTCCTCAGGCGGCACCTGACTGATGACTTCCACACAGGTGACCTTCGCGGCCACGGTGCGCCGAGAGGCGTGCTCGACCGCCTGGGTCACGATCCGCTCCGCGTACGCCTGCACGGAGTCACCGCTGATCCCCATCGACGGTTCGTGACCCTCGTACCACTCCCAGCTCGACGCGTGCACGATCCGGAGCCCGCCGCCGCGCCGGACGGCCTCGTCGAGCGCCCAGTCAACTGCCCGCGAGCTGTCCTGCGAACCGTCCACGCCCACCACCAGCGGATGCTGCCCCACGATTCGCAACTCCCCTGCTCCGCGGTCTGTTTGCCTGGCTGCGCCCCCGCTCGCTGGTACGTCACGCCGGCCCTCGGGCCGCCGCCTCACACGTCACGGCTCCCGGGTGCCCTGCAGCATCCGGGGGAATCGAGGGGCGGGCCAAGGGGGCCGGTCGGCCTTTGCGGGTGCCCGGACGGCCCCTGCGCTCCGGCGCCCGCGACGTACGACGCTGTGAGTAAGCAGTACCGGGACCACGGCAGTACGGGACCACGGCCTCCAGGAGATTCCCATGACCACCGTCACCACCCCGCGCATGGTGCAGGCACTCTCGGCCGAGCACCGGGAAAGGCTGATGAGCCTGGCTCGCGAGGTCACCTTCCCGGCGGGCACCCGCCTGTTCAATGAAGGCGGCCGCGCCGACCGCTTCTGGATCATCCGCTCCGGCACCATCGCCCTGGACATGCGGGTTCCCGGCTACCGGGCACCCGTCATCGAGCGACTCGGCTTCGACGAACTCGTCGGTTGGTCCTGGCTGTTCCCGCCACATGTCTGGCAACTGGGGGCCGAAACCGTATCTCCGGTGTGCGCCCACGAGTTCGAGGCCGCTGCCGTCCGCCGCATGTGCGGACGAGATCCCGCCTTCGGCAGGGACGTGGGTCAGTGGGTCGGCAAAATCCTGGCCCACCGGCTGCAGGCCGCCCGCACGAGGCTCCTCGACCTGTATGCGCCGTACGGCAGTGGAGGCAATCGGTGACTCGCCAGGGAGCGCGCGGGCCTTGCGACTGATCACAGGCGTGGCGGGGCCACGCGCGTGCTGGTAGTCGCAGCACGCTGTGCCCGGCGTCGCGGGCGGCGGTGCATCGGATCGTGTCGGACGAACTGTGGTCGCTGGTCGAGCCGTTGCTGCCGAGCGAGGTCCGAAGAAGGTAGAGGGCAGAACAGGCCGCGGGTGCCGGACCGGCAGGCGTTGTGCGGGATCTTGTTCGTGCTCTACACCGGCATCCAATGGGTGTGCCTGCCAGGGGAGTTGGGCTTCGGCTCGGGCGTGACCTGCTGGCGACGCCTGGCGACGTCTGGCGGCCCGGAACGAGGCTGGCGCCTGGGGCCAACTGCACGTCGCGCTGCTGAAGAAGCTGCGGTCGGCCGACCAGCTGGACTGGACTCGGACGGTGATCAATTCCTCGCACATCCGGGCCGCTCGGCGAGGCCTAAAGGTGGGTCCAGCCCGGTCGACCGCGCGCGGCCGGGCAGCGAGCGCCACGTTCTCACCGACGGGCAGGGCATCCCGTTCGCGGTCTCGCTGACCGGCGGGAACCGCAACGACGTCACCCAGCCTCTGCCTCTGCTGGTCAAGATCCCGGCCGTGGCTGGTCTCGTCGGCCGGCCCCGGTGTCGGCCGGACATGCTCTTCGCCGACCGTGGCTACGATCATGACAAGTACCGGCGCCTGCTGCGAGTCCGTGGTATCCGCCCAGCGATCGCCGGACGCGGCCAGCCGCACGGCACCGGCTGGGCGCTCAAGGCCGCGCCCTTGATGCCGCCGCGCAAGGCGACATCAAGGGCGCGCGGAGCCAGGCTCAGCCGCCGACGTGGTGCCGGCGTTTTGCGGCCGATCGAGGCTCACTTGTCCTCCGGCTCTCTAGGCGCGCAAGAGATGATGAGATTGGACGACATCAGTGGGGACGTATGTTGGCGCACTGCCCGAAGGTGCTTCCGGGCCCAGGTGTTCTCGTTGCTTGCCGCAGGCGGTGGACCTCGGTGTCAGGAACCGGGAAGCTGTCCTGCCCTCGCCCACTGCTCCATCACCGGCTTCACGGCGGGGTCGGCCAATTCCAGCCTGATGCCGTGGTGGTCGTACGACGTGATGGCGGCGATCGGATCCGATGCGGCGTCCATGCGTATGACGGCATCCATGCCGAAGCCCTGGGACCTGAGCCGGGCGAGCCGGGCCTTCATATCGCGTTCCCAACAGGCGTAATACAGCAGGGTGCCCGCGCGGGAAGGACCGAAGACGCCGTCGCCAGTGGCTTCGATCAGTTCGACGTACGGCTCGCGGGTACGGGATATTGCCTGACGCTGCCGGAACGGTATGTGGGTGACATCCCCTTCTTGCTGATGCGGGGATTCGGTCCAGGCCGCGGCGGTGAAGGATACGCCGAACACCGTGGCGCACCGCTGGATCGCCTCGTCGATGTCCGGTACGACCATCCCCACGTGGTAATAGGAGTCGGGCAGCGAACCCTCCTCCGCGAGCCCGGCTTGCGCGGTCATACGGTTCTTCAAGGCCGGTGCCACGTAACAGATCCGGGTTCCGTACAGATCGGGCTCCGTGATGATCATTTCTGGTGAGCAGCCCGGCGCCGTCGCGTAGGTCGCGGCGATCCCGACGCCTTCCTGACGCAGCTTTCGCAACCGATCCTCGGGGTCTTCCTCCCACCAGCCCCAGTAGGCGAGCGAACCCAACTGCTCCCGGTCGAACACACGGTCCTGCTCGTCCACCGCCTCGACCAGGACGAAGTAGGGCTCCCGTGTGAGGGACACACTCATGCGCAGAGTGGAATGTGTGGTACGGCCAGAGGCGTCGGTGCGGGAGAAGGCATATTCTTCGGCGCTTCCGAAGGACACACCGAATACTTCCCGGAACCTGTCTGCCGCTTTCTCGATGCTTTCCACGATCAAGGCGGTGTGGGAAAACGAAGGAGGCAGTTCTTCCGCCACCTGGTCGGCCATGTCGGGCATGCTTTCTCTCTCCTTTTGCGGGGCATCTCCGTGAAGAAGCCCGCGGGTGTATCCGAGCGTGTCGACTCGTCAAACACTAGAACCGGACAACCCGCCTGGCCCTGGTCCTCCAGGTGGAAAAGGGTGTGCCGTCTCCTCCTTGCAACCCCCTCCTCAAGGAGGATGGCGCGGAGATCTGGCCATGCCATCCGCCGAAGCCGCGTCAGGCCGTTGCTGGAGCGGGCGGTTGGCCGCCGAAGACGCTGCGGATCCAGACCTCCGCGAGGGCGGCGACGCGCTGGTCGTCGGGGATGCGGGGCTCCATGCCCAGCAGAGCGGCGTACAGGTTGCGCTCGCTCATCCACACCAGTGTGGTGGCGAGGATGCCGGCGGGTGTGCCCGCCGGGGCACGTCCCGTGGCCCGCTCGTGCTCGATCCACGCCGTGGCCGGTTCGATGAACAGATTGAGCAGCCCGGTATAGACGCTTCGCAGTTCCGCGTCCGCCCCCATGGCGTCGGACGCGGCCAGCACCACCGGTGCGTGCTCCCGCCACAGCGCCAGGATCTCGGTGTAGTTGGCCTCGAACGTCCGCTGCGGCGTCGGATCCGCCTCGGTGGTGCCGAAGCCGCGCAGCGCGATCTCCAGCTTGTCCTGCATGACCCGTTCCAGGAGGGCCGCCAGCAGGGAGTGCTTGGTGTCGAAGTAGAAGTAGAACGTCGGCCGTGAGATGCCCGCCTTGGCGGCGACCTCTCCTACGGAGATCTCAGCGAACGGCTTCTCCGTCAGCAACGTCTCCGCGGCGGAGAGCAGCCCTTCCAAGCGACGGTCCCCCCGACTGGCGGGACGCGACCAGCTGCGCGGGGCGGCCTGGGCCGGCTCTTCAGGTGTGCTCGTGTCGGTGCGTCGGGCTGCCACGCGGCTTCCTCTCCTTCTGCGGCTCCTGTCTCCACGAAGAACGGCGTCAGACGGTGAGGAGCCCTGCTCAGGGTAGCCAGCGGGAGAGGCCGTTCCGGCTCCTGGTCGGCGGTCGCGGCGGGGCGGGGGAGGGGCCGGGGCGGTGGGGCACAGACGCAGGGACACAGGCAGGAGCCAAGAATCAACAGGTGTTGAGTTAAAGTGACACCTGTTGGGCGGTGGCCGCTCGCAAGGTGCGCATATCTGTGCGCACGCACCACCGCATCCCATCGAAAGGGGCCCACGTGGCAACCATCCTGATCACCGGAGCGTCCGACGGCCTCGGCCGCGCGCTGGCCGAGGATCTCGCGGCGGACGGCCACCGCCTGCTGCTGCACGGCCGCGACCCGGGGCGGCTGGCCGAGGTCGCCGCCACCACAGGCGGAGAGGTCTTCCCCGCCGACCTGTCGTCCCTCGCCGCGACGAAGCGGCTCGCAGCCGACGTCCGCGCCCGGCACCGCAGTCTCGACGTCCTCGTGAACAACGCGGGGGTGGGCTTCCAGGGCGGGAACACCCCGCGGGAGGTCTCCGCGGACGGCTACGAACTCCGGTTGGCCGTGAACTACCTCGCGCCGGTGCTGCTCACCCGTGAACTCCTTCCCCTGTTGCGCGAGGCCGCGCACGCACGCATCGTCAACGTCGCCTCGGTCGGCCAGCAGCTCTTCGACTTCGACGACCCGCAGCACGAACACCACTTCACTCAGGCCGACGCCTACTGCCGCTCCAAGCTCGCTCTGATCAGCCACACGGTCGACCTCGCGGAGCAACTGGCCGACTCGGGCATCACCGTGAACGCAATCCATCCCGCGACCTTCATGGCGACCACCATGACGAAGACCTCCGGCATGCCGGTCCAGGAGTCACTGGAGAAGGGGGTGGCCGCCACGCGCCGACTGGTGGACGCCGCCGACCTCGCCGGCGTGACCGGCGCCTACTTCCACAGTCAGGAGAGGGCCGACCCCTCGGAGCCGGACGCCCTCACCCCCGCGTACCGCAACCGCCTCGCCGCGCTCACCCGGCGCCTGCTGACGGCCGCAGGCGTCTGACCACTCGCCTTCTTGGTTTCCCACCTCTCACAGGAGCATCCATGGCACGCACGTACGTCAGCGCAGTCCTTCCCGCCACCGCCGAAGCCGTATGGCAGCTCGTCCGCCCCTTCGACGGTCTCCCGCGGTGGCACCCGGCCATCGCCGCCAGTGAGTTGGAGGAAGGTGGGGCCACGACGGTCGGTGCGCTGCGGCGCCTGCGCTTCGCCGGAGGCGACACCACGGTGCTGGAACGCCTGACCGCGTTCGACGACACCGCACGCACCTTCACCTACGAGCTGGTCGAACACCCCTTCCCCGTCCGGCGCAGCGTCTCCACGCTCCGGGTGCTGCCCGTGACGGACACCGGCGAGACCTTCGTCGAGTGGTCGGCCGAGTCGGAGGAGGACGCCGCGGACTCCGCCGCCGCGCAGACGCTCGTCGAGGAGCTGTACGGCAGCGGACTGTCCGCGCTGCGGCGGCACTTCGCCGCCTCCCGGCCCTCTCACGAGGCGCCGGTCGGCTGACCGGGCCCTCACGATACGACGGCCCATCTGAGCGGACCCTCTTGGACGACCTGACCGAGAGCGCCGCCCTCGGACTCGCCGACCCGCCCCGGACGCCCGTGCCCGCTCACCTCTGGGTGACGGGCCTTGGCTAGGGTTGCCCGGGGAGGACCGGCCGTCGTGACGGTCCGGGGAAGTGATGCGGCACGCACCTGCCGTGAAAGAGGGCAGGACCACACATGGAAGCACCGCCACGTCGCACTCTCGCCGAGCGTGTGAGCAAGGCGAGAGGCAGCGCCTTCGTCGGCAGGGAGACCGAACTGGCCCTGCTGCGCGACGCCCTCGCCGGGCGGCCCGGTGCCGCCTCCGTGCTGTACGTGCACGGCCCCGGCGGCATCGGCAAGTCGACACTCATGCGGCGGTACGCCGAGGAGGCGCGCGGCGTCGGCCGACCGGTGGTCCACGTGGACGGCCGGGCCCTGCCCGCCGTGCCGGAAGCCTTCGAGAAGGCGGCCGCCGCGGTCGCGCACACGCCCGGTGCCCTGCTGCTCATCGACACCTTCGAGTACTGCCAGAGCCTGGAGGGCTGGCTGCGCGAGGAGTTCCTGCCGAGCCTGGCCGACGACGTGCTGGTGGTCGTCGCGGGCCGACACGCGCCCGACGTCGGCTGGTTTGCGGACCCCGGCTGGAGCGACCTGCTCAAGGTGGTGGCGCTGAAGCAGCTCAGCGCGGGCGAGGCGGAGATCTTCCTGGAGCGACGGGGAGTTGCCCCCGCCCGGCGCGGACCCCTGCTCGCCTTCGCCTCCGGTCACCCGCTCGTCCTGGCGCTCGCCGCTCAGGTGGCCGGGACGGAGGGGAGCGACCTGCCGGACTCCGGATGCTGGAGCCCCGCCCCCGACGTCGTCACGTCGCTGCTGCGGCGGATGCTGGGTGATCTGCCGGGCCCCCGGCACCGCCTGGCTCTCGAGGTCTGTTCCCAGGCCCATGTGACGACCGGGGCACTCCTGCGTGCCATGGTCGGTGACGACGCCCCGGAACTGTTCGCGTGGCTCCGGGAACAGCCGTACGTGGACTACTGCGCCGAAGGGGTCTTCCCCCACGACATCGTCCGCAAGGCACTCGCGGCCGACCTGCGGTGGCGGGACCCCGAGGGATACGACCAGCTGTACCGGCGCCTGCACGAGCACTTGCTGGAACGGATCGGCTCCGTACCCGCCGAACGGCTGCTGCACGAGGTCGGTTCGCTGCAGTTCCTCTACCGGGGCGAGGGCCACATGGCTCAGAGCCACCTGTGGCATCTCCCCGGGCTGGTCGAGGACCACCCGTACCTGCCGTCGGACGAGGAGCACGTGCTGGCCCTCGCCGAGGAGGCGGAGGGCACCGACTCGGCAGCGGCGGTCCGCTTCTGGCTCCGCGGCCGGCCACAGGACTTCCGGGTGCAGCGGCTGCGCGGCACAGCGCCTGCCGTGGCGTTCTCCGCCTGGCTGCGGCCGGAGCCGGGTCAGGGCCGCGAGCACGACCCGATCGCCGCCGCGGTCTGGGACCACGTCGCTTCCCACGGACCGCTCGGCCCCGGGGAGCACGTCGCCCTCGGCCGCTTCCACGTCCACCCGCGCCACTATCAGCGGCCTTCGCCGGTGATGGACCTGATGCTCTGGCGCATGCTCGGCGAGCTCCTGCGGGACAGCGGGCCGGCGTGGTCGTTCATCGTGCTGCGCGACGACGGGTTCTGGAACGCGCACATGGAGTTCTGCGACATGACACCGCTGGCGCGGCCCGTAACCGTCGGAGGAGCGGCCTACCGCGTCTTCGCCCACGACTGGCGTGACCTGCCGCCGCGCGCGTGGCTGACGGCCAAGCAGCAGACACTGCTGTCCGCCGCCGACAAGGGCTCGGACGGTTCCGGTACGTCTCTTCCCCGGCCCCGCGCCCCCCTCGCCCCACCGGCCTTGAGCCGCCCGGAGTTCACCGCCGCGGTCCGCTCCGCGCTGCGCGACCTGAACCAGCCGCGGGCCCTGGAGGCTAACCCGTTGCGCCGCAGCCGCCTGGTCACCGACCACGGCATGACGCTGCGGGAGGTGCTCGCCCACGCCGTCGCGGGCCTCGTCACCGAACGCGGGGGAGACAAGGCGCTCCGCGTCGCCACGCTCGCCTTCATCGAGGGAGCGCCCACCCAGGAGGCGGCGGCCCGGCGCCTGGACATGCCGTACAGCACGTACCGGCGGCACCTGACCACCGCGGTCTCACGGATCGAGGAGATCATGTGGCGTCACGAGGAGAATGGCCTGCCGCTGCTTCCTCCATGACGGCGTGACAGTCGGGGGGGCGCCCCCCCCCCCGGGGGCCCCCCCCCCCCCCCCCCCCCCCCCCCCCCCCCCCCCCCCCCCCCCCCCCCCCCCCACCCCCCATCCCATACGGGGGCCGGGGGCCACGGCGGGGGGGGGCGGTGGCCCCCCGGC